>CAYPYJ010000006.1:34256-84998 GCA_964414945.1 uncultured Occallatibacter sp.
ATCGGTGCTCGCACTTCGACCATCATGGCGCCGATGCGAGAAGTTACTCGTGCCTTCGGCACCGATCTGGGTATCGCATTCCAGATCCGCGACGATATTCTTGGCATCTGGGGCGACGAGGCCGCCACGGGAAAGAGCGCCGCCAGTGATATATGTCAAGTGTTTCCCGTCTGGCGACCACGTTAGCCCCTCGAACGGTTGCCCGATCAATGGCCCGTGCGCATAAATCGCCTCGACAGTAAGCGGTTTCGCTGGCTCCTGGCTAGCCAGTGGAAAAGATGCCAGAGAGAACATGGAAATAAGTGCGGCAGTTGAACGATTCAAAAAAACCTCCGGAAGCGGTGCGCTGTCACGCGTGATGTGTCCCCATATGAATGAACTATAACTCCGCGCACCGTTCCAATGGCATTAAGTGGCAGGCAATGCCGTTTTACTGCCCTGCCACCACGTTCTTGCGATAAGCATTCACAGCCATTTTCCCTGCATCGAATACGAATTGCAGAATGACAATGGCACAAACCACCATCAAGCACCAATGAATCGATTGATTGATAGAAGCCAGTGATGCGTTGTCATGCGCATTGTCGAGCGCGGCCGGCTTGAGCAGAACATACGCATGATCGCGGACATTAAGCAACAGCGCCAGTGGAATCAGCCCCAATGTCTTTTCGATAAGATGTCGTACGTGCTCAGGCCGCTGCCAGCTTCCGCGGATAAGATTCACGCTGTTCCATGTCAACTGCAACACGGTGAGCGCCACAATCCACCAATAAAACTGAACCCACACATGCGCCAATTGAAAGGGCAAAGCCTGCAAATAAAGAGCGCCAGGACCCAACAACATATAAGGATGTTGAGGGACCAGCAACAGCCAGATCAGACAGATAAATCCAAAGACTACTTCGGCAACAGCATGCGAGAAGCTCCGTGGCTTTTTTCCGGACAGATCTTCCTTCTCTAACGGCGGCAGGTCACTCGGAGTCCAGTTAGCTGCTGCTCCAGCGATCGCTGGGCATTTATCGGGGTAATGCGTTGCGGCGAACTCGATTGCCACAAAGACAAGAGTGACCCAGGCGGCCACCTGCATCAAAATCCCCGGCACGCGAAGCACCGCTTCAAGGACTCCAGCGCCGCTCGGATTCTGGGTAACAATCAGCACAGCGCTTACGATGGCATAAATGACCATGGACCAGAAGAACGCCAATCGCAGCACAAACCAATACGTGGGAAAAACCGCCGGTCCAATCAGGTACTGCTGGGGCAGATAGCGCGCAGCCACCTGCATCGGCGGGCCTATCTGCCTGAGCCAATCTTCGGCTTCGCCGGTGATGAGCGGACGGCCCAGTGCGGACTCCTTGTCCTCAAGCTGTGCTTCCAGGTTGGCCCTAAGTTCGGCGATGATGTCGTCCTGCCGCTTCCAGGGCAGGTGCTTTTTCACGGCTTGCAAATAGCGATCAAGAAGCTCCATGGCGTTTTCCTTCTTTTCTACAAAGTGTTTTGGATTGTTGCGTCCAATGCCGCATTGATGGCCCGCCACTCATCCAGCAACTGCCCGAGCATCTGCTCGCCGTCGCTGGAGAGGCGATAGAACCGTTTATTACGTTTTTCTTCTTCGCGCCATTCGCTGGTAAGCAGCCCCTGAGATTCCAGACGCCGCAACAGCGGATAAAGCGTGCTTTCGTCGATTTCAAGACCGCGCTCGGCCAGTGCCTTACGCAGCGTGTAGCCGTAGTGCTCCTGGCGAAGCTGCACCAGCACTGCCAGAGTCAAGCAGCCGCGGCGGAGTTCTAGTCGGAGGTTCTCAAAGAGGTTTTCTGCGATGGTCATGGTGTACCTCGTACACTGTACTATAAACACTGTATAACATACAGTGTATGATGTCAAGTATATTTTTAAATTATTTTTTTGAGAACGAGACGCTTACCGCACAATGACTTGCGCCGCATGGCCTGGACGCTGTATCTTCCGGGTCATGCAATGGGCAACTCCGAAAGAACGGCGCAATCTGGGTCAGACGCGACGCAAGCAGGTGGGCCGCCAGGAACACAACGAACTGAAACCCAAGGCGCGCAAAACTCTCGCCGTCGAGCTTTTGGCCCGATCGATGCACGGCCGCCAGCCCGCGCTGATTAAGCTTAAGTTCAAGCGGATGATCGAGTCGCCCTTCGCCTACTTCCGCGGCGCGGTTCCGGTGATGGCCGCCGACCTAGCTGTGTTGCCGAATACCGGCATTGTTTGCCAGTTATGCGGAGACGCACATGTGCGCAACCTTGGCGCCTATGCCGCTCCCGATGGACGGCTAGTCTTCGACATCAGCGACTTTGACGAGACAATTCGCGGCCCCTTCGAGTGGGATCTGAAGCGTATGGCTGCATCATTGACACTGGCCGGTCGCGGCTCCGGGCACAAGGAAGGTTCGGCCCGCGCTGCCGTTGAAAAATTTGTAGCCCGCTACTCCACGCAGATGCGCGCCTTTGCCAAAATGCCTTCGCTCGAAGTAAACCGCTTCCAGGTTCATCGGCTGGGCCAGGTTGCCCCCGTTCATCAGGCGCTGATGAAGGCTGAACGAGCCACGCCCCAACATACTTTGGAGCAACTCACCGAAGCCGTCCCTGGCAAGCTTGGCAATCGTCGTTTCAAGGAAATTAAGCCCACGCTGACGCGCGTTACTGGCTCTCAGGCCGCGGCTGTGCTGGCCGCTCTTGGCCCGTATCGCCAAATGCTGGAACCGCAGCGGCAGCACCTTCTCTCTCTCTATCGTCCGGTGGACGTGGCTTTCAAAGTTGTGGGCACTGGCTCCGTGGGCCTGCGTGACTATTGCATTTACTTCGAGGGCAACGGCCCCAGTGACCCGCTGTTTTTGCAGATCAAGGAAGAGCCGGCCTCCGCTTACGCGCCTTATTTGCCTGATGCCGATCCGCCTCATCACAACGGCCAGCGTGTGGCCGAAGGACAAAAAGCGATGCAGGCGCAGTCCGATCCATTTCTCGGCTGGACGCACTTCGGCGGACGCGACTATCTGGTCCGCCAACTCAATGACCACAAAGCTTCCATCGATCTGGAAGACCTCTCCGGTAGCGGCCTGGAGGCTTACGCTGAGCTTTGCGGCGAGTTGCTGGCACGCGGCCACGCCCGCAGCAGCGACCCGGTGATTTTGAATGGCTACATCGGCACCGGCGATGGCTTTGCCGAGGCTCTGGCGAAGTTCGGCTCGCTCTATGCCGACCAGACCGAGAAGGATTGGAACGAATTGAAGCGGTCTGCCAAGGCTGGTGCGAAGGCGTAGTCGGATTGGGCAAGGTTAGCTGGCACCGAAGCGATCACGGAGAACAATAAGATATGTGGAACCAAAATCCGATTGAAGATCTTAAACTGCTGGCCTCAATTGCAACGCCGCTTGCCATTGCGTTCATTGGCTTACTCATCAATAGATCGATTCAGCGTCAGAATGCAATTGCCCAACGAAAGTCGTCTTGGCTCACAAAATGGGCAGACGATTTCCTGAAGACCGAGAGCGGCTTTAATGACTCAGCTACGAGTTTCGTACTGTTGTATTCTTCATCCGAATGGAAAGTAAGAAATAACTTACCCGGAGCCATTGAAGAGCAAAAGACACTTCACCTTGACGTTGTGCCACTCGCGTTAGCATTGCAGCGTGGGAGGTGGGAGATTTCGAAGTACGCTGGCTTTGCACCAGTAAGCGGTAAAGGCCTTGAAGATGCAACCCAGGCACTTTTTGACGAAGCTAATAGTTGGATGCGGAATACTGGCGGCAACATGGACGCATTTCGAGACAAGCAGTTGACGTTCAATACGAATGCTAGGAAAGTCCATGCTGAACTACTGGGGATCAAGGAATCGAAGGACTAGCCAGATGTCGCACTCTTGATTTTGAGACATAGGAACCCGTCAGATTGAATACCAGAGATTGACAAAGTCTGTTATTCGGTTCAGCATCGAATACAGGAGATATATCCCCATGAATGTTTCGCTGACTCCTGAACTGGACAACTTTGTTGCCGGGAAGGTCGAATCTGGGCGCTACACATCGGCGAGCGAGGTTGTGCGCGAAGCCTTGCGTCTGCTGGAAGAACACGATCGGGCGCGCAGCGCGCAGCTTGCCGCCTTCAACCAGGAGATTGGCGCAAGGCTTGCTTCTTTGGATCGCGGCGAGTATGTTGAACCGAAAGAAGCGCGCAAGCGGTTTGAGCAAAAGTCCCGCGAGCGGAGAAAAGTCAGCGCATGAAGTACGTTCTCAGCACGTGCGCGGAATTGGATCTGGACGAGGTTTGGGAGTACATTGCCTTGGACAACATTCGCGCCGCGGATCGCTGGATTGGCAAGCTTTTTGACGCCTTCGACGCATTGGCGCGGAACCCGGGAATGGGACACAAGCGAGAAGACCTTACCGCATATCCGATTCTCTTCTGGCCGGTGGGTGCTTACCTGATTCTTTATCGCGCTCAAAAAGAGTTCATCGAGATAGTAGCTGTGACTCAGGGTGGGCGGGAGGTTCCTTCGTTTCTGCATCAGCGAGTCCAATAATTGTTGAGAAAAATAGGTTTAGCTCGCACCAATTCGGTCGCGCAGGCGCTTGAGGACGTTGGGTGGGACCAGGCCGCTGACGTCGCCGCCGAAAGCGAAGACCTCTTTCAACATGCGT
The DNA here is from genome assembly GCA_964414945.1 of uncultured Occallatibacter sp. Taxonomy (GTDB): domain Bacteria; phylum Acidobacteriota; class Terriglobia; order Terriglobales; family Acidobacteriaceae; genus Telmatobacter. The sequence continues at coordinate 38,920 of CAYPYJ010000006.1, forward strand.
GAGCTGACAAAGGAGTAGCGGCCGGCGGGTTGCAAAAAGACGGTCTCGATCTCAGGGGCGAGGCGGCGATTCATCAAAGCCATCTGAAATTCGTACTCGTAGTCGCTGATTGCGCGAATGCCGCGCAGCACAGCTGAGGCTCCCTGCTGGCGCGCAAACTCCACCATCAGGCCGTCAAAGGTTGCTACCGAAACATTACTCAGCGCGCTGGTCGATTCCTTCAACATCTCAACCCGCTCTTCGACCGTGAAGAGTGGGTCTTTCATCGGATTGTTGAGGATGGCGACGATGAGGTGGTCAAAGAGCTTTGCACCGCGCTGGATCAGGTCGATGTGACCGTTGGTCGGCGGATCGAAGGTGCCGGGATAAAGTGCGCTTACGCTCATAGGGTGGCTCTTTCAGATTCTATCAATACGCTGAATTAGTTACCGCTGCAACAGGTCGATGGGCTGGGTGAAGTCGGTGACGCGAATATGCTGAGCCAAGGTCGGGTGCTGGCGCTTCAAGGCCAGAAACATCTCCCACGCAGTACGGCGATAACTGAAGTGGCCTGCGGGGCCGCTGCGCAGTTCAATGATGTATTGGGCCTCGGCGAAGTCCATTTTGAAGAGGCTGCGAACGCGCGTGGCCAACGGCAGCAAGTAGTTCGCGGCCTCGGGAGTCTGAGTGGCTGCGACTCGAACGCTGGCGGAGTGGGCGGCTTCAATCGCGGACTGGAAATCGGCGAGGACCCCTGCTTCGGCAAGGACATTCACATCGGGACCAAGATCGCCGCAGGTGGGCGTCTCATAACCATGTAGGGTAGTGAAGGGTTGGATGATCTGTGTGCAGCGGCGATGGCGATGCATATCGCGGAAGCCGCCGACGTCCATTAGAATGTCGAAACGTAAAGCCGCGCCGACGTGAAACGCGCGCAGAGCCTCATCGTGCTTGCCGCGATGGCGCAGGCCTAATTCGATAATCTCCGAAACACGGGCTTCGGGCAGTCCGGCAACCAGATCGCGAATCTTGCGATAGGGTTGGTGCGCGGCGGAGTAAAGCAGCGTGGCGGCCAACTCGACCTCGAGGGTTTCGGTTCGCTCGACAAGATCGACGACAGGCACCACTGCGTGGGGCAGCCCATTGAGAAGCTCCGTCGCGGCGTTGGATAATTCGGCGCGGGTCTGTATCTCATAGTCGTTAGGCTGCGCGTATTTGACCAGCGTTGGAGCGGTGCGGACCTCGCGGGTGAGTAGGTTGGCGGCTTCATCAGCTAGAGCGGGATTGGCCGCGTTGAGTTTTTCAACCAGCGCGGTTCCGGCCTGACCGTAAACATTCCATGCGGGGCCGGTGGCTGCCTCGCGGAGCTTGACGCCCAGATCGCGGACCTCGGCAACGGGATGAGATAGAAGCCGCGAGACCTGGGTTTCCAGAGTGCGGGCATTCACGATTTGTCCGAGGGAGGTGTTGGTGGCCAATGGAAGCAGGTAGCGGGCAACGTCGAATGCGCGCGCCTTGAGGGTTCGTTCGTAAGTTTCAGGCTTCATTTCCCCCGGGCATGGAACGCGCCGGCGCAGGGCTTCGAGAACTGCCGCAGTGGTGCTTTGGTAGGCGGCAAAGAGGCTTGTGATGGTCTCGGAATATAGTTCTGCCGAGGCGGAGTCCGTACCAAAATCAGGAAAGTACCAGCCGGATTTGAGAAAGTTCTGATACCTTGTGGAGCGTTCCTGGCCGTCCCAGCGCTGTTCGTCCACCAGCACGATGGCTGCCAGCAGGCTGAGCCGCTCAACAGCCACTGCCATGTGGGCCAGGTCGGCAATCGAGCGATGGCCATATTGGAAATAAAAAGTATTCAAGAATTGCTCGGCACGCTGGCTGCTGATTTCCGTGAGCGATTCACGCATGGAGAGAGCGGAGCGGGAGTACTTGGCCATGGCATAGGCCAGTACCTCGGGGTCAGCGCCGTGGACGGCGTAGACTTCGGTTTGGTTGCGGGCGCCGGGAGGTAGAAAAGTTTCACTGGACATGGATGAGGTCTCGCGAACAGAATACGGCATTGGGGCAGGTAGGGTTGTGTATCCCTGGGCTGGCTCGCTGCGTCTACGACAGAAAGAGCGGATAATCGGGATAAACAGTCAGGAGCAAATGGGCAATGCTTGAGTTCATGCCACGCAGGTCACACCAGCCACGACCGTTGCCGTCTGGCCACTGGCTACTCAAGCAGCGCTGGAACGATATGCTGTTTGCTAACTGGCCGGTGGCGGCTTCACTGCTCGCTCCGTTGATTCCAGAGGGCTTGCAGGTAGACATTTTCCAGGGATCGGCCTGGCTGGGGGTAATGCCGTTTTGGATGGAGCAGATCAAAGTTCGTGGCTTGCCAACTCTGCCGGGCGCACGCAGCTTTCCTCAACTAAGTTTGCGTACGTATGTTCGTGACCCGCAAACCGGGACGCCGGGGTTGAGTTTTCTCTCTTTGGAGGCCAGTAATCCACTGGCGGCAATGGTGGGGCGCGCATTCTATCGCCTGCCGTACCACTGGGCCGAGATGCATCTGGAGAAACGCTCCGAGCGGGAGTTTGAGTTCTATAGCCGCAGGCGGCTTGCCCAGCGACCGGTGGTCTTTAATGCACGCTACCGCGGGCTTGGGCCGTCGCCTCGGCTGATGGAGAGCCGAGTGGGTTCGATTGAATACTTCCTGATGGAACGCTACTGCCTGTATTCGAGCAATCGCGATGGGCAGGCGATCAAGGCTAACCTTCACCACGAATCGTGGCCGCTTGAAGAGGCCGAGGCGGAGATAGAGCAGAACGATCTGGCGGCGGCTTTTGGTATTGAGCTTCCCGACGTGGAGCCGGTGCTTCACTACGCGCGACGATTGGCGGTTTACGTCTGGCCTTCCGAACTGGTGCGGCCGGTAATGGCTGCGCGCCCCGTAACGGCTACCGCGTCACCGATGGGATGATGGGGCTGGGTACAGGGAAGAGACCCTGGCCTTGCAGGCAGGCTGGTGGCTACTTGCCTCCAGATTTGGGTTTATCTTTGGGCTCTTGAAACAGTTCTTTTTCCTCAACGCCGCCGGAAAGGACAATCAGCTTCTTCATGGCCTTCGACATCTTGCCCTCAAATCCGGGAATCTGTTCCGATTTTGCAAGGGAAAAGAGCAACCGAACTCGATTGGTGGATGTTCCGCGTTCCGGACGGCCCTTATCATCGAAGCAGGCCCTAGCCGTTTTTCCGCTCACCGAAGTTGCCGTAAGCCGCAGAAGCTCTCGTCCTGAATTGTTCCCGCCGCTTGGATCAAAGACATCCCAGGAAATGTTACTGGAACTGAGTGCACCCAGATATTGATCGCAACGGCTCATGGGTTGGATAACGGTCAATGTACCGGTAGACGGATCGAATTTGACCTCAACATTGTCGTTGATTCCGTCGCTCGGGCTGAGCGTGAGCAGCTTTCCGCGGAGGTACTCGACGAGTTCCGGCTGGGTGGGTTCAGACGAGGGTTCCGCCGCCACCGCTTTAGCGTGTTTCGTCGTCTTTGCGGCAGTGGTTGGCAGGGGGAGCTGCGCGGGTGGCAAGGCTAGCTCGGGCTGCTTCGGCTTCGAATCTAATCGAGCTATCGCATTCCGCAGATCACGCTTCGTATCTTGCATGGAACACGCCGTGAGACCTGCGAAAATCAATGCAGAGCAGAGGTACGCTGCGTATCTACCAGGTCTATTTCCCCTCGCATTCGCCATATTCGCCCTTTCAGTCGTCAGAGAAATCCTACACTAGCGCGCGTTCTTTCACCGTCAGGTAGTGATTCAGCACTGAGGAAGTCAGCGCGTCTGGGTTCAGATCGAGAGTGAGCGCACCCTGCTCGTGGAGGCGGGCTAGAAGCAGTTCGCGACGGCCGGCCATCTCCTGCGCGGCGGCGGCGCGGAAGAGCTGCTCCACATTCTTCGGCCTTGCCTGGGCAATCTGCTCCACTTCTGGCTGGGCCATTGCAACAAAGAGAAGCACGTGACGGCGCAGCAGTTGCAACGCGCCGTCTATGACCTCTGGACGCATCGAAGTTTCGGCTAAGTCCGTGATCCACAAGACTAAAGACCGGCGGGGTTGCAGACGGTTGAGCACGGCTGTGGCTCTCAGGTGGTCGGCCTCGGCGACTTCGGCGCGCACCTGGGCGAGCGACTCAATGAGCTGGCGAAGGTGAGCAGCGCCGCGCCCAGGCAAAAGGCGCTGCTGAATCCCCTGGCCATAAGCCAACAGACCGACGCGATCGCCGGAGTAGAGCGCCAGTTGTGCCAACGCGACGGCGGTGGTGCATGCGTGGTCGAGCTTGGTGCTTGGCGCACGGCCGGAATTTTTTGGGGTTTGTGCCATAGAAACACGCGCCCGCATCAGTCGTCCGCAGTCGAGCACGATCCATACCGGCTGGCTGCGCTCGGTCTGATATTGGCGGGTGATTGGGCTGCCGTGGCGCGCCGTAGCCGTCCAGCAAATGTCGCGCAAGTCGTCGCCTTCGCGGTAGTCGCGCAGGCTCTCGAAGTCGCGGCCCAGTCCGCGCTGCTGTGCGCGGCGCAATTGCAGATCGATCTGGTGGCTTCGAGCAAGAAAAATTTGCTGCTCTTCACCAGTGCGCAAGGCTGGGTAAACCCGAACGGTCTGCGTCAGCGGCGCGCGCGCCCAGCGTTCAGAGAGGCCGAGTCCGGAACGATAGCGCACGTACAACCAGCCCGTCTCCCAGTCTCCGCGCTCCGAAGGCTTGACGCGATAGCGCAGGCGGGCAGGAACGCGAGGAAATGCGGTTAGACGCAGCGTCTCCGGCTCAGCGGCCAACGCCGGTGGTAGATCGTCCACCAACCGGCATTCGACGATCATTTTGCCGTGGTTCTCGATGGTCAGCTCGATTTCAGTCTCGCTGTCGAGGGCGGGTGCGTTCGACCAGCTTCGGCTGGCGGTCAACTTGGCGGCTGCGGGCAATCGTAGGCCGTCAAGCAGTGCAAAGGTCAGCACCAGCACATCCCAAGCCACCATCGCCCAAGCCAGCCTTGGTTGCCAAAAGCCGGGGACCAGCCAGACGAAGCCGACAAGCAACAAAAGAATGGTTCTCGGCGTGAGGCCAAAGCTCCAGCGGCGTCGGCGTTCGCACACGGCGCTGATCGGATTGGGACGGAGCGAGGCAGAGATCATTGCCTGGGCACCGGGACGGCGGCAACAACGTCGGCGAGGACGCGGTCGGCGTCGAAGCCTTCCAGCTCGGCTTCGGGCTTGAGCATCACGCGATGGCGTAGGACGGGCTGGACGGCGCGCTTTACGTCGTCGGGAAGCAAGTAGTCGCGACCATCAAATGCGGCAATGGCTTGGGCCACGCGCATCAGACTCAGAGCAGCGCGGGGACTCGCGCCCAGGAGCAGCGTAGGCCACTCGCGGGTGCGGCGGGCAAGAGCCAGAATGTAGGTGGTCAATTCCGGTTCAATGCGGATGGCGCGCACTTCGGCGCTGGCGGCGGCAAGCAGGCCTTCGGGAATCGGCTCGATTGCGGCGTCTTCCAGTAATCCAGCACCTGAGCCTGCGTGATGCCGTTCAAGAATCTGCCGCTCGTCTTGTTCACTGGGGTAGGCCACGCGAATTTTGAGCAGAAAGCGGTCGAGTTGCGCCTCGGGCAGCGGATATGTGCCCTCAAAGTCGATGGGATTCTGCGTAGCGAAGACGGTGAACCAGCCGGGCAGAGGGCGGCGCGTACCGTCGGTGGTCACCTGGCGCTCTTCCATGCATTCGAGCAGCGCGGCCTGGGTGCGCGGCGGCATACGGTTGATCTCGTCCACCAACAGCAGGTCGGTGAAGACGGGACCGGCGTGAAAGACGAAGTCCGCAGAACCGGGACGCAGAATCGTCGTGCCCAGAATGTCCGCCGGCATCAGGTCCGGCGTGGCCTGCACGCGCTGGAAGCCCAGGCCGAGCAGCCGTCCCAGAGCTTTCACCATCAGCGTCTTGGCAATGCCGGGAACGCCCTCCAGCAGCGCATGGCCCTGGCAGAGAACGGCGATCAGAACTTCCTCGATGGCCTCATTCTGGCCGGAGATGACGCGGCCCAATTCGGCGCGTGAGTGGGCGATGAGTTGGTTGGTGGCCTTCAAGCGCTCCGCGCCGTCTGCGTTTTGGTTTAGGTCTAGCGGGTTTTCCTGGCTCATAGTGGCCTTTCCTGCGGATTGGATTGAATTCTTTCAGATTGTGCGGCTATGCTGCTGGACGGACTACCCGGACTAGCCGCGTTTTGTAGGTTTTCGTAGTGCCCATGCAGCGTTTGAATCAGCTTGAGCGCTTGGCGGGAGTTGGTCATTTCACCACTAGCGGCCTCTTCGCAGTCAGTTAAGTCGGCTTCAAGGCTGATGTCAGCTTGCGGAAAGCGACGGCGAATCACCGCTGCCAGTTCGGTTGCGTTCATCTTGCTGCCCCGTTGCCCGCAAAGCTGCAAACTGTGGCGGCGGAAGCGTTCCCAGGCAATCGAAACGGCAGTCGATGCGGCTCCCGCGTTGCGATAAAGCGAGCCCAGCGCCTCAAGAAATTCAATGGGCGTGGCGCGCGTGGGCGGGGGCAGGTCGCGCACTGGCCCGCTGCGACGGCTGAAGCTGAAGACGATCAGCAGCGCCAAGGCCAGCAAGCCAATCCACAGCAGATTCCAAGCCAGCCCGCCCGCATAGCTCCAGGCCGTGCGAATCTCTCCGTGCAGCGATTCGTCCCAATAGAAGCGATGACCGGTGCGCGGCCCCAGCGAGTTGAGCAGCAAATCCAGATTGTGAGCTCGGCTGAGCGAGCCGTTTTCCAGAGGCGTCGAGCTGGCCCACCAGACAATGTGGCCCTTGCCCCAGTTGTACTCGACGATGGCGGGATTCTTTGCGCAACTGTACTCGACGCGCTGCGCCGGATTTGCAATCCAGGTCGCCTGGGGAACCATCCACACTTCGCCCGTTCCTGCCAGCGAATCCAGTCCCTCGGGATCGAGTTTGCAGGCAGCAAAGTTGAAGCCTTTGGGCGTCTCACTGGCCTCGCCGGGCAGAATGTATCCGCCCCAGTAGCCTGTGGAGAGCACACGTCCGCCTCGCTCGAGAATCTTGCGCACTGCTTTGATGTCGGCCGTATCACGGGAGTACGGCTGCGCGATGACAACCACCGTCTCCGGGCCAGCGGTCGCAGCCAGCTCGCTCAATGGCCGCTCCCAGCGTTCAATTGGATAACCGGAGCGGAGCAGCGTCTCATAAGCGGCCCGTGCCCCGTGTTGACCAGCCAAATAGCTTGAGGGCAGCGGATTGTCGTTGTCGTTTCCGTTGGGCAGCAGAAAGCCTGTGGCTACAGCCAGAACTATCGCAACTCCCACGCACCACAGCAGTAGTTTGCGGTCTTTGGCGTCGAGCGAGGAGAGAAACTTCATCGCGCACCGCCTGACGATTTGCTGCCGGAGATCAAATCATTGGCCAGCTGCTCGGCTTGCTGGTAGTCGCTTTCGACTGCCGCGCGGCCACCGTACCAGACACGCTCAAAGCTGCGGGTAAGCGCAGAGAGTCCTGGCTTACGCGGATCTTCCGCTGACACCAGTGCTAAATACTCGCGCGGTGTGCGCGTCCGGTCGGCGGGCCACAACCTTCGCGATTCCAGCCGCGAAATTGCCGCCCAGTAGACAAAGTGAATGGCCTCTCGCCACTGTCCGGCAGCGGCGGCTTTGCGTGCATCCGCAAGCCACAGTTGCCAGTCGCGTGCCGAGGCTGCTCCGGCGGCGGCTCCATCGCTCTCCGGCACCAGCCGGATGCGCCAGCGGCGTTCCAACTGCATCAGCCCCCACACCAGGCTTACGCAGACAATCAGCATGAATCCCCAAACCAGCGCTTCCCCAACCCAGGCCGAGCGTGCGCGGAGCTTGCCGATGTTTTCGAAGATATGGTTGAGCCATGCGCCTAGTTTTTCCAAGTAGGAATCGCGCGCCGTGGGTGCTTCCAGGTTGCGGAAGTCTCGGCCCGCGAGCACCTGCTTCATCGCGTTGCGTTCCTGAGCGTGATCGGCTGCGACGGCGGGTGAAGCTGTGGATACTGCTTCCGCCTGGGCAATGTCCTCAGTCAGTCGCGCCTCGGCAGCCTGCAAAAGCTGATTGGTGGTGGGTTTGGGCGGGCGCGTCGGCTCGACCGGCGTTGCCGGTTCTGATCCAACGACCGGCTTGACGGCGAGCTTCTCCGTGCCCTCATCCTTGTCTTTTGCCTTGACTTTGTCTGGGCTCTGCGCCTTCACCAGCAGCGTACGCAGCCAGTCATAGCGCACGGGACGCCGCTCTGCATTGGGCGCGTTCGTGAGTGGTACACGATCGTCCGGCCCAGTGAGCGCTGGATCGCAACTCTTCGCACCGTGCGCCTTGGCGCAGGCTGCCACCACGGCATTCAACTCGACCAGATGCTGGCGATATTCGGCCAGCGAAACGTCGCGGATATTGCCTGCGGACTGAGCGGCGGGGGTGTCGGCAAAGGCCTGCGACGCCACAGCGAATGCCGCAGCCAGAGCCGTAGCGAGAATCGCACGGTCGAGTTGAGAGCTTACTGTCAAGCCTGATTCTCCACTGCCTCGGCAGTCGCGACGTTACTAGCCTCGGTGTGCGCAGGCGTAGGCGGATTCATCCCCGCGGCTTCCATCATTCTTTCGATGTCGTACCCTTCATGGCGTATGCGCTGATCATAGTAGATAAGGGTTAAGGCGATGGCATAGATCGGGATGACGAACGCAGACACCGCCGCATAAAGTAGTGATGTCAACTCGATATAAAGATGTTGCGCAGCAACTCCGAGCCTGTGTCCGTGGCCAAAGAAGATCGCGAGCTTCCAGGAGAGAAACTGCACCACAAACATCATCAAGTAGCCGAGAGCCCCCACCATCAACCATGTGAAAAAGACCCGGAAACGGCTACCTTTGCTCAGCAACCAACTGCGGCGAAAAACTCCGATTCCGGCGGTTCCCTCCATAGCGCAAGCTGGAACGACGAGCGACAGACAAGCACTTAACCATACAAATAGGACGAAGCCCGCAACAAGTAATACGAGAACAAGAAAGACGAGAACACTCTCTCCACTTTTAATCGTGCCCATAGCGACTTCGATGATTGCCGTCCCAAGAAGCAACACTGTCATCAGAATTTCCGGAATCACCAACACAGCAAAAACCTTGAGAACAGCGACCCAGAGAAAGCTCTTCCATCTCGCTTTAGCAAACTGGAGCGAAGAGAGAAAGGTGCCGCTTCCGTCATGAATTTCGTCAGAAGTGAATTTAACCGATGCAGGCAGGAATAAAAGTCCTAGAAAGCCAGAGATGTGGTAGTAAAACAGGTAGACAATAAAATTCCATGCCGTAGTGCTGCCACGGTCTGAAGAATGAAAGAGCGAGTTCAAATGGAGCCACGCTCTGTCGGCTGCATGGATGCCGAACATCGCCAACGCAGGCAGCGCCGAGATGCCGGCAAGGACTAAGAACCTTCCTCGATAAATTTGTACGGCCCGATCCAGAATCTCGCCCAGAGTCATGGGCCGCAGGTTAGCTGTCATGCGGGCTCTCCGGGTTGTATTGGCGTAGACAGAATGCCTTCCTTGCGCAAGCGCTGATCGTGATAGAGAACGGCGAGTGCCGTGGAGAAGGCAGACCAGAGAAGAGCCGACAACAGGAAGAGGAAGGCACAGAGCAAGAGCCCTGCCAGTACGAGTCCGGTAATGCCCGCCGCGGAAGGCATTTGCACGCCGCAGGCCGCCATGATGAGCGCGCCGATGCCGATGACCGCTGCCAGCGCCATGAAGCCCACCATCTCTGCCGCGTAGCCGAGGGCATAGATGACCAGCAGGATAAGAAAGATGCGTCCCTTGGCGCCCTGGGTCAACTGGCTGCTGCGGCGGAGGGCGGCGACGGCGGGCAGGTCTTCGGTCAGCGCGGCGGGAAAGGCCAGCGAGAGGCGCATCGCGATGATGACGCCGTAGACCATGGCGCCGATGAACAAGAGTGCGATCAGCGGAATCAGCAAAAACAGCGCCGGGTTGGGTTCGGCATTGTTCGTAGAGAGTAGCCCCGTTGCGCCAAAGATCAGCAACTCCAGCAGCAGTATGGGAAGAAAGGCGATGATGTAAATCAGAATCGTCAGCCAGAGATAACGGCCGATGCGCTTCGAGGCCACGGCATAGGCTTCGCGGAAGGTGACCGTGAGGCCGAGATTGGCCTGCATTGCGGCGTGGATGGCGGCGGCAAGATAAAGCGCAAAGACGGCCAGGCTCAGCGGCAGGATGAGAAGCATCGACGGGATCATCAAGCCAGCCATCAGCGCGGGATCGGGCTGCTTGGGCAGTTGCGAAAGGATGGGGATGAAGGCAACCGCAAAGATGATGGCCATCATCGCAACCATGGCGACCGCAGGCACGCTGGCGACGGCGAGGAAGAGCTTGAGTTGCGCGCGCATCAGCCGGTAGATTCGGTCGAGCGTCTGGCCAAATGTCATCGGAATTGGCATCGTGGGCTGGCTGGGTGCGTTCATGGTTCCTGCTCCTTGTGGTGTTATTGTCATTCCGCTTCTCCGGCTGGAGTGAGCGATTTAGTTTGCGCAGCGGGCAGCCAGGAAGCGGGTTCTGGCGCTGTCTGAGGCGCGGGCACCATCCCCGCCTGCATCATCATCCACTCGATGTCGAAGCCTTCATTGCGAATGCGCTGGTCATAGTAGAAGAGCGTGAGCGCGATGCCGTAAACCGGCTTGACGAGCGCCTGAACGCCAAAAGCCGCGCCATACATAACAAGGACCAGCACGATTGAAGCGGCCTGGGTGTGCTGCGCGCCGTTCATGGCCGGAATCAACGCAATCATAATCGTCATCGGAATTGTGACTGCCATAGAAAGCAGCCATCCAAGCGCCATCACCAGCAGGAAGAGCAGAAAGATGCGGCCCTTGGTGCTTTTGCTTAACCGCGCGGAGCGCTTCACCGCGGACCATGCGGTCGATTGCTCCACTACGCAAGCGGGAAAGGCCAGCGAGAGCCTGAGCCCCATCCAGATGAAATAACCTACCAGTGCAATGATCGCCAAAACCGTAATCAGGCCGACGAGAAAGCCGCCGGCGATGCTTCCCATGCCTGCCTTTGCCGCCAACGCAGCGAGAACGGAGGCGAGAATCACTAATACTGTCCAGACGATCATCGGAGCAATGAAAATGAAAAAAGCCTGAAGAATGGCGAGCCATCCGTAACGCCAGCCGCGTCGCCACACGGTTTTGTAGGCATCGCGAATGGTGATGGTTTCGCCAAGATAGACGCGGGAGACGGCATGAGTCATGGCTGCCGCAGCCAGCGCCATGGCAGCCAGCAGAATGGGCAGCGCTACCAGTGCGACGACGATGCTGAAGACCGCGACAAGAACGTATCCCGCTTCGGCTGAAACGGAAGCTGCGCCCGACCAGCTCCACCAGCCGACAAACAGAGCGACGACAAAGGCCAGCGCCAGCGTTACGCCGGTGGGAACCAGGGAGATACCCAGGAAGACGAGAAAACGCGCGCGGTAGAGCTGGGCTGTTCGGTCCAGAATCTCGCCGAGCGTGAATGGACGCAACGGCTCATTCATGCGCAGCCTCAGCATCTTGTGGCGCGGCTCCCGGCAGTTCACCGACGGCTTCCGGCTCCGGCTTGGGTACGGTCAAACCCGCGGCCTGCATCATCCACTCGATGTCGTAGCCCTCTTTGCGAACGCGCTGGTCGTAGTAGAGGAGCGTAACGCCGGTGGCCCAGATCGGTCCCAGGAAGGATGTGGTGAAAAAGCTGATCACTTGCGAAAGCGCGGTGAGTCCCGGCCCGATTTGACCATGGTTTTTGAATGCCGCAATAAAAACAAAGGCCTGTGTGATGCCGACCAGCATCAGCTTGATGGCGCCGATCAGCAGCCCCAGCAGGAAGATGCGTCCCCATGCATGCTTGGCCAGCTCGATGCTGCGGCGGATTGCCACGCGAGCCTTCAGGTTCTCAACTACGCAGGCTGGAATCGCCAGTGCATAGCGCAGGCTCATCAGGATGGTGTAGACAACGATCGGAATAATCAGCAGAGCGAAGGCAATTCCGGCAATAGCAATGGCAGTTTCGGCTTGCGGGCTTGCAGCAAACCCAACCGGCGGAGTTACGGTGCCGGGGTTTGCTCCCATGCCCTTGAAACCGCCGTAATAGGCGATTGTTCCAAGAAGCCCAGCGTAAAGCAGCACAAAAGGCGACCAGGCTCTGAGAAATGTGATCATCATCAGCCAAAGATAGCGGCCCAGCTGTGGAAGTGTGCTTTGATATGCGCTGCGAATGGTGGCTGTCTCGCCCAGATGAACCCAGGCCACGGCGCGGCTGATGGCGGCAATGGCCGCGCCAAAGAGAAGAAGGACGGCCAGCACACCGACACATGAGCCGATGACGGTTACCCATATCACCGCTCCAGCCATATGTTGAGCTTTCAGCCATACGCCCAGTCCAATTTGCAGTAGGCCGATAATCGTCGTGACACCGGCATAAATGGAAAAAATGCCGGCAAAAAGCAGAAAATTCGAGCGGTAAAGCTGGGCCGTGCGGTCCAGAATCTCACCGAGCGTGAGCGGGCGGAGGTTGCTTTCCATACTAGGCTCCCCAGAAAGTCCGTTATTGCGCTTTCCGGGATGCTAACACGCGAGCCACTACTCCATGCTCTGTACTTTGGTTCCCTCGGGAATCTTGATCTGAAACTGGTCGTCGGTGAGAGGCATATTCTGCTTCACTTCATCGACCGTCAGAACAATGTAGTAATCCTCAAGCGGGCGCTTGATACTAATCATCGTGGGAAAGCTGCCGGAATCGAAGTTCTTGTAATTCGAGTACTTGACCTGGGTCTCCAGGTTGCCATCGCTGTCATACAAATCCTGGTCATACGGCAACAGATCGTCCCGATGAAAAGTAATGACGCGAACCGGCGTCAACTGCCTGCTGCCGGAGTTGTGGCGGCTAATGTTCAGAATGTATTCCGGGACGGAAAACAGATGCTTTCGCTTGGTGTCTTCCACCGTCTCCGTATCCGCCACCACACCATACCAATCGTCCGGCTCCAGCCCGCGCACCACCATTGCGTCAAGGAAGAAGTCTGGCCTCAGGTTCTCCAATTGATTGGCCGACTTTTTCTTCAGTGCGTTGGAGCCTTTGAATGCCTTGTTCTTGGAGGGAATCAGCAGCGTAAAGTTCTTGCCGTCGCTGGCCATGTCGAACATACGCGTGCCCAGCACCGGAACCTGTCCCAGCACTCGCAGTAGTTCCGGCTTCCGCATCAGGATGTGTCCGCGGAATGAGGTGTAATCCTTCGCCACACCTTCCTTGCTCTTCAGTACGCTAGCCCGAATTTCGACGGTGGCGTTCAGACTATCGAGCTGTGCCCAGCGCTGGTTGGTTCGCGCCACCAACTCATCCGCAGTGGCTGTATGGGTTACGGTGGGCTCTTTGGGGATGGGCAATTTGCGCCTGGTGTAGATCAGCGAACAGCCGGAGAGCAGCAGAAGCGGAATAATCAGCGTCGCGGCTAACAAACATCGGGAACTTGTTTTCACTGGCTGCCTGCCTTCTTCACGGCATTCCGGTAGCCGGCTACGTTATGTTCATGCTCTTCAATGGTGCGGGAGAACAGCGATCCGCCCTGGGGGTTGGCTCCGGCGGCCACAAAGTACAGATAGTCAGTGTGGGCCGGTTGCATCGCCGCCTTTAGCGACCGCATCCCGGGATTCGCCACCGGACCCGGCGGCAGGCCGGCGTGAAGATACGTGTTGTAGGGCGTGTCAAACTTCAGGTCGCTCTGGTAGATGGCGCCCCGCCAGCGTCCCTGCAACTCCAGTCCATAAATAATGGAAGGGTCCGTCATGAGCGCCATCTTTTTGGTCAGTCGGTTTTCAAGGACGCTGGCCACCAAGGGCCGCTCCGCGTCTACTGCCGTTTCGCGTTCCACCAGCGAAGCCAAAGTCACCACTTGATGCACATTTCCCTTCAATCCCAGTTGTGCCGCAACGGCTCGAAAACGCCTGACCATCGTCGCGCATATCTGCGCCGTGCCAAACTTGCGGGGAAAATGATAGGTATCTGGAAACAGGTAGCCCTCCAGGCTGGTCGCCCTCGGGTCCAGATCAGCTATCAGATTCACCTGCTTTGCCGCGCCTTTTAAAAAGTCATCGCGCTCGCCAAAACCCGCCTGTTCCAGCCGCGCGGCAATCTCGAAAAGGCTAGAGCCTTCGGGAATGACCACCGTCCGGGTATAAACGTCTCCGCGATTGATGCGCTCGTAAACCTCTGTGACCGAAGCCGGATGGTCAAAGCGATATTCGCCTGCTTTGAGCGTTCCCCGTTTCAACCATCGCACCAGGTCAAAAAGATACCGGCTGCGCACCACGCCTGCGGTTTCCAGTTGCCGTCCCATCCGCAACGCAGACGATCCGGGAGCCAGTTCGACGATGGTCTCCGTATCTGGCCCATAGGGCATAAGAACCAGCCACGCCGTCGCACCCGCCACATACGAGAAAAACAAAAGAAAGAGCACCGACCACAGGATCGCCACCGCGCCGGAGCCTTTCTTTCGTCTATTGCTCGTCCGTCTGCGGTTCGCCATCCGTTGCAGTCGACCCTTCTCTCAAAAAAGACGCAAAAAGCCCTTATGAGGACTCCCCTCTCTAGATTGTAACGGGGATTACGCCCGAAAGGGGCAATTCTTCGCCGTTTTGCCGCCGTGGGCCGTATGCTGGAAATCAGGAGCTGAACGCTGGAGAGTACAACCCATCCTCGCTATCTAGGCCTCGACGTTGGCAATCGCCGCATCGGCGTAGCTGTTTCAGACGAGTTGGGCCTCACCGCGCAGCCGGTGCTGACGCTGGAACGAAGACACAACCAGCACGAAGACCTGCGCTCGCTGGCGCGCCTCTGCCGGCGGTTTGGGGTGGTGGGTATCGTGGTCGGCAATCCGGTGCATCTGTCTGGAGAACTAAGCCCCCAGGCCGTCAAAACTCAGGCTTTTGCCGCGACGCTGGGCGAGATGACCCGCCTGCCGATTCATCTCTGGGACGAGCGGCTGACCTCCCGCGAGGCGCATCAGATTTTGTATGAGGCCGGGCACGCGCGCCAGGAGCATCGCCGCGTAGTCGATCAGGTGGCCGCCACGCTGATTCTGCGGTCGTTTATGGAAGAGCAGGGAAAAGTGACGAACCACTCTGATCCAGCCGCGCCTCAAACTGCCGATTGAAGCGGATCAGCGCGACCCACTGGCCTTGGTCTTGCTGCTTCCAGACCAATTGGCCGTGAAGCTCGCGGACGATCACTTCGGGCGGCAGATCGTGGTGTAGGCCGAAGTAGCGCTCATCCATCGCCTTGCTTTTTGGCCCCAGCGTGAAGAGCGGCGACTGCGGATCGTACTTGGTGCTGAAGACCAGAGCCGCGGAGTAATTCTCAGGCTCCCCGGCGGCACGAGCAATCTGCTCGGCGGTGAAGTCCTCAACCGGAACTACGGCGAAAGGCTGTTTCAAATAACCAAGCTCAGGCCGCGTCAGCTCGTCGGTCATTGGCCACGCGGAGAGCACGGTTGCGCCGGGATAGCGCTTTTCGAGTTCAGCGATGCCGTTCTGTTGCAGGCGGATCACGTTCGCGTAGGCCAGATTGTCTTCCGGGGCAAAGCCGTACGGAGGATTGAGAAAGATTCCAAAGACAAAGGCTACGGCGGAGAATGCGGCCAATCCCTGCCACCAACGCATGTGCTGGTAAAAAGTAGTGACAGCCAAGAGCAGCACCAACGGATACATGGGCAGCAGATAGCGGGTGAGCAGCGCGCCGCCCAGAACGCTGAAGAGCGCGGCATTCATCAGCAGCAAAAGAAAAATCCGTCGCAGTGCGGGGGCAGAAATTGCAGCACGATCCTCCTCGGCAGCAATGTCCTTGCCGGCTTTCTCCTGACCCCAGACCCCTGGCCCCTGACTTTTATCTTTTCGCGGCTCCAGCAACAACGCGGTAATTGCGATCACCACTGGCACAAAGAGGTTCATGTGCGCGGTCAGGTGCAAAATGCGGTGGCCAAATGCGGCCAGAATGCGCAACGGTTCGAGGTTGGCCTGGGCGTTGTAGCGTAGAAACTCGGGATTACCGAAGAGAAAGCCTGTCTTCCATCGATGAAATGCATACCAGGCAGCCAATGGCAAGGTGCAGCTTGCGAACCACACGGCTTCACGCCATAGGCGAATGCGCGCCATTCCGGGTGCGCGATAGCTTTCAAAGAGGCTGACCGCGGCCAGGGTGAGCGGAATCGTGATTGCGGTCTCCTTACAGAGTCCGGCCAAGGCGAAAAAGAGAGCGGCAGCCCAGGGCTTGCTAGCCTGATGGATCAGGGCTCCGCGCGTGGGTAGCGCATAAACCAACCCCCACAGCGTGCAGGCCGCGGCAAAGATGTCGGCGTGCGCGAGCGTGCTTTGCGCAAACCATATGGGATAAAGTGCCGTAAGCAAAACGGTCCAAAAGGCGACGGCGGGCACACCGATCAGCCGCATCGCCAGTTGCCAGACCGCCGTGAGTCCAAGCGAAGCCACCACCAGCACGGCTATTCGTGTTACCACTGGGCAGTAGCTGAAAAGCTTCCACCAGAGCGCCAGATAGACGCTGGGCAACGGGGGATGGGCGTTAGTCATCGTGCTGATCGGGATGAGCGAGCCGGTGCGGAAGAAGTCCCAGGCCGCGGGAATATAGTAGCCAGCCTCGTCCCAATAGTAGGGCAGCGCAAGCAGCGTGAAGTGGCTGGCAAGGAGCGCCGCAAAAACAGCCGGGAAGATCATCCAGGCGGAAGGCTGCATATTCATCCGCGGCTGCATGAGTTTCTTCCCGCGCACGACTAGTTGACCGGACCCTGCGGAACCGGAACAACGTGGCCCTGCGGTTCCAAGTTGAGTGTGCCAAAAGCCTGTTCGTACTGAGCCAGATTTTGCCCCAGCATATTCCACAGAGCCTTGGCCTGCTGCGGGCTGAGGAAGATTCCGTTCTGGTTGCGGATGGTGATCTGGTCTGGAGCTTCGCTGGAGGCCAGACCGAAGACCAACTGGAAGTCCCAAACGCTGACGCGGATTTGGACGCTGTTGGCATAAGACTCGCGGAAGTCGGGGGTCTGGACAAGGTTCATTTGTGGCTGTTGCGCGGATGGGCTCATGGTTTCTCCAGATTACTCCGGCCGTGTCGGGGCGGGATTGTGGCTTGGTGCGAAAGGGGGGACTCGAACCCCCATGGATTGCTCCGCCAGATCCTAAGTCTGGTGCGTCTGCCAATTCCGCCACTTTCGCATGGGCGAGACTCATTTCATTTTAGCCCGTAACGCTAAAATGCTCCGAATCTCGCGTCAGACTAGAGTCCCCAGCAGCAATTCTTTGCCGTTGGGGTGGAGAAAAAGACGCAAGGCAGAGCCGTGCCACTCACCAGTTTCTTGCCTAAAGTCCTGCCTGAGCCATGCTTATTTGCACCCGCGCCACCTGAAGGCGCGCCATTTCCACAGGCTCGCCGTAGTGCTCTGCCACCATTGCGGCGGCTTCGTCTTCATCCATGTAGGGCCGCACCACAGCCAGTTTGATGGTCGATTGAGCGGCCATCTGCGCCACCTGCGCTTTACTGCTGACCGACTGCACCAGAGCGAGCATCGCGGTCACAACGGTTGCCACGCCGTTGATCGCATTCAACACATGTTGCTGGCTGTTGGAATTGGTAATCCTGGCTGCCGACAAGAGCGATGCATTTACCTGCTGCTGAAACGCTACGACGGCTGCTTGCAACTGCTGAAGCACCGGGGCCGTCGGGTTGGCGAGATATGCCTTGGCTTGGGCAACGAGCGCGTTGCTGGCGGCATTGAAGCCAACTGTGGCAGCTGTGAAAATCGGCGCATCGGCAGGGTCCAGTAGTGTTGCGGTCGAATTCACTGTCGCTACTGCACTTTGCAGTGCAGGAGTCCAGTTGACAATGTTCTGGGCCACTCTGGTTCCCGAGCACCCATGAGAGGCAATGGCAAGAGCAGGGTAATCAGCGCCCAGACACCCAGTTTGGCAGTCCCGTTGGTGTTGCTTGCCGAATTAGCCGGGTCGCGGGCCAGCAGGCCGAGCAGTGCAGTGGCTAGGCCGCTGGCCAGTGTTACCACGGAGCCGCTTCCGGCTGCGCCCAGCGTGATGCCCTGCTGCGCAAGTACACTGGCGATGGTTATGATCCCGATTAACACTCCTGTAGCCGAGGTCTTAGGGTGGTTCCAGATATTCGATAACGAATTCATGCGGAAATCTCCTCGCAAAGAAAAAGGCGGCCTAAGCCGCCTCGGTTTTCATGAAATTTGAGAGGCGCGAGAGCAGACCAGTAGCAAACCAAAGTGAACGCGCCCTCCTATGAGAGCCTCAGAGGCTTAATGCCTCTGGGTTCAGCACCCTAGTGATACGCCGACCTGTTTCCGCGCAATAAAAATCGAGAGCAGCGCCAAGCACCTTTCGGGCTTTCCGCTGCTCTCGATTTGTCGCATCTCTCCTGATTCGAGCGTAACCGTGGTTGCGGTTCATGCTCGCGGTGAAGATCCGCTCAGGTGCAGACCTGAGACGGCCCCAAGCCCCGGAACCCATCCGCTAAGGGAGGGTGAACACATTCGCCGGGCTTGGCACTTCCGTCTTTGTCTGGCTACCTATAGCCTATGCACTCTTAGATATATCTTCGGCAAAGATTGAAAAAACTTCTGTCCCTTTATGACCAAAGAGATACGAATCCCAAAATAGATTGTTTGCTTGACAGAAAATGAGAAACCGCAGGAATTCTCTGTGCAATCCACAGCTGGTTCACATATTTAGACAAATTCGGGTAGCGGGAACTATTTATGTATAAAAGATGAATGCGGGGCAAAACTGCCCGGGGTTCCCAACGACAGAACTTGTCGCGGGGAACCCCGGTCTGGTCCAGATTTCTGCTTAAAATTTCACCCGCTCAGACAATGCGGGTTCTAGCGTTTCCCTTTGAACCTGTATTCCACTCCGGCCGAAAAGGCAAAGTTCACGTCAAACTGCGAAATCTTGTCTCCGTAGTTGATGCTGTAATGCGTCAACACTGCGTCGGGCGTGAAGCGTACGACCCAGCGGGGTGAACGGTTCAGATCGATGTGTCCACCGATGATCGCCGCTGGGGCAATCTGGTTATTGTAGAAATTCTCCGTTGCCGGTGTCACGTTACCTAGATGCGCATCAAAGTATGAGCCGCCCGCCAGCAGGTGGGCACTGATAGCACCATGTTTGTTGTGCGGCCCCAACCATTCGGGTCCAGCGGCAAAAATGTACTGGCTGACGAAGGGCCCGTGATGAACATAAGCATTCGACGCACCGGCACCGCTGGTACCTAGATAGCTGCGCCCCGAGCCTTCCAATGCAAAATGTTTGCTGAACCAATAGGAGGCGGAAAGATCGAGCCCGCCCAGGTTGGCCCCTTCCAGCACATTTGGTCCGGCCTTCATGCGGTCATAGGCCAAGCCAAGCGAAACATCAAAGCGGTTATCATAATGCACATTAGCCAGCGGGTCAGTGGCAATGTAGGTGCCATTACCGGCCATCTTGGAGGCGGTGCTTTGCGCCACGGCGCAGCTTCCGGTCAACACAGCCAAGGCGGCTACGGCGGCAAGAGAGGCAGAAAAAATTAATGAATTACGCATTGTTATCCAGCTTACAGGACCATGCCGACGGGCGACAATGCAAACCTGAAAACTTAGCCCCCTATCCCGACCTTAAGTGAAAGATAAGCTCTTGCGAACAGCGAGCCTCTGGCCCCACCGCAAGTGCCCGAGACCAGCTGGCTCGGTAAAGCAGCCCATGCGAGCGAATAGCGAGCGTTTGGCCCCACCGCAGGTGGCAGGTGGTTATGGCTCACAACGGTCGGCCCACTGCGCCCAAACCAGATAACGCACTGTCTTGACTGCTTCGACGGTGCCCGCGCCCCATTGGTAAGCAGCCGACTCCGGTTCCAGAGGCGGCGCCGCATGGGTGCGCCACTCGATTGGCAGTTTGCTGAATATGATACTGGCACGGGGCAGATGGCTGGCGCGCGAGACCACCTCCGCCGAGCGCC
Source organism: uncultured Occallatibacter sp. (assembly GCA_964414945.1). GTDB lineage: Bacteria > Acidobacteriota > Terriglobia > Terriglobales > Acidobacteriaceae > Telmatobacter. The sequence continues at coordinate 59,019 of CAYPYJ010000006.1, forward strand.
AGCCGTGCGCCCTCATGATGCGCACCGAATAGCAGGCATTCTGAATCGTGTCCCTGGCCTCCGGTTCCGCGAAAATTGCCGATTTCGGAATTCCCATTGCCTCTGCCGACCGCGCCATCACCTGTGCTTCTGTGAAGTGATTGTGGGCTGCCCCCCCGGTCAGAATCAGCCGTGGCGCAACGCCACGCTCATATTCGTGCACTCCCTCAGTCACGCGGGCCAACTGCTCCGGCGTTGGGTTGCCGTCGCTGTCAGCGGGATTACCTAGCACAATAATGGCGTCAAAACGTTGGCGAGAAGTATTTGCGTCTGGAGCCAGAAGGCGGGCGGTCACTCCCAGTCCCAAAAGGCTAAGAATCAATAAAATAGAGCCAATGATCAGTCTGGATCTCCATCCCAGGCGCAGTCTGTGGGATGCGGCACGGCCTCGGGCAGCCTTCTTGTGGACAATGCGTACTTTCGTCAATGCAATCTCCCAGTTCCTACTCTATCGAAAGCAGACACGACAGATAGAGATCGAAGACTGTGCATGAGCCAAGTTCGAGACCCCCTGAAGGAAGTCTATGTGAGCGCTTGCCGCGCCGCAGGTGCCGAATCGGCCCAGCAAGCGGCCTCAAAGATCATTCGCAGGTCCGCGCGGCTTACCTCGCGGTCAGCAAAAGAGTGCGGACTCCAGCGGTCAACTACGCCTGGCAACACGCCATCGACCGCGCTGGCTTGCTTCAAATTGTTCACTTCAATAGCGGATAGCGTCATCACTCTTGCTCCAAGAAAAAATAAACTCGAATTTTCAGGTTCAATGAGCGAATGCAGGATGTCTGTATCCCGCAAATCCTCGTTGGAACAGATATTTTTGCTTGCCGCGCAGTTGATCTCCACCCGTTCCGAAACCCATCAAAAAAATAGGCGTTGCAAAGAAAGATCAATGTGGATGGAATGGAATATGGACGCGCTAAGACATTTGCTCGTTATAGAAGACCTGTGTGTGCATCAGTGCGATCCGTGATTTTGCATCCATGGCCCGTACAGCTTATCTTCCTGCAGGATGTGGATCGTAAGCCACTCTTTCAGAAAATGCAGCAGCGGCACTGGTTGGAAGAGGTCTCTTCTGGCTGCTTGGGAAACCTCGCTCTGGACGCGCTCAATCAGCCGCCGGTGCTGCTCACGATGCTCATCGATTTCAGGAAAGCCGCTGGCAGCCATCAAAGCTTCTTCGTCCGCAAAGTGGGTCTGGGTATAATTCACCAATTGCTGAACCAGCGGCTCTGTTACTTCAATGGCGCAGTGGTTCATCATGGCATCGTAGAGCTTGTTAAGAATTCCTACCAGTGTTCTATGCTGGTCGTCCATTCGCTTCACACCCACCGAAAACTGGTCACTCCAATTCAACAGTTCCATTGCAATTCCCTAATATGCTGCCAGCCACACCGGCTTACCAGCTCCTGCACAATAAAACGAGCACAAATGTGAACTGTATAGATCATCGGCAATAGCCGCTGACGGTTTAATGTGCTGACTCCCACCGAAGTAACTTAGGACTAACGTTTGGCACGAAAATTACCGATGAATTGATCGGGACCTATTCATATTCAGTCGAGAAGTCACTTTATGGTTTGGATTTGGAAGAAATCTCTGGCGTGGTTTGGCGATCTGCCGCTAAAGCGTAAGCTCTATCTCTCTTTTGGCTGGATGTGCGTATTCACGATCATTCTGGGCGCGGTTTGCCTTGGCGGAATTCACAGAATACGTGTGACCAGATCGCATCATACTGAAGCTCAATCAGATGGAGACCGCGTCAACGCGTCGTTGTCAGCCGACGTTGAAAAGCAGGAAGTGGCGACAGAGAAGTTTGAAAGCCAGTTTCAAACGGTGGTTGGCGCCCTGCTGGCGTTCATCATACTGGTTGATCTCGTCATGGCGTGGCGGTTGGCGCATCTTATATGCGATCCGATAGTCAATGCATGTGAGGTGCTGGATCGGCTCTCGTATCGTGACCTGACGGTACAGGCTGCGGTTGAATCTAAAGATGAAGTCGGGCAGATGGGATCAGGACTCAATCGAACAATTCTTCTTCTGCATGACATATTGCAGGGGTTGAAGGATTCGGCCGCTTCGCTGGAAGACGGGGCGATCCATCTCGGCGACCAGAACGCAATCACATCAAATAATTGCCAGCAGCAGGTGGAGTTGGCAAACCTCGTGCTTCGTTCGACACAGTCGATGACAGGAAAATGTCATGCAATTTCGATGAATTCGCATAAAACCGCGGAAGCGAGTCTGGAATCAGCGGCCAGCGCAACCAGCGGCAGCGAAGTGATGGCCAGCGCTACTGAGACGATGGGACAGGTGGCCGCCTCCTCTACTGAGATCAGCGAACTGATGGCGCGGCTCGAGTCGGAGGCACAGGAAATCAGCAATGTCGTTACAACAATCCGCGAGATATCCGAGCAGACCAACCTGCTGGCTCTCAATGCAGCGATAGAGGCAGCTCGCGCTGGTGAACATGGACGCGGCTTTGCGGTGGTTGCGGGAGAAGTGCGGCGGCTGGCCGAACGAACGCGTACCCAAACAGAAGAGATTGCCGGCATGGTTGCGAGCATTCAGCAACAAACGGCGCGAACCACTGCCGCCGTTAACTCAAGCCGTGCCTGCGTTGAAGATGGGCAAAGACGCACGGAGAAAGCCCATGAGGTGCTTTCGCAAATCATTCGGCATGCCACTCAGACGGAAACACTTGCCAAAGAAACAGAAAGGGCGGTAGAGGACCAATCGAGCAACAGCGAGGGAATCGCCGATAATGCCGCCGCGGTGTCAAGACTTGCGGATGCTTCGCTATCGGCATCACAGGAAACCGCAAAAACCGGCAAGGTAATCCTGGCTTCGGCAAAACATCTGACCGACGTTGTTTCTCAATTTAAGCTGTAATGCATCAAGTTGAGCAAACCCACTGTAAAGTGGAATCCGAGTCGATAATCTCAGAGGCTCTTCCCTCCAATCACTTCGACATACACAGAAATAGCCGGCTTGACTGTGACGGACAACGCGTGCAAACCCACAGCCGCAGGCTCAGGCGGGAAGCCCGATAAACGATAGGCTTCCCCATTCAATATCTTGCCTAACCAATCAGCTTGCGGCGGAGAGCTCCTGCGAGCCCGGCCATACCGGTCAGTAACAACACTAGGCTGGTTGGTTCCGGCGTAACGTTGATATTGAAGTCCGCAGAACCCAACAGACTGTCATCCGAAGGGCCACCACCTAGAATTTCGAACGTTCCCGCGTAAAAATTAGACCCCAACCCGTAAGGTGGAACGGTGATGGTAAAAAGCTCGATATCGGCGGTGGACTGCCCCGGATCCAAGGATAAGGGGGCATTGGCGAAGAACGGGTTGCCATCCAACACTAGACCTGCATCTAACACTGGAGTGTATCCGTTCAAGTACACGGTGTCACTGCCTGTGTTGGTCAGTGTCCCAAAGAACGTAAACACAGATCCGGGACCACTTTGATACTGCGAGTCAAGGCTTATGGTGATGGTGTCTGCCCTGGCCGACGCGCCTGCCAGCAGGAGACCCACAACGACCACGGGAAATACCAGCAAATTAGTAAATCTCTTCATCGTCTTCTCCAATTTTTTTTGTTCTTCAACGGTTTGATTCTTTCCAGGCTACGGCAGCGTTACCGAGCGAAGACTGGTTGAGAACGTGCCTCCGGTATACGTTCCAGCATACTTTTCCGCCACCCCCACGCCGTCTGCGCCCGCGCTCCCAGGAAATGCAACCGTAAAGGTAGCTGTTCCGCCTACCGGAACAGTTCCCCACGTCTGCGGCAAGGGCGAGCCCGATGTCGTGCCCAGTGTGGATGCGGTCAAGGCCAGGTTGGGTACAGGACCGGTACCGGTGTTCTTGATTGTGATGGTCAAGGTGTAACCAGCGCTATGTGATCCGTTCAGCGTGGACGAGGTGGTTAGCGATACGGAAGGCGCCTGGACGACCGACAGCGTTCCGTTGACGAAATTGAAGGTGTAGTTGGCTGCCGTCAGCGTGCCCACCCTGGCTGTGATTGGATAGAGGCCCGCGGGACTTGAGGTCGTCGCCGTGGTTGTCAACGAGGGCGTTCCGCTCAGCGCTGAAGCGGAGTCACCATTGACGAATCCGCTGTAGCTGGCGGTGAATGTGGGGTTCGCCGCGCCAACTGCACGGCTGGCGTTGTTCGCCGTCACCGTCAATGTCGCCTTGCTGACACTGAAGGTTGTGTTAACGGTTGACGGAGCGAATCCGTTGCTGCTGGTATACGCTGCGGAAACCGTGTGTGGACCGGCGCTCAAGCCGGAGACCGTGGCACTTGCCACGCCGCCGGAAACACTGACGCCAGAGACTGGTGTGCCATCGACGGTAAACACAACTGTGCCCAGCGGAGAGATGGACGCGCCGGAGATAGTAACGCTGATTGCGACGGTTTGGCCGTAGACAGGCAGAGTTGGCGAGAGGGCATTGATCACAGTAGTCGTCGGTGGCGGAGTGGTAGGTCCGGTAAGGACAAGCTGCATCGACGACAGCGTAGAGAGAGCGGCATTCTTAGAATTGCCATTGAAGGTGACGGTGTCCGCAGTCGTAACAAAAGTTGTTGGTGCATAGGTGGCAGTCAATGCGCAGACGCCGCCTGTGACCAAGGCCGAGGGCAATGTGCCGTTAATCGTGCAGTCAGTGGAAGCAGTAGCGGCGAGATTGTAGTCTGCCGTATCGGTTTGGCTGACCGAAGTGAGTTGCAACGACTGATTGCCGGAGGCCAGCATCGAGAGGTTTTGTGGCGCGGCGGCTCCTGCAAACTGCACGTACCCCTGGGTGCGCGTGAGCTTGAGAACGGCCCCGCCGGAGCCGGTGTAGAGATTGCCTGCAGAGTCGATGGCCAGCGCCGAGGGTACGAGGCTGGCGACCGTGAAGGGGGCACTGTTAGCGCTGGCAGGCACGGCGAGAATCGATGCGGTGTCGGCGATTAGCAGATTTCCGGCCGAATCGGTCGCGATAGCCGACGGCGCGACAGCTGTGGATGAAATTGTTGTGGCAGCTCCGCTCTGTAGATTGAAGCGATAAACAGCGGGTGCGCCGGGATCGGTGATGAGCAGGTTGCCGGTCGGATCGATGGCCAGACCCGCAGGGGCAACCAGCGTTCCGACGGCAAGTGGACGCACGGCTCCGGTGATGGGGCTGTACTGATAGACGACGTGTGCTGAAGAATCCGACACGTAGAGGTTGTTGAGCGCGTCGACGGCAAGTCCGGCAGGACCGGTAAGTGCGAGCGGTAATATCGCCGTTGATCCGGTGGGTGAAACCTGCGTAATTCGACCAGTGGAAGTGTCGGCGACGTAGACGAAGCCGCGAGGATCAATTACGACTGCACCAGGTGCGGTGAGCGTTGCTAGGAGGGTGGACGTTGCGCTGCTCCCCTGCGCCAGAGCGCTGGGAGCAAATCGCAGAAGGTTCTTGCTGTAGGCGTCGGAGACGTAGACATTGCCCGCGTTATCGGTGGCCAGACCGGTAACGCTCAAGTTTGAGCCAAAGCTGATTCGACTGGCGGGGTCAAGCGTGGAGCCAGCTCCGAGTCCAGTTCCAATAAGCGCCAGGTTTGCCGTGTTGCCCAGGGAGCTGTTGATTGTGAGCGGCGAGGAACGCGCACCAGGAACGGCCGGAGTAAAGCTGGAAGCGAGCATGCAGTCGGTTGTAGTGTCATCGTTGAAGGTGCAACCGGGCGTTCCCAGCGCCCACTCGGTTGAGGTGTAAGTCAGGGCGTTGGTGGCAGCCAGCGTATCCCCGGCAATAAAGTGAAGTTGCACAGGCTGTATTGCACTGGAGGCGACTGCGGTTGAGGGCGACGCCAGGCCGGTGGTAACCTTGCGAATGCGAGCGTTCAAGGTGTCGGAGATGTAGATATTGCCGAGGGTGTCCGTTCCCACGCCGATGCCATTGCCGCCATTGCCGATGACTGCCTGACTCGCGGGACAACTATCGCCGAAGTTATCGGTTGCGCCGGGGCAGTTGGCAGAGACATTGCCTGCGATGGCACGGATGTAGCCAGTGCGACTATCGATGAACCAGATGACGCCGTTGCCGTCGGAGATGTAGAGATTGCTGCTGGCGTCGATGGCCAGTTTCTGCGGGCTCATGGTGTTGATCGTGTTAGCCAGAACCGGCACGGAATATGCGGATGAGCCACCTCCGGCAATGGTGTAGATATAACCGTTCTGTGGTGAAGAGATGCCTAGCTTTGCCAACAATGCATCGAGGGGCGAAGCCATCCCGCATGTAATGCAGACGACGCGAACTTTCTGCGAGTCGGCGATGTAGACATTCAGGTTGGCATCGGTCATCACGCTCTGTGGGTTGTTGATGGCAGCAGACGTAGCCAGCCCGCCGTCCCCATTGGAGGCAGCTGTACCTGCCCCGGCGAAGGTGCGGATATTTCCAGTAATGTCAACGACGCGAATCTTGTTGTTGGAGGTGTCTGCGATGTAGATGTTGTCCACGGCATCAGCCCATACGCCGCGTGGCGCATTGACCTGAGCAGAGGTTGCCGGACCACCATCCCCGGAACTACCTGCGCCGCCGGTGCCAGCAACCAAATACATTAAGCCAGTGGAGGCATTGACCACGAAAATCTGGTGGCTATTATAGGCAGCGATGTAGATGTTGCCCTGAGAATCTGAAGAGACGCCGCGCGGCTTATTCAAGCTGACGAGAGTTGGCGTGCAGCCTACAGTTGCCGTGGGAACACAAGCTGTGCCGCTGACCCTTCCGGCGAAGTCACTGATCACGCCGTTGGGCGCAATGCGGCGTACCGCACCTGCAACCGCATCAGTCAGATAGACATTGCCAAAAGGATCAGCAACCACGCTGCGGAGATCAAGCGCGCCGCCGAAGACAATCGCAGTGGCTGGGCATCCGTCGCCGAAACTGTCGGTGGCGCTGGAGCAGTTAGAGACTGCTCCACCGGCAAGGGTGGTCATTGTGTAAGGGAGCGCGATGGGGTTGGCAGGCAAACCAAGAATCGTCCCCACCGTGACGGTGACGGAGACGGTTGTCGAAACGGAGCCCGAATAGCTCCCGTTGGAGCCATAGGTAGCCGTGACTGTATCCGTGCCCAGCGGCAAGTTGACGCCAGCCATGGCCACGGAAGTATTTGGAGCCGATGCCGGGACTAATGTAGCGTAGGTTGCAACAGGGGTACTGGAGCCTGTAGTGGTGTAGGTAAAGGCGACCGTTCCCGTGGGCGCTCCGACAGCGGATGTGACGGTGGCAGTCATCGTGACGGGATGACCCAGAGTAGTGGTCAATGGGTTGATCGTCAAAATGATATTCGTAGGCGCGGGTGTAACAGTAACCGATGAGATGGACGAAACGGAACCGCCATTCGCTGAATTGCCACTGTAAACGGCATCGAGGCTGTAGGCGTTGGTGGCGTACGGCAGGGTGATGGTGGCCGTAGCCATGCCTGAGATCAGGGCCGATGTGGCATAGACAGAACCGTTCACAATGAACTGAACGACCCCAGTTGGGTTGCAGCCCGTAACAGTTGCAGTGAGGGTGAAGGAAGTGCCATAAGAGACGCTGACGGGCGCGCCGGCCAACGTAATGCCGGTGGCGCAGAGACTGCCTGAATTGACAGTGATTAGATAAGGGCCGGCCGTTGTGTAAGGCGAGCCGGAAACCGCCGGGACATAGTTGGCGTCGCCGGAGTAACTGGCGGTGAAGCTGTGAGCACCTACGGCAAGCCCGGTTAGCGGAATGGAAATCGTGTCCGTTGCTCCTGTCAGCGGCACTGTGGTTGTGCTGTTGGTCAGTGCGTCCGTGAGTGTGACGGTGCCAGTGGGGTAGGCACTGCCGGCTACTGCCGGAGTCAGAATTGCAACAGCCGTTGCGTTCTGTCCCGCGGTGATGGTCTGCGGAAATCCGTTCGGGCCGGTCAACTCCGGCGCAATGTAAGTGAAGCTGCACGCGGGCGGAACCAGCGCGGGTTCCGTGATGTTGTTGACAACGGTGTTGCCGTTGGTTCCGATGAAAGTTGCGAAGCCGTTGATAAAATTCTGGGGAACCTGTCCCGGACCGTAGGTCATCGAGGTATTGGTGGGCGCGGGATTGAACGCAGAGGCCGGGAACGTGCTGGGGAAGCTCACGTTGTCCAGAGTGACTTGGAGCGGGTAGATGGTGCCGTTGTCGTTTGTGCCTGTGAACTGCACGGTTCCCGCAGTGAGGAAGTTGAGGTTCTTCAGCAGAATATTCTCGAAGTTGGGCGGAAGATTCCCAGCTGTCTTTTCGTAGTTTGGATCGAAAACGATTGAGGCTTTGTGGCCCTGGAAGCACGAATTCGAATACTGAATATTGGTGACCACACCTCCGCGATCGAATCCGGACTTAATGCGAAGGCCGGTTGAGTTGGTGTCGACCGTATTGTTGATGGAGCTGCCGCTGCCAGCAATATCATTGCCCGACAGCATATTGCTGTCGAAAAGCACATTGCTGACTCCAGCCCCTGTATAACTGCCAATGGACTCGCCGTGACCAGCGAAGAATCGATTGTTAGTTACGGAGATATTCGCCGCGGAAGCCGTTGTGCCGGCGGCCCCGACTGCCACATTGTCATCTCCGTCCGAGATCCAGGAGCGCGTGATGGTGAAATTATGCGCATTGCCTGGATCGATACCGTCGGTGTTGCGCGCGTTGGTGGGCGTAACAATCTTGATATCCCAGGCGGTAAAGTTGGAGGCGGCGCCCGTTGTCGAAACGTGAAACTTCGGTGCATTGCGAATCGTGATCTTGTACAGCGTAATATTGCTTGAGCCGGTGTCCATCTGGATAAAGCGCGGGTTCTGCTGGCTTCCGCCGCTGTTGGCAATCGTTGCCAATCCCCACCAGCTTTGCCCAGCTAAACTTGCCGGGAAGGCGTTGATCAGCACATCGCCGCCGCGCCCGTCCAACTTGCCAAAGCCCATAATGCCGACATTCGACGAGCTGCCGGGAATGTCGATCAGCGGCGAGCAACTCGCCGTTGCGCTGTTGTTGTTAACCGTGCCGCAGGTGTGCGTGCCTGCAACCTTGTCGTAATCCTGCACGTTGCGCGAGAAGTAGACGAAGACTCCGGGGTCGACGAGCAGCGTGACGTTGGATGGCATACTCAGCGGTCCAGTCAGATACGCATTGTGGCCTGCGCTGTCCACCGAGAGTTCAACAGCTTGGCCAGTGCCGGAACATGCATTCAGTGCCGCTTGAATGCGCGCCCCGTCAGGATTGGTAACGACGGCGTCTATCGATGCGGGAAGGTCGTCGTTGACCGAAGTAAGCGACGCGCTTAACTGCTGGCATACGGCAGGGAATGATGGCTCGGTAACCGTGCGGCTATCGCCAGTGGCCACCCATTGCTCAACCGTGAAGAGGGCCGATGCGCTGGAGGACGCGTAGATGTTCGTAACCCCTGCATAAGTTGCGGAAATGCGATAGAGCCCCGGGGCGAGGCCTGCCAGATCGACCGTTGCCTGGCCAGAGGAGTTCAGCAATGGAGTACTCGAGAAGACAACCGCCGTTCCCGATGTAGTCACCGAACTGACCATCACGGAAATCGGACTGCCGCTGGGCGCGGCAATACCGGTAACCGTAACTATAAACGTGGCCTCGGTTCCGCTGGCGGCATAGTGTGGCGCACTCGGGCCGCTGACGGATGTGGACGTGGGACCGGCAGGCACCATGTCGCTGAAGGTTACCGACCCTATTGTGGGCGACAGAGCAAGAAAGGAGAGCGTATCTGTATAGGAAGCGCCCGGATTTTGCGCAGCCGTTGATGATAAATCGACAGTGAGTGCACAAGCTTGGCCTGGGGCAAAGCTGTTGCTCGTTCCGATGGCGCAGCCGCTGGGCGTGATCGTGAAATTGCTCGAATCGGTCTGCACTATGCCGGTAGCAACCTGAGTGCCGACGTTGGTCAGCGTTCCTGCAAAGGACGAAATGACGGTAGAAGTTGAGCCGTAGGAACCCGCGTTGCGCACCACCTGAGTGATGCTGTTGTTGCTCGCGTCGGCGCTATAGATATTGCCCGCGCCATCGACGGCAAGCCCCATCGGATTCTGCAATCCAGAAAAGACGTTGGTTATCGAACCGCTTGCCGGCAGTTCAAGAATCAAAGAGCCTGCCTGCACATAGACATCGCCAGCCGCATCAGCGGCCAGCGCAACCGGTGTGATGCTCGATAGCCTTGTTGATTGTGTATAGGAAAGAAGCCCGCCGCCGGAAGGCGAATACTCATACACTGCCCCCGCGCCCATGTCCGCGACAAAGACGTCACCGTAGGAATCGACAGCCAGCGCAACCGGATTGATTAGGCCAGAGGCTACCGTTACCTTCTGCCGTACTGTGTTCGCCACCAGAGAAAGGCGATAGACAGATGAGCCGCTTGGTTGATAGTCGGCCACGTAGAGATTGCCTGCGTTATCAACGGCTATAGCTTGCGGAGCGGCTGTGCCGCTGGCAGGCGTGTAGGAGATGGAGGCCATAGTATAGCTGGCGGGCGTACCCGCGGTAGCCACAGCGAGTTTTGTGATCGCTGCTTCCGTGCGATTTACTGCAAAGATATTTCCAGTCTGGTCGATTGTGATTTGGCTGGGAATCGCCGGCAGCGAAGAGGTCAGCGTGTAAGTACTCCCGCTAATCGACTCCAGAATGCTGACGCCGCTGACTGCGTAGAGATTTCCTGCGCCATCGAGGGTCACGCCCGCTGGAGTGATTCCATTCAAAAGTGAATGGGTGACTGGTGAGAGCGTATTGGTGACGCCGTTCACAGTGGTCGATGCGTTGTCGAAGGCCAGTACGGAACCGGCGACTGTTTCACCTAATCCTATATTGACGTTCGTCCCGCTGGATGCATTCGATACGGTAAGAGTTGCCGAACGCAGGCCGGGCGAGGAAGGAGCGCTCGTCACCGCTACGGTGCAATCAACTGTAGAGTCTCCATTCAGTGTGCAGGCGGGCGAACCGGCACTAATGTCCGGTGACGACGTCAAAGTTGCTGTAGAGGTGGCCGAAGTCGCTCCCTGCAAATGCACCTGGAATATCTGTTTCTGCACTGTTCCCAACGCTTGCGGAACAAGGCCTTGCGCCATCACTTTGCGCACAAGTTGCCCCGCAGCGGAACTGGTTCCGTCGTATAGGAATAGATCGCCTTGTCCATCTACGGCAACGCTCAGGCCGTTGGAATTTCCGAACTCGGATAAGGATGCAGGGCAACCATCACCATAGGCGCTCTGCGAGATCGGACCAGTTGAGCCACTGCAAAAGCTGCCAGTAGCTACGTTAGAGGATGACTGAGTGAATAATATCCGGATATAGCCCGTGTTGATGTCGAAAAATAAAATTCTGGTTTTATCGCCGATAAAGATATTGCCTTGTGGGCTTATCGTCACCTTGGTGATCGACGTATCCAGAGCCGTCCTGCTGTTCCCCAGCGCGGGCGTTGCGGACACTCCCGATGTGCTGCCGCCACCCGCCAGCGAATATACGAACCCGGGTTGCGGCGTTGCGGGGCTCATGCCGGAGTTGTTTACCTCAATGGCATTCGCCATCGCTGCGCCCGCTGCCCCCGAGCCGCTGATAAACAACACGCGCAGCAGGCCACTGCCCGCGTCGGTAAAGATCATGTTGCCAGCCGCGTCAACGGCCACGCCTTGCGCATAGCTGGTGTTACTTGTAGAAACGGAGGCGCTGGTGAACAGGCAACCGTCTCCGTGCGTATCCGTCGCAAATCCGCCTCCGCCACACGAACTTCCCTTAATCGTGGCGGTGGTGGTGATGCCGGCAACGGTATAGACGTATCCTGCAGCCACAGTCGGCCAGGATGAATTCTGTTGCAGAATTGCCCACAGCGGATTGGTGACTCCTCTATACGACTGCGGACCCAGCACTACGCGCCAGCGGAGACTTGAGGTGTCGGCGTAATAGACATTGCCATACGCGTCCGCCGTCGCGCCGCGCGGCTGGTCCACTTCACCCAACGCGGCTGTGCAAGAACCGCTTCCGCTGCCCGCGTTGCGGAACGGACCGGCATAGTAGAAGGGGGATGTCGTTCCAATCGAAAATCCCGGTGTGTTGTCCGTGCCTACTCCGGTGACACCGGAAGAACCTGTGGCATAGGCGCATCCAGCCACCAATCCCATGTAGCCGACACCGATCTGGATGGGCGCCGCAACCGACGGAGATGGCATCCCGCTCACGCACAGCGGCGAAGCGGTGCGGCAGATCAAATGAACAAAGTGGTCATTGTATCCGGCCAGGAGAATATTTCCATAAGGGTCAATGCCAATGCCGCGCGCACCCACAAAGGCGGTGGTTGGCGTTTCCGTTGCCGCAATGCAGCCGTCACCGGACGAATCCAGCTTTCCCGGACCCGACGAACTCATCGCACAGACCGTGTTGCCGCCTCCAACCAGTGTCATAAGCCCGGAGTTGGCATTGATCATGTGCAAGACGCCCTTGATGTCGTCATTGACCAGGACATTGCCGAAAGGGTCCACCACAAGGCCGCTATATGGGCTCACACCAAAAACGCCGTTGACGGCAAGACACCCGTCGCCAAACGCATCGGAGGAGGTTACGCCTGCCGCCAGATTCGGGCATTGCGTTCCAGCTGTCGCCGACATGGGCGTCAATCCGCCAATCGTCGCGACAGTGTAGGGAAGCGCGATGGAAGCTTGCTGTGCTCCGGCAACCAGGGTGGAAAACGCAAAGAACACAGAGAGGATTGCAGCGGAAATGGGGAGTCTATCCAGCATGACATTTCTCCAGAACTGCGCCAGGCAGATGTGAATTGTGGGAAATGGACGTCGCGATATCCGCGACAACAGCTAGCGGGCGAGAGTGGTCGGACCTCTCAAGCCGGAAGAATTATGCAGATGCGCCCCACGTGAATGTCAAGAGAAATATTCAAGAACTTCGGTTTACGTCTTAAATCTCTAGTATTTTTGTCTGCAAATCGCACAAAATAATGCAGATAAATAAATATATCTTGCGACACAAGAAAGTCGTCATATGCATTCGTTTAACTTGGCCATTCAGAAGAATCTGTAAAAGCTTGGATTTTCCCAGCCGACTAAAACGTCGGAGCAAAAGGCGAGTTTGTCACTGTGATGGCGGTAACCAACTCACTAATTCTGTATGCCAGAAGCTTCCATGGACTTTGGTGGAATTCTAGGATTGCATAACCAGAAGGCGCACAATGGCGCGCGCGCCTTCGCCGTCGTCGCGGTTGAGTAACTGAATTTCGCCGCCATGGGCGCGAGCAATTTGCTGAGCCAGCGCGAGGCCCACACCACTGCCTGTGGGCTTCGTGGTGTAGAACGGCACAAAGAGATTCTCTGCGTTGGCTATGCCCAAGCCGCGATCTTCAATGACTACCGTTACGGACGTACCGCCAAGTTGCCAGCTTGCGCGAACCGGCTGTGCTCCGTTGCATAGAGAAGCGTCCACGGCATTGGCAAGCAGGTTAATGAACATCTGCTCTAACTGATCCGGATCGGCGTTGAGTACCGCCGGAGGTCCCGGTTCAAGCTTGATAGCCATACGCTGCTCCAAATTCACCACGCGATCCAACAGTGGCCCAAGCGGAACCGGCCTGAGTTGCGGCGGGGGCAATTGAGCGAGCTTTCGATAGGATTGGACGAAGCGATGCAGCGCGTCGGCGCGGCTCTCAATGACACCCAGACCCCGGCGAAAATCTCGTATGACTACGTCGTCGCCTGGAATGTTCTCTGCACGAGTCAACAGGCTGCCGGCGATGGACTTGATGGGCGCAAGAGAATTCGAAAGCTCGTGGCCGAGGACGCGGATCAGCCGCTTCCAGGATCTTTGTTCCTCGTCTTGGAGGGTGAGACTAACGTCAGCCAGCAGCAGCAGCGTGTGCGGTGCTCCATCCTGGCGGAAGGCCGCCTTCCTTAACAGCCAGCGCGAGGATTTGGTGCCTAAGGTGTGAGTCGTCTGGTCGGCCGCGGCAAGCAGCCCATCCAGGCCCAGCTCGCGCGCACTGCTGCCGATGCACCGCGCATGAGTAGACTCCAGCAACTCTACGCCGGCGTTATTTACCTGTTGCAATCGGTCGTCGCGATCAAAGGCAAAGAGAGGTGCGTGCATCACTTCAAGGATGCGAGCCAGCAGAGCCGTGGCTTCCAGAGAACGGACCCTAAGATTCTGCAGCAGATCGGCGAGAAGGTTGACCTCGGCGGCCAATTCGCCAAGTGCGTCCTCAGAACCAGCGCCGCGCGCACGAAATGAGTAGTCACCCTCGCGCAACGATGCAACAACATTCGACAGCGTCTGCAACGGACGGACAATGTCGTCAACTAACGCGGCGGCAACCAGAGCAAAATACAGCAAGAGGCCGACAACGACCAGCAGGGTCTCAGCAAGCGAAGCCTGTTGCCAGCAAAGAAAAAGGCCGGCAAAGACCAGCCCGGGCAGCGAAAGCAAGAGGCAGTAAATCCACACCCGGCGGATAGCCGAGCGGCGGTGGCGGCGCACAGCCTTCTCAAAGGCCATATTTCTCGATGCGGCGATAAAGCGCCGCGCGACTAAGGCCGAGAGCATCGGCTGCCTGCGAGATATTGCCGTCGCAACGGCGCATCATTTTGCGAATAAGTAGCGCCTCGACCTCGTCAATGCTCATATTTTCAAATGTCGGGACGGAAGAACGCACGGCTACGATTCCCAGGTTGGCCGGCTCGACTTCTTCACAGCGGCAGAGCAGAACTGCGCGTTCCACTGAATGTTCCAGCTCACGAACGTTGCCCGGCCAGGCATACTGCATCATCTGCTGCATAGCCGAAGGGGAGAAGCCATTGACCTGCTTGCGGTAGCGAGCACGGTTGCGGTTCAGGAAATGCTGAGCGAGGAGAGGTATGTCATCGCGCCGATCGCGCAGTGCAGGCAGGTGTATCTCAACCGTGTTGATGCGGAAGAGAAGATCTTCGCGGAAGTTGCCCGCCTTGGCTTCTTCATGCAGATCAGCATTGGTAGCGGAGAGAAGGCGCACATCGACGTGGCGGGTCTGCGAGGAGCCGACGCGTTCCAGTTCGCCGGTTTCTAAAACGCGCAAAAGTTTTGCCTGTTGGCGCAGCGGAACGTTGGCGATCTCGTCGAGAAACAGTGATCCGCCGTTGGCCAACTCGAAGCGTCCGATGCGGTCGGTACGGGCATCGGTAAAGGCGCCTTTCACGTGGCCGAAGATCTCGCTTTCGAAGGTTCCCTCCGGCAGTCCACCGGCATTGACCGCGACCAGGGCCATGCGCGATCGCAGCGAGGCGGAGTGGAGCAGTTTTGCAACGATTTCTTTGCCCGTGCCGTGCTCGCCGGTGATGAGAACATTGGCGTCAGAGGGGCCTACCTGTGCGATCAATTCGAGAACCGGCTGCATGGAGGATGCGCCCGCAACAAACTCCGGCATACCTTCAGCGCGCAGCAGACTGTTTTCCATTTCGAGCTGGCGGGCGCGGCGCAGAGCCTGATGCAATTCGGCGTGAACGCGGATAAGTGAGAGAAGCCGCTCGTTCTCCCACGGCTTCTGAATGAAGTCGCGCGCGCCGCGCTTGATGCTTTCAACCGCGAGGTCGATGTTGCCCCAGGCAGTCATAACGATCACCGGCAGCCGCGAGTCGAACTCCCCGATGCGTGCCAACAGATCCAAGCCTTCCTGACCAGATGTGGTGTCGCGGGTATAGTTGAGGTCGATCAGCAGCACGTCGTAGTCGCGTTCTCCGAGCGCTTCCAGCAGGAGTTGGGGCGAACGAACACAGTCCACGGCAAAGCCCTGCGGGGATAGCAACAGTTCCACGGCCTCCAGAATGTGCGGCTGATCGTCGGCAACCAAAACGCGAATTGGCTCATGCTTACTGGAGATGGTCTGCCTCCACTACACCGGCTTTGGCGTCGGCAATCGATATTTCATATGCTTCAAGCACTGAGCCGGTGGAGCGCCGCACTTCAATGCGCGCCTTTTCATAAGCGGTCTCCGCTGTCACCAGTGCGGACTCGGCCAGGGCAAGATCGTGTTCGGCCGAGAGCGTCTGCTGGTTCGATCCCGCGCCCAGCTTTTGCTCCTTCTGCATGATATCCAATGTGCGCTGCGCCAGGTCGCGTGCCTTGCGTGCCGCATCCACGCGGCTGGCACCCTGTTCCAAAGCATAACGCGCGTTACGCACCTCGATGCGAATGCGTTTCTTCAGCTCTTCGAGATACACTTGCGACTGCCGGTATTCAAGCTCGGTACGATACTGGTCGGCCTTTGCGATGCGGTTGCGCAGAGGAATATTCAACTGAAAGCCTGCCTGGTACTCAGGCGAGGAGTAGTTCAATGCATTCTCCAATGCACTGCCGTAGCCGGTTGAAACGCTGGTGACAGAATTGCTGGAACTGTTTGCGGAATTGGACGTGCCAGCGAATCCCGTGCCCGCATAGAATCCATAGACAGTGAGCGTGGGCAGCAGCGCGTTGCGCGCTGTCTTGCGGCTGAGTTCGTTGTTTTGCAGAACCAGGCTCGACTCCAGCAGCTCGACACGATTCTTGAGCGCATCTGCAATCATATTCTGCACCGGCTCGGAGATGGGCTCAATCCGGTTCGCGATGTGGTCCACGGGAACCACCGGCATCTCCTCCAGTACTGAGTCGTCGAGTGAGCGGGTGATGGCGTTCTTCATATAGAGTTCTTGCAGTTCGAGATTGGTTCGGGAGACAGTCAGGCTTTGTTCGCGGTTAGCCAGTTCCCCCTCCGCCTTGAGCACTTCCATCTCAGGAATAGCCTGTACCTCGAGTTGTTTACGGCTGGTCTCCAGCGTCTGCCTTGCAAACTCCACTGAGCGTTCGCCAACCTTCTCCTCATCATAAGCGCTCACCAAGTCCCAATACAGATCGCAAATCTGCGTCACTGTGGAGATCACTTGCGCTTTGAAGGCTATGTCTGAGACTTTCTGGTTGGTTTTGGCGATGCGCAGGTAGCGCAGATTCGGCCCCAGGCCGAAGCCGGCCAGCAGGTGCTGTTGAACGTAGACCTGGACGTAGGACTCCAGCTGTGGATTGATGGTCTGATTTGGGCTGTTAGTGGTTTGACGATTGTTGTTCCACGCCACCTGAAGACTGCCTCCGGTGGGAAAAGCCTGCGCAAACGTGAAATTGCCTAGAATCGTGTTTTGGTGAATGACGGGAACGCCATAGAGAGTTTTGTTGGGCAGCAGTTGCGTGGTGTGGTCCACATACGTGGTCGCGGAAAGATATGGATCGAAGGTTGAGACTGAAGTACCCGTGCCCAGCGTGGATGTGACCAGGCCTGAAGCGCCTGCGCCCGCGCCGCCCGCGCCGCCGGAGGTGCCTCCCGCGCCCGCGCCTGTGCCGCTTCCAAAGCCACTTACGCCTGCGCCGCCAGGGGTGCCTGAGACCACGCCGGTATTGACTCCGCGCACCGAACCGCCGGCCTGCGTGCGCTGCACATCCATCTGCGCAATTGGGATGTTGTAGCGCGCGATGACCAGATCGAGATTATTCTCGAGCGCCAGATCGATGGCATTGCGCAGCGACAGATAGAGCTTGCCATCCCTCACCAGCGAATCGAGGCGCGGAGAGTTGGCCAGGCTCGGCGGCTCGACCGCCCTTCCTCGATAGGAATTGATGGGATTACGCGACGGGCGCAGAAGTTTGTCGAAGGGAATGTTGCGCGGTGCAGGCGCTATCGTGAACACAGTCGGCTGTGCGGAAGTCGTTGAGGCCGCCGGCTCGACAGCCAAAGCGTGGTTGGCCAGTAACACGAGAAATGCAATCAGGCGGTACGCGCAAGCAATCCTGCGGGCGTTGCAATCAGTCGCTTTGAATGGATTGATCTTTAGAATCGTCACTTCGTGACCACCTCCGTGGCAGCTGCTTTCAATACTTCATCGCTTTTGAGCCATCCGTCGCGCAGCTCAATGATGCGCTTGCCGTAGCGCGCGTTCTCATCGGAATGCGTCACTTGCACAATCGTCGTGCCTGCGCGGTTAAGTTCGCAAAAGAGCTCCATAATCTCACGGGCTTGCGTGGAGTGCAGATTACCGGTGGGCTCATCGGCCAGTAACAACGCTGGTGCGTGAACCACGGCGCGCGCAATGCCGACCAGCTGTTGCTGTCCGCCAGAGAGCTGCGAGGGATACAAGTCCTTTTTGGCAACAATCTGGAAGCGATCAAGAATATCAGCGACCATCCCCTGCCTCTCTTTGGCTGGCAGGTTCTTGTAGCTCAGTGGCAGGTCGATGTTCTCGGCGACGGTGAGATCGTCCAGCAGGTGATAGCTCTGGAAGACCATGCCGATCCGCTCGCGGACAAGGTCGGCGCGCTGCTTGCGATTCAGCTTGTGCACAGCCGTTTCGCCAAACCAATACTCGCCCTGCCAGCCGTCGTCGAGCAGTGCCAGCACATTCAGCAGCGACGATTTTCCCGCGCCCGACGGCCCCATCACCGTAATGAACTCGCCCTCTTTGATGGTGAGCGCGATGCGGCGCAGCACCCAGGTTTCAGTGGGCCCCATCTTATAACTGCGTTCTACATTCTTCAGTTCAATCATGTGTTACTCCGATCTCAATATGTGCATTTCGGTTCAAGTTATTCGCTTCTCAAAGCCTGCATGGGTTCGATGGAAGCCGCGCGGCGTGCGGGAAGATAAATCGACAAGGCTGCAACGAGCACCAGCACGCTGACTGACGCGAAGAAGACCAGCGGGTCATCCGACTTGACCTGGAAGAGTTGGCTTTCGACCAACCGCGCTAATGCCAGGGCCGAAACAAACCCCGCTGCAATGCCTGCCATTGCCGGCCTCATCCCCCCTGCCAAAACCAGCCGCACAACGTCGCTGCGTTGAGCGCCAAGGGCTGTGCGAATACTGAGTTCGCGTACCCGCAGGCCGATGGCGTGCGCCATCACTCCATAAACGCCAATGCACGCCAAGCTGATAGCGACCACGGCAAACAGGCTCAGCAACAGCAGCGCCGCCCGTCTGGATGCCAGCGACTTGTCAACATCTTGTTCAAGGGTGCGAACGTTGGCGATTGGTTGATTTGGATCGGCTTCGAGTACGGTCTTTCTCAGTGTCTCGACAAGAGACGCCGGAGCCAGCCCAGTCCGCACCACAATGCTGATGTTGGATGACGGAGGGAAGAAGTAAGATTGAGTGCCGTACACTCTCGGTCGAGGATCTCGATCGACATCCCGATGACGAACGGGCGCAACAACACCAACAATTTCACAATTTTTCCCCAAGAAATTCACATGCCGACCCAGTGGATTTTCAGTCGGATAGAGGTCTCGCACAACACCGCTATCAATCACCAGAACTGGGGGCGCGGTGGAAGTGTTGTCCGCATCCGTGAGAAGACGTCCGCTTAGCAACCTGATTCCGAGGGTAGAGAAATAGTCTCCACCCATGCTGTCAACGCCAACCGTATACTTGTTGAGCGGCTCAGGTTTGTCCGTCCGGCTAATAAATTCGCCCCGGTCCGAGTCCGGGCCGCTCAATGGCAATGTCGAAATGGTACCGGCCGACTCGACTCCGGGCAGTACCCGGATGCGGTCGATCAGGTCCTTGGTGAAGCGCAGGCGGTCGGCATCGGTTGGGTATTTTGCTGCCGAAAAGGAGAGGTCGAATGCCACAGCGTGTTTGGGATTGAAGCCGAGATCGGTCTCCGTCACACGAATAAAGCTGCGCAGAAACAGACCTGCGCCGATAAGCAAGACCAAGGTAAACGCAAACTCGGATACCACCAGGATGGACTGCGACCGTCGTTTGGAGCGCGATGCCGATCCGCGTTCGGACTCTTTCATCGCCTGATTCACATCCGCATTGGCCGCGCGCCACGCGGGGAGAATCCCAAACAGTATCCCGCAGCCGCACGCCATGAGTATTGAAAACAGCAATACTTTTATATCGAGTTGCGGTTGGAGAATCTGCGGAAGCTGCTTGACCACCATGTGCGTTAGAAAACGAACGCCGAAGGCCGCAACTACAAGACCTAGCGCGCATCCAGACAAGGCAAGCAAGATGCTCTCGGTCAGCATTTGCCTCACGATCCGCCAAGTAGTGGCGCCCAGCGCAATCCGGACAGCCATCTCTCTCGAACGGGCATTGCCGCGAGCCAGTAGTAGATTGGAGACATTCGCACAGGCAATCAATAGGACAAGAGCCACTGCGCCGAGGAGGAGAACGAGCATCGGACGAGTGCTTTCCACGAATATCTGCTGGAGAGGAGTTACTGAAACACTCCACTTATCCTTCCATGGTGGATATTGTGCCGCGAGCTGTTGCTTGACTAACCGAAGTTCAGCCTGAGCTTCAACACTGGATGTTCCCGGCGACAGGCGCCCAACAACTCGCCTCCAGTGGCCTGCGCGTCCCCAATAAGTATTGGGTGCGTCGACTACCTCAGGGATAAGAAACTGAACGTCATCCTGCCAGAGCGTGCGCGGAGGAAGCACGCCAATAACAGTGTAGGGAACCTGGTTCAGTGAAACCGTCTTGCCGGCAATTCTCTCGTCTCCTGCGAAATGGCTCTTCCAGAAGGCATAAGTCAACAGGGCGACATGATTGTTCCCGCCTATGGCAGCGTCACTCGCTGCAAAGCCGCGCCCAACGGTCGGCGCGATTCCCAACACGGAGAGGAACTCGGCGGATACTTGCAAGCCGGTCAGGCGCTCCGGGGTTCCAATCCCTGTCAGGCTGCTGTGTATATTTTCGTAGACGGCGATCTGGGCAAACTTGGAGTTGTGGTCGCGCCAGTCTTTGAACGCGCCTCCAGATACAGACCCATTGGGCCGTCCTTCCGGCCCCGTTTCCATCACGTACACGAGTTGTTCGGCATGGGGATACGGAAGTGGCTGCAACAGGGCCGAGTTGATCACACTGAAAATGGCCGTGTTGGCTCCGATTCCCAGCGCGAGCGTAATCACGGCGATCGCCGTAAATCCATGGTTCTTGCACAATTGGCGTAGCGCGTAGCGAATGTCTTGAAGCAGCGCATTCATCTTGGTCTCTCCATTTGAATACTTGGATACAAAGTTATTCGTTTCTCAAAGCCTGCATGGGTTCGATGGAAGCTGCGCGGCGCGCGGGAATTACCGAAGCCGCGAGCGCGAGCAGAAGGATGGAGAACGCAGCTAACCCAATGACGGCTGGATCTAGTGGATCGACCTGAAAAAGCAGCGAACGCAAGAGGCGTGTGGCGAAGACCGCTCCTATCGCGCCTATGCCACAGCCGACCACGCCCAGCTTCGCGCCTGAAACAAGAACCAGCCGCATTACACTTGCGCGCTGCGAACCGAGTGCAAGCCGAATTGCCAACTCATGCGTGCGCAATGCTGCGGAGAAAGCGATGACGCTGTAAATGCCGAGCAAAGCCAGCAGCACGGCAGCAGCAGCAAAGCTGGAGATAAGCACGGTGTTAAAGCGGCGCGAGGCCTGACCTTCCGCAACCACATGCTCCATGGATTCGACGTGAATCAGCGGGAGTTGCGGATCGATGGAGCGAACTGCTGCTCTCACCGAGTCGACCATCTGTTCGGGCGGCAGCTGGCTGTGCAAGACGATGGAACCGTATGTACCGTTGAGCATGCCGGGAGGCGCAAACTGGGCAATCGAAGCCTTGAACTGGGAAGCCGGTGTGTACATCTGATTTTGCGTAGGGGCATCGGCAGAGGTCTCCTTGATGTCGGCGATCTCTCCAACCACGGTCATCCAGGGCGTTGGCGATTCCTTGATGCCGATGTGGATACGCTTGCCTATCGGATCCTGACCGGGCCAGTAGTGCTCAGCAAGTGTGCGGTTCACGATCACCACGAGTGGCGCAGTCGCATTGTCTGCCTGCGTGAAGTCACGCCCCCGCAAGAGAGAGATGCCCGCCGCGCGCAAGTAGTCGCCCATCACATTCGACGCCCAGGCAACACTCAGTCCTTCTCCCTTGGGTGGAATGTAGCCTTCGGGAGCAAAAGCGTTGACGTCATTCCCCCCTCCGTTGGGAAGCAAGGTGGTGACGCCCGCAGCCTGCACGCCCGGCAACTGCTGCAACTTGACGAGCAGCATCGAGTCGAATGCATCCACGGCGGCTTGCGAAGAGTATTGCTGATGTGGCAATCCGTAAAAGGCGGTAAGCGTGTGATCGGTGCGGAAGCCAAGGTCAACCGAACGCATCTTTTCAAAACTGCGCAACAGCAGGCCTGAGGCGGTTAGCAGTACCAACGCAACGGCCAGTTCGGCAACGACAAGAGCTGAGCGTACACGCGCATGGCCACTGCCCGCGGAACCGGTGCGCCCGCCTTCCTTCAATGCCTCATTGACACTTGTACGCGCAGCGGCCAAAGCAGGAAAGAATCCGCACAACAGGCCGGTGACTACAGCCAGTAGAAGCGCGAAACCAATGACCTTCCAGTCGAGGCCAATCGAACTGACGCGAGGAAGAGTCTCCGGAAGCAAGCTGACGCCGATGCGCAGAGCAACCGACGCGAGAGAAATGCCAAGTATACCGCCGCCAACGCTAAGCAGTAGAGCTTCGACAAGGGATTGGCGTACAACGGCTGTTCCGTTTGCACCCAGGGCCAGACGCACCGATATTTCACGGCGGCGGCGAATGACGCGAACCAGCAGAAGCCCGGCAAGGTTTGCGCACCCAATGAACAGCACAACCGCGACGGCCCAAAAAAGCATACGGACAAGCGGCCGAGCCTGTGCTACGGTGGCCTCGGTGAGTCCCACGGCGACGGAATGAATCCGCAGACCACCCATGCCGGGAGGAAAATTCTTCTGAACCTCTTGCACCGCCGGTTGGGCATCCTGCAGAGCTTGCGCCGGGGTGACGCCTGGCTTCAGGCGGCCTACCATGTGGTAGTTCCAGCTTCCGGCCTGCGTCAGATCGCCGGGCGAAAGACTCAAGGGCACCCACAGTTCGCTGCGATTCAACTGTCCCGGAACCATGGGAAATTCAAACTCACGGGGCATGACGCCGACAATCTCATACGGCCTGCGGTCGAGGAGGATGATGGTCCCCAATACCTTCGGCTCATCGTGGAACCGGCTGTGCCACATCTGGTAGCTGATGACGGCCACCTGCACGCTGCCTTCATCCTCTTCGCGCGTGAAAGGCCGCCCCATCATTGGCGAGACACCGAGCACTGGAAAGATGCTGGACGTTAGCCGCGTGGCATTGATCTGCGCTGGCTCGCTGGTACCGGAGAGCTCAAAGCCAGTTCGCCGGTAAGCTCCAAGGCTTGAGAAAGCGTTGGTATCGCGCATATATATGCGAGTCGCGGGCGCCGTTGTGTTGGGTGAACCTTGATTCTCGGGTACGCCTTCGGGAACATCGCCGAAGCACAGAAGCCTGTCAGGCTCGGGAAACGGCAACGGCCGCAACAGCACGCCTTCGACGATGGAAAAAATTGCGGTCGTGGCGCCGATGCCGAAAGCCAGCGTCAGCACAGCGGTCAACGTGAATCCCGGCGCTTTGCGCAACTGGCGAAGCGCATAGCGAATATCCTGAAGCAGCACGTTCATTTCTTTCTCCTCAACGCCGTGAATTACAAGTTACTCGGTTCGCAAAGCCTGCATCGGTTCAACAGAAGCGGCGCGGCGCGCGGGGATAAAGCATGCCACCAGCGCGACGATACAAAGAGAGGCAGCTACGGTTGCAAAGGTCAGCCAATCGGCGGTTCCTACGCCAAAGAGCAGGCCGCGCAGTAACCGTGTGAAGGCGAAGGAAACCGCTAGGCCGACTGCAAGGCCGATCAGTGTAAGCCGCAGCCCTTGCCTGAGAATTTGTCGGAATACATCGCCTCGCGCCGCGCCGAGTGCCATGCGAATGCCAATCTCGTGGGTGCGCTGCTTTGTCGAGTAGGCAACAACTCCATAGATTCCAACTGCGGCCAGCAGCATCGCCAGCAATCCAAAGGAACCGGCGAAGACGACCACAATGCGCTCAAAGACATTGCCTATACGCATATTCGTCTTGAGAGTTGTGATGTTGAACAAAGGCAGGTCGGGGGTGAGGTCGTGAACCGCCTGATCGATAGCAGCGGAATATGCCATCGGATCACCGTTGACGCGTACATGAAGGGTCACCAGGCTGTCGTAACGTTGCAACAGAGGCACCAGCACGAGGGGCGCAGCATCGTAAGTCAAGCGGCGGTACTTACCGTTGGCAGCTACGCCAACGACTGTGAACCACCTGTCGTAAAACTGAACGCGCTTGCCCATTGCGTCCTGACCGGGCCAGTAGCGATTGACGAATGCCTGGTTCACAATGACCGCCGGTTGCGCGTCCGAACTGTCCGCATCAGTAAAGTCACGCCCCTCAAGCAAAGGAGTACGCAGAGTTTTGAGATAGCCTGGGCCGACGATGCCTCTGTCCACTTCAATCGACTCATGGGGGCGGGGAATGTAGCCTTCAGGCATCACGCCATCGGAATGGATGGTGAAGCTGAGCGGCGAGAAATCAGCCAGCGTTGCGGATTGAACACCGGGCAGCGACTTGATGCGCGCCAATATCTGGCGGTCGAGTCCAAGCGCCCTGGCGTTGGAGTAGCCAAGCGGGTCGAGATCGAATGAGGCTAGATAAACGTGGTCGGCGTCGAAACCCAGATCGGCATCTTGAGCTTTGTTGAGGCTGCGAACGAACAATCCTGCACAGACGAGCAGAGTGAGCGAAAGCGCAACCTGCATGACGACCAAGCTTGATGCAAGGCGCGACTTATGTAGACCGCCGGAGGTGTTGAGCGCCTCGTCCTTCAACACAGTTGCCGGGGAAAGAGAAGAGGCGCGCAAAGCTGGAACCACACCGGCCACAACCGATGTGAAGGCAGCGATAAGAATCGTAACCAGGGTGACTGTGCCGTCGACACTTCCATTGATATTGATGGGGAGTGTAGTCTCGGGCAAAAAGGACCCCAGTGTGCGGGCAGTCCAATAGGTAATCACCAGCGCTGCTCCGCCACCGGCCAGGGCGATGATAAGATTCTCAACCATAAGCTGACGAACGAGTGTCCAGCGGCTTGCCCCCATCGAGAGGCGGATGGCAAATTCGCGTCGGCGCGAGACCGAGCGCACCAGCAGCAGGTTCGCCACATTGGCGCAGGCCAGCAGCAGTAGTACAGCCGCCAGTGCAAGCAGAATCGGCAGAGTTCCATAGAGGTAGACATTGGCGCCAAATGGTGAGCGCCAAAGCGGGTCGGTGGTGATCTGGTTGGCTCCCTGGTGCAACGCCGGAAAAGCATTAACAATGTGCTGCATCATCAGGTTGAATTCGTTCTCTACATGATGGCTATCCGAACCGGGGCGAATCACGCCCAGCACATTGAGCCATGAGGCTCCGCGGTCGTCGATGCGCGTCGAACCCCAGATCTTCCGGTCCATGCCGAGAGGAATCCAAATCTCGGTGCGGAGCCCGCTCTTGCAGCCTTGAAATCCGCGCGGAGCAACGCCCACGATGGTGTACGTGTGAAGATTGATCTGCGTGGTCTTGCCAATAATGGCCGGATCGCCACCAAACCGATTCTGCCACAAGTCGTAGCCGAGCACGACATCCGGGGAGCCGGCGCGTTCGTTTGCCTGCGTGGAGAGAAGCGTCCCCCCTAGGATCGGCTTGACGCCCAGCACCTCAAAGTAATTCGCCGATGTCAGTGCGCCATAGATGCGCTGCGGCCGTCCGTTACCTGTGAGAGCCACATAGTCGTCGTGATAGGCGAGCAGGCCGGTGAGGGTCTTTGTGCCATCGCGAAGGTCTGCATAGTCCAGGTACGAGAATGGCGGGGTTGCATGCTCGCTTCTCTCTCCGCGCTGGAGCGTGAGCATATCGCTCGTACTCCGAACGCCGGGAATGGGATTGAAGAGGGTCGAGTTGATCCAACTGAAGATCGTGCTGTTGGCGGCGATTCCCAGAGCAAGCGTGCCCACTGCAAGAGCAGT
>CAYPYJ010000007.1:0-79156 GCA_964414945.1 uncultured Occallatibacter sp.
GGGTTGTGTGGTTTGAGCAAATGTGAGAGCAGTGGCGGACAGGAACAACGTCGCAACAATGGTGGTCCAGAAACGTCGCGAAAGTGAATGGTTGATTTGCTTCATTACGCATCTCCTTTAAGGCTTGAAATTGACCTTCTGCCAGACCTGAGGGTTGGAAACATCGCACAGATTGTTGAGTGGCGGGAAAGCCGTCTGCATATGGAACCGTGAAATCGCCGAAAAAAGGATCAAGGAGAGCTGGCTCAGCAAATTCGGACAAGGGTTTAAGTGGAGGTTCAGTTCTTTGGCTGGCCGAACCCCGATTCTGGGTAGTAATCTTCCCCAACCGATGCAATCAGCTCAAGTGAGCATCTGCTGAGCGGCCGCTCGTCGGAGTCCGTTTCGAAGTTGCTCTCGCCTCTGGAATCTGATTCTCACAAACCAGATATATTCTCGTTGATCCCTTTTTCAGCGGGATCACGGTTATCAGAGTATGAGGCGTCTCCGCCGCAGCACGGCTTCCCACGCGGCGGGATTTGGCGCAACTGGACTCATTGGAAATGTGAGTCTCTGTGAAATAAACGGCGCACCCTGTCCAATCGTCCTTTGCCTGAATCAGTGACACGGACCGGTCGGTGGTCCTCTGTCCCAATCCGAGTACGTAAACCTTCTCCTAGCTCAGATGAAAGGGAATCCCTATGCGAATCGATGGTCAATTGACTCCAACCGTCAAAGCTCTCCAACCAAGCACCCATGGTGTACTCTTCAGATCCATATTCGTGCTCATCGTGGGATTGCTCAGTACTTTTGCGTTGCACAGCCAGACCTATAGTGTGCTGTACAACTTCACTGCGATAGATGGTGATGGAAAGCAGCCATATGGGGGATTGATCGCTGACGCCAAAGGCAACATCTATGGAACCACGGAATGTGTGATTCTGGGGACGTACTACAATGGCGGAAGTATCTTCAAGATCGACCCATCGGGCAAACAGACTACGCTGTACACCTTCAACACTCCATTCTCGCCCACACCCATTGGGGGAGGCTGCCCTTATGGCGGGGTGGTTATGGATTCCGCCGGCAATCTTCTGGGTACCGCGTCGGGTGGCGGCGGGTCGGGCGTCGGAGTCGTCTTCAAATACGATACTTCGAACAACTTTAACGTCATAACCAACTTCACCCGGTTTGGGGGATGGCTTCCTTATTCAGGACTGGCAATTGACGCCGCAAGCAATCTCTATGGCACAACCGCTTATGGCGGTCTCGGCTTTGGAACCATCTACAGAATTGATCCTGCTGGCAACGAGACGGATCTGTACCTCTTCAAGAAGAATTCAGATGGCGACTTTCCCTCGGCCCAATTGACCTTGGACGGCACCGGAAATATTTACGGAGCTTCCTTCGAAGGTGGGGACTCAGGAGATGGCGCAATTTTCAAGCTGGATACCTCTGGCAACTTCACTCTTCTGCATAGCTTCTCCAAGACGGATGGCTCGCGCCCGACTGATGCAGCCATGCTCCGGGACAGCGCAGGAAACTTCTATGGAACTACCTATGGGGGTGGGGACTTCGACAATGGAGTCATTTTCAAGCTAGATCCCACCGGAAACAACTTCGCCGTGCTGCACAGCTTCACGGCTGTTGAAGGGTACCATCCCAACGGTGGTCTTGCGATGGATGCGGCAGGCAATCTCTATGGATCAACTTTGGCGGGTGGCCCTGACAGCTCCAGCGCCGGAACGGTGTTCAAGCTCGATACCGCGGGCAATCTGACTTTGCTTCACGCCTTTGATTCGCCTACAGACGGGAATACTCCGGTATCTGGGTTGCTGCTGAAGTCAGGAAGCCTCTACGGTGAAACCATCGCCGGCGGCGCCAGTGGACAGGGAACGGTTTTCAAGATTACCTTGCCCGAGCTACTCTCCAACTTCTCCACAGAAGTGGTCCCAATCAAGATCCTGAGATTGACGACGATCTTCGGACAGTTCACTCCGACCGAAAGCATCGACCTTTTCAGTCAAGCCGTCACCTTCTCCGTTAGCGGCGCAAGCAATTCAACATGGTCGTTCCCCGCCGGCTCATTTACCAAGAGCCTTGCAGGATATTCCGCAAACGCATCGAACGGTACCACCAGAGTGATCTTGGTTCTCGCCCCCTCAAAGAGCGGTCCATGGAGTTATGCGGCGGTAATTCGTACTTTGTATCCTACTTCCACGCCCTTGACAGTCACTTTGACGATTGGCGATCAAACCGGCAGCGCGCAATAGATCTAGGAGAGCGACTTCGAAGTCGGCTGAGGAATGTCACATCGCGTCACGCTGCATTCTCGTTGCCGCGATGTGACATGTTCCTTCATTGATCGTTTCAACTAGTCGTGCCAATCATTGACCAAATGCGCCATCGACCTAAGGCCGGTACCGAGATCCGCTAGTCGGCCAGGATCTAACGACCTCAGCATCCAGAACGGTCAAATGTTGCTGGGGCAAGTTGCTCATCAAGCTTCGGTTCCACCTAATTCCAAGGATTACTCCCCTGAAATGCCGTAGGGTCCGTGAGCATGGTAGCGCCTGGTCGTCGCCAATTCGGAAACTGCGCAATGACCAAGAATCGAAACTTAAGGCACTCGCCGAATTACTCTTCCAGCTTTCCTTTTTGTTTCTTCCGCATCCACCACCAAGCGAAGCCGATGACAGCAAGGCCGCCGACGATGGCCAGCAGCGTCAGTCCGTGGTGTGCTACAAGATCGACTGCGCCGGGACCCAGTTTGAGTACCAGCGCGGAGAGCACGAGCCAGCGCAGCATTCTGCCGCAAAAGACGGAGAGCATGAAGGGGAGGACGCGCATTTCGAATACGCCAGCCGCGAAGACAAAAGCCTTCCAGGGCGTGGGCGGAGGCAGCATGGAGGGAATCATCATGGCCAGAAATTCCTGGCGCTCAAAGCGTGCGCGCATCCGCTCGTAGCGTTCGCGGTTGACGCGCTTGAGCAGAAAGAGTTCGCCGCCAGCCCGGCCGACGCCGTAGGGGACCAGGCCGCCGATGGCCGAGCCTGCGGCGGCGAGAAGGCAATAGAGCCAGAAGTGGCCTTTGTCGTTCCACACATAGACGGCCAGCAGCGCGTCCATGGGAATGGGGATGGTGGATGAGTCCAGTATGGCGGCCGCGCCGACTCCCCAAATGCCAAACTTGGCGAGAAAGAGTGCGACGAGCTTCCATTTGGCCATCAATCGAGCAAAAAGCAGCTTCAAACCGGGTTTCCTTCCGCTGGTAAAACCGTCTTATAGTCAGAGACCATTGTACGGGCTGAGGCAGTGGGCAGGGTTTTGCCTGAAATGAGAGAATAGAAGGAAAGGGATCAAAACGGAGCGGTGAGCGGAAATGTGCTCAGGCTGGCTCCTCAGGAACGAATGCCCACCGATCAATCGCCCATCGACGTGAACGAGCCGAAAGCGCCTGCGGAGACCACTCCAGCAGACCCCGTGCGTGAATCTGAGGATTCTGGCGGAGCGTCACATTCGTCTGCCTCTCCGACGCTGCGCGGTTCGCGCTGGGTGGACTACGACACGCACGAGCTGCTGGAGATGATCAGCGAACTCGAGGACGAGCGGCGCTGGGCGCGCTTCCGCGAGGGCATCTGGCTGGCCATTTTGATTCACGCGGCTCTGTTTGCCGCTATTCTGTTTCTTCCCAAGTACGTCTTCAAAGTGCCGGTGGTGGTGGATAAGAGCGCCAAGCTGGACGAGAACAGGGAATTCCGGTACATGGACACGCCGCGCTTTCAGCCCAAGGTGACGATCAAGCCGGTTCCCATCAAGCCGCCGCAGATCGACAAGAAGACGCTGGAAGAGATGAACAAGGCGAATCCGCCTATGCCCGCGCCTGCACCGGCTCCCACACCCGCTGCGCCTCCACCGCCGCAGACCAGTCAGCAGTCGCCGGTGGAAGCGCCTCGTCCGGCGGCTGTTCCGGCCAAGCCGAATTTTGCCATGGGTTCACAGAATCCTGCCGACCAGTTGCGCGACGCCATGAGGGGGGCATCGCGATCCCCCGGCATGGGCACGAATCTTCCCCCGGGCAGCGGACTGTCTATGCATCCCGGCGCTGGGTCGGGCGCTCCGGATATTTTGTCTGACACGCAGGGCGTTGACTTTCATGGCTGGTTACAACGCTGGCACCGCGAGACGGAACGTAATTGGGATCCGCTGATTCCGGACGAGGTCAATCCGCCAATCTTGAAGTCGGGCATGGTGGCGATTCGCTTCAAAGTGTTGCCCAACGGGCGGTTGATGGATGGCAGTCTGATACTGGAAGGCCGGTCTGGCGATGTGGCTCTGGATCGCGCGGCATGGGGTGCGCTGACTGGTTCGAATTATCCGCCGCTGCCTAGGGATTTTCACGGGCCGTATCTAGAACTGCGCGCATATTTTTTCTACAACATGGACCCGTCGCGGTAGCCACCACCTGCGGTGGAGCCAATCGGCGCTTACGCGCCATGAGGTTCGAGGCTTCCCATCCTTTCGCCAGAAAAAGCGAAAGGATGGGCACGGAACTGATTGGCCGGGTTGAGATGAACCGCACGGGGAAATCTGATTCGGCGACGAATTTCAAAGCACAGCAGGCTTCTCGCGCTGGGCTCTGGGCCTTGCTGGCGATTTGGTCCTCTTCCGCGCTGGCTTGATTGCGGCACCTTTAGTCGGTGATTCTCCAAAGGGCAGGAAGATGGAGAAAGCCGTACCGCTCGCTTCCGGCAGTTGTGAGCTCCAAACCCGTACGTGGCCGTTGCGTCGTTCCAACAGTTGCGCTACAACCCACAGGCCAAGGCCGGTTCCGGTCTCTGTTTTGGTGGTGAAGAACGGTTCAAAGCAGTGCCGCAGTGTCGCCTGATCCATGCCTGTGCCGGAATCGCCGAAAGTAACACGCATTCCCTCCGTTTTGCGATCTCGCCAGTCGCGTGAAGGGCGCAACCGGATCGCAAGACGCCCACCATCCGGCATGGCGTCGATGGCATTCGCAACCAGATTGGCGAAAATCTGATGCATTTCACTAGGCATACAGGCGACGCCTGTCTCTCGTCCCTTCCGCGCCTTCCGCATCTCCGTCTTGATTCCCGAGCTATGCATTTTGCCGTGAAAGAGCGCCAGCACCGCGGTCACAACCTCTGAAAGCAGAATGACAGCCGGCATGCCCGGCTGGCGATGAAACTTCAGGGTCTGTTGGGTAATCAGTGAAACGCGCATCAACTCGTCGAGCGCCTGACGGGCGTATGGTCGTGCAGCATCGGCTGTTTCAGCAATGGAAATCAGATAGAGCATATTTCCCATCGCTTCCAGCGGGTTGTTGATTTCGTTTGCCACCGAGGCCGCTAGCCTGCCTGCAACCGCCAGTTTTTCAGTGCGCAGCATTGTCTCTTCGGTCAGTTTGCGGAGCGTTACGTCGGCCAGCACGCCCACCACACGCGTCACTTGGCCTTCGCTGTTGCGCTGGCATTTGCCTTGCGATTCAAGCCAGCGTATCGATCCATCTGGCCACATTACGCGAAATTGCTGGTGATAATCCCGGTGGTTGTCCCGCGTTTCGGCCAGCGCCGTCTTTACGCCCTCCACGTCTTCAGAATGAACTAACCGGAACCAGTTTTTAAGCAGCTGGTTAGTGGTGCCGGGCACGCGACCGGTTACCTCGCAGACCGGGTCGGAGCCATAAGCTGCATCTTCCAGCAGATCCCATACCCAAAGTCCCATGCTGTTGACCTCAAGCGCAATGTTGAGTATCTCATCGCGCTCACGCAACTGCTCGCTGATCCGGGCCCGCTCTTCCGCTATCGCGTGTTCCGCTTCAGACAGCTTCAGGCGCTGTTGCAATTCCTGAGTCCGTAACAGCGTCCGCGATTGCGCCAGCCGCCGCATCATCCATCCCATGAGCAGCGAGAGCAGCAGAAAGATCGCGAGCCGTATACTCTCGACTCGATTTCCGCTGGGGAATTCCAGATGAGTCTGAGCCAGATAGAAGTCAACTACGAAAATGGAGGTGAACGCGCAGACCGCGGCTCCCCACATTTCAAGAAACCATGCGCACAGAATGACGGCTGGGAAAGCAAGAGCCATCGGCACGGCACGCAGAGGCAGGAACCAGAAGTTCACCACCTGTGCCAACAGGGCAGCTTCGCATCCCATCAGGGCGCGGATACCCCAGGGCAATCGCTCGAAGTCTTCAGTGGTGGGCAGTTTCATGTTTTTCACGGTTTAGTTGCTGGTTTGTACGGTTTCCAAACAGCATAGGGGATCGCAAACTTCTCTAACTATTGACGATAGCCGTCTTTGGCGAAAAAAGAAAGATGATTATCGAAAATGTGTTAGCTCTTGCCGGCGGTGATGGTTTCAAGGCCGTGTCCGTGGGGGCCCATTTCTCTCTGCCGGAGCAGAAAAGCAAAGAGCATTCCCAGCAGACCAAGGATGGAGAATATCCACATTCCCAGATGGTAGCCGGAGGGGTTGGCGGAGCTGGCGTTACCGTGATCATTGGCCCATCCGATGGCCAGATTGAAGCCGAAAAACCCCATGTTCTGGACGACGGTCATCAGTCCGTAGGCCGTGCCCAGCTTGTTCTGATCCACGATGTACGCCACCGACGGCCAAATCACCGCCGGGACCAGCGAGAAGGCGAGGCCCATCATGGACATAGGGAGATATAGCGATGCCTGGGTGTGGGTATGGGCCATCATCAGGTAGACCGGAACCAGCAGCACCGAGCCGATCATCATCAACAGGGCGCGCTTGCCGATTTTGTCGACAAACAAACCGAGTAGCGGCGTGCCGATCATAGTGGCGATGGTTAGATCGCCGACAATCGTTCCGGCCATTTCGCGCGAGGTGCCGTGCGCATCCATGAAAAATTTGTAAGCGAAGGTCTCAAAGGGAAAGATAGCCGAATAAAAGACGACGCACAGAGCAACAATGTACCAGTAGGAAAGGCCGAAGTTGAACAGATCGCTGAAGACCACTTTATCGGTCGGCCCGGCATCGCCGAGTTCGTAATGCTTCTCTGCGTAAGCCTCCATTGCCCAATAGATGAGCGCTCCAATGACGCAGCAGGTGGCAAAGCAAACGGAGATCAACAGCGGCGTGCGCCAACTGGAATAAGCGAAACGAGCCCAGGAGGGCGACCTTTGCGCCAGAAGCGTACCGGCGCGGGCGATCATGAGATTAATGCCAAAGGCGAAGCTGAGTTCCTTGCCGCGGAACCATTTGGCAATGGCGGTGGTGACGGCGACGATGAGGGATTCTGCGCCGATGCCGAAGATTAGGCGACCGGCAGCCATTAGCGGCAGGTGGCCGGAGAGAACGGTGACGACGGCTCCCAGCAGGCAGGTGGCTCCGAAGAGGAAGATAGCCTTGCGCGCGCCGATGCGGTCCACAAGGTAGCCGCCAATCAGCACCATGATCAGATTTGGGAAGCTATATATGGCCTGGAGCAGTCCGATATTGGAGTCGGAAAAGCCTAGCTGTTTGGTGAGCAGGTCGGCGATGGGGGCGATGCAATCGTAAACGTAATAGTTACCGAACATGGCTAGGCTGACAAAAACGAGCACTGCCCAACGGTAAAAAGACGGCGGCAAGCGGCGGGACGGTTCAGCCATGAATGCAATGCTCCTCGTGGACGGCGACGGCTACGCTGATTTGAAAGAGACGCAACTTGTGAAGATAACAGATTGGGGGTTGAGGTGGCTGCCAATATCATGCGGTATGGTTTTACGGCTTGTCGATAGGGAAGCGGTCGCGAACCTCGTAACGAGAGCCAGCCGGAGAGAGAAAGCTTTCGTACAGCAGAAATTCGCTGGCGGTGAAGCGGGTGAAGCTAGGCGCGCGGCGTATTTTATCTTTGAGATCGCCAAGGCTGTGCCGTTGGCCTTTACCACGCGCCAGCGTGATGTGGGGCTGGTAGGGACGAGCTTCGGGAACGAACCCGCAATGCTGGGTTGCAGCGGTGACTCGTTCTTGAAGAGAGACCAGTTCAGGCGTTAGCCGGACACCGGCAAGGAGAACTCCAGCGCGATCAAATGAGCTTAGCCCTTCAAGGCAAACCGGAACCGGCGGTGCATGAAGCCCACGCAAACTCTCGACCACGCATTGGTATTGTTCCGGGCTGGTGTTGCCCAGAAATTGCAGCGTGATGTGCCAGGATTCAGGCATCGACCAGCGGAGTCCGTCGCCTGCGGAACGCAGCCGCGCCGACGCTGCCTTAAGCTCGCCGGTCACGGCCGTCGCCAAAGGGATCGCGACAAAGAGGCGCATGGCTATGGCTTCGGCTCCGTTGCGCGCAGAAATTCCGCTAGGTAATCCTTCCATACGGCGGCAACTGTATGGGTTCCGTGGCCTCGGGTGGCTTCAGAAATAGGCACGAGGATGAAGCGTGCGTTGGGCATGCGCTTCACCATCTTTTCCGCAATGCCCAACTCCGGCGGGTTGATGTAGTCGTCGGCGGAGTTGATCCACAGCACTGGAGCGGTTATGGCTTCGAGATGCGGGCTGGGGTCGTAATTGCGGCTGGCGTTCCAGTAATAAATCATGTCGTTGGCATCATTGCTTGAGGTGCGCTTCAGATAAGCGTCCACATATTGTTCCGCAGCCTCGCGCGTGGGCGCGAGCTTCTGCATCTGCAACGGGCTGGAACTCATGATCAAGCCGATTTCATTGGCCGTGCGCAGGCCCTGAACCGGTTCGGTATTGTACTCGCCGTCCATCCACGCGGGGTCCTGTTTGATGGCTTGGATCGCCATGTAGCGCATCATACGGTTGCGTCCCGCGATTTGAATCGGCAGGCAAGCAAATGGTGCCAGAGCATCGGCAAAGCCGGGATAGGTTTCGCCCCAGACAAATGTCTGCATACAGCCCATCGTGGTGCCAAGAATGAGGCGAAGATGGTCGATCTTCATCGAATTGAGCATCATTCGCTGGCTGCGTACCATGTCGTCGTAGTCGTAGGCGGGAAAGTGCGCGTGCAGGCCGTCGGAGGGCTTGGAGCTATTGCCGTGGCCGATGTCGTCTGGCAGGATAAGGAAATATTTGGTAATGTCGAGCGGTGCGCCGGGGCCAAAGAGCACGTTCGAGAAGAGCGGATTCAGGAGTGAGTTCCTGCTGCCGCCAGTGCCATGCAACAGCAAAACGGCGTTATCGACATGGCCGGCTGCGTTGCGGTGAGGGACGCCGAGTGTGAGGTAATGCAACTTGAGCTGCGGCAGCGTTTCGCCGGTGCCGAAGCGAAAGTTCTCCATCGTGGTTGCGCCCTCCGTCGTCGGCCAGTTGGTCTGGCTAAAGGCTGTCGCGCAGAAGAGCAGGGTGGCTGCAATGGAGATACGGACAATGCGCATAGAACAAAGCTCCTTAAAGTGACAAATCGTGCACGACTCAACCCTCGCTTTTTTACGAGGTCTGTGTCAAGTGAGGCCGCAGCAAAAGCCACCGGAGTCTGAGTGGTGTATGTCAATGGGCGCGATTTTAGACATGGGAATCCAAGTAGCCTTCCTGCTATTCTGGAAGGTTGCAGAAAGACTCACCGAGACGCGACAGGGATTTTCACAATCTGGTGCTAGAAAAAATGGAAGAAACTGTAGCTAGAAAAGTCGAGTTGTTCGATACAAGTCTCAGAGACGGCTTGCAGCAGCCGAATATCGACATCTCCGTACCGAATGCCATAAGCCTGCTTCAGCGCATGGCTGCCTTTGGCGTTCATTATGCTGAAATCGGATTCGCAGGCGCGAATCAGTTTGTCGGAGACTTGACCGGCGCGCTGGCTACATCCGATACCGGTGCCATGAAACTGGCTTTGTTCGGCAGAACGCGAGGCCGGGGCACCAAGGTTCAGGAATGGCCCGACGCGCAATTTATCATTCGGCGCAAAAGCCGCGTTCCAGTTGCTGTTTTAGTCGTCAAATCCCGACTGCTGGATGTAATGAAGTCTTTGGAAACGACGCCGGAAGAAAACCTGTTGATGGCCTGGGAAACCATTCAGTTCCTTCAAGACAACGGCCTGGAAGTGATTATTGATTTGGAACACGCAATGGACGCAGCCTGCGGCCGCCGTGAAAATGGCATTGCCTGCGAAGACGATTTCCGCGAGCAGAGCTTCGATTACTTCCACAAGATGATAGAGCAATGCGCTCGCCAGCAAGTAAGTCGCATGGTGGTTTGCGACACCACTGGCGGAGCCAGTCCTGATGAAGTTGCTCAGGTGATCGGCGGGTTGGTCCAGAATTATCCCGGCGCTAACTTCGGATTTCATGGCCATACCGATCGCGGATTGGGAATTGCCAACACGAGAACCGCCGTTCTTGCCGGAGCGGTGCAGATTCAAGGCACGCTTTTGGGTACTGGCGAACGCTGCGGCAATGTGAACTTGACGACTGTGATTGGCGGTATGCAACTCAGGGGCGAGGCTGAGTTTGTAACTCCCGCATCGCTTACCGGACTGACCAGTCTGGCGCATTCCGCTTATGAGGCCTTCGGGCTGGAGGCGCCGCACGGCGCACCGATTGTTGGCCCGGGAGCCTTTGGCACATGGGCCGGAATGCACGGCAGCAGCGAACGCAAAAATCCGGGAGCTTATCTCTGGTGCGATCCAGCCAAGGTGGGAGCCGTTCCTGTGATCGGCGTCAACGGCCAGTCGGGAAGAGCAAATATTATTCTGCTCTCTAACTCGCTCGGTGTTCCACTTGACGCCGCGCAGGCGCAGGAGTTGATGGACACGAACCAGCCGATGATCGAAGGCGGCGGTTTTACAGTCAGTGAAGTATCTTTCAAAGTAGCCTGCATGAAGGTGCTCAAAACTTTGCGCAATCGCTTTGGGGTCAAGAGCTGGAGAGTGATTGACGAGTCGGACGAAATCGGAAGCAGATACGTTCAGGCCTCCATGTTGTTGTCCGTTGGCGACACAGCTGTAACTACCACACGTGCAGAGGGTGCAGGTCCGGTGGATGCTCTTACCAAAGCTATGCGCCATGAGCTTGAGAAATGGTATCCGGCTATCGCGCGAATGCATCTGGGTAGATTCAGTGTTACGGCGATTGATGTTTCTGTTCAAGACACAGCGGCCCACGTGCGAGTTACAGTTAGCTTTCACGCCGATGGGCATGAGCCGTGGACCACCGCGGGAGTTAGCAGTGATTTGAACCAGGCGGCACTGATGGCTATCGTCGATGGATTCCACTATTGGTTGATGAAAAACCCTGATTGAGTTATGCGGAGCTCCGCACTACGCGGAAAGAAAGGCCATTCCCCAATGAACAGTTTTGGCAGCAAAGGCACACTCGTCTCCGGCAGTCGGAGCTATACAATTTACAAGCTCCAAGCGCCTGCCTTGCGCGACTTCAACTTGAGTCGGTTACCCTTCAGCTTGAAGATACTGCTGGAAAATTTGTTGCGCCGTGAAGACGGCGTGAACGTGACGGCCCATGATATTGAGTTTTTGGCTAAGTGGAATGCGAAGGCCGAACCGAGCCAGGAGATCGCCTATATGCCGGCGCGGGTGCTGATGCAGGACTTTACCGGCGTGCCTGCGGTTGTTGATCTTGCTGCAATGCGCGATGCAATTAAAACTTTGGGCGGCGATCCGGAACGAGTGAATCCGTTGGTGCCTGCGGAATTAGTTATTGATCACTCGGTGCAAGTGGATGAGTATGGTACGGCGGCGTCTTATGACGCTAACTCATTTCTGGAGTTTGAGCGCAATCGAGAGCGTTATGCATTTCTCAAGTGGGGGCAAACGGCCTTCAATAACTTCAGTGCTGTGCCGCCGGGCATGGGCATCTGCCATCAAGTGAATCTTGAGTATCTGGCTCGAGTGGTTTTTACTGCGGAGACCGGCGGCGAGACAGTGGCCTATCCGGATACAGTGGTTGGCACGGATTCGCATACAACGATGATTAACGGCCTGGGCGTGCTGGGCTGGGGCGTGGGTGGTATTGAGGCCGAGGCGGCAATGTTGGGTCAGGCTGTTTCGATGTTAGTTCCTCAGGTGGTTGGCTTCAGGCTGATAAATAAATTACGCGAGGGAGCGACGGCGACGGATCTGGTTTTGACTGTAACTCAAATGCTGCGCAAGTTAGGCGTGGTGGGTAAGTTCGTCGAGTTCTTTGGTCCGGGAGTGGCTGAGTTAGGGTTGGCGGATCGCGCGACGATCAGTAACATGGCTCCCGAGTATGGAGCTACCTGCGGAATTTTTCCGGTGGACGAAGAGACGCTGCGTTTTCTTAGATTGACGGGACGCAGTGAAGAGCAGATTGCGCTGGTCGAGGCTTACTACAAGGAACAGGGGATTTTCCAAACAGATGCGACTCCTGAGGCGGACTACACGCAGGCTTTGGATCTGGACTTGGCGACGGTCGAACCCAGCGTTGCCGGTCCAAAGCGTCCGCAGGACCGCGTGCTGTTGCGCGATGTGGCGGATATGTTTGTAGAGCAGCTTTCTAACTTGCTCTCGCCGACGGCCGAGCCACTGGGCACGCGCATAGCGAGTAAGTGGGAGCGTGGAACTGTGACGGATGCTGGGCTAACTTCGGAGCATTTGCCCACGACTGTTCATGCTCGCTTTGGCGTTAATCCGGATACCTATCTCGATCATGGTTCAGTAGTTATCGCGGCGATTACCAGTTGCACCAATACCTCGAATCCTTCAGTGATGATGGCGGCGGGAATTCTGGCAAAAAAGGCTGTAGAAAAAGGCCTCACAGTTCCGCCGTGGGTGAAGACATCTCTAGCTCCCGGTTCTCGGGTAGTTACGGACTACTACACTAAGGCAGGGCTGCTGCCGTACCTTGAAAAGCTGCGCTTTAACGTGGTGGGATATGGCTGCACCACCTGTATTGGTAACTCCGGTCCGCTGCCAGCCGACGTTAAGCAGAGCATCGACGAACATGGGTTGGTTGCGGTCAGCGTATTAAGCGGAAATCGCAATTTTGAGGGTCGCGTGAACGTGGACGTGCGGGCTAACTACCTGATGAGTCCGCCGCTGGTGGTGGCTTATGCTTTGGCGGGCAAGATTGGCCATAACTTCGAGACAACTGCGTTAGGCAGCGATACAAATGGCAATCCGGTTTTCTTGAAAGACATTTGGCCGACACAAGCAGAGGTGACCGCGGCGATAGACAAGGGGTTGAGTAGCGAAAGTTTCCGGCGAGAGTATGCGACAGTTAGTTTGGGTGATGCTAACTGGCAGGGGTTGAAGTTTCCCACCGGCGATGTTTACCAATGGGAACCGGACTCGACTTACATCCGTCAGGCGCCGTACTTCGATGGCATTACGAAAACCCCCGCGCCAGTTACAGAGATTCTGGGCGCGCGTGTGCTCGCAGTGTTGGGCGACTCGGTAACTACCGACCACATTTCTCCGGCGGGCTCGATTAAGTTTAGCGGTCCTGCTGGCAAATATCTTGTGGCTCATGGCGTGAAAATAACGGACTTCAACTCGTATGGTTCGCGGCGCGGCAACCATGAAGTGATGGTACGCGGCACCTTTGCGAATGTACGGCTGAGAAACAAACTCGCTCCGGGTACTGAAGGCGGAGTAACTCGCCTGCTTCCTGAAGACGAGGGAATGGCGATCTTTGACGCCAGCGTGAAGTACGCGGAACGGGGCGTGCCGCTGATCATTTTAGCGGGAAAAGAGTACGGTTCCGGTAGTTCGCGCGATTGGGCGGCCAAAGGGCCGAAACTGCTGGGCGTTCGTGCGGTGATTGCCGAAAGCTTTGAGCGCATTCATCGCTCGAACTTAGTCGGGATGGGG
The DNA here is from genome assembly GCA_964414945.1 of uncultured Occallatibacter sp. Taxonomy (GTDB): domain Bacteria; phylum Acidobacteriota; class Terriglobia; order Terriglobales; family Acidobacteriaceae; genus Telmatobacter. The sequence goes on from CAYPYJ010000007.1 coordinate 13,757, forward strand.
ATTTTGCCGTTGCAATTTGAGGTTGGACAGAACTCTGAATCGCTTGGGCTGACGGGCGAAGAAGTGTACGATTTTCCGGGCCTGACGAAGCTGCTTTCGGAAAGACTTACCTCAGGCAAGACACTTACCGTAACAGCCACGGCTGCAGATGGGACGGTAAAGCAGCTTACGGCTAAAATTCGCATCGATACGCCGCAGGAAATTGAGTACTTCGAGCACGGTGGAATTTTGCAGTATGTACTGCGGCAGCTTGCGGCGAAATAATCACCTGCAGTGGGGCGGGCGAAGCTAACGCGCCACTGGGTTCGCGCTCTCTCAGGTCCCAGATGCGGGGCCTGGGAGAACCTAGGTTTTGTGGTTGCAATAGTGCATCCCAGACCGGGATCATCGGCCATGGATATTCTTCCTAGCACAAGTCACGGTTGCTTCGTGAGAGGCGTCCACCACTCACGATGCGGAATACGCGCAAGCGGTAGATGCGCTCTCTTGCAGAAGCGATAGATCTCGGGTCCGAACTCGTGCAGAAGATTGCCTGCGGCGATACCGCCTAACATCTCCCCTCCCCGGATGTCCGCATGCGTCACATCGTTGTAACCGTGCGGCAGATAGGCATTGCCGACATATCCTCCGGCTGCTGCGCCAGTGAGGTTTGCGAGTGCAAGTTGCGTGTGCCCGGAGTCGGATTTATCGAAGAATGTAAAGAGCACAGCGTGTCCCGTTCGGGCGAAGGCGTTCTTGCTTTTCGAAGGGTGGTACCTTAGGTCTTCGCGCAGAAGTGCACCAACCAAAAATCGAGCGGTCTGTTTCGAGGTGGTCCGCGCGAGTTCGTCTGCATAGTTTCGACCGAAAGCTTCAGCGCCCTGACGCCACTCGCGGGGGTAATCAGAGGGTGGGCTTGCCATGTGAAATCCTGCCGTAAATGCAGGGCTTACCAGTGCAAGCGGTCCGAACGTCGGAACCGTATACTCCATGAACTTGCCGTGCAACGTTTGCTGACCCAATGCCGCGTTTGGATCGAAAGCTTTCGAATTCGCCGCGGGTTGGGGTGCCTCAGGGGGCGTATTGGTTGACTCCTGAGCGGAAGTGAAGCCCATAGCAGCGCTGAGTAGAACTGCTATCGAGAATGTCCTTGTGTAGAGTCGCATGCTTAGTCCTACTGGTCTTGCGGTGAGTTAAGCAGTGTTTCAAACTGCGTTTAACTTGTGAGTATTGTTGGTTATATTTCGAACCATGTTTCTTCTTACCTCTTCAGAATGCGAGTCAACAGAGGCTCAAGGTTATAGCGAGTGCGTATTTGCTGGTGACTTACTTAGCTTGCTCTTTCGTGGCTTTCTCGTTGCAAGCCCGTTACGGACCCCGTGGGGATAGGAACCCGCCAGTGAAAAGCTGATGATGGAACTTGCCAGGTCTTCATCGGTCTTGCCATTAAGGATCGTGGGGTCCAGACGAGCAACACTTCGTTCCGGATCGCCGAAGTGTTTGATTTGAGCTATCAGGCTATGCGACACCAAACGGGTTGTTTCGTGCGATGCGGGGAGCTTCAAGATGCGCCCGATGACCGTGCAAAGTGCGTCATATGCGGGGCGCGTCGTTTTCTCCGCGATGAGTTCCATGGCAGGTGTCGGTCGGACTCTCTCCTGTCTCATCAGAATGTCGAGCGCAGTTTCCTTCTTCTTCAGATAGCGAAGGAACTCCGTCACAAGCTCATGCAGCAAATCGACAGGGTCGGTACCTGCGTCGTTGACCCGGTCCAGAATTCTAAATTTTGAGACGTTCATGGCCCGTCGAAGAACTTCGATATAAAGAGTTAACTTATCCCCAAAGTGATAATTAACCAACGCGAGATTCACTTCCGCTCTTTGGCAAATCTGCCGGACGGTCGCGTCATAGAAACCATGCTCCACGAAGACATGTTTCGCGGCGTCCAGTAGCTTTTCTCTAGTTTCTTCACTTGAAGTAGCCGACTTTAATGATTTGGCACTCGTCATTAAACATAGTTTTATACAATGTTTCACACGTTGTCAAGTCGTCCTCGATTTACTTTGGGCGGGCGGCCCGCCTGATTCAACACGAGGCAGCGATACTGACTAAAGCAAAGGCGCCGCTCCCGACCGGGAGCGGCGCTGTTTATGTGGAATGAGGAGGGGGGGTGGGTTATTTCTTCTTCGCGGGAGCTTTGTGGGTTGGCTTGGGGGCTGGGCGCTTGGGCTTGGCGGCGGAAGTCTCCTCGGTTGGGGAAGTGGGGAGGGCCTCCTCTTTGCGAGAGGCAGTGAAGCGGAGCCCAGCCGTGTTCTCGCCCATCACATGGAGGCGCAGGAAGTTGGTTGAGCCGGATTTGGTACGGGTTCCGGCGACGATGGCAACAACCTCGCGGGGGCGCACCAAGCCATTCTGTGTAAGCAGGCTCTCGGCCACATCGACCATAGCCTCGGTGGAGTTGACTTTGGGGCAGCGGATGGGAGTGGTGCCCCAAAGCAGGTTGAGGCGGTTGATCGTGATATCGACTGGACTGAGGGCGAAGATGGGCGCAGAGGGATGATACTTCGAGAGTTGGCGGGCGGTCTGTCCGGACTCTGTGAAAAGAGCAATGCCGCGCAGGTCCAGGTCATCGGCGGCGTGTGCGGTGGCCTCGCAGATTGTCTCAGCAATTGACAGGCGGGTTTTGCGCTGCTTGCGGCGCTCGGTGTACTCCTGTTCTTTGATGTTGCGCTCTGCATCCACCACAATCCGGGCCATCATGGAGACGGCCTCGACCGGATACTTGCCGACGGCGGATTCACCAGAGAGCATCACGGCGTCGGTGCCATCATAGACCGCATTGGCAACGTCCGAGACCTCGGCGCGGGTGGGACGAGGATTCTCGATCATCGACTCCAGCATCTGCGTGGCGGTGATGACCGGCTTGCGGAACTCGGCGGCGCGGCGAATGATGTGCTTCTGAATGGCTGGAACCTGCTCGGGCGGTAGCTCGACGCCCAAATCGCCGCGCGCCACCATGATGGCGTCGGCAACGGTGAGGATGGCGTCCAAGTGTTCAATGGCCTGGGGCTTTTCCAGCTTGGCAATGATCCAGGTCTCTCCGCCGTATGCAGAGACGCGATTACGAACCAAACGAATGTCTTCCGCGGTGCGAACGAATGAGACGGCAATGGCGTCCACTCCGTTTTTGAGCGCGAATTCCAGGTCTTCGGCGTCCTTTTCCGTCAGCGAAGGAACGCGCACGGGAATGCCGGGCAGGTTGATGCCTTTGTGTTCGCCCAACATGCCGCCGTTGATGATCTCGCATACGACGTCGCCGCCATCTACCTCCTGCACGCGCAGCTCAATCAGCCCGTCGGCAAGCAGGATATGCGAACCCTGTTCAACATTCTCTGCCAGGGTCTTGAATGTGGTGCCCATCAGCGATGCAGTGCCTGGGACCTCGCGCGGTGTGATGGTCAATAGCCCGCCAGCCTTCAGCAAAACCGGCTGATGATCTTTCAGCGTAGAGGTGCGAATCTTGGGCCCTTGCAAGTCGCCCAGGATGCAGAGCGGCTTGCGCTCCTCGCGGCTGACTTTGCGAATCATCTGAATCAATTCCAGCTTTCCGTCCAGAGAGCCATGGGAGAAATTCAGGCGGACCACATCAACGCCCGCGCGAACCAGATTGCGGAAAACAGGCACGGTATTGGAGGCAGGGCCAAGGGTGGCGACAATTTTTGCGCGGCGCTGAATCGCAGAATCGTTCAGGCTAAGAGGTGCAAACGGCATAAGATTGCTCCAGGGAAGATTGGTCGGCGAAATGTCCGGATTTAATTACAGCCCAGTTAACAGCATTCGGGGCACGGGCCCACAACACCCCGAACACTATTATGCGGGAGATATTGAGCAATGGTCGGTGAAATCTGTCACAGACTTAAGCACTCGAGATCAGGGCTTGCGGAAGAGGAAGCCTGAAGCTGGCGTTCCCGAAAAAGGACGCCGTTCAGTTCCGCGCCCAACAAAGCGCTGAAAGAGGTGATGTAGAGCCAGACCAGGGTGGCGATGCCGGCGCCAAAAGAGCCGTAGAACATCGAGTAGTCGGCAATGCGCGTGACGTACCAGCCGAAGGCCAGCGTGGCGGGAAACCAGAGCAGCGTGGCGGCCACTGCGCCCGGCCCCACCCAGGCCCAGTGCTCCTTGCGCTGTGTGCCGAAGTGATAGAGGGCTCCAAGAACGGTGACGCTGGTGAGCAGGGCGATGGCCCAACGGACCATGCGCCAGATAACCAGCATGACGTGACGCAATTCGTGGCCGGCATTGTCAATCATCCAAGCCTCGAACTGGCGGCCGAAGACCAGCACCAGCGTCGCCAGCGTCAGGGGAAGCAATACGATGGGTACCAGCAGCAGGGCCCTCATTCGCCTCTGCCAGAAGCCCCAGTCGGCGCGGTTCAACTGGTAAGCGCGGCGAAAGCCTTCCATCAGTGAAAGCATCATGCCGAGCCCGGCGAAAACCGAGAGGCTGGCGGAAGAGAAGATCAACTGCGCGGAGTGCAGGCGGCGGGTTTCCAGCGAGGACTGGAGTAAGGACATCGTATCGGCGGGCAAAAACTGCTCAAAGGAACCACGAATCTCGCCCACCAGAGAGGTTCCTTCCGGCACTTGGGCCAGCAGCGCGGTGAGCACTAGGAGCGCCGGAAAGAACGCCAGCATCCCCGAATAGGCTACGGCCTTGGCTGTGTTGAGCACGTCATGCTCGTGAGCCAGCACGAGTGCTTTACGGAGGTGGCGAACAAATGGGGCCATAGGCGTCATTGGCAAGAGTAGTGCATCAGGCCGCCTGTTGCGAAGGGGGAACTCGCGGCTGTCTCCTAAAGATTTGACGGCGAAGACCAGATCAAGGACCTGTTGGAATGGTTATGGTGCTGCCGGAAGACGTCGCAATAGGCTCTCGAAGCAGCCAGGAATCTGGGAGTTCCACTCGCCCCAGTCGTGGCCGCCGGGTTTGGTGTGGAATTCGTAGTCGAAGCCGCGCTGCTTGAGCAATCCGGCAAATCTTCGGTTGGGATCGAGCAGAGGCTCGCTGTTTCCGGCAGTGAGATAGATGTGTGGCGCCAGAGCGGGGTTGGCGGTTTGAACAAATATGAAGGGATCGGCGCTGTCTCGTGTCTCGCTGCCGGTGGGGCCGAAGATGGTCCGAAGTCTCCACCATTCGCCTGTGCGTTTCATGTTGAATCGCCGTTCGCAAACATCGATGGGTGGGCTGAATGCTCCAATGAAACCAAATAATTCCGGACGGTTGAGAGCCAGCTTGATGGTCGCAAATCCGCCCATTGAAATGCCGATGATGGCGCGGTGTTCGCGGTCCCTGGCGGCAGGAAAACGGGCTTCGACGTCGGCGATCAGATCATGGGTCAGATAATCTTCGTACTTCTCTTTTGGCTTCAAAGCGGCATTCTGGTAGTAAGAGAACGCACCCTCCGGCATGACGAGAATCAGTTCCTTCACCGCATAGTGTGCAACATCAGAGTCGTTCGACCAGTCCCGAAATCCGCCGTTACCGCCATGCAGCAGATAGACCACCGGCAGCTTTTGGCCGGGCAGAACTTTGGCAGGCAGGAATACTCGGTAAGGCATTTGCCGTTGAAGCGCAGACGAGTAGAACGTCACATCTTGCATAGCGACGCCGGGAGCCATGCGTGGGTGGTCGGGCAGAATTTGCTTGACCGTGTGGCAGCCCGCCAAAAACAACGCTGCCACGGCAACTGCGAAGAGTGAAGCTCGCAAAACGCGGATATTTTTCATCGAACGTTCACTCTACGCCACGTCCTCCGGAACCACGGTGTTGATCTTTTCTACCGGCGGAATTGCCGGGGAGAGCGAGCCGTACCAATCAATCTTGCGGGTAAAGAACATGGTCGCCGCAATTGCCAGGAAGCTGGCGATTGCGCCCACCAGCAGCGCATTGTCTTCCAGGCGCAGGAGCAGGTAAATGAGCGCATAGAGCAAGCTGAAGCAGACAAGAGCGCGAAGGCCTTGCGCACGGCTGGCGAAGATCCAACCGGCATTGGCGGAAAGCAAAATCACGGTTGCCGCTCCGGCGACGAGGAAGCCTAGATCAAAGCCAATTCGCTCGGCCAACGAGAGCAGCAGGAGATAAAAGATGATCTGAGCAAAGCCAACCAACACATATTGCGCTGGATGAACGCGCTTACCGGTTGTTACTTCAAAGACAAAGTAGGAGAGAAACAACAGTCCAAGGAAGAGTAGCGCGTATTTAAGCGAGCGGTTGACGGATTGGTAGGGATCGGCCAACTCAACAAAAGAAACGCCGAGTGCTGTTGCTGAGAGGCCGTTCAGTGAATTGACTCCTCCTTCAGCGCGGATGCCGCGCGCGATGAAGGGCACGGACCATTCTCCGGAAAAGCCTTGATTGGAGACGGTTCGCTTCACGGGCAAGAAACCGCCATCGAAACTGGGACTGGGCCAATCGCCCTCAACAGAGAGATGCGTGGTCTTGCCATAAGCCAAAACTGCTATTCGCTTGGCTCCGGAAAAGCGTAAGTTTGCTGAGGTATGAAACTGGATATTTGGCTGAATTCCGGCGGGTATCCTCACGCCAAAAAATGTCAGCGAAAGACGCTGGTTGAAGTTCGAGTCTACGGAAATTCCCTCCATGTTCACTGCTGGAATGAAAGTCTCCGTCTTGCCGTTCATGGTCAGGGTCCCATCCGCCAGCGCTCCGCGCGCATCGCTGACCCCCACTACAATCTCCGCGCGATTCCAGTCGAGAATAGCGCCAGCCGGGGCCGCTGACGGCACTCCGGTCAGGTCGAACGTGGCATTGAAACTCAAGTCTGATTGGAAGACCGGAACCTTAAAGAGGGAGCGGTGGCGCTCCTCGGTCTGGGTTTTGACCGTTGCTTCAGCCTGCGCGGGAAAGACAACATATACGCCATGATCGCGTATGGCGCTCACAACCGTAGCGCCCGCGACAGTTTGAGCAGGCACGTAGTAAGGGACGATGAGCGTGGGTCCAAGAAAGGTTTGCGGTCCGCCAACAAGTCCGCTGATCTCGTTGGTAACTTCGTTGGCCCGCTGGGTGCGTTCAGCGACCAAGCTATAGACAAACAGCGCTGGAATCGTCATTAACAGCGCCAGTCCGCAGACAACGATTAGTTTGAGCCCCATGGACCGGGAGTTGATTTTAGCTTTCAGGTTGGATTGCAACGCAGGGATATCGCTCACTCGTGCTCCTTCTTTCACCCCAAACTATCAACTATAGGACGGCAGGCTTTTCATTTTGTGAAAAATTTGATCCAGGTTATCTATTAAGACAATTCTGCCTCTGGGGCAGGTACACTATTTCCGTATAGGAGACACAGTATGCAGACCCGGATTCAGGGCACGACGATGCCCGTGCTTGATGTGCAGCTTGAACCCAACGAGAGCGTTTTCAGCGAGAGCGGCGAGCTTTCGTGGATGACGGCTTCGATTCAGATGACCACGCACACGCAGATGGGCGGGGGTGGCGGATTGTTTGGCGTACTGAAGCGCGTGGCTGGTGGCGGGAGCTTGTTCATGACCGAGTACCGTGCGGCGCAGGCCGCTGGCGTGGTCTCGTTTGCCACTAAAGTTCCGGGGTATATTGTGCCGGTCGAGGTAAATTCGGGGGCCGAATACATGGTTCACCGGCATGGATTTCTCTGCGCCACGCCGCAGGTGACAATTGGCGTGGGTTTTCAGCAATCGCTGGGCGCGGGCATCTTTGGCGGCGACGGATTTCTGTTGCAGAAGGTGGGCGGCCTAGGCACGGCTTGGCTGGAGCTGAGCGGCGAATTGATTGTGAAGAATCTGGCTCCGGGCGAGTTGCTGCGTGTGCATCCGGGACATGTAGGCGCGTTTCAGTCGTCAGTGGCCTTTCAGATCACTACGGTGCCGGGAATCAAGAACATGATCTTCGGCGGTGACGGAATTTTTCTTGCCGAGTTGATGGGTCCGGGCACCGTGTGGCTGCAAACGCTGCCGATTTCGCGGCTGGCGCACCAGATTGCCGAATACCTGCCGCGGCCTGAGAGCCGGCAAGCAGGACCGGTTGTAGGCGGAGCGCTGCTAGGCGGGATTGTTGGATCACTTTTGAACGGTAACGAGTAGGCCGCGCAATTACTCTCGAATCAGAATGAATTTTTAGCAGCGCTGTTCACTTCGGCATTGCAGGAGTCTTGCGTATGACAAAGACTGGCACTCCCCGCACTCTTCGCAGCGACATTGTTTTCACATTCGCGCTTGCATTGGCGTGCTATGTGGCGTGGCTGATTCGCGATGTGCTGGTGCTGCTTTATGTGAGCGCGCTGTTTGCGGTGGTGCTCAGCCCATTGGTACGCTTCACCGCTGGACTACGTATTAGGCGCTGGCAGCCATTCAAAGGTTCCGCTATTTTTATTCTTATGCTGGCTGCCGTCGGGGCGATTGTCGCCTTCGGGCTTCTTGCATTGCCGCCGGTTCTCAGAGACCTGCAAGAGTTCACTCAGGAGATGCCCACACGCTTGCCGGGAGTGATAGCAAAACTTAAAAGCCTTCCTCTGACGCAACACCTCGATACTGCGAATATCAGTACCAAGCTTCAGGATTTCGTCGGTTCAACAGCCACCTATATTCTTTTCTCCATACGCGACTGGGCAGGCAGGCTGTTCGATGTAACCATGGGTTTCATCCTGACGATTTATTTCATACTGGAAGGCGACCACGCGTATCATTGGTTCCTTTCCTTTTTTCCGAACGAGCAGCGCGAACGGCTTGACAAGACACTTCGGCAGGCGGAGACACGGATGGGCAAATGGCTGCTGGGCCAGGGTTCCCTAATGCTCATCATGGGAGTCGTCAGCACCATCGTCTATCTATCTCTTCAGGTTCGCTATGCGTATGCACTGGGCGTGCTGACGGGGTTGCTCAACATCATTCCTGTGCTGGGCGCTGCCGTGTGTATCGCGCTGGCATTGCTGGTTGCGGCCATCGATTCATGGGGCCGGGTGCTGGGCATCGCTATCTTTTATCTGATTTATCTACAGGTAGAAAACTCATATCTCACGCCGCGCATTATGAAAAACAGCGTAGGCCTACCCGGTCTGGCCATCCTTGTTGCTCTAGTGCTGGGCTCTGCGCTTGAAGGCATAATCGGAGCCTTGGTTTCTGTGCCTACCGCTGTGCTGGTAGCCGTCCTGCTGGACGAATATCTGGTTCGCAAAGATGCTGCATAGTAGTAGGCTGGCGGTAGGCGGCTTTCACGTCTAAGAAATCAGGGCTTTGCGGTTGCCTCCGGCGCGGCGGGCTTCAGCAGGGTATCCGCAGCCACCACTGCGTTCAGCGTCATACCGGGCTTGATTTCGGCATTCAAGCTGGGAAGCTGTGTTGAGACTCTGCTTGCGGTTGCATTGATTGCAGTGGCATGCGTTGTTCCCAGTAGAGTCTCTCCTCCTAGGAGAGGCAACTCGATGGCGCCAACGGCGAGTGAGTCTATCGCAAAGGCTAGAATGCCCGGTGTGCCTGAGATACCGGCGGGAGCAATCTGAGTGACAGTGGCGATGACCGGGGTGCCCCTGGGAATTGCTATTATGTCACCCACTTTCACGTCGTGGTCGAGTTCTAGACCGATCTTGTCTCCGATCTTCGCGGAATTCGAGCTTACATTTGCGTTAGTCACCAATTGAAGACTGGTTCCGGCATGGAGCACTCCATCCGCGGAAAGATTTACCGGCTGCACTGGTGTTTGAATGCCTTGCACGGAGTAATCTGCGCGGGAGATTGGGCCACGAACCCGGCCCGGCCCCACGGCGAAGGCTTGCAACGCCATATACGTGCTGATTTGTATGGGACCGGTGTAACGTGTGGAGGCTATAGTTGGCGTCCAGCCGCCGCTGGTGAAATAGATGGCTGCATGGCGGTCGGGACATTGGATACTCACAATCGTCCCTGGAGCCACCTCGCCAGATGGTACGGAGAAGGTTGGCCGGCAGGTGCGCCGAATGCCCATCGTTGAGTACAACTGTGCGCTGTCACTGGCTTGTTGCGAGGCCTGCATGGCCTGCTGCGTGGCCAGTTGGCTAGCCTGTTGCATCTGCTCCATGGCCTGTTGAGAAGCTTGTTGGCTCATCTGCATTGACTGCTGTGCTGCCTGTTGCACGGCCATCATTCCATCATCTTGGCCATATGCGACAGTGCAACCCAAAACTAACACGAAGAGGATAGCTTTCATCATCATCGATTCCTCCGTCGAAGGCGTAAGTCCCCATCCGGTAAGAACCGGAATCTACGAAAAAGTTGTGCATGTTTGCAAATTACTTTGCTAGTTTGGCCGCTATGACAGCAGCATCGACCGCCGCTTTCATCACACCGCAGTTAGAGAAGAAGCGAATGATGCTTGCGGTGAGCGGCTCTCCGGTTTCAGCATGAATAGTTGGAGCCTGGGGCTGAGTTATAAACTTCGGGTCGGTTGCTTTCGCCGTGTGCATCTCGCCTGCGCCCTGCGCGTCGAGCACGAGTGTGGTGAGCTTCCGCGCCAGGTCCAGTTCGAAGCTTTCGGCGACGAAAACCATCTTCCCGCGCGTGGTGATAAGAACCGTGCCTTCGCTGGTTGTGTAGATATGTTCTCCGGGCAGGGTTGCGACTTCTAAGCTCTCAGGAACTGAGTCCGAAAAGTCATCGGCATTCGAAGACTGCGATGCGGAGGGCGGGTAGACCTTGAATCGGCGATGGCTGAATTTGACGCCGGAGTACTTGCGGGCTAGCTCACGGGCGTAGAGCTGCGCGAAGATCTGCGCGGAGGCGGCGTTCTTCCACGCCGAGAGATAGAAGAAGGCGATGGAACTGGTGCTAGCCTGCTCGGTTGGGGTCTTGGCGCTGAGCTTCTGACCTGCCCAGTAAATTCCGCCGTCCCATGCAGGAGTCAGGTCGCGGGCAGCCTGCTCGCCGCCGAAAAGTTCAGTGAGTATGCGCACGTCGAGCTGCCCAATTTGGCCGATGTCGTACGGTTTGTATAACTTGTCTACCAGCGGATGAATGTTCGGCATCAGGAGAACGGCGGGCACATGCTGCTTTTCATACTCGAGCGGGTTGATGATCTCCCAGCTCGAAGTTGGAGGGCGGTCCAGCGTTCCCTTAAAAGCTGCGTCCTGGCCTTGATCCATCCACACATCCTGCTCAAAGCTCAGCCCCTCGCGATAGGGAAAGAGCAGCGACTCAGAGAGCAGCAAAGGCGCGCGCGCCAGCATAGGTGAACTTTCTCCGCCATTCATCCGCTGCTGGATGAGGTTCAGAACCTCCGGGTTTTTCACCAGGCTTTTGCCCAGCGGCTTGAGGATGTAGTCCATCATGACGGCCGTAGCCTGACCCTCGACAACGGATGTGCGGGCCGTGTCCATTTCGTCTCTGGCCAGATGGTCGTTATCGCCGGAGGCGTTCAGCGAAATATCGTCCGGAGTCTGGTCGTTCCATTTTTCCAGGTTGGCGTGTTGGTCTTGCAGTGCGTGGGTCAACTCATGGGCCAGGACCGGCTTCTGTTCGTTGATGCCCACCCAGTCGAGCATAAAAACGGTCTTTGTTTTGGCGTCGTAGTAGGCCTCGATCTGCTCCTTGAGCAGCGACAACAGAAAAGGCTTGAGAGTAAAGTCGCGATCCAGCAGTCCAAATTTTTTCAGCACGATTTCACTGCGCTGCATCCGCTTGGCGCTCTCATCCTCTTCCATCTTTGTGTTGAGATAGCTTTCGACCGCATTGCGGCTGGTGACTTGACGCTTCACCTCGCTCTTGATGGGTAACCCGGTCTCCTCGGATGAAAACTTAAGCAGTTCATCCACCAGGCTGAAAAGCTGGCGCGTCTGCTCGGGCGAAATTTTCCCTGCCGCCTCACCCACCTGTGGCGGGGGCAACGGCATCTGCGGGGCGGCTGTGGCGGGAGGGGCGGTTGTGGCGGATGGCTGCTGGGCTGAGGTCGATAATGCGCAAAGGCACAACTCCGCCAAAAGAACCCAACCCCAAACCATTCCGCGCCGCTGGCCCATTCGTTCTCCCTGTCTACTTCCAAGGCTATAATCAAGATGGAGTCTGGTGCGAGAAATTCCCTGAAAATCTCAGCCAGACTGACAAAAAAGATCCCATTATGACGGAAACAGCCATTCCCCAAGCTGCCCCGGTGAGCCACCCCACGGACGAAAACCGCGCCGCAGAAGCTCGGCCAACTCCTCTTGCCACGTTTCTGGCTGAAACCGGCATGCCGCCGGAGGCTGTTGCTTATTTTGGTGCATTGACTCCACATAAGTTTGACGCGCCGGAGCAGGAAACAGTGGCGCTCATGGTCTCCGTAGCGGTTCACGACCTGGGATGGCTGAGACGCGTTAAGGTGCTGGGCGAAGAGCGCTTTCGCTGGCTAAGCGGTATGGTCACCAATGCAGTGAACGATTTGGCCTTGAACTCCGGTGCATGGAATTTAGTGCTCAACGCGCAGGGACGCATTCAAGGCGATCTGCACGTTTGGCGCGAGGGCGAAAAGCTCAATTTGACGGTTACCGCCGATCAGTACGAAAAGCTGCTGGCTCACCTCAACCGTTTCATCATCATGGACGATGTGGAGCTAGAGCCGGAGAATGACACTGCGTTGGGGTTGGCCGGTCCGTTGGCCGCTGGCGTGCTGACGCGGCTTGGACTTCCCGAACCTGAATCGATGACCAGCGTCCGCGCTACGTGGAACGGGCAGCCGATTCGTCTTGCTCGGAGCTACGGTGTTCTTGCGCCGCATTACGAGTTGTGGGTGCAGCTGGAGCAGATTCCCGCGCTATGGAAGGCGCTGACCGATGCAGGTGCGATTCCGGTTGGCGCGGCAACGCTCACGGCTTTTCGCATCGCCGAAGGGATTCCCGCTTATGGCATCGACATTGCCGAGCGCGATCTGCCGCAGGAAGCCGTTCCGCAGGCTGAGAGTTTGTCCGGGGCGATGAAATCTGTGCGAGCGAAAAGCGAGCAGTTGGCCCCACCGCAGGTGGCTCTCAGTTTTAACAAAGGCTGCTACCTCGGTCAGGAGATTGTCGAGCGTATCCGTTCGCGGGGCAGCGTTCACCGGCATCTTCGGTCGCTTGAGCTTTTTGGTACTGTTCCGGCTGCAGGCGCCGAACTAACATCGACAGACGGAGTTGCAGCAGGGCAGATCACCAGCGCAGCGGAGTTGCCGTTGGCATCAGGCCGTCGAGTTTTTGCTTTGGGCATGATTCGCAGCGAAGCAGAGATGCGCAATCAATCCTTGATTTACAACACCGAAACGGCGTCTGGAACAGCTTGCATTTTGGCCGCACCCGCCGTTTCGAGTGCAGGATAGGTACTGACTTCATCAGAATGACAGATTGGAAAACAGAAAACCATGAGCGATAAACCGAAGTTTGAAGTCATTGACCGCCGCAAGATCAAAGCGGAAGAAGAGCAGGAAAACCAATCGCAGCCGGGTTCTCAGCCTGTGATTCCGCCTGCGGCGCCAGAGCCGGGCGGTGGACCGCGCCTGGTGGTCAACGAGCCCAAGTCCGCGCCCGAGGATCTTGAGCCGGAGGCGGAAGGCGAATTGCCCGTCACACCCACGGCCAAGGAGAGCCGCGAACAGAAGGCGGCATACGACGCCTCGGCGCAGCGGCTTGAGGACATTGTGCGAGCGCAAAATCCCGCGATGGGCGCACAGCCGAGCATCAACTTCGAAAACTTGGTGCAGCAGTTTTATGTCTCCGCCATGATTCAAATGGGCGCGGGCGCGCAGGAAGGCCAGCGACCCAGGGTGGACATTCTAGGCGCGCGGACAACGATTGATTTGTTGGGAGTGCTGGCGGAAAAAACTCGCGGCAACCTGACCGAAGCTGAGGACAAAACCCTGCAAACAGTGTTGTTTGAAGTGCGGATGGCTTTCATGGAGCTTACCAATATGATTAGCCTGCAAGCCATGCAACCGCCGCAGCCTCCGCCACCGCAAACCACGCGGTAAAACAGTAACCAAGGAACAGTTTCAGCGGGAGCGAATGGACGGAGTGCTGACATTTCTAGGGACGGGAACTTCGATGGGGGTTCCAACGCTGGGCTGCGACTGCGCGGTCTGCACCTCGACTAATCCGCATGACCGGCGGCTCAGGCCCTCGGTTCTGCTGCGTTGGCAGACAGAAGGGTGCGAGCGGGTAGTGGTGATCGACACCGGCCCGGACTTTCGCGAGCAGGCGCTGCGCAATGGTCTCACCCGCGTCGATGCGGTCTTTTACACGCACTCCCATGCTGATCACATTCTGGGTATGGACGACCTGCGCCCGCTCAGCTTCACGGCCTATCGCGAGGGCGGGTCCATTCCGCTCTACGCTTCGCTGGAGACTACGGCGGTGCTGGAGCGCATCTACGATTACACATTCAAGCCAGACGCTACGTATCCCAACCGCGCACGTGTCGAGTTGCGTCCGCTGGCAGAGCAGATGCAAGTTTATGGTGTCGAGTTTCTCCGCGTGCCGGTGCTGCATGGCGAAATGGAAATTGCCGGTTTTCGCTTTGGCCGCAACGCCTATCTGACCGACGTGAGCGCCATTCCCGAATCCAGTTTTGCGCTGCTCACAGGGCTGGACCATCTGGTCGTCTCTGCTCTACGCCACAAGCCGCATCCCACTCACGCTACCGTGAAGCAGGCTGTCGGCTGGGCACAACGTATCGGCGCACGGCAAACTTGGTTCACGCACATCGCCCACGAACTGGGCCACGAAGAAACAAATCGCACGCTTCCGGAGGGCATTCGTTTGGCCTATGATGGCCTCAGCCTGTCGGTGAATCTGGGGACCGCGAATTGATGACTGAAGGCAATGTGATTTCTGTTTTTCATTCTGTTGCCGAGATTCCCTCAGGCTTTGGCCCCAGTGTGGCCGCTATCGGCAACTTCGACGGAGTGCATCTGGGTCATCAGGAGATTCTGTCGGCGGTGGTTCGCGAGGCGCGGAGGTTGTGCACGCGAGCCGTGGCAATTACATTCGATCCGCACCCTGAGCAGTTTCTGCATCCCGCACAAGCGCCGCCGCTGCTCACTCCCATTGCCGAGCGCCTGCGGCTGCTGAGCCTTACCGGCATTGATGCGGTGCTGGTGCTGAAGTTTGACGCGGCGCTTGCAGCACTTTTTGCGCGCGATTTTGTGTGCGGCATTTTGGTGGATGCGCTCGGGATTCGCGGCATTCATGAGGGCGGCAACTTCCGCTTCGGTCATTGCGCCGAGGCTGGCGTGGCTGAACTCAAGGCTTTTGGCGCGGAGTTCGGCTTTGCCGTCGAGGTGCATTCTCCGGTCAAGGTGCAAGGGCGTGAGGTTTCCAGCTCTGCCGTTCGGGAGCTCGTGGCCGCAGGTGATGTGAGTCGCGCACGCCGGCTGCTGGGCAGGCCGTTTGCCATACTCTCCACGCAGGCGCGAGGGCGCGGCATCGGCACGCGACTTTTAGTGCCCACGGTGAATCTGGCTGCATACGATGGATTGCTTTCCGGCTTCGGGGTTTACGTTACGCGACTCAATGTGGGCGCGCGCAGCTTTCAGGCAGTTACCAACGTTGGAAATCGGCCCACCTTTGGCGAGGCGTCTTTCGCCGTCGAGTCGCACATTCTGGACTTTGAGCCAGTCGAGCTCACGGCCGAAACGCCGATTGAACTGGAGTTCCTGCTGCGTCTGCGCGGCGAAATCGAATGGCCATCGCCCGAGGCGCTGAAGGCGCAGATATTCAAGGATGTGGCGAAGGCGAAGCGTTACTTTCGCTTGGCAGAGCAGGGAAGTTATTTGTCGGCGATACGAAAAAGAAATAAGTCTGGCTCTGCACTCTCACTCGACTAACTCAGGTTCGGTCTCACAGCATCAATCGCCCGTTCGAGATGCACTCCACGCGAGCCTTTGATTAGCACTACATCGCCTTTACGCAGATTCTTCTTGAGCCATACACCCGTGGCTTCAGCGCTGGGCAAAAACAGTGCGGCCACTCCGCCCTTACACGCAGCGGCGGCCAAATGTTCGGCGTTGCCGCTGATGCCAACCACCAGATCCAGGCCAGCCTCAGCGGCGGCGCGTCCACACTCTGCGTGCAGCGCGGGGCCTTGCTCGCCCATCTCCAGCATCTCGCCCGCCAACAGAATCCGGCGCCTGCCAGGCCGCGCGGCAAGCGTACGAATCATCGAGCGCAGCGCCTCAGGATTCGAGTTATAACAGTCATTCAGAATCGTCGCGCCTTTGGTCTCGATCACCTCGCCACGTTTGTCGCCGGCAGTGAGAGTTTCCAGTGCAGCTACGGCCGCATCCAGATCAACGCCTGCCTCCAAAGCAACGGCGAGTCCAGCCAGCGCATTCGATGCGTTATGCGCGCCCAGCAGATGGAGCGTCAGTTGCCCTTCGCGTTCGCCGGAGCGATAGCGTACGTGCAGACCGGAAATGTCTTCCGTAGCTTCAAGAAGCCGCGGATCGGCGCAGGGACCAGCGCCAAAGTAAACAGTACGGCCATGAAAGTCGCGGCCAAACTGCGAGACGTAAGCATCGTCGCAGTTGAGGAAGACGATGCCGTTAGTCGGCAGCGCGTCCACCAATTCCAGCTTGGAGTGGGCAATGCCGGCCTGCCCGTCTGCAAAGTTTTCGATGTGCGCCGTACCCACGTTGGTCACCACGCCCCAGTCGGGCGAGGCAATCCGGGCCAGCGCAGCAATCTCACCGGGATGATTCATTCCCATCTCGACAACCGCGATGTCGTAATCCCTCTTCAGGCGCAGCAATTGCAGCGGCAGCCCAAAGGCGTTGTTCAAATTTCCCTTCGACTTGAGCACATTGAACTTTGCGCCAAGTGCCACGGCAATCGCTTCTTTGGTCGTCGTCTTGCCCGCCGAGCCGGTAACGGCCACCACGCGTTTGCCCCACAAGCGGCGAATGTGCGCGGCCAGACCTTGCAGAGCGGCGAGAGGATCTTCGGTAATCAGCAATGGCACCGCCAGTGCGGCATCGGGCAGACTGGCGACACACGCGCGCGAAACCACTGCGGCCACAGTGCCGCGTTCGACGGCGGCTGCAACAAAGTCGTGCCCGTCCATCCGCTCGCCACGCACCGCGAAGAACAACTCGCCCCGAGCCACGGTGCGCGAGTCAATTGAATATCCGGTGACCACTAGAGCACCGGCGTTGGCCGCGCTGGCCGGCGCTTCCATCACTGCGCCCATCCCGACTGCCGCTTCTGCCAAAGTGAGTTTCATTCTGTTTCACCATAGCCCATTTTGCGCAGCGCGAAAAGAGCAATCTCAACATCGTCGAAGGGAATTGTGGTAAAGCCGAGGATCTGTTCTTTCTCGTGGCCTTTGCCGGCGATCAGAACCACGTCACCCGCCTTGGCCGATTTGAGTGCGAGTGCGATAGCGGCGGCGCGATCCGGCTCAATGGTGAATTCAACTCCGCTCGACTTCAGCCCCGGCTCAATCTCAGCCAATATAACGAGCGGTTCTTCGTTACGCGGATTGTCGCTGGTGGCAACAACAAAATCGCTGCCCGTGCCAGCCGCTATGCCCATCTTTGGCCGTTTGGTGTGGTCGCGGTCGCCGCCGCAGCCGAAGAGCGTAATTACGCGCCCGCCGGTTTGCGCCGTCATTTGCCTTGCCAGCGCGGTCAAATTGAGCAGTGCGTCGTCGGTGTGCGCGTAGTCCACAATCACCGTGAATGCCTGGCCTGCGTCCACCGATTGAAAGCGGCCCGGTACAGGCTTGAGTTGCGGCACAAATTCGATCAGCTTCGCAAACTCCACGCCGCGCGCGTGAGCTGCTGCCAGTGCAGCCAGCAGATTGAGAATGTTCACCTCTCCAGCCAAATGCGAAACGACTTTAGCCGCGCCCGCCGGAGTTTCCAGTTCGAGGACTGCGCCACTCGGCGTGAGCGTGTGGCTTGCAGCCCGCCAATCGCCTTCACCTATCCCATACGTCCGCACCTCGGCTCCAGCCTTGCGCGCTGCCGCTGCCAACTGCTTGCTGTGCGGGTCGTGCGAGTTGATAACGGCCACGCGCGGAGCCGGATAGACCATGCCGTCAAAGAGCAATCGCTTGGCGGCAAAATATTTTTCCATCGTCTGGTGATAATCCAAATGATCTCGCGTAAGGTTGGTGAAGATGGCCACATCGAACGTCAAACCAGTAGCGCGGCCTTGATCGAGCGCGTGGCTTGAAACCTCTGTTACCAGTTCGGTCGCGCCACGTGCAACGCCTTCGGCCATCAGCTCATACAAATCTCTTGATTCCGGCGTGGTGTGGACCGACGGCCGCACCTCGCCAGCCACGTGGTACTCAATCGTTCCCACCAGCACCGTTTTGCGGGCAGCGGCATTCAGTAGCGACTCCACAAGGTAAGCGGTCGTTGTTTTGCCATTGGTCCCGGTGATTCCTGTCGTGGCGAGCTGCCGTTCGGGGTGGCCGAAGAAGGCCGCGGAAGCCTGCGCCAGCGCGCGGCGTCCATGCTCCACCTCCAGCACCGGCAGGCCAGCCTCGAAGACAAGCAGGTGGTCAAACTTGTGGGGCGAATCGGTAATGATGCCCAAAGCTCCGGAAGTGAGCGCTTTTTCGACGTATTTATTGCCGTCGGTTGAGCCACCCTTCATGGCAACGAAAACCGAACCCTTCGTCACCTTGCGCGAGTCGTACTCGACTCCGGTCACCGGCCCGTCCGAGCCGCCGCCCACGCCCACCGCCGCAACTTCTGCAATCAGTTCTTTCCAATTCATCACGTGTTTCATTGTAGATTGTTCCACCTAAATCCACTGAAATCTGATATAAGATGCTTGCATGAGCGCGGGAAGAAAAAATATTTATGAGGATTTACAGCGCAAATTGGGCCGGTATCCGGTCGATGATTTCGTTCGAGCGTATGCTTTGGCGTACCTGGAAGCGGATAGGGAGACAATCAAGAAACTGCAAGAATTCCTAATAACTGTTACCGCAGAAAACAGTGAGCCAGAAGACCTCAGCAGTCCAGATGCCTTAGTCGGCGCACCGATTCTGCCACATCCGAATCTGAATTCCGGGGCGATCGCCATTCCTGAGCCAAGCAATCCGGTTCAAGAAAACCGAGAGGACAAACTCGATGGCTGAATCTCAGTTTGTACACGTGATCTACATTCGCACCACAGTGGAAAAGCTGTGGCAGGCCTTGATTGATCCGGAGTTCACGCGCCAATACTGGATGGCGACGACGCAGGAGTCTGAGTGGAAGCCAGGCGCATCGTGGCGGATTGTTTTCGCAGATGGGCGCATCGCTGATAGCGGCGAGATTATCGAAATTGAACCGCATCGCCGGTTGGTTCTTGAGTGGCGGCATGAGATTGTACCCGCGCTGACCGCCGAGGGGTATTCGCGAATGACCTACGAGATCGAAGAGAGCGGCGAAGCCGTCAAGCTCACCCTCACGCACACAATGGACATGAGCGAATCGAAGTTCATCCAGGCCGTATCGACCGGCTGGCCCATGATTCTTTCGAGCTTAAAGAGTCTGCTGGAGACAGGCGTGCCGCTTGAGATGACGAGCCATTCACCGAAGGGGATGTAATCAACTTTGTGCAGCCGGTAACGCTATCGCCCGCAACGCACCACAATCTTCGTCCCCGGCGCGACCATAGTTCCCGCAGCAGGGGCTTGTTCGCGCACCGTTCCGCTGCCGGTGATTTGGACCTCGAGACCAGCGGCTGCGGCTTGCTCAACCACTTTACGTATTGGCAGGCCGATGAGCGACGGGACGCTCAGCTTTTTGCCGTCGGCGATGATAACGGTATTGTTAGATGGTTGAGGTGCGGCTTGCGATTGGCCCGTTGCTGACTGAGGTGTCGAAGCGTCGGCTTGATTAGTAGCTGCGGCCTGGGTTGCAGGAGCAGGCCGTACTGCCGGTTCTCGCAGAGGATCATCTGCGGGTAGATCGTTGACGGCCGAGTAGAGCGCATTGATGTCCCCAGTGTGCTCGGGAGCATCGTCTTCGGCTACTTGCAAATCAGCCTTTGATAAAGCGCGTTTTCGCAGCTCGATGTCATGAGGCACGGAGAGATATTCCAGCACCTGTTGCGCCACCTCTGCAAAAACCGGCGCTGAAACCGCTGTGCCGTAGTAGGACCCGCCTTTGGGATTGTCTATCACCACGGACACGGCAATTACTGGATTGTTCACTGGAGCAATGCCGGCAAACGAAGCAATATGCATCGTCTTCGAGTAGAGATGTGTGGCTGGATCGATCTTTTGCGCAGTGCCCGTCTTGCCGCCCGAGGAGTAGCCGTTAAGCTGTGCAGGTTTACCGGTGCCGTATAGCACCACGCCCTCCATCATCTTCCGCATCTGGGCTGCGGTCATTGTCGACAGAACGCGATGCGCTCCGGCTGGCAGCGGATTAGGCAACTCCCCGCCATGCTTAAAAGGTTGTGGTGTGCTTGGCGATTTGCTGTTGCCAGTTCCATCCACCTGCCCCGGCATCAGCACGCGTGGCGGAAGATAAATTCCGCCGTTGGCAATCGTCGAAACCATAGAAACCAGTTGCAGTGGCGTGACGCCAACCTCCTGGCCAATCGCTATTGAACCAATCGACGTTGCGCCCCACTTGTTCGCGGGCCTGAGCAGGCCGCGCGTCTCGCCGGGCAGCTCCGCGCCCGGGCGCTGGCCAAAACCGAAGTCACGAATGTACTGATAGAAGCGATCCTGGCCCACCTTCATCGCCAGCTTCACAGCAGCCACGTCGCTAGAGTGCTCCAGTGCCTCATGCACCGTGATCACGCCGAAATGTTCGCCCTTGTCGTCGTGAATGATGCGACCAAATAGATTGATCTGGCCGCCTTGGCAATCGATCTTGTCGTCTGGGGTGGCCACCTTTTGTTCCAGCGCTGCTGCATACGTCACCAGCTTGAAAACGGAGCCGGGTTCGTAAACATCGCTAACCGCGTGGTTCCTGAGCAGCGCCGGGGTGGCGCGGCGAAACTGGTTGGGATTGAATGCGGGCCGAATAGCCAGCGCCAGAATCTGACCGGTGTGCACATCCTGCACCACAACCGTGCCATTGTCCGCATGGGTCGTTTCCATCGCGTGGTCCAGTGCGCGCTCCGCAAGAAATTGAATATTCTCATCAATGGTGAGCACCAGATTTTGTCCCGGCTGCGGCTCTCGCTCACTGGAGCCCAGTACGTGGCGGCGCGCATCCAGCGCAGTGAACATGCGGCCAGAGACGCCGTGCAACTGCGGCTCGAACTTCAGCTCAAGCCCGCCCAGGCCGTTATCGTCCAGACCTACATAGCCCAGCACCTGCGCGGCGATTTCGTTATTTGGATAAAAGCGCTGAAACTCTTTTTGGAAGTAGATGCCTTTGAGGGAAAGCGCCTTTACACGCGCCGCCACCTCGGGCGTAACCCGGCGCGCAACCCACGCAAAGCTGTGCCCTGAGACGAGGCGGGAGACAATCTGTCCCTCTTTAGTTTGCGAGTCGTCCGGATCGGTGTGGACCACGGCGGCCAGCTTGCGAGCGGCTGCTGTTTTATCGCCAATCTCGGTGGGCACGGCGAAGATTGAGTCCACCTGCACGGTCATTGCAAGCTCGCGCAGATTGCGATCATAAAGCACGCCGCGCCGCGGAGCCACCTCGAAGGTGCGCTGCTGCTGCCGGTCGGCACGTTCCATAAATTCGTGGTGACGCACCACCTGGAGCCAGAAAAGGCGAAAGGCGATCAGGATTGTCCAGAACAAAAACAAGAGGCAAATCAGCCAGAAGCGCGCCAGCTTTAGTGGCATGGCGCGCGTCGCGGGGTTGCGATTCCGGCTGGGTCGAACAGGGGAGGACATCAGTGATCGCTCCGGTTGAATTACAGCGCTGGACTATTGCGTAGCGAAGGCTGGAGGCGTTGCCTGCGCAAGTGCCGGAGCTGATGTGTCAGGAGCGGCGTCGGAGTGAATCATCTGGCCCGGCTGCGGTTCGGCAAGCCCCATCTCACGAGCCATTCTATCAATGCGGCCTGGATCGGTCAGCTGCGCTTCGCTAAGCCGCAACTGGCGATTTTCCTCGCGCAATTGTTCGCGAACCTGTTTTTGCGCTTCAATGCTATAACCGCTCTTGATGGCGCTAACGTGCTGAACGCCATAAATCATGGTAAGCAAAAACAGAATACCGATGGCAACCGTGAAGACGCTGATCTGCTTGGCGCGCGCTGGATCGGGCGTCTTGACCAAGCGGCTGTTGTCGATGTGCTTCGGAAAGTAGAACTCCGGTGTGCGCGTGCCACGCCGACGCAGGGCCTGCTGAGCCAGCAGCCCGGCGTTGTGTTCGTCAACGCGCGCGCTCCAGCTTCTGCCTGCTTCAAAATAACTTGTCGTGCATGCCGCCATGGAGTCCTCCTACTGAGGGAATAGGGATCAGGGATCAGGGAACAGTCGGTTCCATTGCTTATCTTTGCTGTTACCCGATCCCGATTTTCCCGATTACTGCTTGTACTTCTTTTGGATTCCTGTTCCCTGATCCCTGATCCCTATTCCCTGTTTTTCTCCCGCTCTCAGCTTCGCGCTGCGCGAACGCGGGTTGCGTTCCGTCTCTTCTTCGCTGGCTGTAACCGGCTTCTTGGTAAGAATCTCCCAGATTCCCAGTCGTGCGCCTTCTCGAAAACTGTCTTTTGCAATCCTGTCTTCCAGCGAATGAAAACTAATAACAACCAGTCTTGCGGAGGGCTTGAGCAACTTAGGTGCGGCCTCCAGCAAATCTCGAATCTCATCTAACTCGCGGTTTACGAAGATACGAAGAGCCTGAAAAGTTCTGGTCGCCGGATGAATGTGCGCTGGTTTCATTGCCGGGGCGGCTGATGCAACAATCCGGGATAACTGCCCGGTGGTTGTAACAGGCCGCCCGCGAACAATGGCTCTGGCGATTCTCCGCGACCTCCTTTCTTCTCCGTATTCGTAAATGAGGTTGGCAAGCACTTGCTCGTTTTCCTCATTCACCACCTGTTCGGCGGTCGGCCCGGAGCGCGTATCCATGCGCATATCCAGCGGCCCGTCCGCCATAAAACTAAATCCTCTGCTTGCCTCATCCAGTTGCAGGCTGCTTACTCCAAAGTCGGCCAGCAATCCATCCACCGAGTTAGGCTGCAAATGCTTTGTGATCGAGCTGAAAGCCTCTCCGATCAAAGTAACCTTCGGTGCCTGACTGCCTAACTCCTCACAAACCCCATTCAACTTTTCCTTTGCCAACGCGAGCGCCTCGACATCGCGGTCAAAGCCGATCAGATGTCCTTGCGGCCCCAACAGCTTTGCAACGCCGGAAGCATGTCCGCCCAATCCCAGCGTGCAATCCACATAGGTTCCACCGGCGCGTACCCGGAGAAGATCAATCGCTTCTTGTAAAAGAACCGGCGCATGACGTTCTGTTGAATTCTTCATGCGCTCCCCCTGGGGGGTATTTGCGGATACGAGTTACAAATCATATCCAGTCAGTGAATCCACTTCCTGCGCGGTCAGCGGATTGGCCTTCACGCTCTCCCGCAAACTCTTCACGCTCTTGACTCTCAACAGGGAGCCCTCTCCCGTGACTCTTACTTCCACATTCGCCATGCCCGCGTTGCGCAGCTCTTCGGGAATCAGCAGCCGTCCCTGAGCGTCCATATCCGCCCGGTCGCCGTAAAGCGAGTACCGTTCCAGCAGCTTCTGGCGGGCCGGAAGGCTCTTCGGCAGCTTGAAGACCTTTCCCAGATGTTGCTGCCATTCGGGCATCGGATAAATTTCTGCGTCCTCGCCCTCCCGACTGGTGATATAAAAGGCATTGAAGTCCTTGCCATACTTCTTTTCCAGAAAGGTCTTGAACTCAGTGGGCAATTTCAAACGACCGCGGTCATCCAGCTTTGCTTTCGGATTGCCGCTGAAACCGACTTGCAGATCGTCCCAGGTTCCCAGGGTTCCACCAGCAGCCTCAATCGAGGTTTCGGGTTCGCCGGTCAGGTTGGTCTCAGGGCTGTCTGTCATCTGTCGCTCTTATCGAGGTCGAATTTCATTGCCAGTTGGGTAAATCTCACCAAATTTCCCCCTTGGCTCCATTCATGACCCAAGTATCGCTCAGAAATGCTCAACGCGATACGTGGAAATCAACGAGTGCTGTGGAGAATTTTGGGATAGTGGAGCGAAACGAGACAGTTGCCAAAATTAAAACACTACTAATAGGGTTTTAATTGAGTTTGGCCACTACTAATAGAGCTAGGTTACTCTCTTGGTTCAAAATATATTCATTTATTAGGCAGCTCTATATTCTTGTAGTATAAGCGAACGAAAAGCGAAGAGCCTACTTTTCTGGTACTGCTGGTTTCCGCTTGCACCGTTTACGCTCCGTCACCAACTGCAAAAGATAAAAGAAAATCAGCAGGTTGGCGACCAGTAAACCGGACCGGAACCACGTAACTCGGCGCAGAATCTCGAAGATCTCCCAAGGCAGAAACGAGGCGGTAATTGCCAGCGTCAAATACTCGCCCCAGGTCTTTTCCATGTAGAGGCCGATTCCTTCAATAACGCCAATGGCCGCGTAAGAAAAAGCGGCCAAACCGATGCGTCTGAGCAGCGGGTCGCTGAGCAGGGATGCTTTGTCAAGGATGAAGGTGACCAAGCGCCACTCAGAGTTGAAATGCAGATGATCTGCTACGCGACCCAGCACGTCGGAAGCGTCTTTATGCATCAGATGCACAGCGCCGATGCCGACAGCCGCAAAAAGCAAGGCTTGAAGGAATTTGTAGGCCGCGATGAGAACCAGCCCCTTGTCATGCCGTTGTTTGGGGCCGAGCTGAGATAGGGAGTCGGTCATGGTTTCGGGAATCTGCGCAACACTCCTGTCTTTACGTTAACCGATGCACGGCAATTCTGTTCACTCCGCTGCTGGAAAGCTCTGAAAATGCCGAGACAGATTTCACCGCTTCAGATTCAATAGTTTTGCACGGTCGATCAGGTTCCCGTCCATAATGAGCCCGGAGATGCGACGGGCGTTCCAGATATTTACAGTCGGATCACCGTCCACAACCAAAATATCGGCACGGCGTCCGGGAGCGATCAGGCCCAATTCATGCCAGCCAAACTGCAAACTGTAATTATTGGTGGCGGCGGCCAGTGCCTCGCGCGGGCTCAGCCCCAGGCGGACCAGCAGTTCCAGCTCGATATGCATCGAGATGCCCGGAAGAGCACTGCGTACCGGCGCGCCAGAAGCTGCCAGATAGTGCGGATTAGTGGAAAAGAATGCCTCGTTGATCTGCCACAAATGGAGGGCCGACTGATCGGCTTTCTTGCGCTGGCTCTCTTCCATCCATCGTTGGGTGGAATACGGTAGACGGCGAGAGATGATCGAAAGAGTGAGAGGATAATCCATCTCGCCAGTGGTGCGGTCGGTGGGTTCGTTGATGCGGGCTGGGTCCAGCAGTTTGGCGGCAGGATCGTTCCACAGGTTGCGATGCTCCGGCAACTGCGCATAATAGAGGCTGAAGGTAGGCATCAGCGCGGCATGGTGGGCAGCCAAAAAGCGAGCGTAATTGCGCAGGTGCAAATCCGTGGTAGGCAGACGCTCCGCGTAGTCGTAGGCGGTGGCTGCGGAGGTGCCTCCGGAGTCTTCCACCAACGGCCGCTGCAGTTCGTCGGGAATCACACCCAGCTCGTAGCGGCCCATGTGCGGCAACGCATCCACTCCAGCCTCGATGCCCACCTGGTAAGGAGTGGCGACGAACTCGCCATAGGTGACCAGACCCATCTGGTGAGCGCGGGCAATAATCAACTGGGCATTGGCAGCGGTGATATTATGGCCCAGCCGGACGGCGCGTGTCCCCAGTCGGGCGGTGTCAATGAGTTGGTGGGCGGTCTCCTCGGGGCTCAACTCCACCGGATGAGCCAGTTCCCTGAGCTTGAGCGCCCAATCAGGACGTTTGGCCAGCAGACTCCAGTTATCGGTCGAGCCGATGGAGTCAACCAGGTAGAGGTGTGGACGGGGTGAGGCGGCAATGTTGACCGTTCCGCGCCGTGCGTCGCTGACGGCCACCACAGTGGTGACGCCCATATATAAGTTGGCATTGGCCTGCCCTTGCGAATTCATGCCGGCATAGCCGTCGATCAGGCCTGGAATGATGAACTTGCCGGTGCAGTCAATCACCTGAGCACCCTTGGGGATGCTGACCGCCATGCGCGAGCCAACGTCGGTAATGCGGCCGTCGCGGACAATGACGATGGCGTCAGGCAGATCTTTTGCCGAGCGCCCCCAGTCATTCACATCCACCACAGTCCCACCGGCCAGAACCAGCGGGACCGAGGGCGGCAGCTTGGGCGCAAGCGAGGATGGCGACTGAGCCGCCCAGGCCGCGACAGCAGTCAAAACCAATCCAGCGGATCCCAGAAAAAAGAGCCGAGAAGATCTCATAAGAAAATTAGTCTTGGGAGGATTGTCGCACATGGGCTTCGCGGCACATAACCGGGGCAGATCCTGCCATACGGCCTGGGATTGAACGGTAGCCACTTTGCCCATCGCAATTCTGGGATTACTTTGTGCCATGATTGCTGTCTGCCTGGGTTACGGCGTGCTGACCGGCGCGTTCGCGCTCTTCTTGTTGCGGCTAAGCACGAAGGACTTTTTGCGGCTGTCTTTGCTGGCATGGTCGATTTTCTTCCAAAAGCCCACAAAATAGTCGATTACCGAAATGGTGGAGACTAGCAGCGTGAAGTAGATGGCGGCGATAGCGACCCAGCGTACAGGCACAATAAGCAGACCGAAGTGCCACTCGGTCCACCGATGTGCCAAAAATGCCGAAACTACGCAGACAATCTGGACTACAGTCTTCAGCTTGCCCAAATCGCTGGCTTCAATCGTAAATCCCTCTGTAGAGGCAATCGAGCGCAAACCGCTGATCAGGAACTCGCGGCCAATGATAATCACCACGATCCAGACCTTGACCACATCGGGGTTATAAAGCACCAGGGCCACCAGCGCGCTGGTCACCATAATCTTGTCCGCCAACGGGTCCAGCAGCATGCCCATCGTAGTGATCTGCTTGCGCTTACGAGCCAGGTAGCCATCGACTCCGTCCGTGATCGAGGCTAATACGAACAGAACCGATGCGGTAATCTCCTGCGCGCCATCCGCATGCCAGGGAAAGTGCGAGGAGAGAATCCACAGCAGCAGCGGAATCATAACGATCCGGCTCATCGTGATGGAGTTAGGCAGATTCATGCGGGTCGTAGTAAGCCGTTCAGATGTGCAAGGTCTTGCTCCATTATTGCATCGTCGGCCGAAGTGCATCCCATGCCGCGGTTTCCTACGTTCTGCGAATGCAGAAAACGGAATTAAATTGCGACGCATCCCGCTTCGGGTTTCAATGACCAGCTCAATTGCAGCGCACCTATGCCGGTGTTTCTTCTTCCACCGGCTCAACGCGGATTTTGGCGATGCGGCGAGCATCCATCTCCACCACAGTCAGGCGGCGGCCATCATGCGTCACGCTCTCGCCTTCACTAGGAATGTGGCCCAGGCGCATAAGAACAAAGCCGGCCAGAGTCTCCACGCCGCCGTCACGCGGCAGGCTCCATTGCATCTGCGTTTCCAGGTCGCGCAGGTTCACGCCGCCGTCCATCAGCAGAGCGCCACCAGCAGTCGCCAGCACCGGCAGTTCGGGCGAGTCGAACTCGTCCTCCAACTCGCCGGTCAACTGCTCAATAGCGTCTTCAGCGGTAACCAGGCCCACCGTGGAGCCATACTCGTCCACTACGATGGCCATTTGGCGGCGGCGCTGCTGAAAGTCGCGGATCAGGTCGAGGACGGTCTTGGTCTCCGGAACCACCAGCACATTGCGCATCACCTGACGGAGGTTGAGCTGGACAACCGGAGCGGCTGCGCGGTAAAAGATCAGCCGGGCCAGGTCTTTGGAGTAGACGACACCGATAATGTGCTCCGGGCCGCGGGTTTCGTCGTAGACCGGCACACGGGAGTGCAAATGCTCAATGACCTGGGCGCTGGCGGCTTCGATGGGGAGATTCGAGGGCAGCGAAAAAATCTTCTGTCGCGGAGTCATAATCTCGCGGATAGGCACCTCATCTAATTCCAAAGCCCGATGGATGAGCGTTTCCTGCAGGCGGGGCAGAACGCCCAAACGGCGTGCGGCGGTGGCAATTAGCTTGAGTTCGTCGGGAGAGTGGACCTGGGCGCGCTCGGTCATGGGAATATCGAAGCCGCGCAGAATGACGGCAGCAGAAGATTTGAGCAGGCGCACTGCCGGACGTGCCACGGTCATGAAAAAGAACATGGGCGGGGCAACGGCGACGGCCAGAGCCTCTGCGCGGCGCAGTGCGAGAGACTTGGGCACCAGTTCGCCAACGACGACGTGAAAGTAGGTAATGAGCGCGAAGCCCAGAGCCCCTGCGCCGACGGCTGCGATATGCGCATAGATCTGAGCATGTGCGGGCGAGACGGGCAGCAAGTCCAGCCAGCCCTCCAGGACGGAGGCGGCCAGCGGTTCGCCGATCCAGCCCAGAGCCAGCGAGCAGAGGGTGACGCCCAGCTGCACGGCGGGCAGAAAATCGTCCAAATCCTGCTGTAGACGGCGAACGGCGCGCGCTCCGGGAAGGCCAGCAGCCAGCATCTGTTCAATACGCGTGTCGCGAATGGAGACCAGAGCGAATTCGGCTGCCACAAAAAAAGCGTTGGCCAGAATGAGCAAGGCCACGGCGACAAATTCAAGCAGGGAAAGTCCATGCATCTCGCATGTGAGGATAGCATTTGCAGGGAGCAGAAAATAGAGGCAGTTGGGTCAGCGTCAACGCCCGGGAACCAAGTCGTGGCGGTTTGCGTATGAATCAAAAGCAAGGAACCGATACTGACAGGCTTAACCTGGTTGACGAAGCATCTTCGGTAGCCGTCTGAGCCTTGGGTATTTTTTATCAACAATTCCGTGCGATATTCTTTGCGACTATAGGAGGTTTCCGGTGGCTGCATCACGCAAAAGCAAAAAATTCTGGATATGGCTGAGTGCTGGGGTGGCAGTGGTCGTGCTGGTGCTGGGTGTACTGCTGGTGCGGCTGGCCTCCGGCTCGTCCATTGACGCCAACAAACTTGGCAAGGTGACGCGCGGCGATGTGGCACGCTCGGTTGTGGCTACCGGAAAAATACAGCCGATTACCAAAGTCGAGGTGAAGTCTAAGGCCTCCGGCATTGTCGAGAAGCTGTTTGTGGATATTAACTATAACGTGAAAAAAGGCCAGCAGTTGGCGCAGCTCGATGAGCAGGAGATTACGGCGCAGGTGGCGGCGCAGCGGGCTCAACTGGCAGCCGCCGAGGCCAATGTATCCATCTTCCAGGCCAACATCGAGCAGGATAAGGTGAACGCTGCCGCGCCTGATCTGCCCATGTACAAGGCCACGCTCGACCGCAATGCTGAGATGAATAAGGAAGGCATTGTGAGCAGGCAGGCTCTGGACGACGCCAACAAGGATTACCAAGCCGCGCTGACCCGTCGGAATAACTCGCAGGCTCAAGTCGGCGTGGATACCGCCCGGCTGAAGCAGGCGCGGGCGCAGGTGCAGCAAGCCCAGTCTGGCCTCAAGCAACTCGAAGAGCAGTTGAGTTACACAACCATCGTGGCGCCCATGGACGGCGTGATTCTCTCCCGCGATGTTGAGATTGGTGCAGCGGTCAGTTCGATTCTGGTGCTCGGCTCAACGGCCACGCTGGTGATGACCGAGGGCGACACTAACGAAGTCTACGTGCAGGGCAAGGTGGATGAGGCGGACATTGCACACGTCTACATGAACCAGCCGGCACGCATCAAGGTGGAGAGCTTCAGGGACCGCGTCTTCAACGGCAAGGTGACCAAGATTGCTCCGCTGGGGGTGGAGAAGGACAACGTGACGACCTTCGAGGTTCGCGTTTCCATCAACAATCCCGGCGGCGAACTCAAAGCCAACATGACCGCCAACGCCGAGATCATTCTCGACGAGCATAAGGGCGTGCTGATGGTGCCAGAGAGCGCCGTGATGTACGACAGCCAGAAGAAAGCCAGCGTCGAAATTCCCGACAAAAAACAGAAGGAAGGCAAGCGCAAGGTTCCGGTCACGGTTGGATTGTCGAACGGATCGGTCACTGAGATTCTGAGCGGATTGAAAGAAGGCGAACAAGTGGTGTTGCAACAGTAACGGCAGAGATTAGTCCCTAGTCCCTTAGTTCCTAGTCCCTGTTTCTAAGAAAGGATGCAATGAAAAAGCTTTGGATTGCAGCAGCGGCATTAGTTTTGGCAGCGCTCCCGGCTCTAGGCGCGGAGGCCACCTTTGAGCGTTCTCTCTCGGTCAGCGGGCGCGTGGAACTGTCGGTAGCGACAGGCTCGGGCAACATCCACATCACCCACGGCTCGGGCAACCAGGTGCACATCTACGGCCGGGTCAAATCAGGCTGGGGTGGCAGCGAGGAGCGGGTACGGCAGATCGCTGCTCATCCGCCCATTGAGCAGACGGGTAACATCGTCCGCATTGGCGGGCATTCCGAAAACATGCACAATATCAGCATCGACTATGAGATTCTGGCGCCTGAAAATTCCTTCCTTGACGCTGGCTCCGGCTCGGGTGATATCTCTATCGACGGTGTCGGCGAAAACGCAAAGCTACACACCGGCTCCGGAAATATTCACGCCGTTGGCCTGCACGGAGGTTTCTCAGCGGACACCGGCTCGGGCAATGTCTATGCGGAGCAAACCGGCACGGGTGATGTGAAGGCACAAACCGGATCAGGCAACGTGGAGATGCACAATCTACATGGTGGTGTGCATGCCGGCACCGGCTCGGGCAACCTCAAATTGGCAGGTACGCCCTCATCCGATTGGAAGCTTTGGACCGGCTCGGGCAACATCGATTACTCAACCGGCGGCGCAGCATTAACGCTCGATGCCTCTACCGGTTCGGGCAGCATTCACACCGATATGGAGATGCTGACGCAAGGCACGCAAAACCATCATCACGTCTCCGGAAAAATCAAAGGAGGCGGACCAACGGTACGCATCTCTACCGGTTCCGGCGACATTCGCTTGCATTGATATAGCGAGCGCGTTTTCAACTCGAGTGTTAACAAAATGCTCTGGGTTCCCCATCCATTTCGCGTACTTTGCGAAATGGGTGGGATAGCACAACCGTCCATTTCGAGCGCAAACACGAGAACCAAAAATGCTGTAACAGAAGACAGCTAACAGTTTTCAGTTTTTTAACTGTCAACTGTTAGGGAGGTTCTGATCAAGCCCGCATTGTGTCAGGGCACGACTTCAGTCGTGCCGCAAAGCCTGCAAAATGAACTCGGACTTTAGCCCCTGAGTGCGTTGGCTTCAACAAATAAAACTTGTGCAGAGATTCCTTAGCTGTTTACTATCTATTGTTCCATTACACTGGAATTATGGTTCGCACACTTCGCCCAATCCCCATCCAGCAACTGAAACTACTGGTTTTCGATCTCGACGGAACCCTGATCGACTCCGCGCAGGATTTGTGCAACAGCGTCAATGCGACGCTTGCTCATGTTGGCCGTGAACCTTTGTCGGACGCGGTGGTTGCCGGTTACATCGGCGATGGAGCCGTGATGCTGATGCGGCGTGCGCTCTTTGGTCCCGATGCAGTTGAGACCGACGAGGAGCTACTGGCTCGTGCCTATCAATTTTTCCTCGTCTACTATCGTGAACACAAGCTGGACTATACCTACGCCTACGAGGGAGTTCTGGAGGCGTTGGCCGCGCTGCATCAATTGCACGAACACCCGGATGGTCCCGCCCGATTGATGGCTGTCCTCACCAATAAGCCGGTGCGTCCGGCGCGGGAGATTTGCGCTGCGCTTGGTCTCGCTCCCTACTTCCTGAATATTTACGGCGGCAATAGTTTCACCACCAAGAAGCCTGATCCGGAGGGCCTTGCTGCGTTGATGAACGAAGCCGGTGCGCGTCCTGAAGAAACAGTGATGATCGGCGACAGCCAGGTGGATGTGGAGACGGCGCGCAATGCCGGAGCCTGGTGCGTAGGCTGCACCTTCGGCCTCGCGCCAGAGAGCCTGACAGACAATCCGCCCGACATTCTGGTGGACTCTCCAGCCGATTGGACCTCAGCTCTGAGTCCCGCAAAGATTTAGAGCATTTTTGCTTTTACAGTAGACTTCCGTGCCCCATCCATTCCGCGTTTTTCTGCGGAATGGGTGGGATACCAATGAATATTAGGTCTGCACTATTTCCGAAAATGCTCTAGACCAAACAGAAGAAGTAATCTGAATCTATGAGCACAACCGCCGCGAGCCCGCGCCCCCTTCGCATCGTCCTTCCCGGCGGTAGCGGTCAGGTGGGTCAGGCCTTGGCCCGCCACTTTCAGCTGCAAGGCCATCAAGTGACCGTACTGACGCGCGGCCCCTACACCGCGCCTTGGGAGACGGTTCACTGGGACGGCGAAACCGTCGGTTCGTGGACTCAGTATCTGGAAGGCGCCGACGCCTGCATCAACCTGACAGGGCGCAGTGTGAACTGCCGCTACAACGCGGCCAATCGCAAGGCTATCTACCAATCCCGCATTCAAAGCACGCAACTGCTCGGCCAGGTCATCGCCGGACTAGCCGACCCGCCGCGGGTTTGGATGAATGCTTCGGCGGCCACGATTTACAAACGGGTGCTCGATGAAAATGGAATCGATCTGCCTGTGAGTGAAGCGACCGGCGAGATGAGCAGGGATCATCGGGAGCCGTCCGCAGAGCGGTGGACGTTGCGCCGTGGCTTTTCCGCGCGCGTGGCTCGCGATTGGGAGGCTGCCTTCTTTGCCGCCGAAACACCGCGTACCCGCAAGCTGGCTCTGCGCAGCGCCGTGGTTCTCAGCCCCACGCACGGCAGCGCCTTTGGCGTGCTCTCTCATCTCGTCCGCGCCAGTCTCGGCGGCACGCAGGGCAGTGGTCGCCAATTCGTCTGCTGGATTCACGAGGCCGACTACGCGCGCGCGGTTGAATTTCTGATTGCCCACGAGGAGCTGGAAGGCCCCATCAACATGACCGCTCCCACGCCCATCGTCAACCGCGATTTCATGGCAGCGTTGCGCTGGGCCTGGGATGTGCCCAACGGCCTGCCCGCCCCTGCACTGGCCATCAAGCTCGGTGCAATCTTTCTGCGTACGGAGCCGGAGCTGGTTTTGCAGAGCTGCCGCTCCGTTCCCGGACGCCTGCTTGACGCCGGATTCGAGTTTGAGTTTCCCGAATGGCCCCAAGCAGCCGAAAACCTCGTCCGGCAGTGGAAGAGTCGTGATTGAGTGAGTCGTTTCCTGATTCGGTATCTCGTTCTTTGCCGGTAGAATTGGCCCAAGTGTCAGACGCTACGCTGAGTGCATATCCGGCAGTGAGCGTCATACCTGTAGATCTCTACGTCGTAAACATAAGCCCGCATCTCAAAATCGAGATGTCCGGCACCTGACTAGAGAGCGGTTCACTCTGTAAAGTACCCCTCGGTCCAATGATCCATTCCGACCTCATACGCAACGATCTCGAACCCTTCCGGATACGAAGAAAAGCCAGACACTCCCAGAAGGAGGTGCTGAGTAACCATCGCAGCCTCTTGTGTAGCGTATACCCCTATTAACTTCTCGTTGTTTTCACCGGCACCCGTCGGATGCGTGTGCCACAAGAGGTAAACTTTCTCCATTCGTTCCTCCGCCCTGGTGGCCCAGGTCTCGATTTTGAGACCTGGGATCGAGACCTCCACACCGCGCCGCTCCACAATAACCCGATTCCCGCAATGCTCTATTTCGCCGCCGGAGTAATGTCGGTCACCGGCAGGTCAATGTGTCCAAGCAGAATCTCAAACCGCCGCTGCTCTTCTTTTTTGTAACTCTCCTGATCCGGCCACAGCTCCTTGATGAAAGTCTCTTCATCTGGATTCGCAGTCGTAGCCACGGTCGAGTTCTTATACCGGATCGTCACGCGATAGTCCCAGCGCAATTCCTCAGATGTGTGATTCGCAGGCTGCTCAATCTTCACAGAAAGAATGCGCCCCGTGCCTTGGATCTTTTTGAGCAGCGGATAGTGGTTCTTCAAAAAGAGTTGCAAGAACTCACCCTGATGCCCCCACTGGCATTTGTAGTAGTACTCAACGGTGTAAGGCTGGTCGGCGCCAATCTGCGGTGGCGCGCCCTGGGCTTTCAGCGGTGTGGCCAGCGAAGCGGCAAAAACGACGGCGAGAACGGCGAAAAGAATCCTGCGCATTGAACCTCCTTGAATAACTGCATTGTAGCGTAGAGCGAAACACGGCGAGCGACGAGTACCTTAGCCTGCCACCCGTTTGAATCGTACTGCTTGATATGGTTTTCCCGTTAGTTTCAACTTCGTCTTGCCCTTGTGTCTTCCCGGCAGCGCCGTAATTGTCATGGTCCACGGATCAATCAACTCGGCCGTAAAAGTACCTTCTGGCAGCGAGAATTCATATTGAATCGGCTGATGGAAATCCAAGTAATAGAAAATCTGTTGCGGCAGCTTTCCGCCGGCGTCCATGCTAACCGCGTTCGGATAATACTGAGTAGCGCCAGCCTCCAACCC
Organism: uncultured Occallatibacter sp.; assembly: GCA_964414945.1. Classification (GTDB taxonomy): domain Bacteria; phylum Acidobacteriota; class Terriglobia; order Terriglobales; family Acidobacteriaceae; genus Telmatobacter. The sequence continues at coordinate 48,299 of CAYPYJ010000007.1, forward strand.
GCTGCGAGCGCCTGCTCCAGCCGCCGTCTCTTCCACCAGCTTGCGCAGAAATGCGATTCTGGCCGGGCTTGTGCCTTTGAGCGCTCCGCCATTCGACCACACTATTGTCGCCGTCAAGTTTTTATCGGCCGGATGATCGGGATCGAGATAAGTCTCTCCGTGCGTCACATAACATCCAGCCATAACTCCCAGCCAGAAGCGCCGCGTAAGTTCTTCACCTGAAAGATTGCCCCAGCGCCGGTCCAGATTGCCTTCATACATCACTTCGTCATAGACCACCGGCTTACGCCACGCCTTCAACCATCCGGCGGCGGCTTCGAAGTCATGAGTCTGCAAACTGGCATGAGTTACCCACGGATGGCTGTAGTCATACATCGGACCGGAGTGATGCACAGAACGCAGATGACTAACTGGGTCGCGCTGCTCGACGATATGAAAGAACCGGTCGAAGTCCTGCACAGATTTGGCTTTCATCAAGTCATACTCATTCGCCATCGACCACCAGATATTCCTGTAGGCCGAAAGCCGCGCCACCACATAGCGCAGGTATCTGTCGTCAACCTCCGCCGGCATCTCCGAGTAACCCCAACGGTCATAAGGATGAAAGAGAATCAGGTCAGCTTCGATTCCCAGCTTGTCCAGATCAATGATTCGCTCTTCAAGATGCCGGAAGAAAGCAGGATTGAGCCGCGTAAAATCGTGCTCTCCTTTCGCCGAGCGTTCAAAAGGATAAAACGGCGGTTCGTTATGGTTGTATTCATAACTCTTCGGGAAGACGCACATGCGAATCTTGTTGAATGGAGCGGCGGCAAGCATCTCAAGAGTCAGCCGCTGCAACTCATCGGTCTGATGAACCCATGCATAACAAGTGGTGCCAAATGGGAAGTAAGGTGTACCGTCGGCATAGGCAAAGTGATGCGTGTTATGTACGCCAACAGGACCATGCACGCCAGCCGCCGCGGGGCCGCAGTGAAAGCCACCCTTCTGCCCATCAAGCGTCGTCGTGCCGCTCTTGGTGGTGTAACTCCAGTCGCCCTCTGTGTCCGGCATGAAGCGTAGCTTGTAACTATCCGCGCCGTCATAAAACCCGTCCACTTCGACTGATCTGTGCCCCAGGGTAAAGGTCGCCGATAACTCAACTTCAGTAAACGGATTCCCCGTCGATGGACCTTGCAGAGATAACTCAAAAACATCCCATTTGGATACAACTGCGTGTGCGGCATTTGCGAGGGCCTCTGCCACGCCTTCAGAAGCAATACCGGCCAACACGGCCAGCGAACCGGTCGACCCCAATTTGAGCATTTCTCGACGACTCATTGAACTCATAAGAATCATGCTAGCATCCGCTGTGCGGGAGCGAGGTCCGAGGCGGCAGTCGCCGGTCCGCGTCAGTTAAAATTTCTATTCCAAATCGTCCAAACCTCTAGTAGAATCCCCGATATGAAGGGTAAAGCAAAGGTTATCGAGCAACTGAATCGTGCGCTTCGTGAGGAGCTCACCGCCATCAACCAATACTTTGTTCACGCCGAAATGTGCGAAAACTGGGGATACGACCGGCTTGCAAAGTACATCAAAAAGCAGTCCATCGACGAGATGAAGCACGCGGAGTCGCTCATGGAGCGCATCCTGTTTTTAGACGCCTCGCCAACCATGGAACCGCTGTCCCTGTCGATTGGCAAAAACGTCAAAGCCATGATCGAGTCCGATCTGAAACTCGAAATCGGAGCCGTAGCCATGTATAACGAGGCAGCTCTGATAGCAGCCAACGAAAAAGATAACGGCTCGCGTGATCTTTTTATCAAGCTGCTCAAAGACGAAGAAGAGCACGCTGACTGGCTTGAAACCCAACTGCACCAGATCGCCGAGCTTGGCTACGAGCGCTATCTCACCACACAAACCAGCAAGGGCGAGTAGCCGCAGATTCCTGCACCCTCTCCTGTGCTCAGCGAATCAAACCATGCACAGGAGAAATTTTTCATGCCGCAAAAAATCGCTTTTATCACCGGCGGAAATCGCGGGCTCGGCTTTCAGACTGCAATCGAATTGAAGGATGCTGGCGTGAAGGTTGTCATCGGCTCACGCAACCTGGCGCAAGGCGTTCAGGCCGTCGCCAAGCTCCGCGCTGCGGGTGTGGACGCAGACGTAATCGAATTCGACATCACCAAGCCAGCCGATGCGCAGACGGCTTACCATTACTTCGATTCCAAGTACGGTCGCCTCGATATTCTGGTGAACAACGCCGGAATCGCCGCAGGCGTCTTTCCCGGCACTGGCCCGGAACACTCGGTTGCCGAGGTTCCTTTGGAACTGCTGCACAAAGTCTTCGAGACTAACTTTTTTGCGCAGGTGGCGCTCACCAGTGCGCTGCTGCCGCTGCTCAAAAAAAGTGCTGCCGGGCGCATCGTAAATCTGTCAAGCATTCTCGGATCTCTCACGCTACAGGCCGACCCGCAGTCGCCCATCTACAACGCCAAGTCCTTCGCGTACGACGCCTCGAAGACGGCACTCAACGCCTTCACAGTGCATCTGGCCTATGAACTCCGCGACACAAAAATCAAGGTCAACTCGGCGCATCCCGGCTGGGTGAAAACCGACATGGGCGGCCCCCAAGCCACAATGGAATTAAGCGAAGGCGCCAAAACCAGCGCCGCGCTAGCCACTCTTCCCGACGACGGCCCCACCGGCGGCTACTTCCATCTTGGCCAGCCGCTGCCCTGGTAGTTCTGGTGTCCCAGGTTCCTATAGCGGGACCTGGGACACACCCGCTATTCGAAAGCCATCTTTTTTCTTAGCCCGTCAAATAGCGCGTTTACCCACGCTGTATATAGGTCGGGTTGAAATCCTTCGTCGGTTCGCTTTTGTATTTCAGAACGCATTGTTACTGTCACCGTCCATGTGGTAGCTCCTGGGACGGTCTGAGGATCATAACCAGCAGGCATCATGCCATTGGCTCCCACCCCCGATGACACATCGAAATCCAATTTATAAAAGCTCGGGCGCTCAAAGCGAACTCTACAAATAAGCATTCTTCCTTGCCCTGGAATCGCGGGTTCTTCTACGAAGGAAACGTCCGTCCCCTTCGGAACTTGTAGCCTTCTACTGTCGGAGGTCCAGAGCATCTTGTCCATAGGGCGTAGAAACTCATTGTCCGATAGCATATGCAATATTTTTTCGTTTGCATATGGCGTCGCATCTGGCGGTAAAATCGGCTCTATTTCAATCGGAGTGACCCCTTTCCCTACTGTTATCTTCGTTCCGCCAGAGGTGCCGCGATGGAGCCTGTAGATTGACTTGAATATGTAGTACTGAACCAACCTGATTGCAAATGAAGAGCCAGCATCCGCTTCGAGATGCCTGTCCTTATATGGAAGCCAATCAACAGGTCGCTTCTCAGGACGGCCTGCCAGACTGAGTAGATCAGAATAGAACTCTTGATGTGGGTCTTGGAGATTGGTATCAAAAGGTATGGGGCTGTTCGACCATGTTGGCACAATTGGAACAAGCGTTGCGAATCTACGGGTCTTAACCTCCGGCTGCGCTGCTATTGGCGTAGAGATCGCTGGATGCTTAAGTTCGGGCCCAGTTTGAGGTAAGACGTTTTTGGCATCACGAGCAACTCCATCCGAGTGGACAATCTGATCTTGCAAAGGTGAATTGACAATTCCTCTTTCTTTTTTACTGTCCACGTACCTAATAGAGACAAAAAGAAAAAGGCAGATGCAGCCGCCAGCGGCGAACACAAGAACTCCCTGCCACCACACATTAAGTCCGGAACGGCTGATGCTCATGATCGTTCCTCCGGTTGCATCGGCTGCTGCTATCAGGAAGAAGAACTTAGCCAGTCGAAAATCGTTTAAGGCTAGAATTCCAATCGCACAAGAAATTGCGATACCTACGACCCAACTGGTGACTTCCCAAGAGAATAGCCGTTCCATGGAAAGCAAGTATAACACTCTTTCGCTCATTATTCGCCTCTTGATGTAGTCGCCGCATGGGTTTTTAACTGGTGACGAGCTATCAGTCGAAAGGGATTAACCGTGAGCGGTTGCAGAGCTATGATCGAGTGTGCGGCAAGCTAGAAGACTAGATGGTTCTTGGCGGGCGGCATCGGGCGAGACGGTCACCTTGGCCAGACGCCCGACTCTCCCAAGGCTCTCCTTGCGCCAACCGTAGGCCGAAACCCGTCCAAACTGCGCCAAAAAACAACCAAAAACGACCAAATTACATGCTAGTTTTCGACTTTTGCTCAGCCTCTAACCCCACATTCCGCATATTTCCGTCCACCTGAAACCCGACGTTTTCGCGTTTTGAACTTCATTTTGCTCATAAGTCCACCTGCGCCCCTACTGATGTGCGCTTTTTCATCGGCCCAAAGGTATACAAGCCACTCCACCTGTAAGCCGACATTTGCGCCGCTCTCCGTTCAAAATCTCCATCGAAATCTTCGCTCAATATTCGCCTTTGAGGTATAATCGCCGCATGGACTTTCAACTGGTCACGAGCTATACGCCACGAGGAGATCAGCCGCGGGCGATTGCCGAGCTGATGAGCGGACTTGCCGCGGGCGAGCAGCACCAGGTGCTGCTCGGCGTCACCGGCTCGGGCAAAACCTTTACGATGGCCAAGGTCATTGAAGAGTCGAACCGGCCAGCGCTGATTCTTGCGCACAACAAGACCCTTGCCGCCCAGCTTTATCACGAGTTCAAGCAGTTTTTCCCCAACAATGCGGTCGAATACTTTGTGAGTTATTACGATTATTACCAGCCGGAGGCATACATTCCCGCCGGTGACCTATATATAGAAAAGGAAGCAACGATCAACGAAGAGCTGGACAAGCTGCGGCTTTCGGCCACGCGCAGCCTCTTCGAACGGCGCGACGCAATCATTGTCAGCTCAGTTAGTTGCATCTATGGCCTAGGCTCGCCGGAGGCTTACTACGGGATGCTTCTGCTGCTGGAAAAAGGCCAAAAAATCAGCCGCAAAGACATTACCCGGCGGCTGGTCGAAATCCTTTACGAGCGCAATGATGTTGACTTCCGGCGCGGCACATTCCGCGTGCGCGGCGACGTGATTGAGGTCTTTCCGACCTACGACGAACTGGCTTACCGGATTGAGTTATTCGGCGACGAGATTGAGTCGCTCTCGCAAATTGACCCGCTCTTCGGCACGGTGAAGCAGAAGTACGCGCGGCTGCCGATCTATCCGAAAAGCCATTACGTGGTGCAGCCGGAGCAGAAGTCGCATGCCATTGATTCGATTGTGACGGAACTGAATGGCTGGATTCCCGAACTCGAATCTCAAGGCCGCATGGTGGAGGCGCAGCGCATTCATCAGCGCACGCGCTACGACCTGGAGATGATCAAGTCGATGGGTTACTGCCACGGGATTGAGAACTACTCGCGACACTTCTCCGGTCGCTTGCCGGGCGAGGCGCCGCCCACTCTGCTGGATTATTTTCCGCGCGATTTTCTGCTGTTCATCGACGAGAGCCACGCGACGATTCCCCAGGTGCATGGAATGTGGTTCGGCGACCGCAGCCGCAAGCAAAACCTGGTGAATTATGGCTTCCGCCTACCCTCGGCTATGGATAACCGTCCGTTGAAGTTTGAGGAGTTTGAGAATCGCGTGCATCAGGCGATTTATGTTTAGGCAACGCCCGGGCCGTATGAGCTGACCAAGTCCGCAGGCGTTGTCGTGGAGCAAGTAATTCGCCCGACGGGATTGGTCGACCCAGAGGTAGAGATTCGACCCGTGAAAGGTCAGATCGACGACCTGCTGGCTGAAATCAGAGACCGCGCCGCTCGCAATGAGCGAGTATTGGTGACAACCCTTACCAAGCGCATGGCCGAAGACCTTGCCGGATATTACACCGAGGTTGGCGTGCGTTGCCGTTATCTGCACTCGGAGATAGAAACACTGGAGCGCGTGAAGCTGCTGGCCGGCCTCCGCAAAGGCGAATTTGATGTGCTGATTGGGATCAATTTGCTGCGCGAAGGTTTGGATCTGCCAGAGGTTTCCCTGGTCGCGATTCTTGATGCCGACAAAGAGGGTTTTTTGCGCTCTACAGGGTCGCTGATTCAGACCATGGGACGCGCGGCGCGGCACATCGAAGGCAGGGCGATTCTCTACGCCGACAAGATCACCGACTCGATGCGCCGAGCGATGAACGAGACTGATAGGCGGCGAACCGTACAGCGCGCATACAACGAAGAGAACGGGATTACGCCGCAGTCAATCATCAACAAAATGGATATGGGGCTGGCGGAGATTATGAAGGCCGAATATGGCGATATTGCAGAAGAAGAGACGGCGGACCTGCCAGAGATGACTTCGCAGGCAGATCTTGACGGCTACATTGCGAAGCTGGAAACGGAGATGCGTGAGGCGGCCAAGCGCTTCGAGTTCGAGCGCGCGGCCAAGCTTCGCGACAGCATCAAAGAACTGCGCGAGAAGGAGTTTTTGTTTGGGTAGGCGTCTCGCGCATTCGGTCTTCAGGCCGCTCGGTCTAGCGTTCCCAATCGTGGTGTGCCACTTTCTTCGTTGGTTTTGAAGCGGCTGACCTGCTCCGTAAGCTGGTGTGCGAGTTTGACTAGTTCATTGGCTGTGCGGGCGCTCTCTTCAGCGCCTTGCGATGAAGAACTGATGCTGGTGGATATTTCATTCATTGACTGGCCGACCATCGCAGATGCTTGTGACTGTTCCTCGGTAGCTTGGGCAATTTGTTCGATCAGTTGCCGCACTTCGGCGGTGCCAGTTCCCAATTCGCCCAAAGAATGTGCCGCGGCATCGGCTGCGACAACAGACTTCCCCACACGTTCGGAACTGCTATTGATGTGCTCGACAGCCTCTCGAGTTCCTTGTTGAATGGATTGGACTGCATCGGCAATTTCTTTGGTGGCTGACGTCGTGCGCTCGGCCAGCCGCCTGACTTCGCCCGCAACCACGGCAAATCCGCGGCCATGTTCTCCAGCGCGCGCTGACTCGATGGCGGCGTTGAGAGCCAGCAGGTTGGTTTGCCCTGCGATCTCCTGGATGAGGGTCACGATCTGGCTGATTTGTCCGGAGCGCTCACCCAGATTCTGTACGCTCTTGGCGTTGCGTTGCGCCTCGTTTGCCATATCGCGGACGTCCCCCGCAACAGCTTCCACGGAATGACAACTTGTCGTGGCCATGTTGCCGGCCTGGACTGCATTTTGGGTAGCCTCATGGCAATGGGCAGAGACTTCGCGCACGGTTGTGACCATCTCATCCAGCGCGGCGGCCACTTGTGAGGCATGGTTTCTTTGGTCTGAAGCGGCGGCGGCAATCTGGACTGAGGAACTGGAGACGCACTCCGCGTTGATGGAGAGTGAGCCAGCTACGGATTGAATCGATGCAACCATCTGCCGCAGTTGATCACGCATCTGCCGCATGGCTTCAATCAACGTGCCCAATTCGTCATCACGGCCCCGTTCCTGAGATGAGGCAGTTAGATCCCCAGAGGCGATTTCACGCACGAAGCGGACGCAGTTGTCCAACCGAAGGCCCAGAGACCGGGCAAATACAATGCTCCATATACCGAGAGAGAGCCACAAAAATACCAGAACTCCCGTCATGATGATCTGTTCATGGTGAAGCCGCGCAGCCTCTTCCGCAGGCACTGTCGCTGCTAACGCCGTCAGCCGATCGACCACATGATCCAGCGAATCGGTAGGAGCGCGATCCTTTCCCTTGACCGCAGCATCGGCCTGGGCGTAATCCCGGCTGGTCGTGAAATCGGCCAGCGCGGACTCATACTGACTATCGAGCATCTGATGTTGCTGCTCGAAGTCCTTCAGACCCGTGCGAGCCTGCTCATCGTGAATACTGCTACTCATTGTGCCGCTGTCGGCTTGTACTCGGGCGGCCAGGCTGTGAAACTCAGACCCGTATTTTGTCAGAGCCGCATCATCTTTGCCGCGCAGCAGAATGTCTTTCCAGGCCTGGACCTGCTTTTTGAAGTTGACCTGCAAGGCACGGACTTGCTGCGCCTGAGCGATTTCGCCTTGAATGATGGCCGTGTAGTCCGAGCTGACCGAGGCACAGCGAATCATGAGGTAGGTGGATGCGGCCCCACCCGCAAGCAGGGCGAGGCCGAGTAGCAGATAAATGGTGTGCGAGATTCGGAGGGTATGCATGCCGATTCTATCGGCGACGAGATTCCGGTACTTAAGTTTCGGTTCAAATATCTGGCTTTATGGGCATTATTAGATAGTCCTCCCACTGTGTTGCATTTCTAGACATTGGTGTGAGGCAGATCACACTCTGAGCGGCTAGGATGAGTGAGAATGGCTTCGCTGGCAGCAATTGGCTGTCCTTCTGCGTGCGAGAATCAATCCGGAAGAGATTGCGGAGTCTTGATGGCTTTATTCGGTAGTTTTGCACTACTTATAGCAATGGCGCTGGCCGCCTGGAACCTGCTTGCCGGTGCTTTGGCGTTGCGTCTGATTGCAACCGGGCAGCCCACGGCATTCTCCCCGGAACGGCTGGCAGACACGGCGCGTCGGGCGGGAATCGCGGGCTTTTTCGCTGTCACCGCAGCAGCATTTGCGCTGGTCTGGTCGGTATTCACCAACGATTTTTCCGTTGCCTACATTATGGAACACTCCAACCGCGCACTGCCCGGAGCCTACAAATTCTCCGCCCTGTGGAGCGGGCAGGAGGGGTCGCTTTTGTTGTGGGCGTGGCTACTTGGGGCCTACGGTTTTGTGTTGCGCCTGATGCACAAGCAGGACGTCAAGCTATATGCCTACGCTGGCGCGATTTTTGCCGGGATACAGCTCTTTTTTTTGGTGGTGCTGAACTTTGCCGCGCCGCCTTTTGCTCTGCTCAAAGGCGCAGTTCCCGCCGATGGCAACGGCCTGAATCCACTGCTTCAATATCCGGAGATGGTGATTCATCCTCCAATGCTGTATCTGGGTTATGTGGGATTTTCCGTTCCATTCGCATTTGCTTTAGGCGCGTTGATGATGCGTTATCCCGGCGAAAAGTGGATCAAGATTACGCGTATCTGGACGATGGTGACGTGGCTCTTTCTGACTCTCGGCGTTTTTCTCGGGATGCACTGGGCATATGCCGTGCTGGGTTGGGGCGGCTACTGGAGCTGGGACCCGGTTGAGATTGCCAGTCTCATGCCCTGGCTGACGGGAACCGCTTTTCTTCACTCCGTAATGATGCAAGAGAAGAAAGGCATGATGAAGAGTTGGAACGTGTGGCTGATCTTCTCCACGTTTCTGCTGACGATGCTAGGCACAATGCTGACGCGCGGCGGCCTCGTCAGTTCGGTGCACGCCTTCGCGGAGTCGCCCATCGGCTACTGGTTCATGGTCTTCATGGTGATTGTGCTGGGGGTTTGCATCTTCACATACATTTTGCAATACAGCCATCTGAAGTCTGAGCGGGAGGTCGAGTCGCTGGTCAGCCGCGAATCGGCGTTCATGTTCAATAACCTGGTGTTGCTTGCCGCATGCTTTGTGATTCTATGGGGAGCGCTTTTTCCCGTGCTCTCGGAGTACTTTGCAGGCAACAAAATCACTTATAACCCAGCGTGGTACAACCGAATTGCCGTGCCCATCGGGCTGTTTCTGATGTTTCTGATGGGTGTAGGACCACTGCTGCCGTGGCGTGGCACATTGCTCAAGAGCATCAGGCGCAACTTTGTTCTGCCGGTGATTGCGCTGTTGGTGGCCGTAATTGCTTGTCTGGCGGCGGGCCTACGGCCATGGCGGGCGGGCATCTTCGATCAAGGCAGCTTCTACGCGCTGGTGGCCTTTGCATTGTCGGCGGGCGTGCTGACCGCCATCGGCTCGGAGTTTCTGCGCGGAATGCTGGTGATTGCCCGGCAGAGTGGGCGGAATCTGATTTGGGCGAAGTACCAACTGATTCGCCGCAACCCTCGACGCTACGGCGGCTATACGGTTCACGTCGGCGTGGTGATTGTGGTCATCGGACTGGTTGGTTCGGCCTTCAATCGTAATGTGGAGACCGAAATGAAGCTCAACGATAAGATGCTCATTGGGCCTTACACACTGGAAAATGTCGGCGCTACGCAGGACGCGAATCCCAATTTCAACACCGAGTACGCGCTACTGGACGTGTCGAAGCATGGCAACAAGCTCTTCCAGATGGCGCCGGAAAAGCGCGTCTATCTGGCCAGCAGACAGCCGCAAACAATGGTGGCCATTCACTCGGTTGTAGCCTGGGATTTGTATGTGGTCTATGAAGGTACAAATCCCGACACCGGCCAGCCGATCATCAAGGCGTATCTCAATCCGCTGGTGAGCTGGATCTGGGCAGGGGTGCTATTGATGGCTCTGGGCACACTGATCGCGCTAACACCAAAACACTGGACAGTAACGTCCGCAGCGGAGGAGGGTTCTAGACCGTGACGCCAACCTTGGGTTTTATTGCTGGAGTGCTGCTAATGATTGCGCTCTTCGCTTATACATTCTGGCCGGAGAATGCTTTTGCCCGACAGAGCGAAAAGACGCGGTTGGAGTATCTGCTGGAGCGTAGGGACCAACTCAACGAAAACCTGCGCGATCTGAACTTCGAGTTCAGGGCAGGGAAGTATCCTGAAGAGGATTTCCAAGCGCAGCGAACGCAGCTTGAAAGCGAAGCGGCGCGGTTGATGAGCGAGATTGAGCTTTTGCAGAAGGCTTAAGAAACTTTGTCGGTTTCGGCGCGTATATCTCGTGCAAAATAGTCTTGGGCTGTAACTCCTGAGGAAAGTATTGGGTGACGCAACCGTTCCTTCAGTGGATAAAGCCACACATCTATGTTATTTGTAAACGAACGGGCGAATTCAGGTCCCCTTCAAGGACGCACCGACGAATATGAAATTGACCCAGAGTTTTTTTTGCAATCTTGCCACGAGCTTGCTGCTTGCAGGCTCGCTGGCGCAGGCTGCCACCATTACCGGCACGGTGACCAACAAAACCACCGGCAAGCCCGCTGCGGGCGATGTGGTGGTGCTGGTCGATCCAATGTCTGGCATGAGCGAGGTTGCTCATGCAACCACCGATTCGCGCGGGCACTATTCGTTGCAGAAGACGGGCAGTGGCCCGGCTCTGCTGCGTGCCAAACACCAAGGCGCGGAATACTTTATTGCCGCGCCGGAGGGTGGTGGGGCGGGTGACATTTCAGTCTACGACGTGGCCGCCAAGGTTGATGGCGTCGGCATCGACGAGGATGTTGTGGGTGTGGTGGATACGGCGAATAGCCAGCTTCGCATGGTGGAGCGCTACGCCCTTCACAACTCCAGCTCGCCGCCGCGCACACAGTGGAGCGAGCGCAGCTTCGAGATTGTGCTGCCAGAGGGTGCGGTGATCGAGGGCGCGTCGGCACAGCGGCCAGGCACCATCAGTCTGCCTACCACGGTCAAGCTGGACCCGGACGGGCCCAAGGGCCACTACTCTTTCAACTTTCCCATACAGCCCGACGAAGGCGAAAAAGGTACGCTCTTCCAAATCAACTACGAATTGCCGTACAGCGGCAAATTCACATTTCGTCCTCAGTTGACGCTGCCGGCCCGAACCGTGTGGGCGATGATGCCCAAGAGCATGACCTTTATGCCGGGCGCAGGATCGAACTTCCAGTCTTCGCCGCAAGACCCAGGCTTTCTAACCTATGTGGCGCGGAATGCGGCTCCCGGCCAGACGCTCGAATTCACCGTCTCTGGCACCGGTGCTCTGCCGCGCGAAGATCAGAGTGGCCAGCAGTCAGCGGGCGGACAAGATGCAAGCGCTCCTGGAGGGCAGCCCGGAGGCGGCATGGCCAATCCCATCGGTACGCCTGATCCGCTGAGCAAATACAAGTGGTGGATTATTACCGCGCTGGCTCTACTGTTGGTGACTGCGGCGGCCTTCCTGTTGCGCAAACCCGCACCATCGGGCGCGGCCTTCCAGAGCGTCGCTGCAAAAGCCGTTGCGTTGCCTGCCGCAAAGAGTTCGACTTTGCTGGATGTAATCAAGGAAGAACTATTTGCACTGGAGACTGACAAAATCTCCGGCACGATTTCAGCGAAGGAGTACGCAGAGATGAAGGCAGCGCTCGATTTGATTCTGAAGAGGACGCTGAAAAGAAATAGTTGAGAGCTAACAGCAATCAGTTTTTTATAACAGCGTGCGACTAGCTGCTCGCTCGGAGTGAATCCCATGAAGACTCTCTTCCGCATCGTGCTTTATCTAGCGCTCATTGTCTGGCTGGGCGCGGAGATATTCTTTCCCGTCGTGGCTACCGTCACATTCCGAACGCTTCAGTCAGACACGCGCACGGCGGGCGCAGTCGTCGGCCACCTGGTTGGCATTCTGCATGGCATGGGATTGACCTCCGGCGGCGTGGCTCTCGTTTTGCTGGCGCTGGCTCCGGTATGGGGCATCTACAAGCCACGCACGGTGCTCGCGCCGATAGGCCTGCTGGCAGTGATGATCGGCCTCACTGTTTATTCGCAGAAAGGCATCATTCCAGCGATGGAGCGTGACCGCATCGCCATCGCCGGGGCCATCGACGCATCCGACGCCGCCAACTCCAGCAGCGCGGATTTTGAAAAGCTGCACCATCGCAGCGTGTATGTCGAGGAAACAATTCTGCTGCTGGGACTGGCGACTGTTGTCTTCGTGGCAAAGGCGGAAACTACGCGTCCTGAGCGCACAGGTCTCTAGAACCCGTCACATCCACTGGCGCCGGTCGCATGGTAAACTCGGCGGCGGAGAAGATCGCCATGGCGGCAGCGCACGAAATTACACCCTCAGTTCTCGCCCCAATCAACGCACTCCAGCAAATCAAAGAACGTGTGGCCAACGGGCGCATTCCCTGGATCGGCCCGCTGATGTTGGTCTCGGCGCGGTCCGTTTTGTGGCTGACGTTCCAATCCTTGCTGGCGCTGATCTTGTTTGCCCTGCATCGTCCTGATCCATTGCGGACGGCAGGCAGTTGGTGGATGATCTACGGCACCCTGAGCGATGTCTGCTGCCTCCTCGGAATGAGGTACTTCACGCGCAAAGAAGGTATCCGCCTTCGCGGCCTCATCGGACCAATCAAAATGCGTTGGGGACATGATCTGTTTTTTGCATTCGGACTTCTAGCCCTCTCTTTTCCGTTGTTCATCGCGGGAGGTCGTCTGGCGGCCTGGGTAGCCTACGGATCAATGGCCAATGTAGCTTTCGAATTCGTTTGGCAGAGACACACCCTGCCATTCTGGGCCACGGTATACAGCCTGGCAGTGTGGTGGATCATTCAGTCGGCCACCGAAGAAATGACCTATCAGGGATATGTGCTGCCCCGGCTCGAAGCTCTCACCGGTCGCACCTGGGTCGCCTTCACGATCGTCGGATTCTGGTGGGCGTTGCAGCACTGCATGATTCCATTCGTTCCTGAGTGGCACTATTTGGTCTATCGGTTTCTCATGATGATTCCGGTGCTCATCATGATGATGCTGGTCTACTTGCGCATTCGGCGGCTAAGCCCACTCATTCTCACGCATTGGCCCATGGACATTGCTGGCGCAATTCTGACCGGCATCCATTTCTAGCCGGCTTACCGACCCTTGATCCCTAGTCCTGTATCATCGAAGAGGCTCCCGTGCGCGCATTTCATCTTTCCGGGAGCACAATGGGACGTGCATGAAGACTGGCATTATCGGCCTGCCACAGGTGGGCAAGACATCTCTTTTCAAGATTCTTACCAAAGCCAAGCTCGAGGAGCGCGGCCACTCGCGCCAGGAGCACATTGGCGTGGCGCGTGTGCCAGACGAGCGGCTGGACAAGCTCTCGGCGCTCTACTCGCCGAAGAAGACCACCTACGCTTCCGTTGAGTTTGTGGACGTGGCAGCCATTGGGCAGGAGGCACTGAAAGAAACTGCATTCCTCACCAGCCTGCGCAACGTGGACGCGTTGATTCACGTGCTGCGCGCCTTCGAGGAGGAATCGATTGCCCACGTCGGTCCCATCGATCCCTTGCGCGACATCAAGAGCGTCGAATTCGATCTGATGATCAGCGACCTCACACAAGTTGAAAAGCGACTGGAACGCCTTGAGAAAGACCTCAAAAAGGGCCGCACCAACGATCTGGAGCAAGAGCAGGCGCTACTGCTGCGCTCCAAAGAGGCTCTGGAAAAAGAGATTCCGCTCCGCGAACTAGAGATGACAGCCGAGGAGAAAAAGCTCATCAAAGGCTTTATGTTTCTTTCGCAAAAGCCGATTCTCTATGCACTTAACATCGGCGAAAGCATGACGCTGGGCAACGACCTGGAGGCAGCGGTGAGTCGCTTCAAGCTGGACGAAGTGGCGCAGCGGCCCAACGCCGGAGCCACGGCGATCTGCGGCAAGGTCGAAGCAGAACTCGCCGAGATGGACGACGAGGAAGCAGCGGAGTTTCTTGGCAGCTACGGGCTGCGCGAGAGCGGCCTGGTGCGGCTCATCCGCAAGAGCTATGAGCTGCAAGGGCTGATCAGCTTCTTCACCGCTGGTGAGGACGAGTGCCGCGCCTGGACGATCCCGGTCGGCTCCAAAGCTCCGCAAGGCGCCGGGGCGATTCACACCGATCTGGAGCATCACTTCATCCGCGCTGAAACCATTCGCTGGGATGCGCTACTCGAAGCTGGCTCCGAGGCCGCAGCACGCAGCAAAGGCACGCTGCGGCTGGAAGGCAAGGAGTATGTTGTGCAGGATGGCGACGTGATGCACATCCGGCATAGCGGGTAAGTGACATTGCTAAAGCTCTCTCTCATTCTCGGAACGATAGCCGCGCTGGCTGATGTGGTTGGCGGCTTTGTGCTGGTGCGTGCCAAGGGTGTGGAGCGCTATCTGCGCTACTTTGTCGCTCTCGGCGCGGGCTTTCTGATGTCCACTGCGCTGATCGAGATGGTGCCTGAGGGGCTACGGCTGAATGCGAACTCCATTCTGGGGCCGGCTCTGATCATGGGCGGCTACTGTTTTGTGCATCTGCTGGAGCACACCATCAATGCCCACTTCCACTTTGGCGAGGAGACCCACGAGGGCGAGTTTGTTTCGCGCCATACGGGCAACTCGGTGATGGCCGGGCTGAGCCTTCATGCGCTTTTTGACGGCGTGGCCATCGGCTCCGGCTTTCTGGTTTCCGGCTGGCTGGGCTGGCTGATCTTTCTGGCGATTCTGCTGCACAAAGCTCCTGAGGGCTTCACGATGGCATCGGTAATGCTGGCCAGCGGACGGAGCCGGTCCGCTGCGTTTTACTCCGCAGTGATCTTGGCGGTTGCAACACTGGCTGGTGTGCTGGTTATCCAGTTGATCCCCAGTTGGCTGCCGTACGGGTTGCCGGTTTCGGCGGGCGTGGCGCTTTATGTGGCCGCCACCGACCTGGTGCCTGAGGTGAACCGCGAGCCGGGAATTCGCATGGCGCTGGTGTTTTTTGCCGGTGTGGGCGGGTTTTTGCTGCTGCGGATGCTGTTACCCGCGATTTGAACAGATTGTTTCATTCGTGTAAATTCACACAACGTTTGCATTCCCTTTGCCTGACTGAATTACTCTGTTAATGAATCCGTGCGGCCTCCGCATTTGACATTCAACGGCCGCCGAACGAGGATGGAGCGGTTGAGCCAAACTATTTTTGTACTGGAAGACGACACCGATATCGCGCGGCTGGTGCAACATCATCTGGAAGCAGCTGGTTTTGCGGCACGCCTTTTTCACACTCCCACCCATCTGATTCCCGACGCTGAGCGTCAGGCTCCCGCGCTGTTTCTGCTGGACATCATGGTTCCCGGCGGCGACGGCCTCGATGTCTGCCGCAGGTTGCGCAACCATCCCGCGCTCTCCACCGTGCCGATTATCTTCCTGACAGCGCGCGCTTCGGAGAATGACCGCGTTCTGGGCCTGGAGATGGGCGCGGATGACTACATTACCAAGCCCTTCGCCACGCGTGAGCTGGTGGCGCGCGTAAAGGCCGTGCTGCGCCGCTTTGAGAGGCCCGCCGCCCCGTCGATCATCCGCTTTGAAGATGTGGTCATCGACGAAGGCGCGATGCAATTGACGGTGCGCGGCGCAGTGGCCACAACCACGGCCACCGAGTTCCGGCTGCTGGACTACCTGGCCAGCCATCCCGGCCGGGTATTCAGCCGAGACCATCTGCTGGACTCGGTCTGGGGCGATGCGCGCTTCGTTACTCCCCGTTCGGTAGACGTGTACGTTCGCCGCATTCGTGAGAAGATCGAAGTCGATCCGGAAAACCCCCTTTATCTGAGAACTGTACGCGGTGCCGGCTACCGCTTCGAGCTGCCAAAAGGTGAGTAGGACTGATTGAAATCAAAGATCTTCACAAAGCTCTTCGGCCTTTTTGTTCTACTGCTTATTTTTCAAGCGGCGGCAATGGAGTTTGTCTTCATTCCCCTGATTGCTGGCAAAGTATTGGAGCTTTCGCCCGGCAAGACGATGCCGCTTCTCGGCAATGAGATTCTCTGGTCTGGGTTGATCGCTCTGGCCGTGGCGTTGTCGATTGCCGCCTGGGTTTCCAGCCGCATTTCGACTCGTCTGGAGCGGCTGATCACCTTTGCGCGCAAGATTGCCGACGGCGATTTAAGCACCCGGCTGCTGGACACCGAAGAGGACCTTTTCTCCGCCCCAGAGTCCGCGCTCAACCGAGCTGCCTGTCGGATGGAGGAGAGTTTTAAAGAACTTGAAAGCCGCCGCAATGAGCTTGCCGCGATGCTCGACTCCATGCCGGAGGCCGTTGTCGCTATCGCCGCCGATGGGCAGGTTCGTTGGTCAAACGCGCAAATGCAGCGCATCGCCGGCACCGAGATTCGCGCTGGCCGACCGCTCGTTCACGCCGTGCGTGACCCCGACCTGCTTGAGTGCGTGAAAGCGGCCTTGGAACTCCAGGAGACGCGCTCGTGTCGCACCACTTCGCTAGTGCAGGGACGCATCTTTGAAATCAACGCTGCCCCCATGCCCTCTGGAGGCGCGCTTGCCGTCCTGCATGACATCACACGCATAGAAGCCGCGGAAACTACGCGCCGCGAGTTTATCGCCAACGTAAGCCACGAGCTGCGCACGCCGCTCACTTCGATCCAAGGCTATGTTGAAACGCTGATGGAAGATCCTCGCCCCAACCGCAAAACAACGGATGAATTTCTCGGTATTATTCTCAAAAACGCTACCCGCATGAACCGCATTACCGTGGACCTGCTGGCTCTAGCAGGCGTTGAGAGTCCAGACTATAAGCTGGCGCTCAAGCCCACACGGGCCGGCGCGCTAATTGAGGATGCCGTTAACTCGCTGGGTGGCATCGTAGTGGACTCTGGCGTCACACTTGAATCCATTGGTGCGCCCGACAATCTGGTGCTAGTCGATTCGGACGCCATCAATCAGGTCTTCGGTAACCTGATCGAAAACGCCCTCAGGTATGCCAAGGTAGGCAAGCGCATCCTTGTTGGCGCAAGGCTTTTAGATTCAGAAGTCGAATTCAGCGTTCAAGACTTCGGTCCCGGAATCGCAAGTGAACACATCGGCCGCGTCTTCGAGCGTTTCTATCGCGTTGACAAGGCTCGCTCTCGCGAGTCGGGCGGCACCGGGCTTGGCTTGGCCATCGTCAAGCACATTGTGCTGGCCCACGGCGGCCGCATCTGGGCAGAGAGCGAACTGGGACACGGCGCAACCTTCCGCTTCACGCTGCCATTGGCGCAGCAGAGCTCAGTTACTGAAGTTTGAATGAATAATTTAGAGGTGTGCGGCGGCCAAATGGAGTGGTGAGCCCGCTGGGACTCGAACCCAGGACCCACGCCTTAAAAGGGCGTTGCTCTACCAACTGAGCTACGAGCTCTCACCAACTACAACTTATTTTAAATCAATAAGTTGTAGTATATCAATCCTCTTGGCCTTGCATGGCTTTTTGGCATCGGTAGCCAATTTGTAGCCACTTTGTACCGAAACCGACCCCGGACGTACTAAGGTCTCCAAGCCTGCAACTTGTGAGTCGGCGCGAGGTGGGCATACCGGGCGGTCATAGCGATCGTCTTGTGTCCCATCAGTTCCTGCACTGTCTTTAAGTCTACCCCATTCATCACCAAACGGCTAGCGAAGGTGTGCCGGAGTGTGTGCCAAGTGACACCCTCGATCTTCGCTTGTTCGAGGGCAGTGGCGAACCACTTGCGTGGATTCTTAATCAGGCCGTCGCGCTTGGAATGGAAGAGGGTGGAATTCGGAGGCAACTCCAGCCGCTTGTGACGCTCCTGAAGTTCTTTGAGAACCTGCACGGCGGCACTGTTGAGCGTGACAAACCGGTCGCTGCCGTTTTCGGTGGTCGATAAGTAGATGAACCCCCGCTCCAGGTCCACCTGCTCCCAGGTGGCTGTAAATTGCTCGGACTTGCGCATTCCGGTGTGCAGAGCAATATCCAGTTGGGCAAAGGCGCTCTCGCCATCATCGTTGATCCGGCCGGGCAGGCTCGCTGCGATTGCTTTACGGAGCTTGGCTTCCTCGTCGTCAGAGAGGAACCGGACCCGGCCTAGGGATTCCTTAGCGCGCCGGATCTGCCTGGCGGGGTTGACGGATACCTTGCCGGCGCGCATACCCTCACGGAAGACCGTGCTGAGGGAGGACTTAAAGCGATTCTGTGTACCCCAAGTCCACTCCCGTTCCTCTGCCATCTCATCCACCCAGTCCTGGAACTCCCGCGTTGTAATGGACTCGGCTATGCGATTCCCGAAAACGGGGAGAGCCAACTCAACACGCTGCTTGAAATCCTTCGATGCTCGGTGATGTTTTTCGGAGAACTTGATTGCATCGGTTACCAGTTCGGAGAACTTGGTGCCATGCCGCAGAGAGTTTGGAACTAGAATGCCAAGACGGATCTCCGTTGTACGCTGGTCGTATATCTTGACCGCCGACGAATAAGTTCCAACTTTGGATGCAACACGCTTGCCCTGTTCATTGGTATAGCGAATCCACCATATGCCGGAGCCTTTCACTCTTTCGAAAATACCTTTGTGCTTTTCCAGCTTAGGTTTACGGGGCATTGAGTCATTCTCCAGAGCGACAACTCGATGATACCGCAATAATCCGTTGCTCTAGGTGTATAGCTCGTTTTTTGAACTTGGTGTCTGTCGAGTGTTCTACAGAAATGGTATCGGATGCATCAGAGCAATGGCCGCCTCACTTCCAGTCCTCGCGGCGACCATCCAGAATGAACTTGAGACGGCGGGACTGCTGCATGGCACGATTTCTCCGCTGGCGCGGAGGTTGAAAGCGAGGGCGTCCTCTTGTCAAAAGCTTCTCCCAGGCATTGATTCAGTCGCGGGCTAGATCAGCTTGCCAGCCGCGCCGGATGATCGCCACATGAGAAGCGCCGAAGATCGGCGACAGGAATCAGCACGCGCGCACCGATGCGGCGAGCGGTCAACAGCTTATTGGCGACGAGGTAGTCGAGCGCTCTTCGGCTAATTGAGAGCATATCCGCCGCTTCCACTCTCCCTACCAGGAATTTCTCTTCGGGAGAGATCCTAACCCTCCCCGGACGTTTTTTCTCAGTGACGTTTTCGTTTGTCATTCGCAACTCCGGGTGATTCTTGAGGTATCGCTCATGCGATCCGCAAGACTCAGTTGCTATAGACTCAGCGAATATGGGCGCGGCGTCCAATACTTCCTGCCTATGGGACCATAGTTCAAACCTATGGATGCGTTTTGGGAGATTTGATTTTTATTGCTAGGCCCTTCGGTGTGCTGCTGAGTGCGTTCTTGTGCGACGGCTTGCGACTCGTCAGATGCTCCGCAAATGGACTCGCCTAAACGCTATTGAAGAGCATTGCTGGTTCTTTTTGAGCACAAACGCCTCTTTTATCGTCTAATGTTCATGCACGAAGGAACGAGCACAGCCAAGGGGCCTGTGGTAGTCGTACCCACGGCTCTTGAATCCGCATCCATCTATGCTCTACCAGAAATATGTCGAATCCCCGCCTGCAACATCGCACATCTCCAATGAATCCGCACCGAAATAGCGAATTTCAACGGCTCTAAGGCCACAAACAGATCATGGCCGCAGAGTATGCGAAGGGCAGGTACACCATGTACAACGGCCTAAAATTTCCTCATCTCCACTATTTTGTCGCAGTTGCCGAGGAATGCAACTTCGGTCGAGCAGCCATACGGCTTCACCTCTCGCAGCCCTCCCTTAGTGCCCAAATCAAGAAGCTGGAAGAGTGCATAAAGGCGACGCTGTTCCGGCGTGGCCGCGCCGGAGCGGAGCTTACGCCCGCTGGCAGGCATTTTCTTGAAGCGGCCAAACGGTTGCTGCACATGAGTACACTTGCCTTTGAAAGCACGTCTTCCGTCCATTCAGGAATCAATCTTCCGCTGCGCTTCGGATATCCGAGGATTTCGGCGTGGGGAAGCGGGGCGCGTTTTACGAATCCGCTGGCTGCCTGCGCGACGTGATTCAAAATCACCTCTTCCAAATAGTTGCATTGCTCGCGATGGAGCCACCTGTTGGCAGGGACTTCGGAGCTGTGCATAACGAGAAGGCCAAGGTCTTCAAGGCTATGCGCCAACTGCGCCCCAATGACTTGGTGCGCGGTCAGTATGCCGACTACCGCATGGAGCCTGATGTGGCGAAGCGCTCCGATGTCGAAACCTTCTGCGCCTTGCGTCTGTTCATCGATTCGTGGCGATGGGATGGTGTGCCGTGGTATCTGCGCTCTGGTAAATATCTTCCCGACACCGCGACCGAGGTTCTGGTGGAGTTGAAACCGCCGCCGCAGAAGCTTTTTGCTGATGCAGAATCGCCGACCTGCCGGTGTAATTACTTCCGCTTTCGTCTCTCGCACAATTCCGCCGTAGCCCTCGCGGCTCGTGTAAAACTTGCGGGCAAGGATTTCATTGGAGAGCAGCGCGAGCTTTGTCTCTCAGATGATAGGCCAGGGGAGGAAACGCCCTACGAGCGACTTTTGGGCGATGCCATGCGTGGCGATGGTGCCCTCTTCACGCGGGAAGACGCCGTGGAAGCAGCTTGGGCAGTGGTCGATCCGGTTCTCAAAATCCACCATCGGGTTCTCCCTTACACGCGACACACTTGGGGTCCGAAAGAAGCTGATGCGTTCATCGCTGCGCAGGGAGGCTGGCATAATCCAAGCAGCACGGTCTTATAGGGATAACAATCCGGATCTGACGTATTTCTGGTGCTCTCGGAACAGCCAAAATCTACGATTTACTTGTCTTGAGATCCCATGTGGCCGGGGTACTGAACCATAGCCGCACCAACGGATTTCGCAGCAAGATCCGTTCGTAGCGATATGGACACCACACGAGCCATGCTGTATGTGGCACAACACGTCGCAACCGGCATTCAAGGCGTTGGGCGCATATACATCACCGTTTTGAAAATAGAGTGAGTTCCGTTCCAGAGGTGTTCAGTGTTGCTCACATTTAGGAAGGCCACAAGTTTATAAATTGAGGAGTTGTCTTCAAAGCTGCAATCAGGCTTCTATTCTCATCACCAAATGGAGAGGAAACAATGAACAGTGCTGTTGATAGTGCATCTCCGTACGTTCTGCCGTCCCTGCCCTATACAGAGGACGCTTTGGCTCCCGTAATCTCAGCACACACAATTGGCTTCCACTACGGCAAGCACCACAAGGGATATGTCGATAACCTGAACAAGCTGGTAGTTGGAACGGAGTTTGCAGACTTGCCGTTGGAGAGTATTATCACCGCGACAGCCGGCAAAGCTGATAAGACCGCGATCTTCAATAATGCAGCGCAAACATGGAACCACACGTTTTACTGGCAGAGTCTGAAGCCGAAGGGCGGTGGTGAACCACCCGCAGTATTGAAGCAAAAGATCGAGGCTTCCTTCGGCACCTTGGATGCGCTCAAGAAGGAGTTGGTGACTGCTGCAACGACCCAGTTTGGCAGCGGCTGGGCATGGCTGGTTCTTGATGGCGGAAAGCTCAAGGTGGTCAAGACCGGCAATGCAGATGTGCCAATAACCGCGGACCTGAAACCGTTATTAACCATCGACGTGTGGGAACACGCCTACTACCTGGATTATCAAAACCGGCGCATGGACCACATCGACGCAGTGCCGGAAAAATTGATTAACTGGGATTTCGCAGCAGATAATCTTGGCTCATAGCAGCCTGAACGGTTGCATACTTTATCCATGTCGATGCCTGACAAGACGCTCCACCCGGCGCGCAGTTAGCGTCGGGTGAGCTTTGCCGTTAGCCGTAGTGCAAAAAGCGAGAAAGGACTTCCGCAGCCAGTTAAAGGAGCATGTTGAACTCCTTCGTGCTGAGACGGCAGAAGAATCTAAACGAAATGGCAAAGAAAGTTGCAGAGCTATTTGTGGAAGTTCTGGCCGCAGCCGGTGTAGAACGTATTTACGGTGTGGCGGGCGATTCACTCAACGGCATCACGGATTCAGTGCGAGTACGCAAGGGAATCGAGTGGGTTGGGGTGCGACATGAAGAGACAGCCGCCTTCGCCGCAGGAGCTGAAGCGGCCCTGACGGGTAAGTTGGCGGTCTGTGCGGGCAGTTGTGGACCGGGCAATCTGCACCTCATCAATGGCCTCTATGACTGCCATCGCAGCCGGGTTCCGGTGCTGGCCATCGCGGCGCAAATTCCGACGCCGGAGATCGGCAGCAGATACTTTCAAGAAACTCATCCAGAGCATCTGTTCAAGGAGTGCAGCCACTTCTGTGAACTGGTTTCGCATCCCTCGCAGATGCCGCGCATCCTTGAGATTGCGATCCAGACGGCGCTGGCGAAGAAGGGCGTTGCCGTGGTGGTAATTCCCGGCGATGTTGCGCTCACTGATGCTGTCAATGAAGCTCGCCGCGTCGCCTTCACCGGCGTGGAACCGGAGATTGTCCCTCGCCGGGAAGAACTCGACCCTCTGGCCGCAGAGCTGAATCGAGCGCAAAAAATCACGATCCTGGCCGGAGCCGGTTGCGCGGGCGCACACGACGAGCTTGTCGCGTTGGCCGGTAAGCTACAGGCTCCGATCGTCCATGCATTGCGTGGTAAAGAGTTCATCGAATACGACAATCCATACGACGTGGGTATGACCGGTCTGCTTGGCTTTTCTTCCGGCTATCACGCAATGATGAACTGCGAGACGCTGCTGATGCTGGGGACAGATTTTCCCTATCAGCAGTTTTATCCAAAGAATGCGCGTATCGTGCAAATCGACATTCGCGGAGAACAACTGGGACGCCGCAGCCACGTGGACTTGGGCGTAGTGGGCGGTATTGCAGAAACCGTGAACGCACTGCTGCCCTCGATCGAGCAGAAGAAGAGCCGCCGTCATTTGGATGCATCACTCGACCACTACCGCACGGCGCGCAAGGATTTGGACGACCTGGCAACTGGAACGCCGGGACAACTGCCGATTCATCCGCAATATGTGGCCAAGGTACTCGACGAACTTGCCGCCGAGGATGCCATTTTCACTGCGGATGTGGGAACTCCTGTGATTTGGGCAGCACGCTACCTGACAATGAACGGTCGCAGGCGCCTGCTGGGTTCGTTCAATCATGGATCGATGGCGAATGCGCTGCCGCAGGCCATCGGCGCGCAAATTTCTCACCCCGGTCGACAAGTGGTTACACTCTCAGGCGACGGGGGCGTTTCCATGCTGATGGGCGACTTGCTGTCGCTCCGGCAATTGAATCTTCCCGTGAAGATCGTCGTCTTCAACAATGGTTCGCTGGGCTTTGTGGAGATGGAGATGAAGGCGACAGGCTTCCTCACTCATGCCACGGATTTGGTCAATCCTGATTTTGCAAAGATTGCAGAGGGAACGGGGATTCTTGGGCTGCACGTCGATGCCCCGGAGAAGGTTCGGCCCGCGCTCGAACAGGCCTTCGCGCACAACGGTCCCGCTTTGGTGGATATAGTAGTAAACCGGCAGGAACTGGCGATGCCCCCAAGCCTCAAACTGGACCAGATCGTCGATTTCAACCTCTACATGATCAAGGCGATCCTGAATGGACGAGGAGACGAGATCGTTGATCTCGCGCTCACCAACCTTTTCCGATAGATGCAGGTTGAAATTCTGTAAGTGTATTTTTCCTGTTGTGGCGTATAGGAGACAAGAAGAATGAGAATAGCGCATCTTGCAAGACCTGCGGGAAGGATCATGCTTGGTTTGGCTCTGATATTTACCGGGATAAGCCACCTTTCCTGGGCTCGCATTGAGTTCCAGGCTCAGGTTCCAGATTGGCTACCAATGAATCCAAATCTGGTCGTGATTCTTTCTGGAATCGTTGAAATCTCGCTTGGCCTAGCCCTGGTATTTTTACGGCGCTACCGTGTACAGATTGGTTGGGTTGCGGCAGCATTCTTTGTGATGGTTTTTCCGGGCAATATCTCACAATACGTCCATCACCGAAATGCATTTATGCTGGGCAGTGACCACGCGCGCATGATTAGGCTCTTTTTTCAGCCAGTGTTTGTTGTTTGGGCTTTGTGGAGTACGGGTGCATGGCTGCGACCCGGTAAATCTCAGTAGTGAGACTGTGATGCAGAACCTAGATCTTCAGTGTCGTGCGAAGATGAGGAGTTCACCCCCAAGTATTCTCTAGGAATTACCTGAAATCTCGCTTCCGCCGAATAGCACCTGTTATACCTGAGCGGATTTGACCAATATAGCACTTGCCATGAAGTGTATTTTTCAACTGTGGTGTGGATGGGTAAGGCGATCTAGGAGATGAAATGCCCGAATTTGGTAATCCTTTCAGTGTGCTCAAACACGATCGCTTGCTGACTCGTGAGGAGTTAGTGCGATCTGTCCGCTTTCTGGTAGCCGCCGAATATGAAGCCACGCAGTTGTATGAGCAGTTGGCCGAATCGACGGACGAGGTCTTGGCACAGAATGTTCTTCGCGACATTGCCAACGAAGAGAAGGTCCATGCCGGCGAATTTCTGCGTCTGCTCAAGGAGCTTCAACCCGACGAGGAAGGCTTCTACCAGCAAGGCGCTCAGGAAGTCGAAAACGAATTTCTCAACAAAAATGGCGTGATCGGCGACGCATCGGGTAAGGACTCAAGCAGTCTGGGCTTGGGAATTGGAAGTTTACGAATTCAACCTGTTGGAAAAGGCGGCAATCAATGAATTTTCTTCGTAGAGAACTTGCACCGATCAGCCCGCAGGGATGGAGCGAAATCGATTCGGTAGCAAAAAAGGCGCTGACTGCCAATTTATCAGGGCGCAAATTTGTTGATGTCGATGGGCCGCATGGTCTCGACTACGCTTCTGTGCCCCTTGGCCGCTTGGCCATGCCAGAAAAGCAGGAGGTCGCAACCGTCCGATATGGTGTGCATCAGGTTCTTCCGCTCGTTGAGACGCGCAGCGATTTCAGCTTGTCAATATGGGAGTTGGATAACATCGAGCGGGGTGCCAGGGATTTGAATTTGGATGCCGTCATCAATTGCAGCCGTGAAATTGCCGCCTTCGAGGAAAACGCCATTTATAACGGCTTCGCACCGGGTTCTATCATCGGACTTGAGCAGTCGGTGAAAACCCAGAGGATTCAGATCTCGCTGGAAATAAACGCGGTTGTCGATGCAATCTCTAAGGCACAGGAACAGATGCAGAAAGATGGCGTCGGCGGGCCTGCCAATTTGGTGGTTGGGCCACCTTTGTGGGAATTTATAGCCCACTGCGTCCCTGGGGGTACGCTACGTTCGACCATTGAAAGCGAGATTGGCGGTCATGTTATCTACGCCGAGTTTTTGAGGGACGCGCTACTTGTCTCCAATCGCGGCGGGGATCTGGAATTGACTGTGGGGCAAGATTTCGCGATCGGCTATCATGGCCACACGGCGGCTGAGATCAGCCTCTTTATCACCGAATCTTTTACTTTCCGGGTTCTTGCGCCGGAAGCGCTAATTGGGTTTACGACGGTTTAGGCTCACCCGCTCGGTCAACCCACTACCAACCTATGTGAAAGCTGACAAATGAAAATTCTGATGGTACTTACTTCACACTCTGAACTGGGCAATACTGGCAAAAAGACAGGTTTCTGGCTGGAAGAGTTCGCCGCGCCCTATTATGTTTTCATCGATGCGGGCGTGAGCGTGACGCTGGCTTCGCCTCAAGGTGGGCAACCGCCGCTAGATCCCAGCAGCGATGCTCCCAATGCGCAGACCGACGCAACTAGGCGCTTCAAGCAGGATGTGGCGGCGCAAGATGGGCTTGCCCACACGGTGAATCTGGCCAGTGTCGTGGTCGGCGAGTTTGATGCCGTCTTCTATCCGGGCGGGCATGGGCCACTATGGGATCTGGCCAACGACAAACATTCGATTGCTTTGATTGAGGCGATGGACCGTGCCGGAAAGCCCGTCGCTCTTGTGTGCCATGCTCCAGGAGTGCTGAAGAACGTAATGGAAGCTGACGGAGCTCCTCTTGTGAAGGGAAAGCACGTATCCGGTTTCTCGGATACGGAGGAAGAGGCCGCGCAACTTACCAAGGTAGTTCCATTCCTTGTGGAGGACGAGCTGAAACGTCTTGGCGGTCTCTACGCGAAGGGACCGGATTGGGCGCCCTTTGTGCAGGTAGACGGGAACTTGATCACCGGACAGAATCCAGCTTCATCCGCTCCAGCAGCCAGCGACCTGCTCAAGCTGCTGAAGGCATCGCATGGTACAAAATAGTTGTAGATTGACCGATGAAGGCACGAACAACCATTTGGAGAATCAAGCATGAGTAACTCCGCAAATCGACGTATTGTTCTCGCCTCCCGGCCAACTGGGGCACCGACTCCCGATAACTTCCGAATCGAGACACAAGCTGTCCCTGTCGCAGCCGAAGGCCAGATGCTTCTGCAAACGATCTACCTATCGCTTGATCCATATATGCGCGGCAGAATGAGTGATGCCCCCTCGTACGCGCCACCGGTAGCGATCGGCGAAGTTATGGTGGGATCGACCGTCAGTTGGGTCGAAATCTCGCACCATCCTGACTTTGCAGTCGGCGATTGGGTGCTAAGCCAGAACGGCTGGCAGGAGTACGCCATTTCCGATGGAAAAGGCATCTTCAACCTTGGCGCGCAGTTGAAACATCCTTCATATGCACTTGGCGTTCTCGGGATGCCAGGGTTCACAGCCTATATGGGCTTGCTGGAAATTGGTCAGCCTAAAGCAGGGGAAACGGTAGTGGTCGCAGCAGCCACCGGCGCGGTTGGATCAGTCGTTGGTCAGATTGCAAAGCTCAAAGGATGTCATGTGGTAGGCATTGCTGGAGGCGAGAAAAAATGCAGCTATGCTTTCAAGGAACTTGGCTTCGATACTTGCGTTGACCATCGAGATCCAGCACTTAAGGACCTACTCGCAAAAGCCTGCCCCAAGGGCATCGATGTCTATTTCGAAAGTGTAGGTGGAGTCGTCTTTGATGCCGTTCTGCCTCTGCTCAACACCTGCGCGCGCATTCCTCTCTGCGGGCTGATCGCGCATTACAACGACAGCGAAGCGCCCGTGGGGCGAGATTGCACCGCACAAGTGATGGGCACCTTCCTGAAGCGCCGAATACGCCTTCAGGGATTCATCATCTTTGACGATTACGAAACCCACTTCGGCGAGTTTCAAAAGCAGATGTCGGAGTGGTTCTCTGCTGGGAAGATCAAGGTTCGCGAGGATGTGGTGGAAGGGCTTGAACGCGCTCCCAACGCCTTCGTCGGACTGCTTGAGGGAAAGAACTTTGGAAAACTGGTAGTCCAGGTTGGCGCAGTAACCAAGTAAGTGACAGGCATTGCCTGTAAAATTGGTTCATGTGCATTGTGAAAGCAAGTGGTAAGAGATCGGGCGATTGCTGCCTCAATTCACTTGGCCTCTACTGCGTTGCCCCGCTCATATCTCGATGGAATTAGCAGGAGCAATCCGATGCTGCCGACGACAGCGAAGATGGCGCCATAATAAAACACGGCAGCATGGCCAATTTGATCCCACAGCAGTCCGGCGACGACGCTGGCCACGAGTTGCAGCAATCCGACCGTCGTGCTGTACCAGCCGATGCCGCTGGCGCGCAGATGGTCTGGAACGAAATCGGATGCAAACGCTTTGCCGACAGAGCGAAATATCCCCTCGTACAGCCCGTACAAGCCAAATAGAATTGCGATAATCAGGACATTTTTAGTCAGAGCGAAGCCGAGATAGGCGACCAAGAAAATGACGAACGAAACGAGCAGAACCCTTTTTCTGCCCAATTTGTCGGAAAGGTATCCTGCTGGATACGAAATCAGGGCTGCCACCAGATTGAATGCTGCGTATATCAGAATGGTTGTTTTCAGAGAAGCACCAATATCCTGCGTCCGCAGAATCAGAAATGCGTTGCTGGAGTTGCCTAGTCCGAATAGGGCGATCACAAGCAAATATTTCCAGTAACCCTTCGGAAACTGCCGCAGGGTCAAATCTATCTTCGATTTAGAGACTACCTTTGCTGGTATTTCTTTCACCAGCAGGACCATAACAAAGGCCAGCAGGCCAGGAATGAGAGCCAAATAGAATACAGGTCGTATCGCAAGGTGCAGCGCGTAGAGGAGAAAGACGGCGAGCAGCGGGCCTAGAAACGCTCCCGTATTGTCGCCAACGCCTTCAATCCCGAACGCACTTCCTCTGTCCTTTTCACTGACGGAAGACGCAATGAGCGCATCGCGGGGAGCGGAGCGCGTGCCAGAGCCAAGCCGATCCAGCAACCTTGCGCCGAACAAGCCTTGCCAGACCGTGGAGAGTCCCATCAGTGGCTTGGCGACGGCCCCAAGGAGGTATCCGGCCAGTGCGATGGACTTTCGCTTTTGCAGCCGATCCGACAGAGCGCCGGAAAAGCCCTGCACGATATTCTGCGCGGCCTGAGCAAATCCGTCCACCAGGCCAACAATACTACCGGTTGCCTTCAGCGTTTGCGTCAGAAACACCGGCATGACCGGGTAGAGCATCTCCGAGGAAATATCAGCGAATAGGCTTGCGAGGGCTAGAAGGAACGTGTTTTTGGAAAGGCCCGCAAAATGTCGTTGGATCGCTGATTTAGCCAAGGCCTCCCCCGTCTCTATGGCGCACTTAGTCTACTATAATCCGCGCAAATTCCCCTTCATGGGTTCGGAGGCGCAACCCTGATTTAGCATAATTGTATGTGCCCAATCCTTCCGCTTCTTCTGCGAAAGAGTGGGTTCCCATGAACCTGAACCAACCGTCTTCAAGCCCCCAGAATAAGTATAGGGTTGCCGATGATGCGGGTCTGCTCATAGCCCGGCAAATTAAGCCGCTTTATCATTTCCAACACCTCAGAGGTTTCAACGCTGCTCTTGGCGATGAAGTCCAACAAATGCAACAACCCATCCGGCCCCAGAAATTCAGGAAGGCTCAGATCCATGGTCATATACGCTGGGTCATCATCATCGAATTGACACCCGTACATTTCACCGGCCTTTATCGGAAGCGGACTCGCTGAACCAGCATGAACAAGCTGAAGATCACGACCTAAGGCACGCTCACCCCGCACCTTGCTCGTCTTGGATTCAGCCCCATACTCCCGCCACTGAACCCAACCGTCAGAGGCTTTTTCGATCACAAGGCCGCATTTATCGCAAATCCAGCCGCGACCTGTGAATCCACGATCTTCAGTGAATCTGTCTTTTTCTATATTCACGTCCAAAGCCTCAGTGGCACAGAGTATACTCTCCTGAGCTTTGCCACAGCGCTGATTATGAATACACATGGCCTCCTGAGGTGGTTTCTTCCCATGGATATGTTCAATATTGCACGCTTCGTTCAGGAAGGGATCAACAGCCTCAAAGGTTGCTGGTGCCACTGGATTGTGTGCAACAGTGAACAGACCGAGGCAAACGGCCATGAAAAGGTAGCGATGCGCGGAAATGTTTCCTTGCTTTTCACCAGATGTCGTGGAACGCATGAAATCGCGTCGATCCTTGTAATATTGCGGTGCATTTTGAATCACTACTCCAGTTGTCAGGAGCGGTATTGCAGTTTTATGGAGGATTCACGATGTTCGATGACAAGTTCAACTCTTCAATAGAACTCCTTGTTGTAGACGATGCTCCTGCGATTAGATCGTCAATATCCGCCCTGCTTACAGATATTGGCTATATTGTTCGAACAGCAGCAGATGGTTTTGAAGCATTGGCCGCGATTCGAATGGACATTCCCAATATCCTTCTCTCCGATCTCAATATGCCAGGAATGTCGGGATTCGAGCTGTTTTCGGTGGTGCGCCGCCGCTATCCCTCTATACAGGTGATCGCCATGAGTGGCTCGTTTTCCGGAGAAGAAGTTCCTTCCGGTGTGATCGCGGATGCCTTCTACCAAAAGGGATGCAGCATTCGCTCTTTAATAAAGATCATTGACGAGTTGGGTCAACAGAAACTGAGACCTGCCAGCCAAGCAATTGCTTCAGCGCCTCTCTGGATTCAGCGAAACGGGCTCGACTCCTTTGGGAGGCCATTTGTCACCATTGACTGCCCAGAGTGCCTGCGGACCTTTCACGACACTATAGGCGGCTCTCTCACTCCAATTCGAGAAGCGCATTGCATCTATTGTCGGAATTCGATTTACTATGCAATCGTCGATCCTGTCGAATGGGAGCCTGTAATGTCTCCAATGGTTTGCCTTCGGGAAGCGAGAGCCAGCCAATATTTCCCGGCGGCTCTGCTGAGCTAAAGAAAGCACTATAACAAAGCGCAAAAACGTGAATTGCGCACCATTCATTCGGAAAGTTGTACGCAGAATAGCGGCTGATCGTCGCTCAGGTCTGCCATTCTCGAAATCCCCTGAATCGCGGGTGTACATCTGGCGGCCAAGGATAACTTCCAATCGGTCAAACTGCAAAGGCCCGATCGGGATACCGTGTGCAGTCACTCC
>CAYPYJ010000008.1:0-77328 GCA_964414945.1 uncultured Occallatibacter sp.
AGTCAGTCAGCCGCACGCGAACGCGTCCGCCGCCGCAGCGGCTTCGTTCAAGTCGGCGTCTCAAGACCGATATTAGGGCGCACGAGGGGGAATGGAGATTTTTGCTTTCCGACCGGGGAGTCTAAATCTTAGGCATGGTGCCCGTCTGAGCCTATCCTGCTTGGCCTTGACCGCTCGCAGGGGTGGCTAGTGCGCGAACCTATTTTTTGTTCGTGCGCTGGGTCGAATTCACTCTGTCTAACGTAGACATTCTGCCCTAAAAATAGTATCAACTCATACAAAATAAGGTATTTACTATCACTTCTTCCCAGCCGGCCACCTCTGGCCCTCTTGCTCACTCAGCTACCGAGAGGCAGCAAAGGGCGTCAAATGACTCAGTGATATACTTTAGCCCTAAGACTGGCGTTTCAGGCCTTTTTTTGAGCGTGAGCCGCGCCGCAGTCCGGAGGTTTTTCCCGCCTATGACTCACCGCGCCCGCCGCGCCTTGTTTACCGTGGTCCTGTTTTTTGCTGTCTGCGCCGTTGTGGGCAGCGTTTTGCAGCGCCGTGTGGGGGCACAGTCCTCCGCCGACAGCAGCCAGTTCCGTGACAACGTCCGGACCTTCGGCGATGTCTACGCGCTGGTGGAGCAGAACTACGCCGAGCCCATCACTGGCGAGAAGGCCGACACGGCCATCTACGACGGGGCGATTCCCGGAATGCTGCGCGTGTTGGACCCGCACTCCAACTTCTACGATCCCAAGGCCTTCGCCAAAATGCGCGAAGAGCAGCATGGCCGCTATTACGGCGTAGGCATGACCATACAGCAGCAGAACGGCAAAGTTTATGTAGTCTATCCAGCAGAGGGAGCCCCCGCCTTCCGGGCTGGCATTCATCCCGGCGACATCATTTTTTCAGTAGACGGTAAGCTGGTTTCGATTGACGGCAAGGATCCCAACGGCCTGACATCTTCTGACATGGTGGCCAAGGCGCTGAAAGGCCCCCGAGGCACTCACGTGAAGGCCACCATGGTTCGCGAGGGACAGCCCAAGCCGCTGGTCTTCGACTTGATCCGCGACGAGATTCCCCACCCATCTGTGGATTTGGCGTATGAGATTCGCCCCGGTGTGGGCTACGTTCATCTGACGCAGTTTCAAGAGACTACGGCAAAAGAAGTGATAGAGGCAATCAATAGTTTCGGCAACTTGAAGGGACTTATATTTGATCTGCGCGGCAATCCCGGCGGCCTGCTGAGTCAGGCGGTTGAGGTCTCAGACCATCTGCTGAGCAAAGGGCAGGGCATTGTTTCGCAGCGCGGACGCGCTTTTCCGGATCAGAATTACACTGCCACGCACGGCAATGGCGGCAAGACTTTCCCCATTGTTGTTGTAGTCAACCGCGGCACGGCTTCAGCGGCGGAGATTGTCAGCGGCGCATTGCAGGACCACGACCGGGCGTTGATCGTCGGCGAAACGACCTTTGGCAAAGGCTTGGTGCAGACCGTCTATAACCTGAATGAGAACACCGGGTTGGCACTGACTACTTATCACTACTACACGCCGTCGGGGCGGCTCATCCAGCGCAACTACACCGGTGTGTCGCTCTACGACTACTACAGCCACGGCGGAACGGCGCCGGTTGACTTGACGAATCGCGAGGTCAAGCTTACCGATGCGGGCCGGACGGTCTATGGCGGCGGCGGCATTACGCCAGATGAAAAGATTGATAGCCTCAAGAGCAACCACTTTCAAGATTCGCTGCTCATCAAGGATGTTTTCTTCCACTTCGCTCCGGTTTATTTGGCCAACCGCACCGTGGACAAGGACTTTCAGGTGGACGCTGCAGTGCTGGCGGAGTTCAAAAAATTCCTCACTGCCCAGAACATTCCCTGGACCGACGCCGACCTAAATGGCGTTCTGGAATGGGTGAAGATTGGCATCAAAGACAAGATTTTCACCATTCAGTTTGGCGAGCAGCAGGGGCTGCGCACACGTGCTGACTGGGACCCTGAGATTCAGAAGGCGCTAGGGTTTTTGCCCGAGGCGCAAGCGCTGGAAGATCACGTCCACAGAGTGCTGACCGAGAAGGCCGAGGCACGGAACGAGTCGCGGTAAGCGAACATCAGTCTGTATGAATTGCAAAAGGCCATCCCTTCGGCGGGATGGCCTTTTGATTCAGCATGTCGCAGTTTCTACGCGGGATACGCTCCGGTGATGTAACCTTCCAACTCTTGAATATGCTTGGCCTGACCGGAGATCACCCACTTGACCAGGTCGCCGATGGAGACTACGCCTACCACTGCGCCCTCTTGCAGGACCGGTAGATGGCGGAAATGCTGCTTTGTCATGATGTTCATGCACTCATCTACGGTGTGTTGCGGGCTGACATAGACAACCGGGCTGGTCATGATTTGGCGAACCTGGGTCCCTTCGGCTGCGTGGCCGAGCAGAATTCCCTTGCGCGCGTAGTCACGCTCCGAGAGGATGCCGACTACTCGCTCGCCGGAGAGCACCAGCAGGGCTCCGACACCGTGCTCGGCCATCTTTTCCAGCGCTTCGTAGACCGTCTGCTCGGGCGCAATCGACAGTACGCTGTTGACCTCTTTGCTCTTAAGCACCAATCCAATCGTATCGGTAATATTCATCAGATCCTCCTGGTCTTTGGGCAACAACGGATTCAAACGCGGATGCGATCCCGAGGCGAAATTCAGCCTTTCCCGATTCGGCGTGTAGACAATATAGTGCATTGAGAATACGCAAGAATAGTGAGAAAATTTCAAATTGGGCATTTATTTGGAGGCGGCAAGGGGGTATTGGGGTATTCCCTCACCCTCCTCCTTTCCGTCCTTGTGTCGACCCTATGTAACCGGCGTCACAGCGCGGCCTCTTCAGGGCTCGTAGGCTCTGGAACGGAGTTGGGAAGGATTTTATGACCGTAATTGCAGCAGAAAACACTGTAACCGTTGAAAACCTTTTGGCGGCCTTTGAGGGCGAATCGAATGCCCACGCCAAATACACCGCGTTTGCCGTAAAGGCCGACGACGATGGGTTTGGCGGAATCGCCAGCCTTTTTCGCGCCGCCGCCCGAGCGGAACAGATTCACGCTACCAACCACGCCCGTGTCATTGCCCAGTTGGGCGCCCGCGCTGAAGCAGAGATTCATGCCTTCGAGGCCAAGAGCACGCTGGAAAACCTGAAGGCCGCCCTGAACGGAGAGCAATACGAGATCGACACGATGTACCCCGGCTTTCTGGCCGAGGCCACGGAGCACAAAAACACCACCGCCATGCGCACCTTTCACGGGGCTCTGGAGGCTGAGAAGACCCACGCACGCCTCTACGCCGAGGCTATCGCCCTGCTTGCAGCCGGAAAGAAAGATTCCTGGATCGGCGAGACCCGCGACTTCTACGTCTGTCCGGTCTGCGGCTACACCTCAGAGACCGAAGAAGAACACGAGCGCTGCCCGGTCTGCAACTGCCCGTGGGAGAAGTTCGAGATTATTCGGTAGAGCATCTTATAGAGTTTTTTGGGTGCCCCACCCTCGTCGCGTTCCTGTTTTTGCGGCTAGGGTGGGATACATTTAACCCCTTCAACCGCCCGCTTGCACGGCAAGTCCCCCCAACGCAGGTGGGATTCGCATGGCCAGGATGCTCATGCGAGCGAATAGCGAGCGATTGGCCCCACCGCAGGTGGCCCGATGCGTTAATCTTCTCGGTATATGAAAGACATCTACATTGCCGATCTAGCCAACTTCGACGAAGGCAAACTCTTCGACGGATTCTTCCTCGTTCTGGCCAAGCAGCAGCGCACAACCAAGTCCAACAAGCCCTATTTGAGTTTGATTTTGGGCGACAAGACCGGCCAGCTTGAAGGGCGCGTCTGGGAACTCGGTGACCCGCGCATCGCCAAGGACTTCGAGCGTGGCGACATCGTCAAGGCTCGCGGCTCGGCCTCGCGCTTCGACGACCGTTTGCAGATGAAGATCGACCAGCTCCGCGTGGCGCTGCCGACAGAGGTAGACAAGACGGATCTCTTGCCCTCCACCACCTGCGATGTCGCCGAACTTTGGCGGCAGCTTCTGGGCTTTGTCGAGAGCTTTACCAACCCCGACCTCAAGCTCCTGCTCACCACAATGCTCAATAATCCAGCCCTCGCGGAGGCCTACCGCGAAGCTCCCGCCGCAAAGCAGCTCCACCATGCCTGGCTGGGCGGCCTGCTGGAGCACGTGATCAGTCTGCTGACGCTGGCCGACCGCGTCGCGCCGCATTATCCGCTGCTCGACCGCGACCTGCTGCTCACCGGCGTCATCCTGCACGACATCGGCAAGGTCCGCGAACTGAGCTGGGAGATCGGATTCGAGTACACCGTCGAAGGCAGTTTGCTCGGCCACATTCAGATCGGCACGGCGCTCACCGAAAAGACCATCGACAGCCTGCCCAACTTCCCGCCGAAATTGAAGACTCTGGTCCTGCACATGATTCTCAGTCATCACGGCAAGCTGGAGTTCGGCTCCCCCAAGCTGCCCATGATTCCCGAAGCTCTCGCACTGAGCTTCATCGACGATCTCGACGCCAAGCTGCAAGCCGTACAAGTCGAATTCGATAAGTGCATCCGCGAAGGCAAATCCGCTGATGAGCTGACCGGCAAGGTCTGGGCGCTCGATCAGCGGCAGTTGCTGAATACCAAGCGGTGGCTGGGAGAGGGCAAGGAATAAGGCACTTAGCAGTCAACTTGCGATCCGAAGGCCTTTTCCAAGCATTTTGGCCATCCCAATAGCTCCGGCAATGTTACGGCCAGACGATGGAGATTAGGTTTTTGCATCTGTCTGGATGGGGGTTGCTGATGCTGTGGGAGGTTCTGTCGCGGCTACCGCAAAAGGGAACTCAACGACGCTCATCGGCAACGCTTTCTTCCCAGAGAAAATGTCTGAAAAACCCCTGCGGATAATGGTCTGCTCTGTTTCAATATTTTCATGAAGCTGGGGTACGTAGCTAACTTTGCGAATTTCGTCTTTATCAAATTCGGTATACCCGACAGCAATCGACATTTCGTACACGAGGTCCGTAAAGAGTTCGTTGCGTTGATTTAAGTAGACAGCTTCCTGCGCCGCATCGTCCGGATATGTTGAAGCAAGATTAGCATAATACGACTTCCACGCAGACCGCACGCGTCTAAATTTTGGGTTCTGTCGAAGGAAGAGGCGAGCGGGAGTGTAGAACTCAATGTCTATCTGATTAAGAGCCTCAACATGTGCCGCTGTAAGGCGAGCGCCGCGCGTGGCCATTACAGTTCGAAATAAATTGAGCCTTCTTGCGTTGCTAGCACGGCGACGTTCGAGGAATGTCTGTGCCTGTACTGCAAGAACTGGTCCAGCTGCGGTAGCAATGATTAAGACCGCGTCACTAAATGTTGCCATTCTTTCCGTTCCTTGATTCCACTATATCCGCGTTTTCCTACCTCAGAGCTACATTTATTTATATTCGGAAACTATGAGCCGGACCCCTTGTCTCGCTTCAGAGACCAGGGATTGCAAATCTGACAACTGGATTACAGAAATTACTCTGAACTAGAAACTCTCCGCTGATGGGCTTCCGGCGTTTCGATGACAAACGCTGTCTGTCCGGCTAGCATCAGTAGGTCAGCATCGCCCGTCACCAGCACGTCTGCCTTTCCGCTTTGGGCCAGGTCTAGAAACGGCTGGTCCTTCGCATCCCGGCAGACAATCGGGCAGGATTGCACGACCTCGACTTCCTCGCAATATGGAATGTATTCGCTTAGAGCTTCCAATTGTTCGATTGCGGTAAGCCGGAATTTAGGATAGGCGAGAATCCGCGCCAATTCCGCTGCCGTGGTACTCGAAAGGAGCGGCTGGCAATCTCCGGCTCGCCAATGGTTGACCAGCCAGTTCAGTCGGCCATGGGTGAACAGGAGCGCGGAGAGGACAGCATTGGTGTCGAGGACGATTCTCGGTTTGGCGGCGGCGCTCACTCGCTTTGACGGGCCCAGGCAATTGCGTCAGTCACATCCTGCTCCGTGATGCCGAGCCCTGCGAGTTTGGCCTGTATCTCGTCAAGACGGCTGCGGCGCAGCGGCTTGAGTGTGATCGCAGAGCCGTCTGTGCTGACGTCGAAGTACTCCACTCCGCCGAATTGCGTAATGACCGCTTTGGGCAGGGTGAGCTGATTTTTGACGGTCAATTTAGCCAGCATGGTTCGCCTCAAACAAGGAAGTAAGGAAATCTTACCACAATGTCTCCTTACCCCGCAAACCACTTCCACTGCTCCGCAGTCAGCGGAACCACCGATAACCGCCCAATGAGAACCAGCGGCGACTTGGCAAAGAGCGGCTCGGCCTTGATGGCGGCGAGGTTTTTTGGTTGCTTGAGGCGCTTGCCCACCTTGACCTTGACGACGGGCACTTTGGGGTCGCTCGGGTCTACGGTGACAACTGTCCCCGTGCCAACGGCGGTGCGCTCTTCGCCGGTGTGGTAAAAAATCCACTTTGTTCCCGGCTTCATCTCGCGCAAATACTTGACAGCGGTGGGATTGGTTACGCCATCCCAGACGGTCTCCTTGTCTCCAAGGAAATCGTCGAAGGAGTAGACGCCGGGCTCGGTTTTGAAGAGGAAGTAGTTGCTCATGGGGTCATGGTAAGCGAGGTACGAGGGAAAATCCAGTCAGCGCATCCGTTACAATCTATAGGATATGATTCGTTTCTCAACTGCCGGGGAGTCTCATGGGGAGGCGCTGATTGCGCTGGTCTCTGGATTGCCTGCCGGTGTGCCTGTCGATCTGGAGTTCGTGAACCGCGAACTGTGGCGGCGTCAGCAGGGCTATGGGCGCGGCGGACGCATGAAGATTGAAACCGACAAGGCTCATGTTCTCAGCGGCGTACGCCATGGCAAGACGATTGGATCGCCGATTGCGATTGAGATTGTCAATCGCGACTGGAAAAACTGGGAAGCCAAATTGCCAGTTGAAGCCGGAGATCCCGCGCTGCACCAGGCAGTAGCCTCGCCGCGTCCCGGCCATGCGGACTTGGCTGGCGCACTCAAATATAACTTTCCCGACGCCCGTTATGTCCTGGAGCGCGCCTCGGCCCGCGAGTCAACTTCGCGCGTTGCCGCCGGAGCCTTCGCCAAGCTGATGCTGCGGACTCTGGGAATTGAGGTTGCGAGCCATGTCATTCGCGTGGGCCGGGTTGCGCTGGAACGCTCCGCTTCATGGGATGAGATTTCCGGTCTGGCCGCGCGCGATGAGATTGTCCTCGGCTGCGTCGATGAGGCGACCGAGGCTCGCATGAAAGAAGAGGTTGAAGAGGCTGCGCGCACCGGCGACACAGTCGGCGGCATCTTCGAGGTGGTGGTCCACGGCGTTCCCGCAGGGCTGGGCACCTACGTCAACTGGGACGAGAAGCTGGACGGGCTGCTTTCGGGGGCGGTGATGAGCATTCAGGCGGTGAAGGCCGTCGAAATTGGCCGCGGCGTGGTGGCGGCGGAAAGCTTTGGCTCACAGGTTCACGATCCCATTCATTACGCAGCCAATGAGACAGCCAGGCCGACACGTTTCACTCGTCCGCAGAACAACGCCGGCGGCATCGAAGGCGGCGTCTCGAACGGCGAAGACATTATCGTCCGTGGCTACCTGAAACCGATTTCGACTCTCCGCAAGCCGTTGGAATCCGTGCGCTTTGACACCCGCGAGACCACCAGCGCAAGTTATGAACGGAGCGACATTTGCGTTGTTCCGGCGGCGGGAGTGGTCGGCGAAGCCATGGTGGCTCTGACCATTGCGCGCGTGGCGCAAGAGAAGTTCGGCGGCGATTCGGCCTTGGAATTGCAACGGAATTTTGCGGGATACATCGAACAGATACGGAGCTTTTAACAAACGAATGATTCTTCCAATTATCAAATATCCTGATCCGGTGCTTTCGCGGCCTGGTGAACCGGTCACTGACTTCGATGCGGAGTTGCGCAAGTTTGTCGCTGATATGTTCGAGACCATGTATGACGGGCAGGGCATTGGGCTGGCCGCTCCGCAGGTGAGCGTTTCCAAGCGTTTGTTGGTGATCGACCTGAGCGTAGGCAAGGTGCCTAAAGATAAGCTGGTGCTCATCAATCCCGAGATCATCTTTAGCGAGGGCAGGCTCTACGAAGAGGAAGGCTGCCTGAGCTTTCCTGATATTCGCGAGAAAGTCGTACGCCACGCCAAGGTTCGCATTCGTGCCCAGGATGAGAAGGGCAAGTGGTTTGAGATGGACGGCGAGGAAGTACTCTCGCGCTGCTTTCAGCATGAGATTGACCATGTCGACGGAGTGTTGTTCACTTCCCGGATGAGCGCCCTCAAGCGCGATTTGGTGGTGCGCAAAATCAAGAAGCTGATCCGCGATGGCAAGTGGTAGCTATGAAGCTGATTTTTTGCGGCACTCCGCAATTTGCAGTGCCCACCTTGGAAGCGCTGCTAGCAGTTGACCATGAGATTGCGCTGGTGGTTACGCAGCCCGACAGGCCCGTGGGTCGCGACCGCCAACTGACTGCTCTCCCCGTCAAGCTGGCCGCGCTGGCTGCGGGGCTTACCGTCACCCAGCCGGAGAGAATTCGCAACAATACAGAATTTCGCGCGCAACTGGAAGCGATTGCCCCCGACGCCATTGTCGTGGTTGCCTACGGTCGCCTGATTCCGCCGTGGATGCTGGCGCTGCCCAGATTGGGATGTATCAATCTGCACGCCTCTCTGCTGCCACGCTATCGCGGCGCTGCGCCGATTCAGTGGGCTGTGGCCATGGGCGAAGCCTTCACCGGCAACACCACCATGTTGCTGGAAGAGGGCTTGGACACCGGCCCGATTCTGCTGCAACGGGCGTTAGCCATCAGGCCGGAACAGACCGCTGTCGATCTCTTCAGCGAGTTGGCCATCGGAGGCGCGCCGCTGGTGGTCAAAACCTTGGCTGGCCTCGACGATGGAAGCATCCAGCCCGAGCCGCAAAATCATTCGGGAGCCTCGTTCGCTCCAATCCTCAACCGCGAAGATGGGCGAATGGATTTTGCCCAGCGGTCGGCCATAGAGCTGAAGAATCGCTGGCGCGGCTTTCAGCCCTGGCCGGGAGCCTTCACCACGCTCGACGGCAAAAAACTGATCGTTCACCGCATGGATGTGACCTCTGCGTCCGGCCCGCAGGAATCAACGCTGATCGAAGCCCCGCCTGCTTCTTTTCATCCCGGCCAGATTTACATCGAGGGCCAGCGTCTGTTGGTGGCCTGCGCGCAAAACACCTGGCTGGAACTGATAGAAGTTCAGCTCGAAGGCAAGAAACGGCTCCCGGCAGCCGAGTTTCTTCGTGGAAACACGTTGCCTGTTGGCTCGCGGCTAGGGACTGCAACGGAATGAACACCCAGAAGAAGATAGGTACGAAAGCTGGCGGAACAAAGACCGCGCCAAAGAATCGTGCGGCGGCCATTTCACAGGCCCGCAAGGCTGCTTATAATATTTTGCTGGCCGTTGAGCGCGGGCACTCTCACTCCGACGATCTGCTTCGTGGCAAAGCCGTCAATGCACTCTCTCCGTCGGACCGCAATTTGGCTACAGCGGTCGTGCTGGGCGTGCTGCGCTGGCAGATTCAGCTAGACCATCGGCTTCAAGCCTTGCTTACCCGCCCCAATGCCAAACTCGACGCGGAGATTCGGATTGCCTTGCGCCTGGGGGCATTTCAGATTTTGCAGATGGATCGCATCCCCGCCCGTGCCGCCATCGATGAGAGCGTCGAGCTAGCCAAGCAGGCGGGCCACCGCTTCGCGTCCGCCATGGTCAACGCCGTGCTGCGCAAACTCGCAAAGTCTCAATCCGCTAAGGTAAAACTAGATCCCAGCACAAAATTGTGTCAGGGCACGATTTCAGTCGTGCCGGAGATGCGACAAAATGAAGCTCGGGCTTTAGCTCCTGAGGCATGTCTTTTGGATGAAATTGCCGCCCACCCCGCCTGGATGGTTGATCGTTGGCTCAGACTTTACGGCCTGGAGGCAATGCAAGCCATCTGTCGCCACGGCCAAAGCCAACCATCCGTCACCATCCGCCTCGCCACGCCGGCTGTCGTAGCTGAACTTGCCGAAGCGGGAGTCGTTCTGGAAGCGGGCGAGTTGCTCACCGCCGCCCGCACCGTGATCTCCGGCGACGTGGCCGAAGCACTCAACGCGGGCAAGGTGCGCCTTCAAGATGAAGGTTCGCAATTGGTGGCAGAACTAGCCGCCCTGAATCCCGACCAAAAAGTAAATTGCATCCTCGATGCCTGTGCGGCTCCCGGCGGAAAGACGCTGATCCTGGCCGAGCGCAATCAGAAGGCTCGCATCATTGCGATCGAATCCAGCCCGCCGAGACTTGAGCAGTTGCTTAAACGGCTGGCGTACCTTGGCGACCGGATCGAATGCCGTCACGCCGACGCAACCACACTGACGGATGACTCAGTCTACGACCTTGCCTTGGCCGATGTTCCTTGCAGCGGCACCGGAACGCTGGGCCGTAATCCGGAGATTCGCCACCGTCTGCGCCTGGAAGACCTTGCCCGCCAAGCCGAACGCCAGCGCGCAATTCTCACCGCCGCGTTGCGCGCTGTCCGCCCCGGCGGCTGCGTCGTCTACTCCACTTGCTCGCTTGAGCCGGAAGAGAATGAACAGGTCGTTGCCGCCGTTCTGGCCGCAACGCCGAATGCTCGAATTTTCCCGCTCGAAGCCAGCATCGACGCCCTGCTTCAAAAGGACATTCTCACTGAGAACGGCGCGAAGTGCCTACGCGACTCGGTCACGCCCGAAGGCGCGCTCCGCCTGCTGCCCGGCGCATTTCATACTGACGGGTTTTTTATTTGCATGGTCGAGCGAGTAGCGTGAAGAGCCTCGGCTAGATTGTCAATAACTCCTTGGCCAGCCGCAACTCCGCATATATGCGTCCCAGCTCGGCGCAGAGCGCTTCCACAACCAGTTCATGATCGGACCGCTGCGGCAATCCCGACACGGTCACGCTACCCACCACGCCAGCGCCAGCCACGGCAAGCGGAAATGAGCCGCCGTCCGAGGCATAGTCGGCCACCGGCAATCCGTAGCGCTCCAGCAGGTTGGTGTTCTTCAGCTTCTGATTCAACCCCACGCCATAGGAGCTGCGATGAAAGCGCGCTACCACATTGCTTTTGCGCCGTACCCACTCAGCATTGTCCGGGGTGGTGCCGTCCAGCGCCGAATAAAACAACGGCTGCCCAAAGCGGCGCACATCAATCACCAAAGTAAAGCCGCGCTCCTCAGCCAGCGTCCGCAGGCGAACTCCCAGCTTCCATGCCGTCTGTGCGTCCAGGCGCGGCAACACCAGTTCCCGCTCCTGCAAAGCAACACGTTCCAAGTCTTCGTTTAATCCCATACTCTTTACCCCCATTTCCCATCCATGCGACAGTGCAAGCCGCAAGACCCCAGATACTTCTATTCTTTATATTTCTTATTTCGCTACGGTCAGCTTCACCATGTCGCTTTGTTCGATGCGCGCGCCGGCAAGCGGTTGCTGCGCAATTATCGCACCGGGCTTTGTTGGAAAAACAGGAGCGGCGTTGCCTGAGCCTATCGGTGCCACCGGCACATCGATTGAATTTGAGACGAATCTGATACCCACCCTGGTCAGTTCCGCCTGTGCACTGATCACCGGCAGGCCAGTTAGGCTGGGCATCACAAAGCCGTCCGACGTCTCGCCTGCGGCAGCAACCAACATGTCGATGCTGGGCCGCGCAATACCCTGAGCGTGCGCCGGCGGGTCTTGCGCCAGAACCGTTCCTTCTGCCACTCCTGCATAAGGCAGCCGCGCCGTGACGCCCACCTGCAGGCCCACACGCCTCAGTTTCAGCGCTCCCACACGCTCGTCCAGCCCCACGGTCTCCGGCACTTCCACCTTCTGCGGCCCCAGGCTCTCAGAGACGCGCACGCGCCACTCCCGTCGTACCACCGTTCCCGGCGCGGGCGATTGCGTCAGAATGTGTCCTGCCGCCACGTCCCCAGAGTAGTAGCGATTATCCACTTCTAGATTCAGCCCCAGCCCCGAGGTCTGGCTGCGAGCCTCGGCCACTGTCATTCCCTTCAGCATGGGCACCTGCACCTCCGCGCCATGTATGGCGAAGTGCATGGTGGTCACGGCAGCCAAAAGCGCTACGGCCACCAGCAGCATCACCAGTGATCCGACCTGAAAGAAATTGATGACGTGGTGTCTCATGGGTTGAACTCCGTAACTTTAAAAAACCGCGATCACCGCAAGTTATCCGTAACCGGCTCGGGGTGAATCGTTACGCGGTAGACCTCCGGGCACACCAGCTTGAAGCGGTCTTCAAGCGCGGTAATCACCTCATGTACGCTTGCCATCGTCAGGTCGTCAGGCAGTGTGCAATGGCAGGAAACCTGAACATGCTCTCCCGTTCGCCCCACGATGATTTCGTGTACATCAATAATCTCCGGCAATAGCGTCGCAGTCGCGAGCATCGCCTCTTCAATCTTGCGATTCTCCGCGATCATCTCTTCCGGTTGTTCAATGGTCGCGGGTTCGCTCTCGATGTGCGTCAGTATGCCGTCGATCTCCGGCACTTCGCGTAGAATCTCCGACTCCAGCGTGCAAACAAAATCGTGCGCGGTCAGCAGCGGCAGTGATTCGTCAAGCTCTAAGTGCTGCTCTACGCGCAATTTTCCTTTGTGCGATTGCACGCTCAACTCATGCACGCTGACGTTGTTGCGCGCAGCCACGGCTCGCACCCGGTCGAAGATACTTTCGGTCCGCGCCTGCCGGGGCACCGTGTGGATCACCACGTCGGCCTCGGGCAGCGTGCGATGCACTGCATTAGTGGCCGCCTGAACCAACTCGCCGGTGTGCTCGAAAGTGTAGCGCCGCGGCAAAGCCAGCGTCAGGTCTGCAAAATAGTTGGCTCCGGCTCGCCGCACCCGCGCCTGCTCCACGCCCAGCACTCCCGGCACCTGCGTTACATCTTCAATCAGCCGCAGCCGCGTCTCTGCGGGAATCTCGTCCAACAGCACGCTCACCGCCTCGCGCCCAAGCCGAAGCGTCAAACGCAAAATCAATAACGAAACCATCACCGCCGCCAGCGGATCGGCATAGCGCAGCACGGCAATGCCGAAATGCGTGCCTGCCCAGGTCGCGCCCAGCCCGCACAGCACAGCCAGCGACGACCAGATGTCCGAAGCGAAGTGAAATGCG
The DNA here is from genome assembly GCA_964414945.1 of uncultured Occallatibacter sp. Taxonomy (GTDB): domain Bacteria; phylum Acidobacteriota; class Terriglobia; order Terriglobales; family Acidobacteriaceae; genus Telmatobacter. The sequence goes on from CAYPYJ010000008.1 coordinate 13,202, forward strand.
TCGGTGGCGAGCGCTGACGAGCCCGTGCGCTCTGCCACATCGCGCAGCCGTCGCGACCGCCAATAATCCACTGCAATCGAAGCCAGAACCACCAGCACTGGCCATACCGAGTTGTGCAGTTTTGTGCCGTGGTGGAGTATCCGTTGAATTGCCTCCCAGATAATCCACACGCTGGAGACGGCCATCAGAATCACTTCGCCGAAGGAGGAAAAATTCTCGAATTTGCCATGACCGTAGGTGTGGTCCTCGTCGGCCGGCTTGTCGCTGACCCGCACGGAAAAAAACGTGAGCGCCGAGCCAATCATGTCCAGGCCGGAGTGAGCCGCATCCGACAGTACGCCCAGTGAGCCGGAGAACAGTCCCGCGGCCAGCTTCAGCAGCGTCATCACCGCAGCCGCCAGCATCGAGTGCAGCGCCACCTGCCGCTTCTCGGCGGAATGGGCAGCGATAGTGGCAACAGTCAGAGTCATCGAGTTCTTAGGCTACAGCGCCCGCGCCGCTGTGTACAGTCCGGCAATCCCAAAGGTGTAAGGCTGCCACGCGCACTGCGAATAACCCACCGTTCGCATCAGCCTCAGCATCACCGGCGGCGGCGGAAAATTGCCGACCGAGATGGGCAGATAGCTGTACGGTCCGGCAGCCCCGCAAATCGCCCGCCCAATTGCTGGCAGCACCCGTCGGAAGTAAACAGCGTAAGCCTTTCCGATCAGTCCTCCCGGCTCGCTGAAGTCGAGAATCCCCAACTGCCCACCGGGTTTCAGCACGCGATGAAACTCGCGCAACCCAACCTCGTAATTCGCTAGATTGCGAAAGCCAAAGGCGCTCACGATCAGGTCGAGCGAGGCGGATTGCAGCGGCAGGTGCAGCGCGTCGGCTTCCATCGGCACAGCATACGGCTGGCCCTCCCTGCGCTCGCCCACTCCCGGCCCGCCAAACTTCCGTGCCCCGCGCGCCAGCATCCCGCGAGAAAAATCCGCTGCCAAAATCGGTCGCCCGCCTTGTGGGCGTCGCTTCAATAGCGCCATCGTCATGTCGCCCGTGCCGCAGCAAATGTCGAGAACCGCAGCATCGGGATCGGCCAGCACGTCGCGAAACCGCCGCGCCGCCCGCCACCACCACAGCCGGTCCACATTCATAGACAAGACATGATTTAGCAAATCGTAGCGCGGCGCAATCGCATCGAACATCTCCCGCACAGCCGCTGCGGCGCTGGCTTCGTCGCTCGCTCCTTGCGGTTTGGCTCCGGTGGTAGGCATAGGCATCGAACCTCATCCGATCGTTGTGCCCTGACGAAGAGCGGTTTTTGAAACACGATGTGAAAGTCTTCACGGGCTAACTTTTCTTTTTTAGCTTTTCCTCGATGCCCATTTCGCCACCTTCTCCCGGGCGATTGTTGCCATGGAGAGATACGGCTCGCCTGTTCTTGTTCAAAGTCATATGCCAATCGAAGGATGATGGAGCCTCGGTATGGAACTTCAACACGTTTCCGAGCACCTCCGGATCGACGATTCGCAGTTCATCTTCTGAACCATTTGGTCTCACTAGGATGATCGTGCCGCTCAGGTCGTTTCCGGTTGCGGCGATGTTTATCGTGATCGGCGCCTTGCCGGATATTCGAGCAATCTTCATTTGCCACTTTCCTACGAACTGAGATTGAGCGAGAGCTGCAACCGACAGAAAGAGAAGAAGAGAGAAATAACTGAAAATCCTTACCATTCTCATAAACTTCCACCAGCCTGTCCCAGCATATAATCCACCGCAGCCTCTAACTCCGCAGGCGTCACATCCTCCACCACGCCCGCGTCGCCAATCCCTACTGGTAGCACAAAGCGCTTCACTCCGCCCACATTCTTCTTATCGCCGACGGAGGCTGCTACTACTTTGGCGGTCCGCAGCTTCAACGGCGGCAGCGGCCCATAGAGAAAAATCAAATTCTCCAGCCGCTCGAACTGCGCGCGCGAAATCGTTCCGCGCTGCCTGGCCATATGCAACGCGGCCACCATTCCCCATCCCACCGCCTCGCCGTGCAGTAGCGCCTTATAGTGAGTGGCCTGCTCCAGCGCGTGGCCCACCGTGTGGCCAAAGTTCAAGATCATGCGCAGGCCGCTCTCGCGCTCGTCGCGGTTCACCACTCCGGCCTTCATGCGAATGGACGCGGCAATCACCTTCTCCAGAGATTTGGGATCGCGTCCCAGCACGTCCGCCGAATTTGTTTCCATAAAGCGCACCAGCGCCCGGTCGCGGATGATGCCTGCCTTCACGCTTTCCATCAGCCCGGCCCGCAACTCGCGGTCAGGCAGCGTGCCCAGCACGCCGATGTCGGCAAAGACTGCGCGTGGGTGATAGAAGGCGCCGACCAGGTTCTTGCCCTCGGGAAGATTCACGCCGGTCTTGCCGCCCACCGACGAATCGACCTGCGCCAAAAATGTCGTCGGGACCTGAATATAGGGAATCCCGCGCATATAAATCGAGGCCAGAAATCCGCCCACGTCGCCGACGATTCCGCCGCCAAAGGCAATCAGCAGCGAGCCGCGATCCCCGCCCGCCTGCGCCATCTGCCGCAACAGGCCTTCGACGCTCTTGATGTTTTTGTGTTTTTCGCCGGGATCAAGAAACAGCACAATTGGTGGCTCGGCAAACGAGCGGAGAAAGCGCTCGCTCCACAGAGCCCAGATCGGCGCCGAAGTCAGTACAAAAACCCGTCGCGGCAACCTGCCCACAACCCGCTCAATACGCCGGGCCAGTGATTCAACCAGCCCGCTGCCCGTCACTACGTCATATTTAGCCGAAGGCGTCTCTACTCGTATCGTTTGCACAGTACTCTTATCCTAAACTCCTCGACGAAGCGTGAGCATGATCGCCACATCATCCAAGCCAAAACAACGGAATCAGCCCCATCGCGGCCAGTGTCAGAAGCATCACGAGAGCCTGCACTCCGGTCTTGCGGTCGGCCATGCTGAAGGCGTAAATTCCTTTCACAATATTGTTGCTCGATGCGGCAATGCATACTGCGACAGCCGCGAGATTAAAAGATGTTCCTGGTGCGCCTGCAGCTTGTGTCAGGCCCATGATGAATGGGTCCACGTCGCTGACTCCCATAATAGCCGCCAGAGTATTCACGCCGGTTCTGCCCAGATAATGCACGGCTAACTGGGTAGCTATCAGCATAACCAGAAATAATCCGGCAAAGAGAAATGCCGTCATCAGGTCGAGCGGATTCTTGGCTTCAAATTTTTGCTGGACTTCCTGCGTGTTCTTGTCTGCGATGCGAGACCAAAGCCAGCCGATGCCGACCGCCAGAATGGCTACGGAAAGAAACGGAATATAAAGCAGCGCCATCAGTTGCCGGTTGAAGAGCGCCAAGAGAATCACCAACCGCACATACATTACGCCGCAAGCGATCAGGATGCCGCCAGAGAAGAGATGCGGCCTCAGTTCGATTTTTGCCCGACGTGCCATGACGACGGTGGTGACGGTCGAGGAGTAGGCGCCACCCAGCAACGCCGACAGCACTACTCCACCCTGCCCTTTGGTCAATTTCTGCAATACATAACTGGCGTATGAGACGGTGCTGATGGCAACTACTACGAGCCATGTCTTGAAAGGGTTGATGTGGAATTGCCCGAACTCTTGATTAGGCAAAATGGGAAGAATCACACCGCTCAACAACAGAAACTTGGCAAAAGTAAGAATCTCTTCGGGAGCAATGCGTACGGCGAGCTTTTCCAGAGCGGCCTTCAGATCAAGCAGCAGCAGGCTGGCGACGCCGAGCGCGGTGGCAATCCATAGATGCCCATAACAGGCCAGCGCGCCCACCAGAAAGGTCGCCAGGCCGGACATTTCGGTAGTAACTCCGGCTGCCTGGGAAGTGGAAATCTTGTGCCAGTAAGAGACCAGCAGAAATCCTGCGACCACCAGAAAGCCGATGGCCACAGGCAGCACCTGCGGCCCTGAAATCAGAGCAGCGGAGTAGCCAATCAGACCGATCAGCGGAAAGGTGCGCACGCCGCCGAAAGAGTAAACGCCTCCAGTCGCTCTGTGCTCTTCCCGCTCAAGTCCTATCAGAAACGACAAGAACAGGACCAGAACTATCTGCACCGCTTCTGGCGGCAGTTGCTTGTAAATCTCCATGCGCCGATCCTCAGGGAACAGGTTCTAGTCAGCTTACACCGTGCTGTGGATAAGTGTCCTTAGGATGCCGTAAAACAATCCCGCAAATGCAAAGCGGCGGAGCCAATAAGCCCCGCCGCTTGTTAATCCATCTTTTGTTTATTGCTGCAACTATCGTCTACCGGTGTCCGCCGCCCTCATGTCCACCGCCACCGGCGTGACCACCGCCACCGCCAGCATGTCCGCCGCCACCACCGCCACGTGCCGGTGCTGCGTGCGATCCGCCACCGCCGCTGTAGTGAGATGCGCCGGGACGCGCTCCGCCGGAATGAGAAGGCGCTGCATTGCTGTGAAAATTACCACCACCGCCACGCGCAAAACTGCTGTGATTGGCCATGCCGCCGCCACCGCCGTGATAGCTGCCACCGCGTTCTCCGCTGAAGCGATGTCCGCCCCAACCGTGACCATATCCCCAGCCGGCCCACGGTCCCATGCCCAGGAAAATGCCGTTGTAGAAGTAACCCGGTCCGTAAAATCCATAGGGCGCGCAATCATACGGCGCATAATCGTAATAGCCGTACGAACAAACGGGTTGAACGCCTAATTCAACGACAACCTGCGCCTGAGCCGTTGGCGCTAAAGCCAAGCCCGCAAGCAATGATGTCGTACCAAGTAGAGTTTTGAGTCCGCGCATAAGAGACCCCCTTAAGGTGTCTGCGGTTCCTTGTGTTGCGTGGGATGCTGTATGAAGCCGTAAAATATGGTCCAGCAACAGCAGCTACCATAAGGATTTTGAAGCTATTCTTGGATCTCCCTCACCATGCCGGAGGGGTGTTGTCGATCTGTCCTTACGTTTCAAATCTAGCTGCAAGCAATCCTTAAGTCTGGTCAATAAGAGCCACGTCGTCTGTGCCACGCCACCTGACCGGATGCGTCAGGTCTCGATTTTGATCTGCAAACAATGCCCAAATGCAAAGCGGCGGAGCCGATAAGCCCCGCCGCTTGCTGATTCATTTGCTGCTTGATGTGACTGCTATTCGCTATCGGTGTCCGCCGCCGTGAGGAGCTCCGCCATGGGGCCCTCCACCACCATGAGGTCCACCGTGAACTGCGCCTCCATGCGGTCCGCCGTGCATTTCGCCTCCATGAGGCCCCCCGTGTGGGCCACCGTGCATTTCACCACCGTGAAGTCCGCCATGGCCACGGTCGTCGTAGCCATGCATATAATGGCCATGATTAGCCTCATAGCCACCGCGCCCGTGATACCGTCCCCCGCCTTCCGCGATGAAACGATGCTCGCCCCAGCCGTGGCCATAGCCCCAACCGGCCCACGGACCTACGCCCAGGAAAATTCCGTTATAGAAGTATCCCCGCCCGTAAAATCCATACGGAGCGCAACGGTAGGGCGGAGCTTCGTAATAGCCCCAACGGCATACAGGTGGAACGCCGATTTCTACGCCGATACGCGGACCGCCAATGCCGACAACAACCTGCGCGCGCGCTGCCGGCATCAGGGCAAGACCCGCAAGCAATGCTGTGGTTCCGAGTAGTGTTTTAATTACGCGCATGATCTGACCCTCCTAAGGTGTCTGCGGCTGTTTGAGTTGCGTGGAATATTTCTGCTGCCGTGAAAAACAAGCAGGCAACAGAGCAAATCAAAAGCAAGTATTTCATATCTTGTCATCCTGTTCGTCTGCTGATAAGTAATACACGGAAGCGAAAAAAGAGTTGCGGCAAGGCATGAAATATCAACTTCCTGCCCTGCGGTGATAGCCTAAACCCTAATGGAAGCATCGTCGCAGACGGATTTTTTAGTGATAGGAGCGGGCGTGGCTGGGCTGCGCGCGGCCGTTGAACTAGCGCGCCACGGCGAGGTTCTGGTCGTCACTAAAGAGTCGGTGGCCGAGTCCAACACGCACTACGCGCAAGGCGGCATCGCAGTGGCCATGGAGGGCGACGAGGACGTTGCGCTGCACCTCGAAGACACGGTCAACGCTGGCGACGGGCTCGTCTATCGCCCCGCGGCTGAGGTACTGGTGGCCGAGGGTCCGGTGCGCGTGGCGGAGCTGATCGAGTGGGGCGCAAATTTTGATGCCGAGGCAGGCGAACTGTTGCGCACCCGCGAGGGCGCTCACTCGCTGCCACGCATTTTGCACGCCAACGGTGACGCCACCGGCGCTGAAATCAGCCGCTCGCTAGCAGCCTTTGCGCGCGTTCACAAGCGCATTCGCTTTGCCCAGTGGGCGACGGTTACCGACCTCGTAGTGCGCGATGGTCGCGTTGCCGGAGCTGGCCTGCTAGGCTGCAACCGCCGCCCAGAGCGCGTTTTGGAATCCGTCAGCGCGCGGGCTGTGCTGGTGGCCGCCGGAGGCGCAGGCCAAGTCTATAGCGACACGACCAACCCCTCCGTGGCCACCGGCGACGGCATTGCCCTGGCCGCGCAGGCCGGTGCGCAGCTTGCCGACATGGAGTTCTATCAGTTTCATCCCACTGCGTTTTCGTTTCTCGGCGCGCCGCGATTCCTGCTCTCTGAGGCCTTGCGCGGCGAGGGTGCGTATCTGCTCAACGATCGCGGCGAGCGTTTCATGGAGCGCTATCACCCGCTGCTCGAACTGGCTCCGCGCGATGTGGTGGCCCGTGCAATTGTGCGCGAAGGTTTGGGCGATAAGTCCGGCGATGCACGCGTAGTCCATCTCGATCTGCGTCACCTCAAGCATATCGATCTGCATCATCGCTTCCCTGGTATCAGCGCTTTTCTTGCCAAGTACTCGCTCGACCTCTGTCGCGATCTGATCCCCGTCCGTCCGGCGGCGCACTACCTGATGGGCGGCATCCGCACCGATCTCTTTGGCCGCACTACGCTGCCCGGACTCTATGCGGCGGGCGAGGCGGCCTGCACCGGCGTTCACGGCTCCAATCGGCTGGCCTCGAATTCCTTGCTTGAAGGCTTGGTTTTTGGCGCGCGCGCCGCACAATCCATGCTCGACGATTGCGTGGAGCGAGAGCGGAGCGACAAAATTGTTCTGCCCTATCCGGCAGCGTTGTCCGAGGATGAAGACGCTCGATTGGAAGCGATTATTGCAAAGCTGCAAGCCTCCATGTGGGCCTGCGCGGGCCTGCTGCGCAAAGCGTCTACGCTGCACATGGGCCTGAACGAACAGCAATCATGTGATTCACAACTGAACGAGTTGGCCGCGCAAGGCAAGGGCAGCCGCCGTCTGAGCGAAGCGCTGGCCATGAGCCGCGTCGCCCACTCCATCCTAGCCTCCGCCCTGGCCCGCACCGAGAGCCGCGGCGCTCACTTCCGCAATGACTTCCCGCAACGCGACGACGCAAACTTCCGCAAGCACTCCGTCTTCAGCAACGACGGACAAGTCGCATTCGAGCAATGGTAGACAAGGGGAATGGGAATAGCAAACCTCTGCGCAGGAGCCTCTCGCATAATTCCATTGAATATGCAAGAAATGTCAGGGCCGACTTCACAGGCTGCGGAAAAACTCATTCGGAGAGGCAAGAAGTGTCAGGGCACGACTTAAGCCGTGCCGTAAGTTCAGAAAAATGAGCGTGGGCTTCAGCCCCTGAGGAAATATCGCTCCGTGCCCCATCCTCGCACCTTTTTTCTGGCGCAAGGGTGGGAAAGCACAGCTTCATTTATTTACTGCATCAATAGGGAATAACAATAAGGTTCAACTCTGATACGCAGTCTCTCATCCTCGCTGTCTTCCGCCGCGCATTCATTGGGTTTTAAGCCCATTGTGGTAGCTTAAAAGTGGGAGTAAGTCAGAATATATGCCGCCAATTTCAGAATTTATCAAACACCACTATCGCCATTTCAATGCCGCTGCGCTGGTAGATGCAGCCGAAGCCTACAATAAATTGCTCGCCTCTGGCGGCAAAATGTTCGTCACTATCGGTGGCGCCATGAGCACCGCCGAATTGGGCCTTTCGCTGGCTGAAATGATCCGCCAGGACAAGATTCACGGCATCTGCTGCACCGGCGCCAATCTAGAGGAAGACGTCTTCAACCTCGTCGCCCACGATTATTATGAGCGCGTTCCCGGTTATCGCGATCTGACCCCCGCCGACGAAGCCAAGCTGCTGGCGCGCCACATGAACCGCGTCACCGACACCTGCATCCCGGAGATGGAGGCGATGCGCCGCATCGAAAACGAAGTACTTAAGGAGTGGGTTCGTGCCGACCAGGCCGGTGAACGCTTCTTTCCGCACCAGTTCATGTACAAGATTCTGCTCTCCGGCGATCTGAAGAAGTCTTATCAGATCGATCCGAAGAATAGCTGGCTGCTCGCCGCCGCGGAAAAGAACCTGCCCATCTTCGTTCCCGGCTGGGAAGATTCCACTCTGGGCAACATGTATGCCGGCCACTGCATCACCAGCGACGTGAAGAATGTCCACACCGTCCGCACCGGCATCGAGTACATGATGGAGTTGGCCGAGTGGTACACCAACACCACAGCCAAAACTCCGCTGGGCTTTTTCCAGATTGCTGGCGGCATCTCGGGCGACTTCCCCATCTGCGTCGTCCCCATGCTCCATCAGGATTTGCAACGCCCGCATGTGCCGCTCTGGGCCTACTTCTGCCAGATTTCGGACTCCACCACCAGCTACGGATCCTATTCCGGTGCTGTCCCCAACGAGAAAATCACCTGGGGCAAGCTGGCCGAAACCACGCCCAAATTCATCATCGAGTCAGACGCTTCCATCGTCGTCCCGCTGCTCTTCGCCTACGTTTTGGGCTGGTAAGAACTCGTTCTTCGATTTACACTTTGACCTTCGCGGGGGAGATTACTCTCCCTGCGATTATTTTTTACTGAGCGAGAAGATGAAGTAGGTCGCCGTTGTTGAACCGACATTCTTGAAGCCATGCATCTGGTTCGGAGCCGTGTAGCCCACACTGCCCGGACCCAGAATGTGCGACTCGCCGTCATAAATCAAATCCATGATTCCTTCGCGGATGAGGATGAACTCCTCGTGAGGGTGCTGGTGCGCGGGATGCGGCATCTTGCCGGCTTCAACCGTAGTTTCATGCAACTCGATGTTTTCGCCGGTGGGAACCACGCCGCGCGCAATGTCGCGTGTGGGAGCGCCGCCGTCAGAGTAGCGCACGGGAAGCTGGCTGAAGGGAAACGCCTTGCAATGGGATAAGTCCGTATGGAGGGAGTTGCCGACTGGCGCGACGGAAGCGGGCGCAGATGAGGTCTGGCCTTGGGCGGAGGCCCCCAGAGCGGAGAAGAGGCTAATGGCTGGAAGGGAACGACATACTTCGCGGCGTGTGATGTTGCTCATGGCTGAATATTTTCCTCCGTTTATTGCCGTGTGGATCGTTGCTAGCACTGCAGAATCAGTTCAGATCCAGTGTAATCTTTCGCACGAGTCATCCTTCACTGCATTAACAAACCTCGTTCTCTGCCCCGCCTGCAATGACCGAAACAGAAGAAGTGAAAGGCAACCCGGACGCGTAAGTCTCGCGGAAGAGCTGCTCCGCCACGTCTGCGGCGACCGGCCTTGAAAACAAAAAGCCCTGTATATATCTGCACCCCAGTTGGCGCAGGATGTGCAGCTGCTCCTCGGTTTCGACGCCCTCAGCAACCACATCCATTTTGAATGAGTGGCCCATTTCCAGAATCGCCTTGACGATATTCATGCTATTGTTTCCGATGCTCAGGCAACTGACAAAAGACCGGTCGATCTTGAGTATGTCGAACGGAAGCTGCTGCAGATAACTCAGCGAGGAGTAGCCAGTTCCAAAATCATCGATCTCCAGCTGTATGTTCATCTTCTTCAGACGGTTCAGCGTAGCCAGCGTCTGCTCTGCATCTCCCATGATTGAGCTTTCGGTCATCTCCAGCGCCAGGGACTCGTGGTCAAGGCCGCTTTCGGCCAGGGCTAGCTCCACATCCTCCATCAGGCGGGAATCGCTCAACTGCCGTGCCGATACGTTGACGCTGATCGTCAGAGGCGGATCCAGCGGGAAGCTCCTCTGCCATTCGGCCATCTGCCGACAGCTTTCACGAAGCACCCAGCGGCCCAGCAGGATAATCAAATCGCTATCTTCGGCGATGGATATGAATTCGCCCGGCGGAATGATTCCGCGTTCGGGATGATTCCAGCGAACCAGTGCTTCAAAACCGCAAATGCGTTGATCGACCAGTGAGATAATCGGCTGGTAGTACACCACCAGTTGTTGCTCATCGATGGCCTTGCGCAGGCCGGTTTCGGTCTCGAAGCGGGTCACGGCCTGTTCCCGCAATCCCTCATTGAAAAATTCAAAGCGCGACTTGCCGTTGGTCTTGGCGTGATACATCGCGGTGTCGGCGTTGCGCAGCAGGTCTTCCGGGGAGCATCCCGTGCAGTTCAGCGCGATTCCTATACTGGCCGTGACAAACATACGCCGGCCCTCGAGATGAAACGGTTCGCCCAACCGTTCCAGGATGCGTGTGGCAACCGTAGAGGCATCGTTTTCGTGCTGAATCGGTCCGAGCAGAATGGCGAATTCGTCGCCGCCGATGCGCGCCACCACCGATTGCACCGGACCGTTTTGCCGCGCGCTGACGCGAATGCTGGCGCGCAACCGGCCTGCCACGTCGATCAGTAGTTCATCGCCGGCCGCGTGTCCCAGGCTGTCGTTCACCAGCTTGAAATGGTCGAGATCGATAAACAGCACAGCGAAGTTAATCTCTTGCCGTCTGGCCGTTTCAATCGCCGACTCCAGCCGGTCGACAAAGTATAAGCGGTTGGGAATGCGCGTAAGCGGGTCGGCAGTTTTTCCTTCCGTCACGTCGGTCTGTGAGCCGGCCATGCGAATCACGTTGCCGGAATCGTCGCGGATGGCGATGCCCCGGCTCAGTGTCCAGATGTAGCCGCCGGATTGATGATGCATGCGATATTCGCTCACGAACTCCGGGGTCTTGTTCTCACAGTGTGCGGCGATTTCAGCCAGTACCCGCGCGCGATCCTCGACATGAATGTGACTGAACCACTCCTCCGGTTCCGTCCATTGTTCGCTCTCCGGGTAGCCAAGCATATGATTCCAGCGCGGCGAGAAATAGACTTTTTGCGTGGTAAAATTCCAGTCCCACAAGCCGTCGTTTGCCCCTCGTGCGGCCAGGGCGTAACGCTCTTCGCTCTCTTGGAAAGACTTCAATGCGACGGTAAGCGCCTGTTCGCGCGACTCGATCTGCGAAAGCATGTCGTTGAACGAATCTACCAGCAGCCCCGTTTCAGCGCCGGCGCGAATGTGGGCGCGTATTGAATAGTCCTTGTTTGTAGAAATGTGACGGGCCACTGCCGCCAGTTGCACCAGCGGGTCACCTATGAAGCGCGCCAGACGCAATGAAACCAAAAACGTGGCAAAGACAGAAACAATAAGAACGAGTAAGGCGATATTCGCATATTCGAAGATACGTGTCCGAAAATCACGCAGATCAAAGACCAAAGCTATCGAGCCGGTGCGTTCTCCGTTCAGAAGAACTCCTCGGAAAAGCGTCAACGACGCGCCGTCAAAATAGGCCCCGTCGGGGCGCCGCGCGGGAAGGTCGACAGTGCGCGTTTTGCCGTGACTGCGATATTCAGCAAAGATGCGCCCCTGGTTGTCGTACAGGCAGGCGGCGATGATGTGAGGTTCGGTGGCCAGCGCGCCCAGCATGGTCTTGGCCGTTCCCTGATCGCTGAAGGCCAGGGAAGCCGCAGTATTCGCGCCCAATGTGTCAGCCAGTGCAGTCAATTCGCGCACAGCACTCGCCCGGTAGCTCTGCCGCTCGTAGATGCCAAAGCCCATCGTAGCCAGCAAAACGGCAAGCACGCTGGCCGTGAGAATCAGAATGGCCAGCTTGAAGCGAATTGAGTAATTCCGGATATGCATTGCTTCACCTCACCGCGCCGGCGCCGTTGCCGCGAATCACGACTGTGGCAAGCAGCAGCAACTGGGAGCTGATTTTGAGACGAGACGCATCGGAGGCACCGAGATTGATGTCGAAGCGAATCTTATTCTCCTCGATGTGAAAGCGGATCATTCCACCGTTCGGTAAAAAGTCGGCCGATTCACCCACCGTCAAAACCGGCTGGCCGCGCAAGCGTTTCAGAATTGCGCCCTGACGCCGTGCTTCGTCCCGGCTGAAAAATAGAATGTTGCAGCCTCGAAGTTCCTGAGTAGCGTTGAGCGGAACAACATGAAATACCCGCCCTCCAATCGGCTTGCCATCAATGGTGCTGCGCAAATCCGCAAGGCGAGGCTCATCGTCAAAGATGCACAGGTTGAGAGAAGCATCCCCGCCGTTCAGAGCGCCTGGAGGCCAATCCACAAGCTGAGCGAAGTGAAAAAGAAAAGCGGATTTAATCCGGTACTCATCGGCGGCTGATTGCGCGTGGGCAACCCGCGGCGCTCCCACTACCAACACAAGCAGGCACAGAAACACCGCGATTCGAGCCGACTCGCGGGATCGCTCGAAGGGTGTTTCCGTTGCCGAATTGTGCGCCTCACGCTTCAAATTTTGTCTCCCTCAGAAAGTCCAGGAAACTTTGACGTAAACATTCCGCTTCATCTGGCTGGGCAGCTCGCTGGAATCAGTCCCCAAGTATTCCAGATGACGGTCTTTTAGTAAGTTTTGCCCCACCGCGCTGAAGGATACGCGTTCTCCCGCGCGCCAGGTCAATCCCGTATCGACCCGGGTATATGCAGGAACCGACTGCGCCGAGAGTCGGTTGACAAAGTATGCTGACACATTCCACTGAAGATTTTTCGGAAAGCTTACGCTCGAACGCAACTGCGCCTGTTGGTTGGGCGAGCCGCCTTGTGTTCCGACGACGGAAGTAGTGTCCAGGCTGCCGGCGATTGTATGTAGATGCGTTGCCAAAAACGCATAACCCGGGCTCAACGTCCAGTGGCTCGCAGCCTTCCAGTTTGCAAACAACTCAATTCCGTGCGTTTCTCCGTACATATTGTTGCCGAACGTTGTGGAAATCAGTAGGTGGACCGGTGCCGGTGTCGATTCCTGTACCGTGTCTCCCGGTTCCACTGTATTCAAATCCCGATAGCGGTTGTAAAAGATAGTCGAATCCATGGTGAAGTTGCTCGTCCAGGTGGTCCGATATCCCGCTTCAAAGGCCGTTACCTGCTCGTTTTTCTCGTGGGGATTTCCAAACAGGCTTACCAGAACGGGCATTCCACCCGGCCCCGCCAACGTTTCGTAATTCACGCGAAGATCGCTATCGCTGCGAGCTGGTGTGTGGTCGGCGCCGGACACAGCGCCCCAGAACATATTCCTGCTGTTCGCCGTCCAGGCCAGACGTGCCGAGGGTTCCAGGTCGAAGCCGGTGTAATCGTTATGTTCCAGACGAGCGCCAAGGCTCAGGCGAAGGCGGTCGGCGCGCAGTGTGATCTCATCTTGTGCAAACACGCTGAAGAGCTGGGTATCCCGATCCTGAGGCGTAAACATAATTCGCAGTGTCGGGGCTGTATCATTCGCCACCATCCGGTATCCAACTCCCCATACAATGTCCTGTCTTTCCTTCCAGGCCATATGGTGCTGAAAGTCAACATCGAAAGTGTTCAGGTCGATACTGTATGTTGTGTCGCCGCGATTGGTGCGGTCAAAGTAGACCTGAAGCGAGGTTTCCGAAGTGGGTGATATCGTCCGGTTCCACCGGGCCAGCAGGTTCCAGTCCGAGTAGAGGTCCCGGAGCACGAGGGTTGCATTTGCCGGTGGAGCCAGCGAGACAGGCACAAAAGCCTGCTCCCCGGCATTGCCTTTGGAGAACTCGCCTTCGGTGGTCAGAGAATCCTTAGCGGTAAGGGTGCTATCGATGCGGAATCCACTGTGAACCAAATACCAATCATCGTGGCCGTCGAGTCCGGCTGGGGTGAGCAGGCTGTTGACACTGAAGCCCGCCGCAAACACCCGATATGCTCCCAGACCGCGCACCGTTCCGCCGTAGCGAATCGTATCTGGCCCGGTACCATCCCTGCTTTCCCTGGCGGTGATCAAGCCGCCCTGCGTATCCGCGGCATTCTTGGTGATGATATTGATAATGCCGTTTACGGCGTTCGATCCCCACACTGCGGCGCCCGGGCCGCGGATCACTTCGATCCGCTCAATGCTGGCTAGGGGCATATTTTGGTTATCCCAGAAGACGCCCGCAAAAACCGTGTTGTAGACCGTGCGGCCATCAATCAGCACTAGCAGTTTGTTGGAGTACTGGCCGTTGAAGCCACGAGCGCTGATTGCCCATTTGTTCGAGTCGATCTGAGCCACGTCCAGGCCGGGAACCATACGCAGTAGGTCCGGGATATTCAGCGCGCCCGAGCGGCGAATATCCTCTGCTGAAATGACAAAAACTGCGGCGGGTGTCTCCGAGGTCTTCTGCGCCTTTTTAGACACAGAGGTTACATCGATCTGCATCAGGTCTTCCAGGCTCTTCTGCGTAAGGTCAGGCGACTGCCCGGAACAAGGGTAAAGTCCAAAACAGGCAAACAGGGCGATTCCGGCTATTCTCCAATACAGGCAAATCTTTCGCCGCGCAAATATTGCGAGAGTCGAACTGAATGAAGAATGAACTGGCATATTAGACACCTGCCTCGATTGTCTAGTTCCGGACATAATCGTAAATTGCGGAATTCTAAACTGGTATTCCGCTGATTGGCTGTACGGACATCCCCGCAACTGCAAAGCGGTGAAGGGGTTACCGGACAAACCACCGTCAAAGTTCTTCCACGCGGAGCCGAGCCCTTCACGCGGATAAGTTCCGGGTGTAGACACCGCCTAAATAAACTTATCGGCAACCACATGAAATGCAAGAGCGATAAGCAACATCGAATCACTGCGCGCCATCCCGCAGTTTTATCGCAGAAAAGTGAAAATACCACGAACCTCGACCAGCCGGCCGAAGGCCGCTAACCCCACTGCAAATGACGGGTTCTTGCAGATAATTACCATCCCTTGGTGCACAATACAAATATGTACAATGACTCAAAAGCGGGCATTCCAGTCACGGGTCCCTATTCCCGCTTTTTGGGTACCCACCCCCCTTATACGCTGTATAACTTTATTTCTGTATCGCTCAATCTTCCCTCCGAAGGAATCTCCCGAGGATATGCGCAGAGGCCCATGCGAGCGAATAGTGAGCGTCCAGCCCCACCGCAGGTGGCCGCACCGTAGGCGCCAAGTGTTACAGGACGCGCGAAAGCCATTTTCCGGTGTGGGAAAGCAGGTTGGCCGCGATCTCTTCGGGAGTGCCTTGAGCAACAATTTGGCCGCCGCCCTCGCCACCCTCTGGGCCCAGGTCGATCACCCAGTCGGCGCTCTTGATCACATCCAGATTGTGCTCGATGACAATCAGCGAGCCGCCGCCGTCGATCAGCTTGCGAAAGGCTGTCAACAGCTTCGACACGTCGTCGAAGTGCAGGCCGGTCGTAGGTTCGTCAAGAATGTAGAGAACGCGGCTGGCCTGGGACGGTTTCGCTACAGCGTTGACGGCGCGGACCTGGGAGAGATGCGCAGCCAGCTTGACGCGCTGTGCTTCGCCGCCTGAAAGTGTCGTCGCCGATTGGCCCAGCCGGAGGTATCCGAGCCCGATCTCGTCCAGCACGGCTAGCTTTTCCAGTAACCGATTTTGACCGGCGAAGAAGCGCAGCGCCTCTTTCACCGTCATTTGCAGCACATCGTGAATGTTCTTGCCTTTGTACTGGACGCCCAGAACTTTGGCCTGATAACGAGTGCCGTTGCAGTCTTCGCATGGCAATTCGACGTCGGCCAAAAATTGCATTTCGACAGTGACGGTGCCGTCGCCCTCGCAGGTGTTGCAGCGACCGCCGGGAACGTTGAATGAAAAATGTCCGGGCGTGAGCGAAAGGCGCTTTGCCTCGGGCTGAGCGGCAAAGAGTTCGCGGACCAGGTCAAAGCCCTTGATGTAGGTGATGGGGTTGGAGCGCGGAGTGCGGCCAATCGGCGCCTGATCTACAAGCATCACATCGTTGATGCGCTCAGCACCGGCAAGGGATTTGAAGACGCCGGAGGGGTCGGCGCCGTCGCTCTGTCCCAGCGCCCGCGCCACTGCGCGATAGAGCACCTGATGCACAAGCGTGGATTTGCCGGAACCCGACACGCCGGTGATGGCGACCAGCATCCCCAACGGAATTTCAACATCAAGTCCATGCAGGTTGTTGGCCGTAGCTCCTTTCAGAACCAGGCGTTCACGGCCGGGGATACGGCGGCGCGTGGGCACTGGAATCGATAGCTGGCCAGAGAGATAGCGGCCGGTCAACGAGTTGGGGTTGGCTTCAATCTCCGCCAGCACGCCCTCGGCAAGCAGCTTGCCGCCCAGTTCTCCGGCTCCGGGGCCAAGATCGAGCAGGTGGTCGGCGGCGCGCAGCACATCGGCATCGTGCTCCACCACGAGGATCGTGTTACCCAGGTCGCGGAGATCTTTCAATATGCGAATCAGCCGCTCTGTGTCACGGGTGTGCAGTCCGATAGAAGGCTCATCAAGCACATACAGCGCGCCCACCAGCCTCGAACCAAGTGAAGTGGCGAGTTGAATGCGTTGCGCCTCGCCGCCACTGAGGGTTGAGGCAAGGCGGTCGAGAGTAAGGTATTCGAGCCCTACCGCATCCAGAAAACTGAGGCGCTGACGAACCTCGTGCAGAATCGGCCCGGCAATTTCGTCCTGCATGGGTGAGAGTTTCAACGAGTCAAAAAACATCTTAGCCTGAGCGATAGTGAGCGCCGTGGACTGGCAAATACTTAATCCGTTAATCCGAACGCTGCGGGCCTCGGCCCTCAACCGCTGCCCGCGACAGTCAGGACATTCGGCGTAGCCGCGATACTTGCTCAACATGACGCGAACGTGCAGCTTGTACTTCTTGCGCTCCATCTGTGCGAAGAAGCCATAAACGCCGGCAAAACTTCCCTTGCCACGCAGCACAATTTCGCGTGCGGCTTCCGGCAGATCTCGCCAGGGCACGTCCAGCTGTACGCCCAGTTCCGCCGCGTGTTTGCGAAATTCAGTAAACCAGGGGCGATACTTGGGGCGGTTCCAGGGGTCGATGGCGCCGTCGTTGAGGCTGAACCCTTTGTCGGGAATCACGAGGTTCAGATCAAAGTCCATCGTGTTGCCAAAGCCCTGGCAGCGCGGGCACGCGCCGAATGGATTATTGAAGCTGAACAAACGCGGCTCCGGCTCACGGCCTGCCCGATGGCAACTCGTGCATTCATAGGCCGCAGAAAAACGATGGTGCGTGCGAGCAGCATCTTCTTCGCGCGGAACTTCTTCAAAATTAACTTCGCCGGCCTCGCGATAAGCAATCTCCGCAGCGTCGACTATGCGCGCGCGGTTTTCTTCGCTGACAACAATCCTGTCCAAAAGAATGAACACGGGAAGTGTGAAGTCGAGGTCGAGCAGCGATTCAGGCGTTGAGAACTCGAAGATGCGGCCCTGCTGGTAAAGACGGTTGAAGCCGGAGGCGCGCAACTCAATGAGGCGCGCTTTCAAAGCTTCAGTCAGCGGCGATTCAGAAGCAGGCTTGGCAGCGGATTTGAGTGCTTTGCGAACAGGTCTAGTCTCCGCTGTCGACACGACTTCAGCGTGGCGAACGGGAAAGAGGGCGTTCAGCCGCGTTCCATCGTCCAAAGCCAGAATCGACTCGGCAACTTCGTCCATCGAGTCGCGCTTCACCAGCCCGTCGCAGTGAACGCAATGAACCGTGCCACAACGGGCATAGAGCAGTCGAAGATAGTCGTAGATTTCGGTGGCCGTAGCCACGGTGGAGCGCGGATTGCGCGTCGAGTTTTTTTGTTTGATGGCGATAGCGGGAGCAAGGCCGTCGATCAAATCCACGTCCGGCTTCTCAATGCGTTCCAGAAATTGCCGGGCGTAGGCCGAAAGCGATTCGACGTAGCGCCGCTGCCCCTCGGCATAAATGGTGTCGAAGGCCAGCGAACTTTTCCCTGACCCCGACACGCCGCTGACAACCGTCAGCTTGCCGTGCGGTATCTCACAGGAGATGTTCTTCAGGTTGTGGGTCCGCGCGCCGCGGATCGTGATGGAGTCATTCAAAGGGAAGCACCGGAGAAGATCTCGCGCCGACTATGTTCCAGTTCCTTTGCGGGGTTCAGAAGACAGTCAGCCATTCTTCATTATAGAACATACGTCTTTTGAAACGGTGGTGCGGTATTGGGAACGGTGTGCGATAGTGGGAATGCAGTGAGTTAGCGCCGCCGCCAACATTTTGACAGAGTTATATAACTCCCTTAAACTGGGGACACTCTCAGTAACTGAATTTTCTTTTGGCGGCCATACCCCTTGGGGCCCATAACAACTGCTTGCATAAGCAGAGGAGACACGACATGCGTAAGTTCATTGCACTGTTTTTTGTTTTTACTTGCTGCTTGGCAGTTTCATCAGCGCAACAGAAGAAGCCCTTATCGCTTGACAAGTTGGAAGTGTTCGGCGGCTATTCGTATTCGCGAGCCTATATCGGTGGGGTACCGTTCTCTCCTATGAGCCTGAACGGCGGACAAGCCTCTGGAACTTACTTCTTCAACAAATATCTGGGTGCGACGGGAGAATTTGCCGCCTATACCGACACGCTGGATGATTACGATACGATCATTAATTCGCAGGCCTACCTCTTTGGACCCACCGGGCGCATTGGGCTTGGACATGGAAGATATTCGCGGGTCAGCCTCTCTGCTCATCAACTCTTCGGCACAACTCATTTTACGCTCAAGCCGACTGCGGCGGTAGTTTGCACGGGTAATTGCCAAGCTACAACAAATTCCTTCACGATGATCTCCGGCGGAGGCGTCGATATCAAGCTGAGCAAGCACTTCTCGGTTCGTCCAGTGCAAATGGAATACTTCACCCAGCAACTTTCCCTGACAGATCTTATCGTAGCGTCAGCAAAGCGGGCTAATGCAACCTCATTTGATACTGTGACTGCGTCAGCCTCTCCAAGTATGCCGAAACTCAGCACCAATGGATTCCGGTACTCAACCGGCGTCGTCTACCACTTCTAAGTAAACAGAAAAGGCAATACCCATTCAGTGTGCCTCGGCTGGTTTCAATCTGCCGAGGCACATAAAATGGACTGATAACTTACTACCAAAATAATATGGATATATAGTAAGTAATAGTCCCCAAATTTCAATTAATTTATAAGTTAGATGAATGAAATTGAGTGCTTCCGCGTCTCTAAGCATGTGTCCATCCGGTTGCAGACGACTGCTTTCGCGATGTATGATATTGTCTGTTTGGAATTTATTTTGCCATAAAGAGAATCTCATGAATGACTTGCTGAATGTTAAAGCTGCCGGATCGGCGCGCTGGGATTGCGTGAGCCTGGGCGAGGTGATGCTGCGGCTTGATCCAGGCGATGACCGGGTTCATACCACGCGCAACTTTCGCGCATCAGAGGGTGGCGGCGAGTACAACGTGGCTCGCGGACTGCGCCGTTGCTTTGGTTTGCGCACAGCGATTGCCACGGGGCTGGCCGATAATCCTGTCGGACGGCTGATCGAAGACTTGATGTTGCAAGGCGGCGTCGATCAGGATTTGGTCCTGTGGAAGCCTTACGACGGAGTTGGCCGCAAAGTACGCAACGGATTGAATTTTACCGAGCGTGGCTATGGCGTTCGCGCCGCGCTGGGATGTTCGGATCGCGGCAACACGGCGGTTTCGCAGCTTGCCTCCGGCGATTACGATTGGTCCTCTATCTTCGGTGCGGAAAAAGGTTCTCGCTGGCTGCATACCGGTGGAATTTTTGCGGCTCTCTCGGATACGACGATGACCGTCGCGTCGGAAGCGATGAGCGCGGCGCAGGCGGCTGGAACCGTGGTCTCCTACGATCTGAATTATCGCGAATCCCTGTGGAAGGCGATTGGCGGCAAGACGAAGGCTCAGGAAGTCAACCGCGAGTTAGTCCGCAAGGTAGATGTACTCTTCGGAAATGAAGAAGATTTTTCCGCGGTGCTGGGTGTAAAGATGGAAGGCGTGAGCGACAATTTTGACGAACTGCCTATTGCGAGTTATGAGAAGATGCTGCGCGAGTTATCCGCCGCCTATCCTAACTTGAAAGTCATTGCGTCTACATTGCGCACTGCTCGCTCCGCCTCACTGAATGCCTGGGGAGCGATTGCACTCAGCGGCGGCAGCATATTTCATGTGCCGCAACGAGATGTTGAGATTCTCGATCGTGTTGGCGGCGGCGACTCCTTTGCATCGGGACTTATCTATGGCTTGCTGGAGGGAAAGGGGATGGATTGGGCTATCAAGTGCGGCGTTGCACACGGAGCTCTTGCCATGACCACGCCGGGAGATACCAGCACGGCCAGCCTTTCCGAAGTAATGCGAGTGATGGGCGGCGGCGCGGCGCGCATTTCGAGATAACTGTGAAATAGAAACGTAACATCAGAGAAGTTATATGGAGAGATTCGAAGTTATGACGAGAAAAGATGACATTCTGAAACGCATTCGGGAAATTGGACTGCTGCCGGTGTTACGCGCTAACTCAATTGATGAGGCGCTTGCATTGGCCGAGGCGATTGAGGCTGGTGGAGTTACCGCCCTTGAAGTGACCATGACGGTTCCGGGCGCAATCGAAGTGATCCGCCAACTGGCAAAGCAGACGCAAGGACGCATTCTAATTGGAGCGGGCACGGTTCTTGATCCCGAGACCGCGCGCGCCTGCATGCTGGCCGGCGCGGAGTTTATCGTCAGTCCGGCTTTGAATGTGAAGACGATTGAAGTCTGCCGCCGTTACAGTGTTCCGGTAATGCCGGGAGCGCTCACACCGACCGAGGTGCTGACGGCCTGGGAAGCCGGCGCGGATGTGGTAAAGGTTTTTCCGTGCAGCGCTTTAGGCGGAGCAACGTATCTGAAGGCCCTGAAGGCCCCGCTTCCTCAGATCGAGTTGATTCCCACCGGCGGCGTTTCACTTTCGACCGCCGCAGAGTTTCTGGCTGCTGGAGCATTCGCTCTCGGAGTTGGCGGCGATCTGGTCAACTCCAAGGCCATTGCCGACGGCAAGCCGGAGGTCATCACTCAAACCGCACGCGAATACATGGAAATCATCCGCAAGTCCCGCGCCTGACGCACGAGCTAGAACGTTTCAGTAGCGCTCCACTCAAAAAGAGTGGGGCGCTCACCATTTTCGGAATACAGAATTGATGCATTCCACTTGATTGCCTAGCGCTCACCATTTTCGGCGGCCTCAAACCTCTATCAACCTTAAGACAATCAGACTCCGGTGAAGTTTAGCTAAAAATGCAATAGACATATTGTGCTTCTATCGAATAATATTACCTATTCGAGCCTCGAACCCTCGACTATCGGCGGCTGAGATGCGCACTTCGCTCTTTATTACCTGCTACAACGACACTCTCTACCCGGAAACCGGCAGGGCGGTGGTGCGCTTGCTTGAGCGGCTGGGCGTCGAATTGGACTTTCATCCCAAGCAGACCTGTTGCGGGCAAATGCATGCCAACACAGGCTTTCGCGGCGAGGCTTTTTCACAGGCCAAGCGCTTCACCCGGCTCTATCAGGACGCCGAAACTGTGGTCGTTCCCTCTTCTTCCTGCGTGGCGATGATGCGCGACCAGTATCCCGGCCTCATCGAAGAACTGGGCAATCAGGAGCTGCAAAACCAGTATGCGGCTCTCATGCCCCGAGTCTACGAATTGAGCGAGTTTCTCATCGACAAGCTGGGCGTCGAAGATGTAGGCGCGTATTTTCCGCATTGCGTTACCTACCATGCCAGTTGCCACGGCGTTCGCGCCCTGCATCTCGGTGAGCGTCCTTACAAGTTATTGGCCAAGGTGCGCGGTTTGACGCAGATGCTGCTGGCTAATGTTGATCGCTGCTGCGGCTTTGGCGGCACTTTTTCTGTTAAAAATGCCGAGGTCTCCTCGGCGATGCTGGCCGTGAAGTTGCAGGACGTGATCGCGACCGGCGCTGAATACTGCACCGCGCTCGACAATAGTTGCCTCATGCACTTGGGCGGTGCCATGCACCGGCAATATGCGGGGATGAAAACCATTCACCTCGCCCAGATTCTGGCCAGCACGGAAGGTGAACCGGCGGAGGCGACACTATGAGTCACGCCGTAAGCACTCATGCCGAGCTCGACCCGCGTTTGGCGCCTCCGTTTCCCCAGGCCGTCTTGCCCGTGTTGCGCAATCCACAACTGCGGAAGAACGTGGCTCATGCCATTGATGTGATCCAGACCAAGCGCGCCCGGCTGGTTGCAGAAAAGACTGACTGGCAGGCACTGCGCGATGCTGCATCTGCCATCCGTACTCATACTCTGGAAAATCTTGGTGCGTACCTGGAGCAGTTTGAAGAGCGTTGCACCGCTGCCGGCGGCGTGGTTCACTGGGCCGCTGACGCTGACGAAGCGCGCCGCATCATCCTCGATCTGCTGCAACGGGAAAAGGCCAGCGAAGTCATCAAAATCAAGACCATGACCTCGGCCGAGATTCAGTTGAATCCCTACCTTGAGGCCGCTGGAATCAGTGCCCTTGAAACCGACTTGGCTGAGATCATTCTGCAGCTCGGCGATCTTGAACCTTCGCACATTGTCGTTCCCGCCCTGCACGTCAATCGCAGCCAGGTCCGCGAAATCTTTGCTCGCCGCATGGGCCTTAAAGATCTCTCCGATGACCCCAAGGAGCTGACCAACGCCGCGCGCAGGTTTCTCCGGCAAAAGTTCCTCAGTATTCCGACAGCAATCAGTGGCGCTAATTTTTTGATTGCCGAAACCGGCTCGGTTGCCGTTGTCGAATCCGAAGGCAACGGCCGCATGTGCCTCACTCTGCCCCAGACGATGATTACCATCGTCGGCATCGAGAAGGTGCTGCCCTGCTTTCAGGACATGGAAGTGATGCTTCAGTTGCTGGCTCGCTCAGCCACCGGCGAACGCATGAATCCTTACACGTCGCTGTGGACGGGCGTTACCCCCGGCGATGGTCCGCAAAAATTTCACGTCGTGCTGCTCGACAATGGCCGTTCTTCGATTCTTTCCATTCCCAAGCAGCGGCAGACGCTCAAGTGCATTCGTTGCGCGGCCTGCATGAATGCCTGCCCAGTCTACCGGCAAACCGGCGGCCACGCTTATGGCTCGGTTTATCCGGGCCCCATCGGCGCCATTCTCACTCCACAACTGATGCAGATGAAGCACGCGCAGTCCTTGCCTTACGCCTCTTCGCTCTGCGGCGCTTGCTACGAAGTTTGCCCGGTGAAAATCAACATTCCCGAGGTGCTGCTCGAATTGCGTTCTCAGGTGGTCAACCAGGAGCGCAAACAGCTTCTGCGCATCTTCGATCCCATGTACCTGGGCCTGCGTATCGCCAATCTGCTTTTTGCCAAAGCCTGGTGCTTCTACATGGCACAGTGGTTCGGCCGCCTTGGCCTGCGTTTCTTTACCCGCAAAGACGGTTGGATTCATTCGTTGCCCAGCGTCGGCGGAAAGTGGACGCAGACCCGCGACCTGAGAGGCTTGCCCAGCCAGACATTCCATGAGTGGTGGGCAGAGCGCGGCTCCAAGCCGAGCCCCACTCCGAGCCCCACTCCGAACAAGGAGGCAAAATGAGCGTCCCTGTTCAATCCCGGCAACGCACTCTGGAAAGCATTCGCCTGGCTACTCGGGCCACAGCTAAAAGTGATCCTGAGAGAGCCGCAGCCTACGCGGCACTGCCGCGCAATTATATTCGTCGCGGCCAGCTCAGCCCGGAAGACAGGCTCAAACTGATGGTTGAGCGGCTCAGTGAGTACGAGGCCGAAGTGGTTGAGTGCATACCGGCAGAGTTGCCAGCCGTCATCAAGACTCAGCTCACAGCCAGCGGCCATCATAGCTTTGTCGTTCCGGAAGGGCTTCCCGCGGAGTGGTTGGCAGCGGGCTTCGACTGGAAGATAGACCGCAATCTTACGACCGCAGAAATCGAGCAAGCCGAAGGCGTGGTTACCGCCGCCGCCTGCGCCATCGCCGATTCGGGAACCATCGTGTTGCATCACTCCGCTGCCGAAGGCAGGCGTGTAGTTTCGCTGTTGCCCGATTGGCATTTGATCATTCTTCGTTCGAGCCAGGTCGTCGAAACGCTGCCAGAATACTTTGCGCGTTGCAAGCAGCCGCCGAGCCTCGTCACCTGGATCTCAGGACCCAGCGCCACAGCAGACATTGAAATGACACGTATCAAAGGCGTCCATGGACCTAGGTTTTTAAACGTGATCCTGGTGCACGGCGAACCACTGAAAGAATCACGCTGATTTAATTTGATGTCGGCAATTGCCGGATCGAGAAGGTTTGAGGAAACAAAGATGGCACAATCGGAATCTGCGCAGTTTGATCTTGCAGTACGCGCGCTGGACTCGTTCCAAATCGAAATTCCCTCCTGGGGATTCGCCAATACCGGCACTCGCTTCGGCAAGTTCAACCAGGCCCAGGCGGCCCACACCATTGAGGAAAAGTTTGCCGACGCGGCCCAGGTCAACCACCTCACCGGAGTCACCCCTTCCCTCGCCCTCCATGTTCTGTGGGATCTGCCCAACGGTGTCAAGGACGTTCCTGAAGTGAAGGCTCTCGAAAAGCGCTTTGGCATTCGCGCCGGTGCCATCAATCCCAACCTTTTTCAAGATCAGCAATACAAGTTCGGTTCGCTCTGCAATCCCTCCGCCGAGATTCGCCATCAGGCCATGGACCACATGCTTGATTCCATCGAGATCGGCAAGCAGCTCAACACGCGTGACATCTCTCTGTGGATGGCCGACGGCTCCAACTATCCCGGTTCGCAAAGCATCCGCAAGCGCATCGCATGGCTGGAAGAAGCTCTGGTCGCATGCCACGCCAAGCTCTCTCCCGCGCAGCGTCTTCTCATCGAGTACAAGCCCTTCGAGCCGGCCTTTTATCACACCGACATCGCCGATTGGGGCATGTCCTCTCATCTGGCGCGCGTCGCCGGTCCGCAGGCCCGCGTACTGGTCGATACCGGCCACCACTACACCGCGCAGAACATCGAGCAGATCGTGGCATGGCTCCTCCACACTGGCCTGCTTGGCGGTTTCCACTTCAACGACCGCCGCTATGCCGACGACGATCTCACCCTCGGCTCCATCGATCCTTATCAGGTATTCCGCATCTTCTTCGAGCTGCACTCCGGCATCAGTGAGGGGATGGGCAACGATCTAGCCTTCATGGTCGACCAGAGCCACAACCTCAAAGGCAAAATGGAAGCCATGATCCAAACCGTGGTTACCGCCCAGGAGCTTTGGGTCAAGGCTGCCCTCGTAGATCGCGAAAAACTCGCCGCCTTCCAGCAATCCTGCGACATCGTCGGAGCCGAAGAGCTATATCGCGGAGCTTTCTGGACCGACGTTCGCCCCCTGACAGCCGCTTGGCGCGTGAGTCACGGCCTGCACGCCGATCCATTGGCCGCACTCAAGTCCAGCGGGTACGTTGAAAGCATCAGCCAGGAACGCGCAAAGTACGGTTCCGGAGTTACCAGCTACGCTTGATTTATGCTGTAATTAGGCGCGGGCATTTCAATAGCGAAATCGCCCGCCGGAGATGGTCAATTGCCGAAAGCCAAAATCAAACGCCTATACCTGATCCCCATTCTCTCCAAAGCGCTCGACGTGCTCGAGTTACTGGAGCAAAACAACTCCCAGGTCTCTCTGGAAGATGTTTTTCAGAAGACCCAGATTTCCAAAACCAGCGTCTATCGCATTCTCAAGACGCTGGTGCATCGAGGCTACGTCGCCCAGGCGCAGAACGGCTCTTATCGGCTGGTCTCTCGACCTCGTCGCCTTCGCTTTGGCTTTGCCGCGCAAAGCGCCGATATGCCCTTCTCAGTCGCGGTCACCCAAAGCGTTACGGCTGCGGCTGCTGCCTCCGGCGTTGAACTGCTTATTCTCGACAACCAATACGATCCCGACGTTGCCGTCCAAAACGCGCAGGAGTTCGTGCAAAAGCGGGTCGATCTGGTCCTCGAATTTCAGGTTGAGGAAGCGGCAGCCCCGCGCGTTGCTCACATCTTCAAAAAGGCTGACATTCCCCTGGTCGCCATCGATGTGCCCCACCCCAACGCAACCTACTTTGGCGTGGATAACTTTGAAGTGGGTTTTGAAGCGGGCTCCATGCTCGCCCAGCACGCCATGCACAAGTGGAAGGGTCACGCCGATTGGGTCCTCGGTATTGGCTTTTCCGAGGCAGGCAGCTTTGTGCAGAACCGCATTACCGGTGCCTTTGATGGAGTGCGCGACCGCCTTAAAGATCTTCCCGCCGATCATATCGTTCAGCTCGACGGCCGCGGCATGAGAGAGCCAAGCCGCATTGCTATTGCCAATTTTCTCAGCGGCATCGGCGATAACCAGCGCGTTTTGGTTGCTTGCGCCACAGATTCCAGCGCCCTCGGTGTTCTAGATGCCGCACGCGCCGCCGGACGCGAACAGGAATTCGCCATCGTTGGCCAGGACTGCATTCCCGAGGTGATGGATGAATTGCGTACCGGCAAAAGCGCCATCATCGGCTCCATCTCGCACGAGGTGGAAACCTACGGCCCTCGCCTCATCCAATTGGGAATCGCCCTCTTGCGCGGCTACACCGTGCCTCCCTACAACTACGTCCGCCACCGTGTAGTTACTTCCGAGGACCTCGCCACCGAAGCCGAGCAATAGAGTTCTTTACAAAATAGATAATTCTGGCAGTGGGCATTTCCGTAATGCTACGGGTGTCCCATCCCCCGCCATGTCTTTGTGCATAGGACCGGATACCGATGTCATCAATCAGCCTCGCAGTCCCGTGCCCCATGCATTCCACAGTCTCATCGTGGAGTGGGTGGGAAACCTCGAACCTTTCATACGCGCAGTAGCCCGAAGAGCAGTTGGCCCCACCGCAGGTGGTTTCCGGAAAGGTGGAAAAAATGGAAATTCCAGACCGTCGCAAGCGATAATGAGCGATCTACTTTTGCATCGGTGTGGAGGTCGGAGCAATGGTTTTGCTTGTTACCGCAGTCTTGCCGCGATGGAGTGGCTTCTTCACAATAGCCTTAGCGTCAGTCTTTGCCGGTAGCGTAACAACAGGTCCGTTCAGCGTTTGCGGCGTGCGCATTGCTCCGGCGCTGCTGAAGCCTCCCTGCGAGCCTCCGTGTTGCGGAATCGTGATGGCCTGCACTGGTTGCGCCGGCTGCACATGCGAAGAAACCACCCAGCCGCCGACGACGATAACAGCCACAATCGCCGCTGCCGCCGCCGAGCGCATCCAGGCACTCTCTAGCCGCAGCACCGTGGGCCATGCGAGAATCCGCGCTGTGTGCGAAGCCGTCCTCGGCGCAACCCGCAATCCGGCCTGCACCCGCTCTTCAAGTCCCTCGGGCGTGGTGAGCCGCGCGATCAGCCGCAGCGTCTCTTCAAAACCGCCCGACTCTCCGATCCCTGATCCCTGATCCGTGTTCCCTGTTTTATTCATCTCAAACTCCTTTTATGCTCCAGGAGGCCTGCCATCAGGTTGCGGGCGCGAAAGAGCCGCGAGCGGACGCTGGACTCGGTGATACCCACGACTTCAGCAATCTCCACACTGTTCAGCTCCTCGAAGGCGGAGAGCATCAGTACCTGGCGCTCTTTGGGGGGCAATTGCTCAACGCAGGCCAGCACGTGCGCGTGGTGTTGTGCGGCGGCGGCGCGCTCTTCGGCGCTCAGCCCAACGGCGGGTAGCACGCGCGCCAACTCGGCCACGTCATCAGTCTCCGGCCGGGTCTTCATGCGGCGCTTGCGGTCCAGCACCACATTCCACACAATGCGGATCATCCAAACCCGATGGTCGCGCACCTCGTCGAGCGTATCGCGATGTCGCAGCACGCGCACAAACGCCTCTTGCACCGCGTCCTCGGCGTCCGAGGCATTGCGCAGAACCGAGTAGGCCACGCGATAGAGTGTACCCGAGTACTGGCTCACCAGGCCCGCAATCACCATCTCTTCCGTGTTCTGGCGCGCTTCGTCCCGCACAGTCTTGTCTGCGATCTCCATCCAACCTGAGAATACTGCCTGACCCGCGCTCATAGTCCACAAGACGCACCGGAAGGTGAAAATGCTCAGCATTAGGCATAAACCGACATGCGGGCGCAAAAAAAGACTCGCGGAGCCATTAGCTCCGCGAGTCCTATTCTGTCGATTCTTCTGCTTATTGCTTGGGGCCGAGCTTTTGCGAGGCTATTGCACCGGCCGCACCCTCCTTGTCGGCGTCCTGCACTTTAGCCCACAGCGCCTTGGCATCGCTCAGTCTGCCGGTTGCGGCATACAGATCAGCCAGGTCAAGCTGTGCCACAGCGGTCGATACTGTATCCGACGGCTTGGCGGCCAGTGCGGTATAAACCGCAATCGCCTCGCTGTCGCGATTCGTCTGATGATAAAGCCCTGCCAGCGCCAGCTTGGCCAGATTGGCGAGATTCCGGTCCCAACTGCCAGCCGCGATCTTCAACTCGGTCTCCGCCGAGCCATTCTGCCCCAAATCCTGGTAGGTGACGCCAGCAAAATAGTGTGCCTTAGCGCCCTCCGCAAGCCAGCCATACTTCGCGGCCACGGCTACAAACTGCTGATTAGCAGCCTTGGAGCGATCATTGGCTGAAGCATAGACTCCTGCGGTGATCGGTGCTCCCGGCTGTGCCAGCGGTGCGTTGTATACGTCCAACGCCGCGCCCAGCGCGTTGTTGGCGTCTGCCGAGCGCAGGTTCCAGCAAACCAGCGAGCCTACGCCCGCCGCTACCACCACAACTGCAATGACAACCCAGCGTAGAACGCCGGAACGGTGACCGCTCAGCCAGCTCACACTGCTCGCAGTGACTTCGGCAAAGCTATCCTTCTTCAGGGCATGACGGGTTTGAGTATCCACGGGCTCTCTTCTTGTCCTTCGACTTTAGACTTGCAGGCAGCTCCGCGCCGGTCAAGACGCCGCGACTGCAACCCATCCAGTCTATCAGCGCGCCAACAGGAGCGTCCACCAAAGCAGCATCCATCCGGCAAGATTCACTTCGGTCCAAGCGGCGAATCACCCGCAAATAGGCTCCGCATTAACGGCCAGGAGCGATGACCTCGGTATGCAGGGCGCGAATCCTGTCAATGGCGCTCAAGACCGTTGGACGGCCTGTGGTCTTTTCCATGCCTTTGTCAATCAGCATATCCACGAATTCCTCCAGGGACATTTTTTGCTCTTGAGCCGCGCGAACTACAGCGTCTGAAATTGGAACCGAAATCATCATGGCGGGTAGCTTCCTCTGCTTCGTTCATCGGCAAGTGAAAAAATGAATTGAGTGGAAATCTGAGACAATTTTTATCAATGTTTCCTCGGCAAGTAAGGTATTGATTCCAAAGTAAAAAATACGAATGCCCAACGCGGCTGAAATCGCCGCTTGCGGTCAAATGAGTGTGGGCATAGGCTAGGAGAATGTTTGAAGACTTCCGCGTAACCGATCGCTGGAGCGGCGAAGAGTTGCACTGCCGCTGGAAGGGCACTCTGGTGGCCATCGCCACCCGCCACGCCGACGCCGTCGATATTCGCTTCGATGTGAACGGGCGCGCCCAATGGGTGGCTCTGCCATTGGAGGCATGGGGGAAGCATAAATTATTGACAGGAAAGGTCATCACTGATCAGCTTGCCGCTCAAATCGCTGGCCGGTTCCTGAAAATATCGATTGAAGAAGGATACGACTCACAGCGAGAGATTTGCACTATGACCGTGGACGAGGTTCTCGAACACCTCGACGCTGTGGTTGCCGAAGCTCGGGCGCTAGGCGAGATGCCAGCGCTCCCGATACTCGCGTAGCAGGCCTTCCGCCAGGTGTGCGTTTTTTCTCTTGCACCATCCGGTTCCATCTTGGGTCTGATGTGATTTGGCGCACCCCAAAACAGCCCTTCCCAGCAATAGGTGAGCAATGTCACAATGGTTCATAGCCAATTTTCCAATAATTCTGGGTAAGGAGTTCTAAACGATGTTGACCGTTTCTGCGGTGGAGTCTGTCAAGGCGCTGGTGGCCGGGCCCCTGGTGCATGCAAACCTGTGTGTTGCTGACCTGGTCGAGACCTCGCTCAAGCGCGGCGAAGGTCAGTTGGCAGCCAATGGCGCGTTGGTCTCAGTGACCGGAGCGCGCACCGGGCGCAGTCCCAAAGACAAGTTCACCGTGGACGACGAGGTGACGCACGAGCTGGTTGATTGGGGCAAGGTGAACAAGCCTTTTTCGCCAGAGAAGTTTGAGGCGCTGCTGGGCCGTGTTGTTGAACACCTCGAGGGCCGCGAGCTCTTTGCGCAGGACCTTTTCTGCGGAGCTGACAAAGCCTACCAGTTGCCGATTCGCGTAGTCAGCGAGTACGCGTGGCATGCGCTCTTTGTGCGCGATTTGTTTGTGCGGCCGACAGCGGCGGAGCTGGTGACGCATGTGCCGGAGTTTACCGTCATTGCGGCACCGGAGTTCGAGGCTGTGCCAGAGCGCGACGGGACCAATTCCAAGGCATTTATCCTGGCAGACTTCACGCGCAAGATAGTGCTGATTGGCGGAACAAAATATGCCGGTGAAATGAAGAAATCCATCTTCGGCGTGATGAATTTCATCGTCCCCAACAAGGACGTTCTGCCCATGCACTGTTCGGCGAATGTGGGCGCGGATGGCGTCACGGCGCTGTTTTTCGGACTCAGCGGCACCGGCAAGACGACGCTTTCGGCCGATCCGGCGCGGCGGCTCATTGGCGACGACGAGCACGGCTGGGGCCCCAATGGGGTTTTCAATTTCGAGGGTGGCTGCTACGCAAAGTGCGTGGACCTGACTGAGGAAAAAGAGCCGCAGATTTTCCGCGCCATTCGCTTTGGGTCGGTGCTCGAAAATGTGATTCTCGACGAGACGCGCAAGCCGGATTACTTCGACATTCATTTGACAGAAAACACCCGCGCGGCATACCCGGTGGATTTCATTGAGAATGCGGTGATTCCCGGCGTGGGCGGGCATCCGAAGAACGTGATGTTCCTGGCCGCCGATGCCTTCGGCGTTCTACCTCCAATCGCCAAGCTGACCCCCGATCAAGCGATGTACCACTTCCTTTCCGGTTATACGGCGAAGCTGGCAGGGACCGAGGCGGGCGTCATTGATCCGGAGCCGGAGTTCTCGGCCTGCTTTGGCGCGCCTTTTTTGCCTCTGGCTCCGCGGGTCTATGCGGAGATGCTGGGCAAGCGCCTCACGCAGCACAATGCTTCCTGCTGGCTGGTCAACACAGGTTGGTCCGGCGGAAAATTCGGCATCGGCAAGCGTATGAGCCTCAAGATTACGCGCGCGCTGGTGAACGCAGCTCTGGACGGACGGCTGGAGAAGGTGGAGTTTGTGACTGAGCCAGCTTTTGGGTTGAGCATTCCGGTCAGCTGTCCAGAGGTTCCGTCAGAGATTTTGAACCCGCGTAACGCATGGGCCGACAAGGCAGCCTATGACAAGACGGCTGCCGATCTGGCGGCGCGCTTCGAGGCGAACTTCAAGCAGTTCAATGCTTCCGCGGCGATTTGCGCGGCTGGACCCAAAGCCAAGTAACAGCAGGAAAACAAAAAAGGCTTCGATCAGGCTTGACATGGTCGAAGCCTTTTTATTGCGCAGTCGAAATTAGGAGCACTAGCCGGCTTTCCGGTACCACTCTCGCAATTTTATTTGCCGCACTCCATTGCAATCTCTCGAAATTCGGCGAATCTTGGCATCACTCCAAGTGTCTCAAGGTTCTCCCGGTCAGCTTCTCCAATTGCCAAACCTTTCGTGCCATTGTGATGAGTTTCCAGTTCCTCGGCCAGCAGATTGGCAACATACACGGCCACTGTGCAGTCGAATTCAGAGTGCGAGATCCGTGTGGGATGATGATGGTGCGCGATCGCCTCCACGGCCAGGTTGGGAATGCCCCACAAGCCCAGAAGGTAAGCGCCAATCTCCGCGTGTGAAGTTCCCAGCAACTCCTCTTCTGCTTCAAACAGCTTGCATCCGCGCTCGGTTACAAGTGCGTGAGCGGAGCAGAATTGATCTGGCATCACACTGGCCAGAATCAGTCGGCCAACATCGTGCAGTAAGGCGGCCACAACGGTAATTTCGCGCGTTTTCTTTTCAATCGGAAGCGCATTGGCTATCGCAGCCGTGCGCTGCGCATGGCGCTGCATCGACTCGCAAAACGACTGTGGAATCCGCGAGCCCGGAACAAAAACTCGGAATGCTTCCGAAGCCAGTGCCAGGTTCTTGATTGTTTCCATGCCCAGATAGGTGGCTGCTCCCGGCAAACTCGTCACTTTTTGCGCCAACCCGAAAAAAGCGCTGTTCACAAGCTGCAAAACTTTTGCCGACATGGCGACGTCTTCTTCGATAATGTTCGCAACGTGGCCGATGGATGCGTTTGGGTCTCGCACCGCCTTTGCAAGGCATAAGTATGTACTGGAAAGCGAAGGTAGTTCTCCGATCGTTCCCACGACTTTGCGAATCTCAGGCGAGTTCAGTAACTCTTGCAGCGAGCACACATTTTCAATCGCGGATTGAAGATCGGCCGCGTTGCATGGTTTAGCCAGAAAGCGATGCGCCACCGGAACCGCTCGTATGGCCAGCGCGGCCTCGGAATACCCAGAGAGGATAATTCTCGCGGCTTCCGGATACCGGTCACGAATGTGGCCCAGCAGAGTAGCGCCATCCATTCCCGGCATTCGCATATCGGAAACGACGACGTCAAATCTGCCAGCCTCGCAAGCTTGTAACGCAGCTTCGCCACCCAGGGCAAACTCCATTTCCCAATGGCTTCGTTGCGCGTACATCATCCGACGGATTCCGTCGAGAATCTTGCTTTCATCATCTACAAACAAAATGCGCTTCATGCAGCCACCGCCTTAACAGAAAGTTCCTTGCCATCGTAAGGAAGGCGAATGATAAAAGTCGTGCCTTTCCCTTCCTCGGTTTCAAAGTGAATTGTTCCGCCGTGCTTGCCAACCACCACAGAACGTGCAATGGCCAATCCCTGCCCGGTTCCTTTGCCGATTTCCTTGGTCGTAAAGAACGGGTCGAAGATTCGGCTTTGTACATCTTTTGGGATGCCCGAACCGGTGTCTTGAATGCGAATTTCCGCCCACGCAATGCAATGACTGGTTTGTACCTTGATCTTTCCTTTTTCCGGACCACCCTTTTTAATCACGTCACCAATCGCATGAGCGGCATTGACAATCAGGTTAAGAATCACTTGATTGAATTCGCCCGGCAAGCAGGAAACCATTGGGAGAGACGGGTCGAATTCGGTCTCCATGTCAGCCACGTACTTCCACTCGTTGCGCGCCACGGTGATCGTACTCCCGATAGCATGATTCAAGTCCAGTAGAGTTTTCTCTTTTGTGTCCGGATGGGAAAACTCTTTCATTGCGTTCACTAGAGCAGCCACGCGACTCACGCCTTCCAGCGACTGATCGATGGCTTTGGGAATTTCCTCCAGAAGATAACCGGCGTCGGTGCTTTTTACCGCCGCCTCAATCTCCTGAACCGTTTCGTTCGACAAAGTATTGTCTTTAGCCGCGGACAACAACCTCTCATAATTCGCAAGGAGGCTCTTCAGGTCCTGGAAAGCTTCTTTCAAAAAGCGCGTGTTATCTCCAATGTATTGTGTCGGCGTATTGATTTCGTGAGCAATTCCCGCGGCAAGCTGACCAACCGATTCCAGCTTTTGCGCTTGAAGAAGCTGTTCCCGCAGACGGATACGTTCGGTAATGTCTTCGCACATTCCTTCATAACGAACCGACACACCGTTTTCACGGATATTTACGGCGTTTATGGCAAGCCATACTTTTGCGCCATTCTTGCAATAGACCTCGCATTCAAAGTTCTGTACGGCGCCGACTGTAACCATGAGAGATGCAAATTCAGTGCGACGTTTGGAGTCGACATAAAGCTGGCTGGCAATGTCGGTGATGCTGGCGATCATATCTTCCGGGGACTCGTAGAGCAAAGTATTGGTCAGGGAAGAGTTAACGCTCAGAAAGCGGCCTTCCTGCGTGCTCTGAAAGATTCCGACGATGGAACTGTCGAAGATTCCTCGATACTTTTTTTCCGTCTCCCGGAGCGTGCTCTCCATCTCTTTGCGTTCCGTGATGTCTTCGCACATTCCTTCATATCGGCTCACAATGCCGTTCTGCCGAATGGCTCGTATGCTCATGGCGATCCAAACCAGGCTGCCATCTTTGCGAATAGCCTCACATTCAAAATTCTTCACGCCGCCGATTCTGTCCATCACCAGCATGAATTCCACCCCGCGCTTGGGTTTGGCAAAAAAATGTTGCGTCATGTCGGTGATGCTGGCGGTCATCTCTTCTGGGGAATCATAACCGAAAGTAAAGGCCATGGAGGGGTTCACACTCAGAAAACTGCCCTCCGGAGTGCTCTGAAAAATGCCGATCACAGCCTTGTCAAAGATTCCTCGATACTTCTGTTCCGCCTCGCGTAGCTCATTCTCCAGTTTTTTGCGCGAACTGATGTCTCGACCAACACCTGCAATGCCAATAACCTGATTATTACTATCGCGCAACAAAACTTTTGTTGTTAGAACATGTATCTCGTTTCCCGCATCGTCGAGGCCTCTTTCTTCACGGTTGTACAATGATTGCCCCGAACGGAATACATTCTGCTCGTCCTCATAGAAAGAATTAGCCATCTCCCGTGGATAAAAGTCAAAATCGGTCTTTCCCGTAAGTTCTTCCGGTGTCTCTACTCCTATTACACGCGCAAGGTGAGCATTGGCTACGATGAATCTGCTGTTGAGATCTTTCACATACATGAAATCCGGAATGTTATCGATGAGAGCGCGCAGCATCCTGCGCTCGATGTCCAACGTCGTCCTTTTTGCAAGCAGGCCTCGATTGGCCTCATCAGCTATAGCGTTGGCCTCTAGGAGGCGGGCTTCCGCTTGCTTGTACGAGGTGATATCCCTAAAGAACCATACCCGGCCAAGATGTATGCCGTCTGAATTCCGCAGGCCAGTCGAATGCCGTTCGAGCGTCCGGCCATCCTTTAACTTGAGCTCGCAATGATCCGTTTCATCTGGATGGTCGTAAAGCTCCTGAATACGCCGCGCAAATGATTCCGGGTCTTGCACACGCTCAAGGTTGGCTAAAAGTATTGTCTGATCCTCGGATCCGATCATGCTATAGGGCAGGGGCCCTTGGCCGGTTGAATCGTCCAATCCCCAGATGTCTAGAAACCGTCTATTGTACGAGACTACAAATCCCTCTTGATTGACAACAAGAATTCCTTCCTGCGTCTCGGCCTGGATGGACTGAATCAGCGAGAATTCAAACTGCTGCGCCTGTTCAGCCTGATTGCGCTCCGTGATGTCGGCACAGAGACCGATGTGGCCGAGGTACTCGCCGTTTGGTGAGTACCTCGGCTCAGCGAACATACCCAAAAGCCGCCACTCGCCATCGGCTCTCCGAAACCGGGCTTCCGTCCTGAAGGTGGTGCGATCGCTGGTAGCGCGGATAAATGCCCCCAAGAACGCGGGCTCTTCGTCGGGGTGAATCAGCATTCGTAGTTTGGAGCTTTTCAACTCATCGTGCGTCATCCCCGAAAACTCACAGCATGCCTGGTTTGTGAAATCAATCACGCCCTCAGCGCTGACTGCCCACATCATCGTTGGGCAACTGACTGCAATCATCCGGAAGCGTTCATCGTTGTAGGGCAAGGTCTCATGCTCCCGTTTGTGCTCATCCTCCGAGCGCTCTGTAAAGCACGCTGGATTATCGTAGTTGGCCGGGGGTGGGGCCATTCTGTTCATTAGCAATACCTCATACGCGCGCGAGCAGGTGCACTACCGCAGTCTTATCGGCAGAAAATGTGTTTTCTGTACACTGCCGTAAGGGTCTCGCCACATATTTTCGATGAATCATATTCAGTACCTGATTTATTTGGAAAAGTCTGCCGATAATACGTTAGGATCTCTGCTCTGTTTACCAGCGCTACGCCCGCGGGCAAAACTGAATGTCATTGCATGGAGTATGAACGATGGTTGAAAAAATCCTTTTCGTGGACGATGAACCTTTAGTTCTAGACGGCTATAAACGAATGTTGCATCGGGAGTTCGAGGTGGATACAGCCGTGGGCGGAGAACTAGGCCTTCTGAGTATCCGTGATCACGGCCCGTACTCTGTCGTCGTTTCGGATATGCGGATGCCGGGCATGAACGGCGCACAGTTTTTGGCGCAGGTGCGGCAGACCGTGCCAGAGACCGTAAGAATGTTGCTGACCGGCTATACAGACCTTGGTGCGGCTATCGACGCTGTCAATGAGGGCAACATCTTCCGCTTTCTCACCAAACCCTGCGACAGGGGAACTCTGGTGGAAGCGATAAAACTCGGTTTGGTTCAGCACCATACAGCCGTGGCCGAAAAGGAAATCCTCGAAAAAGCAAAGACTGTTGAACGTCCCGTTTCCAACCTGAATCCAGGAGATCCCTGTCAATGGGATAACTGTGAAGGCCCTACCGGCCTTCCCGGACCCACACAAGCCAGAGCTTACCTGACCCCACATTGCGGAGTTGATCCCCAATGCTATGTCGTACTCTTCAAGCTACCAGTGCAGCAAACCATCGAGCAGCGTTATGGGGGAGAAGCAGCCAGCGACTACCTGAACTTTATCGCCCAGTTTCTCATGCAGTCCTTACGATCCGACGACCGGCTCTTTCACTGGGGCTGGGATGTTTTGATGGCCGTTGTCCAAAGGCAAAACTCAGTTTTTTCCACGCGCCTTGAGGTTGCTCGCATCACCATGGCCTGTCACGAATACTTGATCGAGGCGGACGGACGAAGCATTATGATCGCCAACTTGATTACCAATGAAACTTTTTCGCCAGTGCAATATGCAACATTTGATGAAATGGTTAAGGCCTTCGATGCCAAACTGACCGCTAAGATTTAGAGCCCGTCAGAAAGCGCCGCTGGAGCAAGGCAATTGCTTCGGCCTCCGTCGAAATAGCTCCTTCCAGTTGTGCATCTTCCACAGTGCGCAGCATCTGCTTGAAACTTGCTCCGGGCTGGTAGCCTGCGGCGATCAGCTCGCGGCCGGTAATGAGCGGCTTTGGACGGACAACCTCCGCGGGCATCGATTCGTAGCGCTCGCGGACAAACTCCCAGTGGTCCAGATTCTCGCTGCCGGCCAGGCAATCCATGCGATGCAGAGCCAGATGCTGGGGAAACTCCGGCAAACGAAAAAACCGCTTCAGTGTCGAGTCTTTCATACGCTGTGCATCGGCAAAGCGCATGTGGTTTTCAATCAACGACAAAATCTGGTTGCTTTCTTCGTTGGAAAAGCGGAAGCGGCGGCAGAGATCGGCGGCAATGGCCACACCGACGTCCACATGCCCGTCAAAGCGAATCCGTTCGGCCCGCCTGAAGGTCGCTGGCTTGCCCACATCGTGCAGCAGCGCGCCCCAGGCCAGCGCCAATGGGCAGCCAGCTTCCAGTTGCACCAGCAGTCCCAGTGTGTGCAACCACACGTCGCCCTCGGGATGATATTGGGGGGGCTGCTCCACGCCCTTCATGCGCGCTATTTCAGGGAGCACTTCGTTCAGAAGGCCGGTTTCGTCCAGCAGTTCAAAGGCGCGGCGGGCGTGGCCTTCAGTGAGCATTTTGGTCAGCTCGTCGCGCAACCGCTCGCGGCTGACGGCAATCATCTTGGAGGCCAAACTGCGAATCGCGGCGGCCGTTGCCGGATTAATTTTGAAGCCAAAGCGCGCGGCAAATCGAACGGCGCGCAGCATACGCAGGTGGTCTTCTTCAAAGCGTTCGCCGGGCTGTCCAATCGCACGAACAATCCCGGCCTCAAGATCGGCCACGCCGTTGACGTAGTCAATCACTGCGTTTTGGAGGGTACTGGCTTCAGCCCGTACGTTCATTCCCTGAGGGAACAGTCTCTCCACATCCAGCAGCAAACCATTGACCGTGAAATCCCGCCGCCGCACATCCTCTTCGGCGCTATTCGTGTAGCGCACTGCGTCGGGATGTCGTCCGTCGGAGTACGCGCCGTCAGAGCGGAATGTAGCGACCTCCGTGACCACCTGCCTCGACTCCTCCAACTCCTCTCCTGCGGCGCAAGCTGCGTCTGCCGCACCGCAGGTGCCGTCTGCCCCATTGCAGGCGGCTACCAGCACGACGCCAAAGTGCGCGCCAACGGCAAAGGTGCGCGGAAACAGATCCAGCACAATGTCAGGTGTGGCCGAGGTTGCCACGTCATAGTCGTGCGGCTCACGGCCCAGCAGCAAGTCGCGCACACAGCCGCCGACCAAATAAGCTTGATGCCCTGCAGCCCGCAGAGTGGCGATGACGTGCAGAGCGGCGTCGAATTGGGGTGTAGTGGGCACGCTGTTTCCTATTGTCGCCCGAGCCACTGCAAGGAGGGAAATATCGAACAGCTCATGTGAGGCCATTAAACTAATAGGATGAGCACGCGCGGCCTCATCCTGGGCATTGAATCATCTTGCGACGAGACGGCTGCGGCCGTTGTCGAGCGAGGCGCTCACACTCTCTCCTCGGTTGTGGCTTCGCAAATTGCCACCCACGCGCGGTACGGCGGGGTCGTTCCCGAGTTGGCCAGCCGCGAGCATTTGCGCGCCATTGTTCCCGTTGTCCGCGCAGCTCTGGCAGAGGCCGCCATTACTTTCGCCGACCTCGATGCAGTTGCCGTTACCGCTGGGCCGGGCCTGGCCGGGGCGCTGCTCGTCGGCGTTACCTATGCCAAGGCTCTGGCATTTGCACAAGGGCTGCCGCTCATCGCCGTCAACCATCTTGAAGGCCACATCCATGCAGTGCTGCTGCATGAGCATGAGACCTTGCCGGGCGGGCAACGTTATTTTGATGATGAGTCTGCACTGGCCCTCGTCGTCTCCGGCGGCCACACCCACCTCTACCTGGCGCAGCCCGCACATGGAACGTGGAGCTACCGCCTCGTTGGTCGCACGCTCGACGATGCGGCAGGTGAGGCATACGACAAAGTCGCCAAGCTGCTCGGCTTTGGCTATCCCGGCGGCCCGTGGATCGACGCACTCGCACTACACGGCAATCCCCACGCCGTCCCTTTTGCCTTCTCGCAGATCAAGACGAAGTTGCATCTGGCTGGCAAGATTCCGCGCACCAAGGGCGCACGCACCGCACCCATCGCCGAACTCGATCCGCATTTTCTGTTTTCGTTTTCCGGAATCAAGACAGCGGTGTTGCGTTACGTCGAGGTTCACGATTTGCGCGCCGAGGCTCAGGCCCGAGCGGCTCGGCTCTTTGCGCCGGGAGCGGTGTCACGTCCTCCGCAAACCAAAGAAGAAGCTCTTACCCTCTGTTCGCAACAGATTCTCGATCTCATTGCGAGCTTCCAATGCGCTGTGGTCGGCGACCTGATAAAGAAGACATTTGCCGCGGCAGAATCCTTGAGTGCGCGGCGGATTCTTGTCACTGGCGGAGTAGCCGCCAACCGTGAACTGCGCGCCCGGTTTACAGCCGAAGCCGCTCGTCGCGGGCTCAGCGTAGCCTTCCCCACGCTTTCTCTCTCCACCGACAACGCCGCCATGATTGCCGCCGCCGCATGGCCGCGCTTTCAAGCTGGCGAATTTGCCGACGGCTCGCTCTCCGGCGATCCATCGCTCGCACTAGGGCGTATCTAAATAATTATCTGCAACCACCTACGGTGTGTAGCGTCCTAAGTTGAGGCGTTGGCGGTTTTGGGGCATAAAAGAGGCCTCTATGGGCGAAAAAGAGAAAATGAGTTTCATTGGCCAGCCAGTGCCGGAGTTGCCGGTCGGTGACGTTGAACGCGCACAACAGCATTACCGAGACGCACTCGGTTTTGAGATCGGATGGCTTTACCCAGACAAAGAAATTGGGGCCGTGTCACGCGGTAATGTGGCGATATTTTTTCGGAAGAGGGAGCCACCGTTCGAACCAGCAATTCACTGGGTGTTTGCCGAAGATATCGATGTGTCGTACCAGGAACTAAAGTCGCTAGGCGCGAACATCGTGGATCCTCTGGAAAAAAAGCCTTGGGGATTACGGCAATTCACCGTAAAAGATCTGGACGGGAACCTCTTCTATTTTCACCATGACTAATTAGACGCCGGAAAACAAGCGGACGGGATCGGCTAGCAGTCCGGCTCAAGTTTGGGACGCTACCCCAGCGATTTGGCAGACGCCTTCGGCACTAGCTGTTTACTGAAGAGAATCAGGTCAATTTTCAGAAAATTCAAAATCGCAAACACTAATTGAACCTTGTTCCATAAGTTGATGCTGATCCCTTTCAGATATTTTCGACGGCGGAACTAATTTTCGAGGTTCCTCAAACATTCTGCGGATTTCTCCTGAGATTACAACGATGTGAAGGTCTGTCGTAGCTCCTTCAATCTTTCCCAAAAACTCCATAAACCTTCCGTACGACAACTCGGAATCCGCAATCACATATACGACACGCTCCGCACGATTTTCCATCAGTGCGGCTACTCTCGCCCTCACCTGATCCGCAGGAATCTCGGCTGCATTGATCCACGTTTTTCCGTCCTTGGTGAGGCGGAAAAATTCAAATCGTCCGTCGCAACTAAATTCATGTTGAAGCGTCCGATGAATTCGCACCATCGGAACGTTAAATCCCACCGACACCGGCCTCTGCACGGCAAAGGTACACAGCACCAGAATCAAAAAGAAACTGGCCAAAGGAGCACCGAACAACGAACTGAGACGGTTGAGATCCATACCCTATACTGACACCGCCGGGTGGGGATATGTTCCCTAAACAGCAGATATTTATGCGGTTTTGGTGACTGCACGGATCAGCATTCCAAGCAGAGCCAGCACCACCGCGCCCCAGAAGGCCGCGCCGAAGCTGCGGACATGGAAGCCGCGCACGATGCTGGAGGCCAGCATGATCATCAGTCCGTTGATGACCAGCAGAAACAGACCCAGCGTCAGGATGCTGAAGGGGAAGGTAATGACCTTCAGAAAGAATCCGACCGTGGCGTTGAGCAGGCCGATGACCAGCGCCGCGGCCAGAGCCGGACCCAGGCCATCCACATCAAAGCCGTTCACGAGGCTGGAAACCGCGAGAAGAGCCACCGCGCTCAAGAGCCATTGGACCAAAAGTCTGACCATTTTCCTTCTCCTTATTGCTTTATTTTTGCATTTCGGCGGGCGGACGTCGGCATACACTCGGACGATTCCGCTCGGAGTTTTTTGGTTCAGACGCAGACGTTTTGACGAGACAAGTTCGGGATTGGTTTTAACTTAAGCCTTATCTATGACTTACGAAGGATAATTTCCCCGGCATCTTTGGCCCGTCTAAATCGTTGACACGATGAAGTTTCGCAGTCGTTAGAATGATAGGGGTAGGTTTTTGACGATGCTGCTGTATTTGAGGAAGTTCTCGCTGCTTCTGGCCCCGGCGCTGCTTTTTGCGGCAGGCTGCGGCAACGAGGCTGTCAATGCAAATTCCTCGAATGCAGTTTTCTCTGTCGCGCCCCACGCCGCAGCCATTGACACCAACTGTGCTGGTTGCAACGCAACCACTGTGCAAGGGGCTTTGACTCATCAGTTCACGGCGCAACTGACCGGGGGCGGCGCGGCTGAGGTTACTTGGTCACTTTCTGGCGGAGACGCGGTGAGCGGGCCGGGCAGCATCAATGCCAGTGGGCAGTACACCCCGCCCAGTTATCTGACTGCCGACCGAGCCGAGGTGGTGCTGACCGCGACGCTGAAGGCGAATCCTAGTTTACGAGCGAGCTCTGTGCTGACCGTGACGCCGGGATTTTTGCAGCCTCTTACGCCTGAGAATGTGGCGTTGGGCGCCAATGGAAGCGTCACGATCACCGGTTTCCTAGCGGAGGCAGGGGGCGAGACCGGCATCCACTTTGAGCTGGCAAACTCGGCGTCTGGACAAGGTGGACAATCTGCGACACAAGGCTGGCTGGGCGCGACTAATTGCCAGCGCGACAGCAAGGCTTTCACATTCTGCACGGTCACGTATACGGCTCCCTCACAAGTGCAGGCCACCGGCGCGACCTATATTGTGGCCACGGTGAGCGGCTCGCCTTCCAGAACCTATGGCGTGGTGCTGGTAAACTCAGCAGGAGTCACGAGCAACCCGGCCACCCATCAGGCGCAGTCGCAACCGACGATCGCGCTGGGAAGCTCAGGCGGCAACAACACTGACTACGATACGCGCGGCAACCAGATTGTGGATTGCTGCAGCGGCACGCTGGGCGCGCTGGTGGAGGATGCCAGCAAGCGGCAGTACCTGCTGAGCAACAACCATGTGCTGGCCAAAAGCGATCATGCTAATGTGGGAGACTTGATCGTTCAGCCGGGCCTGATCGACAACAATTGCACGCCGTTTGCGGATAATGGGAACATTCAACCCGTGGCCGCGTTGACGGGCTGGCTTCCGCTCAACTCAAAGCAGACCAACGCAGACGCAGCTATTGCGCGCGTCGCTTCGCGCTCGGTGGATGCGAGCGGCAGCATTTTGGAGTTGGGCGGCAGACAGGCTGACGGCACACTGGCCGCAGCGCCTCCCGGCATCAGCTCGACAGGCGGGCGGGGCGAGAATGCCTGGCTGGATATGAAGGTGGCCAAGAGCGGGCGTACGACTGGGCTGACGTGCGGCGGCGTTTCAGCACTTGACCTTGACGTGAGGGTGGATTACTTTCTCGATTGCGCCGAGACCAGCCCCTATTTGAGCAAGACTTTTACTCATCAGCTGGGTGTGAGCGGCAATCAGTTCAGCGACGCGGGCGACTCAGGCGCTTTAGTGGTGGATGCGGCGAACGCCGAGCCTGTTGGGCTTTACTTTGCCGGCGGCACGGATATTGCAGGAGTGAGCCAAGGCGTGGCCAACCCAGCCATCGATGTGTTGAACGAGCTGAGCGCACAGGTGGGCGGCGGAGCTTATACATTTGTTGGCGCGGCCGATCATTCGGTTAGTTGCCTGAGTTATGGCGATAACACCATTGCTACAGCACAGAACCGCACCCTGAGTGATTCGGAGACGGCGCGCGCCCAGCAGGCTCTGGGACAGGCGCGTATGCTGGTGAACTCCGCGACTGGCATTTTAGGCGTTGCCATCGGGAAAAGCATCGATCACCCCGGCGAGGCCGCCGTGATCCTTCACACAGACGAAAGCCGGAATGTGAGTGTGCCGGCTACAGTGGGCGGCGTACGCACTCAAATGATCCCGACAACAAGATGGGCTGTCACCTT
The DNA here is from genome assembly GCA_964414945.1 of uncultured Occallatibacter sp. Taxonomy (GTDB): domain Bacteria; phylum Acidobacteriota; class Terriglobia; order Terriglobales; family Acidobacteriaceae; genus Telmatobacter. Next base: position 56,562 of record CAYPYJ010000008.1, read on the forward strand.
TGGAACGGCGCCGCAAACTCCATTTGAATCCGGCGTTCCATCGCTTAACGCCGCCACACTCGCGCAGGCCAAGGTTATAAAGAGTCAGGTTGCCGCAAACCTGATGCACCAGAATTCAGCTTTCTTCGGCGTGGGCATAGGCCAGAGTCTGGACAACCCCAGCGAGGCGGCGCTGATCATTTATGTGAACCGCAATCGAATTCCCGGCCAATTGTCCCCGATTGTGGATGGCATGCGCACCCGGTATGTGGTGATGGACAGGCTTCATGTGACTCGCTCCTATGCGTCTGGGTCGAAGCCTCATTGCCAGGCCCACGCGACTGCAGCTACGTTGCGGCCAACTGCACGCTGATAAGTTAAAGCTCTCTAGAGCCACGTGTGTTCCAGAAACACAAAAAGACCGTTGCCGGAGCAACGGTCTTTTGTATTCTTTATGCACCCTGCGGCAATGGAAATCAGCCGCTCGCAAGAGGCGCCTTTCCGCGAGATAGAAAGGCACCTCTTGCGTTCCCCGTTTATTCGATGGTCAAGTTGACGTTTGAGGTATGCACCAGCGTACCCGAGGTTGCGGTAATGACAACTGTGTAGCTCTTTTGTGGATGACCAAACATGCCTGTGTTGGAGCCGCAGCCGCTCAATCCTGCGATTGCCGCGGCACTTGCAGCAAGCAACAACAGAATAGACATCATCCGGCTGAAGCGTCGGCCTGCCTTGCGCAGCTTGACTGCGAACGGAAGCAGCAGCAAAGCCAGCGAGAAGGGCGCGAGCCTGGAAGCCAACATGCCATCATTGTTTGTCCGCACAGCAGAGGCTGACAGCGACGTTTGAATGTTCAAGGTTACAGTCGATGTGCCCGCGCCTGCTGCCAGACTGGCCGGCGTGAAGACCGCCGTTGCGCCTGCCGGCAGGCCGGTGGCCGAGAAGGTAATCGCGGCGGGGAAAGCGGTTGCTCCCGTCGGGCTCACGCTGAAGGTGTACGTGGCCACTCGGCCAGGGATCACCGTCGTAGTAGTCGACGAGGTTGCGGTGACGGTGAAGTCCGGCGCAACGGCAGGCCCGGTGAGCATGAGTTGCACAGAGTTGGTGTTGGCAAAGTTGCCGTTGAAGGTTGCCGTGTCCGTCATGATCTGGAAGGTCGTCGGCGCATAGGTTGCGGTCAACGAGCAGGCTCCGCCAACCACTAGAGTGGAGGGCAGCGTGGCGTTGAGCATGCAGTCCGCAGATGCCGTGCCAGCCAACGTGTAGTCTGTTGTATCGGTACGGCCAATGGAACTGATAGTCAACGATTGATTGCCAGAGTCAAGCAAAGAGACCGTTTGCGATGTACCGCTTCCGGCAAACTGGAAGTAACCCTGGGTGCGGGTGAGTTTGAGAACAGCCGCGCCAGAGCCGGTGAAGAGATTTCCGACAGAATCGATGGCCAACGCAACTGGCGTGAGGGTGGCAACCGTGAAGGCGGCGCTGTTGGCGCTGGCCGGCACTGCGAGGATCTTTGCCGCATCGGCGATCAGCAGGTTGCCTGCCGCATCGACAAGAACCGCGGTGGGTGCAGTGGCCGTGGTGGCTACCGTGGTGCGCGCGCCGGTTTGCAGATTGAAGCGATAGATGGCGGGCGCGCCGGAATCGGCGATGAGCAGGTTACCGGAGGGATCGACGGCCATGCCTTTGGGCGAGACCAGCGTTCCGAGAGACAGCGTGCGCAAAACGCCGGTGATGGGATTGACCTGATAGACAGTCTTTGCGGACGAATCAGATACATAGAGGTTGTTCAGCGAATCGGCGGCAAGACCTGAAGGCGTGGTGAAAGCGAACGGCAATGTCGTGGTTGTGCCTGCTGGCGTAATCTGTGTGATCAGGCCAGTGGAAGTATCGGCGACATAAACAAAACCGCGAGGATCGATTGCGACTGCACCCGGAGCAGTAAGCGTGGCCAGCGCAGTTGAAGTGGCGCTGACTCCTTGCGTGAGAGCTGCCGGAGCAAAGCGAAGCAGCTTCTTGCTGGTGGCGTCAGAGACATAGACGTTGCCCGCAGTGTCCGTAGCAAGGGCGGCAACACTCAGGCTTGCGCCAAAGGTTGTCTTGCTGGCGGGATCGAGTGTTGCGCCTGCGCCAAGGCCTGTTCCGCTCAGCGCCAAGCTAGCCTTGTTGCCGAGCAGGCTGTTCACTGTGAGCGGCGTGGAACGCGCGCCCGGAACGGCAGGCGTGAAGCCGGAGGTGAACAGGCAGTCGGAAGTGGTGTCCCCGATGAGTGTGCAAGCAGGTGTTCCCAGTGTCCACTCGGTTGAGGTGTATGCCAACGCATTGCTGGCCGCCACCGTGTCACCGGCAGCGAAGTGAAGCTGCACAGGCAGCGTTGTGGTTGCAGCGACCACGGTTGAGGGCGACGCCAGACCGGTGATCACCTTGCGGATGAGTCCGTTGGTTGAGTCGGAGATGTAGAGGTTGCCTTGCGTGTCCGTTCCCGCTCCGAATCCGTTGCCGCCGTTACTGCCAAAGCTGGCTTGGGTAGCGGGGCATCCATCGCCTTTGGTCTTGTAGCCATAGGTATTGGATGCGCCAGCGCAAACTGTGCCGTTCGCGGCAACGGCGCGGATATAGCCAGTACGGAAATCCAGCATCCAGACAAAGCCGTTGCTGTCAGAGATGTACAGATTGCCGTTGTTGTCCATCGAGAGCTTCTGAGTGGCCATCGAGACGCTGGTGCCGAGGATCGGATAGGTGCCAGCGTAAGCCGCAGCGGACCCATTCCCGGCGATCGTGTAGATGTTGCCGTTGACTGGAGCTGCGATGCCCAGCTTGCCCAGTAGAGCATCAAGAGGCGAACCGGTGCCGCAGGTTACGCAGACTACACGAATCTTTCCGCCCGAATCGGCGATGTAGACATTCAGATTCGCGTCGACAAAAACTCCTTGCGGGTTCGAGACGGTTGCAGCGGTGGCGGGAGCGCCATCACCGGTTGTTGAGTTGGTTCCCGTTCCGGCAAAGGTATGAATATTTCCCATGGTATCGACCACGCGAATCCTGTATCCACCGGTCTCGGCGATATAGATGTTGCCGATGCTGTCGTCCCATGCGCTGCGTGGAGCATTGATTGTGGCAGAGGTAGCCGGGCCACCGTCTCCGGTTGAAGAAGCCGTGCCAGTGCCGGCAACCAGATACAACAAGCCGTCAGCGACTTTGACCTCGTAGACCTTATTGCCGCTGTAGTCAGCGATAAAGATGTTGCCTTTCGCATCGGCAGAAACGCCGCGCGGCTTGTTGAGGGCAGCCAACGTAGGTGTGCAGCCGGAGCCGCTGGCCGACGTGGATGCCGGAGGAGTGCAGGTGGAACCGCCGCCGGCAAATGTGGTGATGACGCCGTTGGGCGCGATGCGCCGGACGCGCGTGGCGCTGATGTCGGTGAGGTAGACGTTGCCAAAGGGATCGGCAGTCACGGCGCGCATATCATCACCGGAGGTGAAGGACATTGCAGTGCCCTGGCATCCGTCACCATATTTGTTGGTGGCGCCGGTGCAGGCCATGTTGCCGCTGCTTGGAATTGCAAGGCCCGAACCGCCCGCGATGGTGGTGATGGTGTAGGGCAGAGCGATGGGGCTGCTAGGTAACTGCACGATGTTGACAGCAGCAGTAACGGTAACCTGATAACCCGCCGAAGCGGAAGCCCCGAAACTGCCCGTGGTTGGATAGTTTGCAAAGAAATAGTAGCTGCCAACCGGCAGAGAGTTGACGAAGAAGGTTGTTGCTCCGTTGTTCAACATCGCAGTACCCAGCGTGGTCTGTGCACCCAACAGGGTTGTGGAATACGCAAAGGTTACAGCGGCTGAAGTAGGCGTTCCTGCGACAGAGGTAACATTCGCCGTCAGGATGAATGGATTGCCCAACGCAACACTCGCGGTGTTCGCGGTAATGACCGTCTGCGTTACAGCTGATCCCACAGTGAGCGACGAAGAAGACGAAGTGGAACCGGCATTGGCTGGATCGCCGCTATAAACGGCGGTAATTGAGTAAGCGATGGTGCTGTAGGGCAGGCTGATGCTAGTTGCGGCTGTGCTCACCGCGCTTGTGGAAGCAGTCAGCGCAATGGTGGCATAGGTGTAGCTGCCGGTAAGGCCGCCCCCGCTGACAACAAACTGCACCGATCCGGCGGGACTGTTGCCGGTAACGGTAGCCGTTGCAGTCACAGACGTACCATAGCTGACCGTCCCGGAAGAGAGCGCCAGTGCCGTGCTGCTGCTTCCCAAACTGCCTGCGTTAATGACATTGATGACATAAGGCGTCGTCGTAGTGTAGACGGACTGGCCGCTGGGGACCGGGTAATTGGCATCGCCTGAGTATGTAGCGGTGAAGGTGTGCGTGCCCGCGGTCAGGCCCGTCAGCGGGACAAAGAATGTATCCGTTGTACCCGACAAGGGCACCGTCGTAGTGGCGCTAGTGAGCGCGTCGGTCAGCGTGACTGTGCCTGTGGGATAGGCCGCACCACCCACAGCGGGCGTGAGTATGACGACTGCCGTTGCATTCTGACCCTGGGTGATGGTCTGCGGCAGACCAGCGGGACCGGTCAACTCCGGTGCGATGTAGGTGAAGCTGCATGCGGGCGGATTCAGGCTGCTCGCGGTGCGATTATCGGTCACAGTGTCGCCATTCGAGCCGACGAAAGTTGCCCAGCCAGTCACGAAGTTGCTCGACACCTGGCCGGGTCCGTAGGTCAATTGCGCGTTGGTCTCGGTCCCGGCGGTGCCTGTGGTGGTAAACTTTGCGGCCGCGAACGAGCTAGGGAAAGTCACATTGTCCAGCGTGACCTGGAGAGGGTTAATGGTGGTTCCGTTGACCGCGCCGGTGAACTGCGCCGTACCAGAACTCGCCGTAGTGGTGTAGTCATTCATGAAGACTACGTTTTGTATCAGGATGTTGTTAAAGTTCGGCGTCAGCGTTCCAGTGTTGGTGTTGTACAACGGGGTGAACTGAATATCCGCCTTGTGATCAAGGAGGCACTCGTTCGAGTACTGGATGCCGGTAACCAGGCCGCCGCGGTCGTTGGCCGACTTGATGCGGATGCCGGTTGAGTTGGTATCTGTCTGCGTGATGCTTGCAGCACCCACTCCGGCAAAGGAATTGCCGGCTGCCATATTGCCGTCCCAGAGAATATTGCTGACGCCAGCACCTGTGTAACTGCCGATCGATTGTCCATGGCCTGCAAAGAAGTGGTTGTTGGTGATGGAGATATTTGCGGCAGGGGCCGTGGTACCGGCGCCGCCAACAGCGACGTTGTCGTCACCATCGGAAACCCACGAGCGGGTGATGGTGCCGTTGATCATATTTCCAGGATCGATGCCGTCGGTGTTCCCCGCCGTGGTCGGTGTGACGATCTTGATGTCCCAGGCAGTAAAGTTGTTCACCGCTCCGCCCGTCGTCACATGGAAGAGCGGCGCGTTACGGAAGGTGATCTTGTAGAGCGTGATGTTGCTGGAACCGGATTGCATCTGGAACCAGCGCGGATTTTGCTGACTGTTGGGACTGGCGTAGGCATCTGACAGCCCCCACCAACTGAAGCCCTCATAAGGATGGACGGCGTTGATCAACGGATCGCCACCGCGACCATCCAGCTTGCCGTAACCCATGACGGCGACATTCGTCGAAGTCTTGGGAACATCGATCAAGGCTACGCAGGAACTGGTTGCGCTGGCATTGGTAATGTTGCCGCAGGTGTGGGTGCCGGGGACCTTGTCGTAATCCTGCGCGTTGCGCGAGAAGAAGAGAACGACGCCGGGATCAACCAGCAGCGTCACATTGGAGGGCATGGAGAGAGGGCCGGAGAGGAAGGCGTTGTGTCCCGCGCCATCCATCGAGAGCTGAACAGCCAGACCTTGGCCTGATCCGGGGTAGCTGACCGAGCAGGCATTCAAAGCAGCCTGGATGCGCGCGCCGTCCGGGTTGGTGATGGCGGCATCAATAACGGCTGGAATGTCGTCGTTGACCTGAGAGATTGCCGCAGTCAACTGCTGGCAGACGGCTGGGAAGGTTGGCTCGGTAACTGTGCGGGTGTCGCCGGTGGCCACCGGTGCAGCCTGCGAAGCAGGGGTAACGAAGAGATAGCCACCAGAGAAAGCAAATGTGTAGTTAGCGGCCGCGAGCGTGCCGGTTGTGATAGCAATCGGAAACTCGCCGATGGAAGCGCCCGTGGCGAGCGTCGACAGCGCGGGCGCGCCGGTAATTGCGCTGGCCTGAGTATCGGGACTCACAAAGCCGGTGATGGAGTAGGTGAGGCTGGGCAATGCGCCGCCAACGACCATGGTTGCGTTGCCGGCAGCGACTTGCAGAACAGCCTTGGAGACGCTGGTATAACCGGTCATTCCCGCACCCAGGAAGTTGCTGTCTCCTTCGTAAAGAGCGGTGAAGGAATGGTTACCCACGGCGAGCGAGGAAAGCGTAAAGGTGTACGCGCCACCGGATAGCGTCACAGTCTGTGGAGTTCCATTGTCGACGCTGAACAAGAGCGTGCCAGAGGGGATGTTGCCTCCGCTGCCGGGCAGAACCGTTACGGTCACCGTTGTGGAAGAGCCATACGTGGCGTTCAGCGCTGGCGTAATCTTCATGGTCGGCGTCACCAGCGTACCGTTGGTGACATTCACGATGTACGGAATGTTGGAGGTGGAGCCGACAAAGTTTGTATCACCGGAATAAGTCAGTGTGATGGAATGGGTACCTGCCGTCAGCGAGCTGGTGGTCAGGAAGGCCTCGCCGCTAGCATCCAGATTCCCGGTAGCCAGCACTGAGCCGCCGTCATAGAAGGTGTAGGCACCGGTGGGGATGATTCCCGCACCAGGCGTTTGCGGACGGCCCAGAATGGTGACGCTGCTACCCTGCGCTACCGTCGTCGTTGTTCCGGTGGAGGCAAAGGAGTTTACCCGCGCGGCAAGCGCAGTAACTGGATTCCAGGTGGTGGGCATTCCACTATAACCGCCAGTTGTCGAAACTGGAGTGGAAAGGAAATTCACAGGAGAGTAAGCGGCAGCCTGTGCAGCAGTCAGTTGTCGCGAGTAGGTTTCACGCGAAGCAAAGGATGTAGCGCCAGAGCCGGTGTTGCCGCCAGTCGGAGTTACACCACCTGCCAGGGTCGCCGGGTACGGGGATGTTCCCACCGCTGGATCTGTATAGGCCTGAGTATTGTACTCGGCATAGGTCGAAGTGTTTAGATTCAGCGACGCTCCGTCCCATCCCATCCATCCTGCCGGATTTACCTGATCCACAAAGGAGTTCAACATGACCCAGGTCGAATAGACCCCGTATGGGCGGCCATAGTACAACTTGGTCATGCCTGTGCTCTGCGACAGCAGCGTACAACCATTGCAGATGTAACCGCTTAGGTAATCACTACTGCTACCCGTCTGGGCGCGTTTGTTCTGCGCTTCGATGGTCTCTGTTCCCCCTGCCGCAGTCGTACTGTGCCATGTGGTGAAGATATTGGTGCCATCCAAAACTAAGGCCGCATCGCCAAATATGTAATCCACATCGCCGGTGATCAACCCTTTCCATATGTACTGACGAGCTGGTACAAATGTGCTGCCGCTGGTTCCCTGATAGCCGGCATAAAGCGTGTCCTGCTGGCTTGTCTGGTTGACATTGTTCAGAATTGCCTGATCGGTCGCAAGCCACATCGCCAGCGCCTGCGAGTTGCATTGCAGCTGGTTGTCATAGAGATACTTGAGGGTTTGCGCTGCCTGACCTGCCGTGCAAGTCGCGTTTGCCGTCACCGTGTTCGCGGTGGTTGTAGTTGTGTTGTTGGTGTTGTAGGTGTTCTGGATGGTCAGATAGTCGGCATAGAAGCCGTATGGGCTGGTAGAGCCACTAACCGCCGTCGTGCCCATGTAACCGTTCTTACTCACGTCCAGAACCGCCGAACCCTCGTCGCCTCCCTTGCCCGCTGGTCCAAGCGAATAGCCGGGATAGACAGATCCAGCGGCGAATGCGCCGTTCTCGCCGGTGAGAATCACCTTGGTCGGATCGCCGCCCAGGCCACGAAGAAAGACATTCGGATAGCTAATTGCGTTCTGTCCAGTGTAAGTTCCAGGTGCCAGGTAGATGGATCCGCCAGTTACTGGAAGAGCCGCTAAGGCGGCCGACAAGCTGGTGTAGTTGCCGCCACTCGGAGCCACCAACATGGTGGTTGCACCTACTGAAGCAGTAGTGCTGGCCTGTGTCACACCAAGCGATCCGCCAGAGACTGATGAACTTGCCGAATAATCGGTTGAATCCGTCGGATAGAAAGTTACTGCCAAGGGGTATGTGCCTATGCCGAGATAGCTGGAGGCATCGACTGTCGTTCCGGCTGCCGTGTAAACAAAGTTGCCGGCAATGCTCGATACGCTGGGATCGCTAGTTGACGCTGTGGCATTCAGCACGCCGGTTCCGATGGCCTGGCTGACCTGCTGTGTTTTCGCGCCTGTTGTCCAGTTCGCCGTGGTAGTCGCCTGCGCGATGGTGAAGGGCTGCGCCACGCCGGAGTCAGAACCGGTAAAGAAGCCGTTGGTGGAATACTTCGCGTAAATTGAGTGGTTACCTGCTTTGAGTCCGCTGAGCGCCACGGTGGTGACTCCAGTGGCATCCAAAGGATAGCTGGTTGTTGTTGTATCCACAGTCACGGAGACAACATTGGCCGGCTGATTCGTTGCACCTGCAGCGAACACGGTCACCGTAAATGTGGCCTCGGTACCGCTGGCCTGGAAGACCGGCGAACTCGGCGAGACTGCGCTGATCGTCGTGGTCGTCGGATACACGACACCCAGGGGCAATGTGCCGATGAATGCCACGCTGCCAAACGTACTCGGAGCAGGTGTAAACGCGAGGGTGTTCGCCAAGGGGCCTGAGGATGAAGACGAGAATGCTCCCATCATCTCCGCGGAGATGGTGCATGCCAGACCGGCTGCCTGAGGCCCGAGAATGCCGTTAGTGACAGCACATGGCGATCCTGTTCCCGGCACCAAATTGACATTGCCGAGTGCGGTGGAAGCCGTGGTGACCAGATTGCCGACGTTGGTCAGCGTCGCGATATAAGGCGTGGATTCACTGGTGCCAAAGTCCGCCGTAGCGGCGTCGCGTACCACTTGGGTAACGCTGGTACTCGCCGCATCGGCACTATAGACATTGCCAAAGCCGTCCACCGCAAGACCCACCGGATTGCTCAATCCGGTGAACACGGTAACGCCAGCGGTCGTTGGACCGCTTACCGGAAATTCCGTCACCGTTGTGCCGGCCTGCACGTAGAGATCGCCAGCCGGGTCGACAGCCACAGCAACCGGCGATGTCATCGACAGCGTCTTGGCCAGCGTATATGCGCCGCCCGAAGCCGGTGAATACTCGATCACGCTTCCCGCGGTCTTGTCAGCAACAAAGACATTGCCGGAAGAATCAACAGCAAGTGAAACAGGATTCTGCAAACCGCTGGCAACCGTTACCTGATTCTGATAGAGCTGGGTGAACGGCGAATAGGAGAGCTTATAGATAGAAGAGCCGCCCGTTTGATAATCCGCCACATAGAGACTGCCGAATTGATCGGTGGCAATCGCCTGCGGGGTGGCCGATCCGCTGGAGGGCGTATAAGAAACCGAAGCAGTTGCGTAAGTCGAAGGAACGCCTGCGGTAGTTACCGCAAGTTCCATAATCGTCGAGTGGCTGCTATTGACGGCAAAGATATTGCCGGTGGGATCCACGGCGATCTGGCTTGGCGTTGCCGCTAATGCAGGCGCCAGCGTGTAAGTGATGCCGCCGGTTAACTGCAGAATCGTTGAACCGCTGGCTTCATAGAGATTGCCCGCGCCATCCAAGGCTACGCCAGCCGGAGTGTTTCCACTCAAGAGCGCATTGGTAGGAGACAGGAGGTTCACGCCACCCATCGCTGCGCTATCGGCGACCAGAACCGAACCTGTTTCCGCTTGGTTCAGGTTGATCGTCGCAGAAGCGTTTTGCCAGCTACCGGCAGGCAACGTCACCGTCAACGCAGCGGACCGCAGACCGACAGCAGTCGGGGCAGTGGTTACGGTAACGGTGCAATCGACGGAATTATCGCCATTCTGCAAACACGATGGCGATGTGGGGTTGGTGCCCGAGGCCACTGTAATATCAGGACTCGACGAAACCGCTGCTGTGGCTCCGCTCGGACTAAGAGTTGCCGATTCCGGCAGGTGAACCTGGAATGTTTGAGTGAGCGCGGTCGGCGTTGTGTTGTACGTTTGCGCACCGAAGCCCTGCGCCAGCACTTTGCGGATCACCGGCTCGGTGCCGTCGTACATATAGAGGTTGCCCTGCGGGTCCACGCCGACGCTCATGCTGCTGCCATTTGAAAACAGAGATTTGGAGACCGGACAGCCATCACTGTATGCGCTCAATGACTTTTGTCCGGAAGCGCCGTTGCAATAATTGCCAGTGGTAACGTTTGCCGATCCGACAAACAGAGTCCTGACAAACCCTGTATTCATTTCGTAGAAATAAACCCTTGCCGGTCCGCCGCTATCGCCGATGTAGATATTACCCTGTGGGCTTACTGCCAGCTTGAACATCTTGTTATCCGACAAAAAGTTCACACCCGAGCCCAGTGTCGCCGGGGTCGAGGTGCCAATCGCCGTGCCACCACTGGCAGTACCGGCCAGCATATAGTTGTAGCCCGTCGGAGGCGGATTCGTCGTCGAGTTAACTGTGTTCCATCCGGTGTAACCGATAATATTTGCGATGATCGCATTCATCATCTTTTGACCGGCAATGCGACCCGCCGTCCCAGCCGCGAAGTTTGTGCCGTCGCTCACATAGAAGACGCGCAGGCCGCGGTTCAAATCGGTATAGATCATATTGCCGGCGGCATCGACACCCATGCCGGTTGGATAGCCTGTTACGCCCATGGAGAAACTGCTGGTGAACAGGCAGCCGTCACCGAATCCGTCCGTTGCGGTGCCACTGCTGCTACAGGCACTCCCTTTGGTTGATGCCACAGCGCCCGGATAAGCGGAAATGGTATAGACATAACCTGCCGTCACTGTTGGCCAAGCCGAATTCAATTGCAGCACGGCGTACAACGGGTTGGTAACGCTTTTGTAAGAAGCTGGTCCAAGAACTACGCGCCAGCGGCTGGCTGCGCTGTCAGCGTAATAGATGTTTCCGTATACATCTCCAGTAATACCCTCGGGCTTGTTCACTTCACCCAAAGACGTCGAGCAAGCCCCGCTATTTTTGAATGCGTTCAATGAGTAAGCTGAATACGAAAATCCGGGGGTGTTTTCCAGACCTGTTCCGGTTGTGCCGCTGCTTCCCGTTCCACCCGCGCATCCAGCCACCAATCCCATATTGCCAATTGGAATCTCGATGGGCGTGGCTGCCGACACCGTGCCGCCGCAAAGTGGCGAGGCGTTGAGGCAGATCATGTGCACCAGGTGGTCAGCGTAGCCGCCCATCAGGATATTGCCGTAGTAGTCGAGATTCGCACTGCGGTTATTCACAAGTGCGGTTCCCGTTGCCGCCACGCAGCCATCGCCCACGGAATCCAGTTTTCCTGAACAAGCCGTATTGGCACCTGCGATCTTTGTCATGATGCCCGTCGCTTGATTGATTTGATGCACAACCGGAGTGGCAGAGGTGTCGTCAACGACATAAAGATTGCCATTCGAGTCCACCAATACGCCGCCATACGCCGCTGCGCCAAAGATGCCGTTGATAGCCAAGCAGCCGTCACCGTACGCATCCGTCGACTTGACTCCCGCTGGCTGGTTCGGACACTGCGTACCTGCGGTCGTCGACATCGGCGCGAGTCCGCCGATTGTTGTCATGGTGTATGGCAACGCGATGGGTGCTTGCGCTCCAGCGTTGAGGAGTGAAAACAGGCACAGAACGGGAAGCATTGCAAAGGCAAGGCGGAAACGTGGCAGCATGGTATATCTCCAGGAAGGGCGTTCAACAATTTAAATCGGAAGCTCTAAGCGCAATGTGGCAATAGGGAATTGCACAGAATTGTGGTCAGACCTCTTAAGTAGAAAATTATGACGAGCGGCTCTGGCAGGTGTCAATAGAATTGTTAGAAATACTTAATTTAATCGGTAAACTATACAAAATAAGGGATTATAAATACATCTCCACGCTAGATTAATCGCAGTTTTGGAATTGTGCGGTCCTGCCACGATATGCGGCTCGTCACATCGCGGTATTGCCATCAATCTGTATAAAATGTGCTGATTGAAAATGGGAAACCTAACCCGCCGTCCTCTCATCGAAGCTGCTTTCGCACTTCGCTCCGTGTCAGGTAAAGGAAGAAGACCAGATTCAGTAATCCTTGTACCAGTGCGGGCCAAAAATGCTGGCTAGAGAATATCCAGAGGTTGTAAACCACCAGCAGGAAGACTGCGCCAAGAGCCAGTGCCCAGGCCCAGCGCAACAGCAGGAATAAGCCAGCGCTGGCAGCGATAAAGACTGCCGCAAAGGCGAGGAAGATGAGCGGATAATGCCGCCCGACCAACACGCCGAGAATCACTACTCCGGCAAGAAGCAACAAGTAGAGGCTGATGGCGGCTAAACCCGGTAGCGGCAATCGCTCGGCCGGACTTCGCTGTTGATCTTTATCGTTCACTGTTGGAGCAGTCATAGCGTGTGAAGATAAGCCAGCAAATCGCTGAGCTGGTCATCGGTCACTTGCGTGGCGGGCATGTTGAGCCGGCCGTGAAGAATGGTTTGCGTCAAGCGCTCATCGGTGGGCGGGGCGCCGGAGGGCATGGCCGGTATTTTGGTTATCGCCTGCAACCCCGGCCCATTCAGAGGGCGAGTGGTGGTGGGGTTGTGGCATCTGGTGCATCTCTGCTGAAAGACCTGGGCACCGCGTGCCTCTTCGATGGTCCACTGGGACTGGGGTTTGGAGGGAGGTAGCGAACGGCAGCCGTTCAATGAAATTCCAGCAAGACCGAGTGCGGAGATCAGTACGGCAAGCAGTGAGCTGTGATCAAAACGTGTACGCATCTGGCTCTGATGATACAGAATTAATTCGCACCGCAGCGTAACATCGAGAGAAGAGTTTCAGAATCGAAGCGATTCAATACAAATGACAGACCTACGCCGAAAAGTCGTTCCCTGGAGCCTGCGCACGCGCTCGCTGGAGTTGGGCCGCCGGACGCTGGTGATGGGCATTGTGAACATCACGCCAGATTCATTCAGCGACGGCGGACTTTACTTTGACCCGAAAGCAGCGGTGGCGCACGCACTGCAATTGATTGATGATGGCGCAGACATACTCGACCTGGGCGCGGAGAGCACGCGGCCAGGTTCGCGGGCTGGCGGTGTTGGGGGTGCTTTGGCTCCAGCAGTCAGTACGGACGAAGAGCAGGCGCGTCTGCTGCCAGTTCTGGAAGGCATTCTCAAAGAGCGGCCCCACGTGGTGGTCTCAGCGGACACTTACAAAGCAGCGACGGTGCGGGCTGCTCTCCGGGCTGGCGCGGAGATTGTGAACGATGTGAGTGGCTTTTCGTGGGACACGGAGATGGCTTCGGTCTGTGCGGAAAGCGCTCCGGGCATTGTTTTAATGCATGCGCGCGGACGGCCTGAGGTGTGGCGCACACAACCGGCACTGGGGCGAGAGGAAGTGCTGGCTACGGTGCGCGAAGGGTTGGCGGCAAGCCTGAATGCGGCGACTGCAGCTGGAATTCAACTTGAGGCAGTGGTGCTGGATCCGGGCTACGGCTTTGGCAAGCGCTTTGAGGAGAATTATTTTTTGCTGGCGCGGCAAGCGGAGCTGCTCACGCTGGGCCGACCACTTCTGGTTGGCATGAGCCGCAAATCATTTTTGGGTCGGACGCTTGCCCCATTGCACGGCGGAGCCGATGCACCGGTCGAAACCCGCGAAACTGCGAGCGTGGCGGCGTTGGTAGCGGCAATTTTGCATGGCGCTTCGATAGTCCGTGTACATGAGGTGCGTCCGGCGGTCGAGGCGGCACTCTTTGCCGACGCGATGCTGAACGGCGAAATGGAAGAGAGCGATTCCGGGTCGCGCTGAAAGGCTGAAACAACGACAATCCATCTTCTTGCCGGTATGCGATACTCGAATTGATGTATAAACGAATCGTTCTCAAGCTATCGGGTGAAGTGCTTGCCGGCGCGCGCGGCTTTGGTCTGGATGCCGACAAGGTCGCGGAGATTACCAGCGAAATCGTCGAGGTGCATGCGCTAGGCGTGGAGATTGGCATTGTGGTGGGAGGAGGAAACTTCTTCCGCGGCATCGCCGAGCAAGCCAAAGAAATGGACCGGGTGAGCGCCGACAATATGGGTATGCTCTCGACCGTCATCAACGCCATCGCCATGCAGGACGCTCTGGAACAGCGCGGCGTGCCGTGCCGGGTGATGAGCGCCGTTTTTATGAACCAGGTGGCTGAGCCGTACATTCGCCGCCGCGCCGTGCGTCATCTGGAAAAGGGCCGCGTTGTGATTTTCGCGGCGGGCATCGGCAATCCATTCTTTTCGACCGACACAGCCGCCAGCCTGCGCGCCATGGAGATCAAGGCCGATGTGCTGCTAAAGGCCACCAAAGTCGACGGCGTCTACAGCGCGGATCCGGTGCTGGTGAAAGACGCGGTCAAGTACGACGAGATTACCTATATGGAGATTTTGCGGCAGGGGCTGAAGGTGATGGACCTGACCGCGGTGAGCCTTTGCAAGGACAATAACCTGCCCATGATTATCTTCAACATGAACGAACCTGGAAATATTCGGCGCGTTGTGTTGGGAGAAAAAGTCGGTTCGCTGGTGACGGCGTAATTTAGTGGACAATGAACAGGGTAAGGAAACGCGCAAGCCAGAACGGCTGAATGCACTGACGGGTTTGCGCTGCTTTGCAGCTTTCGATATTGTTCTATTCCATTTCTCCAATCCAAAATCGTTTGGCTTTTTGGCTCCGGTGGTGAACGCTGGTTATGTGGCGGTAAGCCTGTTTTTTTTGCTTTCAGGCTTTGTGCTGACATATAACTACGCTGGTCAGGCACGGGCAGGCACGCTCAGCCATGTTCGCTTTTGGAAGGCGCGCTTCACCAGACTCTATCCCGTTTACCTGCTGAGCCTGTTGTTGTGCTGGCGGATGGTTGCGCCGGAGTACGGCGCACACACGCACGCGATGTTCTGGACTGGCATGGTGCTGACACCGCTCTTGCTTCAGGGCTGGATTCCGACGTTGGCCACATTCTTGAACACGCCAGCCTGGGCGATGCCAGCGGAAGCTTTCATGTACGCGCTTTTTCCCTGGCTGGCCAAGATCAAGCGGAGAGCGAGGGTCGGAGATTCGCTGCAGTGGTTGGGCGGAGTGTGGGCGCTGGGGATGGTTCCCGGCCTGCTTTATATGGCGATCAGCCCAGACGGCATTGCCCACCCCGACCGCTGGAGTTACGGATACTGGCTGTGGGCTGTCAAATATACGCCGCTGCCTTATCTGGCTAGTTTTGTATTTGGCATTCTGCTGGCTGGTCTGGATGAGTTGCTGCCGCGCGTGGGCCGTTTGCGGCTGATACTTGGAGTCTTTGGATTTGCGGGTGTCTTCGCTGTTCTAAATCTGGGTCCGGCTGTGCCTTTCGTTCTGCTTCATAACGGCCTTCTAATGCCTCTTTTCGGCTGCATTGTTCTTGCGCTGGCCGGAGAAAACTGGCTAATGGCCGCTTTCAGCGTACGTCCGCTGGTCGTGCTGGGTGAAGCTAGTTATTGCCTCTATCTGCTCCACTTCAACTTGTGGATATGGATTCACGAAACGCACCTGACTGAGAGGCTGGGAGTAAGCCGCTTTGATCCCTGGATCAGCTATGCGGCGCTGCTTGCGGTGGCCCTGATGGCGCTGTACCTGGTGGAGAAGCCGGCACAGCGGCAATTGCGCAAGTGGATGGGCGCGTAGCGGCGGCATAACGCGAGATTTCGCGTTCAACAAAAAGCCCAGCCGTGAAGGCGGGGCTTTTTGCATTGAATCGCTGTGATGTTTTTATTCGACTGCCTGAACGGCGTGGTTGCCGCGTGGAATGGAGACCAGTGCGGTGGGCTTTGAACCTGTGGGATACGGCGTGGCCTGGGTTGCGGACAATGCACCCGAAGTCGAGTCGAGTTTAAAGCCGGAGAGAGAGTTGCCCAGGTAGTTGGCGGTATATACAAACCTGCCCAGCGACGGGTCCACGATCACGGCAACCGGCTGAGTGTCAGTAGCGTTTACTTGAGAGCCAGTAACGTTCACAGAAGAGGAAGGAGTGCCAGTGGCAAGGGTGATGGAATAGGCCAAAACCGAGGAATTGAGTTTGTTCGTGACATAAATGAACAAACCGCGCGGGTCTACAACAATGGCGGAGGGCTGGTCGCCTGTTCTGAAAGGGCCGCTGGTCATGAAGTTCAGCGTGCTGCCGTTCAAAATCGTGTAGCCGATCATTTGGTTTTGCGCAAAATCGGTGGCATAGACAAAGCGATTGGTGGGGTCAGCGGCCAAAGCGCTGGGCTTGACACCAGCCTGGTAAGGGCTGTTCACGGCTGCCGTCAAAGCGCCGCCCGAACCGACATTAAAGCCGAAGATCCAGCCGGGGTTAGCGAGGCTGGTCGTGCTTCCGTTGGGATTGTAAGCCGACTGATCGAATAACGTGACGTAAACGGCGGCATTATTGGCCAAAACGGCGACTCCGGTGGGAACCAGCGTATCGCCAGCATAGCCGGGAAGACTAAGCACTACAGAAGTAGCGGTGCCGATGGAGCCATCCGAACTCAGCGGATAGGATGTCAGCGTGGCAGAGGTTGTTCCAGAAACCACATAAAGATAGCTTCCGGCGGCGTTCACCGTGATGGCGACAGGCGTCGTGCCGAGCGTAACCTTGTCTTTCTGCGTCAGGCCAGCGGTCAATCCAATGGCGAAATGAACGATGGTCTTGTCTCCCGCATTGGCGACGTATAGGTTCTGATAATTGGGCGTAACGGCCAGAGCTACCGGTGAGCTGACACCGGTGGTTACGGCAGGTCCGCCGATGCGCAATGCGCCTGATGTAGCGTCTGCATCAAAAGTCTCTATGCCTGAGGAACTGGCCACAAAAACATAATCGATGGTTGTGATCGCACAGGCAGAGAAAAGTGTGGCCACTAGAAGGCCGATGGAAGAGACCAGTAAAAGCTGGCTCAATTTGCTGAACTTCATGCGCTTCCTTCGTAGTGGGCGGTCAAGTTGCGCGCCCAACAATAACTGGTTAAGTTGCCCCGTAGGTATTGTAAAAGCCCGGTACGGGGTACTGCTAGAGTGTTCGGCGTCAGGCCGTTTGCACAACCACTACTCGGTCTGATGTGGAATGGCGGCCACGGCTGTCGGCAGCGCGTTTCCGGTGTAAGGGGAGTGTTGCGTATTGACGAGTGTGCCGGAGGCAGCGCTTAGCTCAAAGTCGGAGACATTGCTGCCAAGAAAATTGGCGGTAAAGAGAAAGTGGTTGGTGGACGGATCGATTCCGATAGCCACTGGCTGAAGGCCTGCAGCATAGGTGCCAACGCGGGTAAGTTGTCCGCTGCTGATTGAATACGCGCTCACCGAGCCGTCCAGCGCGTTGGCTACATACGCGTAAGGATACTTTGGGTTGGGATCGACAACGATCGCCGATGGTTTGTTGCCGGCAGGAAAGGGACTGCCGCTTAGTTTGGTCAGTACCCCGGATGCGACCGAGTAGCCTAAGACATTGCCGTTGGTAGAATCCGTCACATACACATAGCCACTGCTGGAATCGCTGGCGATGGCCGAGGGGTGAACGCCTGCGGCAACCGCACCGATGCTGGTCAGCACGCCGCTGGAACTAACCGAGAACCCAAAGACATAACCGGCGTTGGTCGTTGTGTCGTATGCGCTGACATAAACATAGGCGCCCGAGGCCAGCACATTGATGCCGGTGGGCAGAATCACGTCCGTGGAGCTGCTCGCCAAAATCAGCGGCCAGAAGTTGGCACCATTGCCCGGATTGGCGACAGGCGACCCAAGAGTGTCGGGCCACGGATACAGATTTGCCGCCTTAGCCTGGTCGGATGTCAACAGCGAAAAGACTGCGATAGATCCCGAGCAGGGCTCTGCGTTCGAACACGTGGGAAGAGGCTGGTAGGTGTCCACGACAAACAGGTTCGCCCCTTTGACGGCAACGGCCAGCGGGAAGATGCCGGGCGTGTTGACCGTATTGAGCGGGTAGAGCTTGCCGTCGCTGCCGATTTTGAACTGAACGATGGTGTTGTCGTCCTGATTCACCACATATAAGTTCTGGTAGTCCCCAGAGACAGCCTCTGCCACCGGATTGCGCCCACCTGAAGGAAAGGGCGAGGTAGGAATCTGACGCATAAAGCCGGAGACCGCGTTGATCTCGAAAACGTCGATCTCGCCGTAGTTGTTGGGACCTGCAGCCTGGGAGCTGGCCACATAGACATAATCTGTGGTGAGCGAACCGCAGGCGGTCATCAGTCCAGCCACCAGCAGGCTGGCAGCGGAGACCAGGAGCAACTGGCTCGGTTTATTAAACTTCATGCGCATCTTTCATCAGTGGGTCAGAATCTCTGGCCCCTAAAAATCAGGTTTGGAATCGAATGCCGGGAGACAAAAGAAAAATTCGTCTCCGGCGTTCGGCTGCGTTCTTTGAAAACTTCATATCAGTCGTTGCTTGGGGCGATGACCAGCCACCGCCCCAAGACCGCAACAATTTATCCGGTGCGCCCATTCGTCAGGCACCAAGTGGCCGGACCCGGAAGCGAGTAGCTGGAGGGAGCTTTCGAAGCCTGGGAGAGCGATTGGAGTTGCCCCGACTGTTGATTGAGCATAGTGCCGACAACCGTTGAATCGTTGTAGTTGGCGGTATAGAAGAACTGATTCGAGGGGTCTTCAACCATGCACTGCGGGGCGGCTCCAGCACCGGGGAAAGGCTCGCCTGCAATAAAGGCTGGCTGAAGCGGGCTGTTCATCACCCAGCCTGCTACGCCGCTCTGCGCGGTTCCGGATTGCGAACCTAATGGCGCGTTACCCTGATTGGCCACGTAGATCCACTTGCCCTTGTTCTCTATCACCAGATAGATGGGATTGGCGAGGGTCGGGTCGTCGGGAACAGGACCGCTAGTGGCCGCCTGCAGCGCGCCATTGCTACCGACCGAGTAAGGCAGAATTTGGCTGCTCGCACCCGTGGTGTTGACGGTAGGCGGTTCATTGTCGAGTACCCAGACGTAACCGCCAGCCGAGACGAGAGCCGTCCCATAGTTGATGTTCAGCGGTTGCGAACTATTCTGGTTGATTGTCAACTGCCCGTTGGTGGAACTGTAGGTGTACGGAAAGACCGTGGCGCCGCCAGTGTAGGGGTAGGCAGTCTGCGCGGCAGTTGCACTCAAAGTGATGATGTCATTGGAAGCCATTAGGAAATCTACCGGATTGGCGGGAACCGGGAAGTAGGGCAGCGTATCGCCAAGTGCTACCGATGCCGCGGTATTCGGCACCAGGGTCAGACGTCCAGTGGTCGAATTGATCTGGAAGGCGGTAATATCGCCGCAGGCGTTTACGCCTAGGCCTAGGTTCGCAGCGCAGAGCGGATTCGACGGGCTCGACGGGGAATCGTGGTCCAGCACATAAAGGAAGGTTCCCGAAGCGTCCGCCATCAAGCGGAAGGGATTGAGACCTTGCGTGTAGAAGGTCTCCTGATCGGTCATAATGCCGTTGGCGCCGAGCACAAACTGGGTGATGTTGGGGTTCAGGCAGGGGTCTGTCGTGGTGCAATTGCCGTTACCCTCCTTGTTTACGCCCCGGTTGAGGACATAAAGGAAGCGGCTGCCGGAGATCAGAACGGCGCGAACCGGGTTGGCTCCCCCTGAGGAGATGGGCAGACCATTGATGTTGGTCAACTTGCCCGTATTATGGTCGATCTTGAAACCGGAGATGATGCCGTTGCCGTTGGTCCCGGCCGTCACCGTCCCCGTCACGTACAAATAGCCGACCGTATAACTCTGAACGCAAGACGTAACGCTGAGGACAACGCCCACAGAAAGAGCGCTCATCAGAAGGGCCTTGCTGAATTTCGTGAACTTCATGCGATTCCTTCATCCTGGTCCGGCGTACGCCGCCAAGTTTGCTAGTTCCACAGCAGAGCTGGGTTGGGACGGGTCCCTGTTGCATTGTAAAAGCCAAGGGTAGGTTGTGCCTAGTTTTAGCTTGAGACGGGGCAAAACAGTACTTTTTTCGGTGCCCGGACTGTATGCGTCCAAAATCGACGCCTGCAGAGCCCCTAAAGCAAGTTTCACCCTGGCTGGTCACGATGGCTGCGATTTGGACGTCTCAGGGAGGTAAAATGTCAACGCGCAAAGACTGTTATGGATCCAAACCGAAAACAGGGTAGTTCTTTCCCACCCTTGCGATATGAAAAAGTCGCAAGGGCGGGCACGGAAGTCAGTATTTCGGTTCCTTGTCTCCTTTACCAAACCCGGCAGGAAGACGCCGGAAGCATGGGCTGGCCCGGGGTGCAACTGAAGGCCTTGCCGAATTGGTCGAAGTTCTGCACTGAGCCATTGACGCGCCAGCGGCCAGGCGAATGCGGATCAGTCAGCGCCGATTGACGGGAAGACTGCTCCGTCTGGTTTTGGCACCAGACCTGCGCAAAACCGAGGAAGTAGCGCTGCTCCTCGGTGTATCCATCAATTTTGTCATTGATGGATTTGCCCTCGGCCGCCAGAGTGTCCAGCAAAGCCATGTAGGCAATGCGCAGGCCGCCGTTGTCAGCCGTGTTTTCGCCCAGTGTCAGCTTGC
>CAYPYJ010000009.1:0-43811 GCA_964414945.1 uncultured Occallatibacter sp.
CTGGGGTGTTTGACAAAGGAATTCGGTAAAGATTTTGATGTGTATGAGCGCCTTAAATGCGGATATTGATGCTCTTGCGGTCATGACCCCAAGATAAGGACGATTCATCTCTGTTCATGATCGATACCATTCTTCTGCACCCTATTTCTCACCCCCGCTGTTCCTCACTCCACCCTAAACGGCAGAGCCGTCTACACTTCTGTTGACGCATGACCGTCCGACCTCTTCCGTGTCAAGGTGAACTGCAATCTGTAAATAACAGACGGAACAGTACTTAACAGTTGGCAGAGTCGGCAAAAACGGCACAATTGGCACTATTTGCTGCCAAAATGCTGCCAAATTTACCCGAGCGGGCCAACGGGCTGATCGTGTGGGATCAGCCCGGCAACTTCCAATATTTCGTTCAATCTCGCACCTCGGCAAGGGACAGGCACAGACATTGAGCCCAGCTCGACAGGGCTGGGAACAGATGCCGCCTTTGCTCCGACGGTGTGCCATGCGAGCCCATGACGCTGCATAGGCACGCGAAGCTATGCTCCTTGAATTCCCTTGGTCTGGACATTTCCAATAATATGCTATACATTGGACCATATAAGGCCATAGGGCTTTATGTATGGAGCCTTGTAAATGAGATCGAATGTGTCAGATGTTCTACCCCCCGCAGTCAAGCGGTCGCTGACCAAATTCGGCAGCGACCTCGGAACCGCGCGGCGAAAGCGTGGGCTCACAATCCTTGCCGTCGCCGAGCGCATGGGCGTCGCCAAGAATACTTACCTCCGCGCAGAGAAGGGCGACCCCAAAGTCGGCCTTGGCGTGTATGCGATGGCGCTTTTCGTCTTGGGCTTTGGCGATCCTCTTGGCGCTCTGATCGACGTGAGCCGCGACGATACCGGCCTTCTGCTCGATGAAGAACGTCTGCCCAAGCGTGTGCGCATGAAGAAAGCACGGGTGCCGCAATCATGAAACGAAATATCGACGTGATGTTGGGCGATGGGGTCGAGGTCGGCACACTGCGTTACGACCTGCAAGGCCATCGCGAAAGCGCCGCATTCGAGTATGGTGCGGGCTGGCTCGGCGACCCCGCGCATTTCACTCTGGGGCCGACGCTTCCGCTCCAGGCAGGGCCCCAGTTTCATCGCAAATCGAAAGACGGTTCTCTATTTCATGCTGCGATTGCCGACACCGAACCCGATGGGTGGGCAAGGCGTGTCATCCTGCGCGACCACATCAAACGCAGACAAGAATTGCGCCGTGAAGGAAAAGAAGAAGCGCAGCCGCTCAACGCGCTTGATTATTTACTGGCTGTGGATGATTTCAGCCGTGTCGGCGCGCTTCGTTTTCGCGACGAAGAGGGCGTGTTTCAGCGCGCACGGGAAGAAGGGCGCCGGACCGCGCCGCCACTTATCGAGCTTGGACATTTGCTCAGCGCGTCACGTGCATTCGAGGCGAACAAAGAGACGGCGGCGGACCTTGCATATTTGCGCGGCCGAGGCACGTCGCTTGGCGGCATGCGCCCGAAATGCACGGTCATTGACGAAGACGGCGCGCTCAGCATCGCCAAGTTTCCGAGCATCGCAGACGAACGCGCCGTTACCAAGGGAGAAGTGCTCGCTCTGACGCTTGCCAGAAAGGCCGGGATCGATGCGGCCTCGGCGCGTATCGTCCAGTGCGAAGATTTGCCGGTCGCACTCGTCCGCCGCTTCGACCGCCAAAACAACGGGCATCGCCTAATGTATGTCTCCGCCGCGACGATGCTGGGTGTCGAGGCGACGGAACCCGAGGAACATACCTACACCGAGATCGTGGACGCAATCCGCGTACACGGGGCTGACGCGCAAGCCAATATCGAAGAGTTGTGGCGGCGTATCGCCTTCTCGATTTTGATTACGAATGTGGACGACCACCTGCGCAATCACGGCTTCCTGCACGTAGATCGGGAATTCTGGCGATTGTCGCCCGCCTTCGACATCAACCCGTCCCCCGAGCGCGTGCGTGAATTGAAGACGTGGATATCCGAGGATGCAGGCCCTGACATGACCATCGATGCCCTCATGTCCGTGATTGCTTATTTCCGCATCACGGCTACGCGGGCCAGGGAGATCTTGAGCGACGTTACGCATGCCGTGAATGGTTGGCGCAAGACTGGACAAAGTATTGGCATGAGTGAAGAAGAGCTTGAGCCATTCGTAGACGCCTTCGAACATGGCGAACGTGCCGCTGCGAAGAGACTTATCTGAAGATTAAAGCCGATAACTCTCGACAAACCACGATGGTTATCCTTTCATGCTGGAGTTGTTCTCGCGTCAGCCCAAGGTATTACAGGTTGCCGAGGGCACCGGAACACGCGACTGCATTCTGACTGAGATTGCGCGCGTGTTTCGTCTCGCTGCAGGTGAGTAATACTCGGTCAGCACTACCGCTGACGCTGCTCTGAAAGTTGCAGCATCACAAACGCGGATCGATGTGCCCGCTCTCCAGAGCCAGAACGCCGAAGGCGCATTGTTACTTATGCACACAGGTTGCAACTCCAAGAATGCCAGTTTTCTGTGACAACATAACGACACTGCCACCCGAGAGTATGGCAATGTCGCCATTCTCCATGCGGATATGTCCTTCTGGCTCACCAGGGAGGCGGGCGAGTTCGGCTTGTTCCCAGGTCCCGTCGGCTTTAAGGGAAACTCTGAGCGCATAGCCATAGTTGAAGCCCAAATGAGCAAGTCCGAATAGGGCCACAGCTCCACCGTCTGCGTATTCAAGGCCGTGTACGTTCTCGCGGTCAAGAACGACAGGAGTGCCTTGGAATGGTACCCACGTCAATGAGCCACCCCATTCCCCATGATCAGTACCGATGAGTTCTCCTGCCATGCTTTCAGTCCTGAAGCGCAAGGCGTGAGCCTCTATTTCAGGATCAGGACTTAGAGAAAAGGTTTGACCTTGCCATTGCCACCGATTGCTTCGGCAAGATGACCGAATACCTCCCACCCCTTCGGTGATGACCCACGTTGGGTCGCGACTTTCCCCTTGATCATCGACTACCCATGAACCGCGCTCAACGACTCCTTTGGGTGCCTGTAGCGCAGATGCCGTCTGTGCAGCCTGCTTCCTGATCTCGGCCATCCAGAAGTCAGAGGCCAGTTTGTTCAAGGCAGGGATTGCTTTCTTGTCGCCCATCCAACCAACA
This sequence comes from uncultured Occallatibacter sp., assembly GCA_964414945.1. Lineage (GTDB taxonomy): Bacteria > Acidobacteriota > Terriglobia > Terriglobales > Acidobacteriaceae > Telmatobacter. The sequence goes on from CAYPYJ010000009.1 coordinate 3,182, forward strand.
CTCGATATGGCAGCGTAGACAATCCGCCAGTCTTTTGAGGAAAGCGCCTCTTCGAACTGAGCAGTTGCCGGGGCGTACCCCAAAAAGCCCAGAGTCAGTATGCCGTATGCCTGCTCTGTGCTGTTGGCAGAGGTCAAGAATGGCGTGAGATACTCTCCAGCAGCCTGACCGTCTGGGCCAAACTCTGCAATCTCACGCAGGCACAATGAAGAATTCAACGCAAGGAAGTCAAATCTTTCTGCGGAGGGCTGGCAGGATTTGGCCGCATCAACCACAACGACAGGATCACGTAGCGCCTTCAGCGTCTTGCCGGCTTCGGTCTTTAGAGCTTCATTGGTTAGCAGGCCATGTAGCTGGATACCTGCGGGCTTTGCCTTGATTCCAAGCGCACCAATGGCTCTGAGCGCTCCTACCCTTTGGCGCGTAGACTTCTGTTCGTCGAGGGCAATCGCGACCCATTGAGTGGCAAATTCGGTCGGCGAATGGAGCATTCCCTCGATGATCCTCGCAGCCTCCACGGATGCCGCGTCATCCTCGAAGGCAGGTAGCATGTATGGGGCTGCCTTCAAACTCAGTCGTTCCAGCGCAGCTTCCGTACAGTTTCCTTCTCCATGCGGGATGTCGCTGACAAGAATGCGTATCGCTTCAGGCGTTGCAATCCCTTCAAGAGCACAAGCCGCCCAGCCGCCTGGATCGGCTTGTAGTGCCACCTGCAACACAGGAACGTCTGTTGCCTCCCAACCTTTCCAGTACTCCAGAATCAGTCCGGCGCTTCTACGCCATCCAGGATGGGAGCCGGTTGCCCGCTTCAGCAGTTCAAGCTTTGCCGGAGCGCCAAAGTGTTCCAATTTGCGGGCAATCACATCGCCGTTCTCCCAGTCTCCAGTGTCTTTGGCAGGGACAACACTGTCGAGAAGGCCCATGCATGATTCGAGCGTGTTGCACTGGTCGAAGCCTCTTGGCACCTTGATGGCGAAGGCGGAATGTGTTCCACAGAGCAGCAACACAAACAAAATCGCAGCATATCGGCCAAGCTGAACGGATCGCCCCATAGACTTCTTCCTTATCGAATTAGACACCGTCGATTCAGGAAGTGTTCCAGAGCGAATCACGCACCTGATCCTCACTGCCCTTTGCACATGAGCCAGCCGAACAACATCATGGAAGTTCATGGCCATCGATACCACTTTTTATGTTAGGTCTCGACTTGAGCCATTGCCGCAGCATTACCTTTCCAACACATGTGATCTGATCAGCTGAGCCAGGGTAGATAGCGCGAATCACCATGCGAACTGTCTTGGCATCTCCTGAATAGGGCGGCAGGTCAATCCATTCATACGCTTTGTGGGATTCAGGCCAGGGAAAGGTAAACTCGTCTGGCAAGATTACGCGACCAGTGTATTGACCATTGACAGCATCGTTGTTCTGGGTGTTGCCGACGTGGTCGCTGACCGGCCAAGCGTACACTTGGTTTGCAGCATAGGGATGTAGAAGGTCAGTCGGCAGTGCGATCTTCTCGTCCACGTCAAGCCATCGGCCGTAGTCCTTGCGTTCAATGATGACCGGCATTCGGTCGTGAATCGTGGCCAGCAGCTCGTTTGCGGTGGTGGTGAGGATGGCGAAGGTTTCAAGCGCACTGCCGCCGGTGCCATTCCAGCTCTCCCAGAAGCCAGTAAAAGCGATGGGTTCGCCGCTGGTGAGCGCTATGACATAGGACTGACTTTTCTTTGCTCCGAGTTGTGCCCATTCATAGTAGGCGTCGGCGGGAACCAAGCAGCGGCGCTTTTTAAGTGCGGTGCGGAAAGCGGGCTTAGTGGCAGCTTTCTCGGCGCGGGCGTTTATCGTGCTCAAGCCGATCTTGGCGCTCCTGGCCCAGAAAGGTACCAGTCCCCAGCGCATCAGGGCGGCCACGCGCCGGCCGGAATCGCGATTCAGACGGATGACGGGCTGGATGCTCTGCGGCGCGGCGTTAAAGGTGGGCGCAAACCAGGGCATCTCCTCCAGTTCGAGGCCAAGCCATTCTGCAAGAACCTCTTGCGTCGATTTTCGGGCGAAGCGTCCACACATGGCCTACCCAGAATAGCCAACTTGCTGGCCTCGATCCCAGAGAATCTTTGACAACCTTCCCGAATCGAGAGAAGCTAGAAGCGAAGAAAAAGCGAAATTAGGTCCACCATGCCCTCCGCCTCAGCTTTACGTCTGGAAATTGAACGCACTCTGGAACACCGCTTCCCGGCGGCGCTGACGCCTGCGCCGAGGACCATTTACGAGGAAGCGCCGATAGGCGTTACTCCGGTGGATGCGTTGCTGGAGGGCGGTTTGCCGATAGGAGCGATCAGCGAGGTAACCGGGCCGGAGTCGTCGGGGCGTTCACTCTGCGGATTGGGTGCCACCACCAAGACTGACGCGGTATCCTCCTTCGTTATCATCTTCCTCATCATCAATTTCGCCGCCTTCCTGTGTTGCCGCGAATGCTTCCCGCTCTCGTTTGTCCCTGCGAACGGTCAACAGTTGCGTACCAATGGTGTGCTTCGGCACGAAGCAGTAGTTGTAGAACGCCTCGAATAGTGCGACGTTTGGAACCCTCTTTTGTTCCAGCAGATCGCGCAGATGATGCGTGTAAAGTGCGCGAAACGCATCTGGCGTTATGATGTGCGTCAGTCGCTTGCCGGTAAGTTGCGCGGTTGCCTCCAGCCATCCAGCCTCAATCCATGCGTGGATTTCGGATTTTCTGATGTGAAGAATCCTCGCCAGCGCTTCGACCGAAAAGCAGTCGCATCGAATGTCTTTCACCTTCAGGCTGTTCCTGCGCAATGCGCAACGAATAGCGTTTGGGCTACGACCGAGAATGCGCCCGGCCTCTTCCACTGAACGAGTCGACAGCGTCTCGCGCAGAGTCTCAAGTTCTTCTTCCGTCCAGCGGCGATGCTCGTCTCTGCTTTTTAAGCCGAATTGAAGGACGAAGCGCCAACATGCCTCTCTGGTGCGGCCTGTCTGCCGTTGCAAGCGACGAACGAGATGATAGAGTTTTGGACCTGACAACACTTGGGCTTGGAGCGCCAACTTCTGCGCCTCCTGACCCCAGACAACGGACGACCTCTTTCCGTGTTCAGCAGTCATGGGGACACCTCTTCGCAGGGGGAATGCGGAGAAAACCCCTATTGATTTGTCGAGAAGCGAACGCCGGGACGCTCTGGCAATTCTGTCCCTGTATTTACTAAAGGCACTTTGCCAAGGCGTTTGGGGCAGAAAAAAAGAATATTTTTCTCGTAACGTGTTCAATCATTTTGTGGGCTATACTCTTGGAACTGTGGTTGTTATCCCCCCGATGCTGAAATTTGCATATGAAACCACACAGTCGCACATGGCAGGAACTGACGTGGAGTTGGGCGTATTCGACCGGAAACCCGGCTTCGGATCAGAGGATGGAGGCCGCTGCCAATGCAGCGTGGCCTTACGCGATGCTTTGCGCCTGGACATATCTCAACGATCACGCCGCCGCGCACGACATCATGGACCACGCTGTTGAGAATGTCTCTTCTTATATCTCTCGTCATGCAGATTGCTCGGATAAGAAATTGCTGTCGCGCACCAAAAGCGTGATCAAACGCCGCGCACGGCAGGAGGCTGCAAGGCGGAGTCGAGAGATTCAATTTGGCTCTCTGATTGACATGGAAAAGTTGTATATTGGACAACCAGAGGCAGAGCAGAGGGTCTACGCAATCGAGATCTTCGAGCGCCTTTCCCCGTTCGCACAATCAATCGTAAGTAGGCGCTCGCTGGGGTACTCATGGCGAAAAATCGCAGAGGATCTTGAAATGGACCACACCGCTGTTCGGCGTGCATATTTCCGGGAGTTGGAGTCGTTGCTCCATGATCTCTCTCAGCCTGGAGAATTGTCTCAATGGATATGAGATTGCATTGGTTCTCACGTGCGGAAGATCGCCTTGATGCTTGGGTCACAAGGCAACATCAGGAACGTGTCCTTGAAGGGAGAACTGCGCCTGTCGGCCCTTGTCCTGACGAAGCGTTCCTGGAAGGCATTGCCAAACAATCCAAGCAGATCGCCCTGTCAGACCAGAGAGTGGATCATGCGGCGAATTGTCCTGTCTGTATGGGACGGATGCTCGAACTGCAGTCCCAACATCAGTCGCGCCGGCGAAGGCTGGTGTTAACAGCCGCCGTTGGCTGTTGTCTTTTGATTGTCGCCGCATTCGCCGTAGTGTCGTGGCACGGAACGAACACGCCGCACTCGGTAGACAATATGGCAGCAATTCCTGAGACCATAGACCTATCGAACGCCGGGACGCTTCGGGGCCTTCCATCCAACTCAGCCGAACCCAGCCCGTTGCAATCGGTGTCGTTGCCGGCAGCATTGGTCAAGGTCAAGATCATCCTCCCCCGCTACAGCAGAACTGGTCAATACACGGTTGCCGTGACGCACGATCAGACTGTCAATGACCCTCTGGCTCACGGCAGCGCAGCGGCAACCGGCAATGGAGAACGTGAAGAAGTCTCCATTGAACTTGATCTTCGAAAATCAAAACCTGGGGCATATTTCCTCTCAACGACCCATGAGCAGGATCAAGCGTCGTACTACTACCCACTTCAAATCAAGTAGTAGGGAGGCCTTGATCCTGGAAACGCGAGTTGGTCTACAACAATCAAAGAATAGATCGCTTGATAAGCAAATTCGGTTGACGCTTGACTACTTGGTAGGTTCCGATCCTGGCACTACCCAAGGACCGAGAATGTCGGCTTGCCTCTCTCGATGAACTACACTGATCAGATAAGGATTTGAGCCCAAGATTCACGGACATATCACGATTGGGTGGGCTCTTCTGATCTAACGGGAGCCGTCATGTCGTTGATGCCAACCGATGAGTTCTTGAGGCTGTTCCCAATTCGATCTTCATCTCTGGCTTGGTTTCTTGGTGCTGGGGCCTCAGCGTCGGCGCGGCTTCCTACGGCCGGGGACCTGGTTTGGCGATTCAAACGTGCCCTCTATTGCACGAGCAAAAAGGTAGACCCGAAAACGTGTCAAGACCTCGGCAATGAGGTGGTGCGGGAACGCTTGCAACACTTTCTTGACTCTGCTGGAAGATATCCAGCCATCAATTCGCCGGAAGAGTACGCCACCTATTTCGAGCTGACTTATCCCGACCCCGCCGACAGACGACGTTTCCTCGAAAACATGTTGCATGGAGCCACGCCAGCCTACGGTCATCAAATTTTAGCGGCGCTGATGAAAACCGGCAATGTGCGGTTGGTCTGGACGACGAACTTTGATCGGCTAGTCGAGGATGCCGCAGCGGCAGCCTTCGGATCAACGTCGGCGCTCACAGTATCCACGATTGACTCCAGCAGCGTCGCGTTGCGCGCCCTGAACGAAGGACGCTGGCCTGTACTCGGGAAGTTACACGGTGACTTCCAATCGGTAGCGCTCAAGAACACAACGGAAGAGCTGAAGACACAAGAGAGCGATCTGCGCGCGACTCTGGTTGAATCATGCAAGCGATTTGGCTTAATTGTCGCAGGATACAGTGGGCGTGATGAAAGCATAATGAACGCTCTGGAAGAGGCGGTTTTGCAGCCAAACGCCTTTCCCGCCGGACTGTTTTGGGCCACCAAAACAGGATGGTCTGTGTATCACAGAGTAGAGACGTTGCTCGCCCGCGCAGTGAGCGCAGGTATACAGGCGTCTCTAATCGAGGTTGAGACGTTTGACGAGTTAATGGGAGATCTCGCGCAGCAAATTGAGAGTCTGCCTGTAGATGTACTGGGAACGCTCAACAAGATGCGGTCCAAGATATCGAACGTGCCGCTACCAGGGCCTGGCTCGAACTGGCCGGTCGTTCGCATGAACGCAATTCCGGTGCTCAGCTGGCCCAAGGAGTGCCGCAAATTCGACGCTAAGATCGGCGGCGCACGGGACGTAAGGCTGCTTCTGGAAACCACTACAGCTAATTTGGTTGCCGTTCGCTCGCAGCACGGCATTCTGGCGTTTGGTGCCGATAGCGAAATCCAACGCGTCTTCGCCGACCACAATCCAGAGAAGTTGAACGTACACTCTATAGAGGTTAGGCGTTTGTGGAAAGAAACCAACGAACTGAACCTACTCCGCAGCGCACTGGTCAATGGCTTGGTGGAAGGCGCACCGTTTATGGTGTGGTCTGGGCGAGGCGTGCATGAGATTCGCCCGGATGATTCTGCCACCATGGCACCGCGCCTCGCGCCCCTCCGAGAAAAGCTGAAAACCATTGCCGGGGTGATTCCTGGAACCAATGTTAGGTGGTCCGAGGCGGTCGCAATCCGGCTGGAGCATCGCTTGGGACGACTTTGGATGCTGCTCGAACCGACAGTATGGTTTGGCAATGCAGCGTCGGACGAGGAGAGGTATGAGTGTGGCGAATTCGTCCGCGAGCGACAAGCGCGGCGGTATAACCGACTGGCCGATACCATTCTGAACGCCTGGCTCCAAGTACTCCTTCCGGGAACCGGCGATGCGGAAGTCCGTGCATTTACGGATGAACCAGGAATGGAAGCCCGATTCACGTTTTCTCGACGTACAGCGTTTGCGAGGCGGAGTTCATGAAACCAGATATTGCAGCCATCTCCGGATACGGGAAGTCCAGTGAACCGCCCCTGCTATTCAGTCCTGAACGACAGGCCGACCGCGACATTCATCCTCTTCGGGGCTTAATGCAGTATGGACCCTACAGCAAGAACTTTATCAACAAAGTCTTCGACCCCATCCGGGTCGCTACGATCTTTCCGGCTGGAATGAATACGCGGGTTCGCGCACTTTTCGATGAGTTCGAGCGCTCTCATACTCCGCAGGAGCGCAAGGATTACCTGATTCCGTTTCCCGGCTTCCGGGCCGTATTCGGGGTGAGCCTCAAGCCAGCAGCAGGAGGATTGCACGCTGTCATCCCAGAAGATGCGGACGAAAACATCCACTACAGTCCGCATCCGCATATCGCACTCGCCCAACTCCTCACCGATGCCATGACCCGGCTAGATACCCGGAGGGGAGAATACGATGTGCTGCTCATCATGCTCCCTGATCGTTGGGAGTATGCCTTCGAAGGAGAAGACGATGGTTTCGACCTGCACGACTATATCAAGGCAATCAATGCATCGCGCGGAACCCCGACACAATTTATCAACGAGAGCGGAGCACTAGACTACCGATGCCGTGCGAGCGTTATGTGGCGTCTAAGCATTGCTCTTTACTGCAAAGCAGGAGGTGTGCCGTGGAAGTTAGCGGACACCGATCCGACAGCAGCATTCATTGGCGTCAGCTATGCTATGAAGGTCGATGCCGTCGGCAAGGCCACGTTTGTGACCTGCTGCAGTCAGGTCTTCGATTCAGATGGGGCCGGGCTGGAGTTTGTGGCGCATGAAACCCGCGATGTGCACCAAGACGGAGAGAATCCATTCCTAAGCCGAAGCGAGATGCGGAGGATAATGGCGCGGAGCCTCAGCCTCTATCAGAGGAGACATGGCGGCCATTCTCCTCAGAAAATCAGCGTTCATAAAACTACCGAGTTCAAAAAGGACGAGGTCGAAGGCTGCTTCGACGCATTCGATTCCATTTCTGGCGTTGATCTCTATCAGATTAAACAGAAGGTTCCGTGGCATGGCTTTCTCTATGAGAATTCGTCATCCGCCGCGGCCTATCCTTGTGAACGCGGGATTTTCATTCCCATCGACGAACGGGAGGTTCTGGTTTGGACGCAGGGCGATGTACCCCAAGCGTCCATCAGTAAGCATTTCTACAAAGAGGGAAAAGGAATTCCTCACCCAATTGCGCTGCGGCGATTTGCAGGTCACGGGAGCTGGGATGCGCCGGTGCAATCAATTCTGGGACTGACCAAGATGAATTGGAATAACGATCAACTGTACGACCGTTTACCAATCACTCTGCAATATGCAAGTAAGCTCGCTGGAACAATGAAGTCCATGCCGATCATATCGTCGCGGCCGTATGAATTTCGATTGTTTATTTGAGTCTAATCATTTCCTTCGCACCTTGATTAGAAACGAAAAGCGCCGATGTGGCCAGAATGGATATTGGGCTTACGAACAATCGTAATGTCACCCGTCGGGAACTCCATCCGGTTTTGTGGTAACGGCGTTTTCCGGAGATTCAACCACCTCATACATTTTGCCGATTCCCGATAGATTCGATGACATATTCAAGTTGGCTGTCCTTGTTTGCTCGCGCTGATTGCCAATCGAAACCAACTAGTACATCTGGCTCGATAGACGTGCCTTCAAGTACCGAGCCATTCCATGTGTAGTAGGCGCCAGTGGGCAGCGCCAATCGGAATCCACCACCAACCTTGACTGAGGTGGCAGAAAGCAACTTCCCGGCAGTCTTCTCACCGATGATATTGGCCAGATTGTTCTCTCGCGCGAACGCGACAATCATTTCGGCGGCGCTCGCGGTATGGCGGTTCACGAGGAGCGTCATCCGTCCGTGGAACTCCTTGGGGCCCAATCCTTCTGTCTCAAGGACGATGGGCGTATTGGCCAGCATCGCCGGCGCAAACTGCAATGCGAGCAGCCAGAGCGCCTTCTTGGACGCGGGGATGGCATGGAATCGCCGAAATCGCTGTTTCTCCTCGTCCAGATTCGGAGTGACTCGCTTCTTGTCGAGGGCGAACCCTACAGGAATCCTATCGGGCGTAAGCAGGCTCATGACACGAAGGGATCCGATCCCTCCTCCGGTATTCCCGCGGAGGTCAATGATGAGGCTTTCGATCTTTCCCAATCCCTCTACCGCCCGCGAGATTTCGTTGGCCACTTCGACCCCAACTATTCCAGGGAACATGGCAACCTTCAGATAGCCCAGTCCGTTTTCGAGATGCCTTGCCTCGACCAGTTTAGGCTCGACAAAGTGGAGTTTCTTCCCCTTGGGCCGCGCCACATCGACCGAGATGGCCAGCCGCTGATCATCTTTGCCGACGATCTCAAGACTGGTTTGCTCACCCATGGCGAAGACCGGATGCTCTGGCGGAGTGATCTCTCGGCCCTCTACGCTGAGAAGAATATCGCCTGGCTCTATTCCGGCATTCGATGCGGCGCCGCCTGAGTGAACGTCCTGAAATATCCATCGTTCTCCGAAAGGCGTCTCGTCTGCAAGATAGGTTGCACTCAGCGCGGCCCGGCTGGAAGCTCTGCGGGCGCTGCCGTGAAAGAATCCTAGATGCGACGTGTGCAACACCGCCAGTAGATCGCTCATGGACTTTTCAAATTCGGCCGCCGTGTCAGCAGCTTCAATCGATGGCCGGTGGCGGTTCACGGCGGCGCGCCATTCGTCATTCAACTTTTCAGGCTTATAGAAACGCTTGTCCAGGGCGGCCAGCACCTTGTCGAAGATGGCACGGCGGTCGCTAGTTGAGAGCAGTGGAGATGTCTTTTCGGCAGAATAACTCGATGTCATCTGGAACTCCTTGCCGTGAGATTGTTCACTGGTGCTCGGAAGAGGCCGCCGTTCGGATCACCGTCGAGCACGAAGCCCGCCCAGTAGTACGGTGGCGATCCAGAGTTCAGCATCTCAAGTTGCGCTTGCCGCAACGCCTCAGCCTTCTCCTCGTGGCGTCCAAGGTGGTCGTAGAAGGTGGTCATAAGATACGCGGTTGCGTGGTCTTCAAGTTCCCAGAGGGTTGATACGACAGTCTGAGATCCGGCCTCGATGAACGCATTGACGATACTGGCGACTCCTTCTTCGCCGACTGGTCCGACTCCGGTGTTGCAGGCTGAGAGCGTAACGAGGTTGGCATTGAGATGAAGCCTTCTGATTTCGCGTATCTGTAGAAGTCCGTCGTCTGTGGGCTGCAGCTGAGGAGCGAAGATAAGAGCAGAGCGATCCGGGATCTCAGGATCGACATATCCGTGAAGGGCCAGGTGGATGACGCTGAATTGGCCGAGAGGGAGCTGCTTGAAGTCCGACTCTGTCGCGTTTGCCCCCAGGAGAATGGTGCTTGGCTTCGGAAGGTCAGCAGCAATCGTTTCGACTTCGCGCCGACTTTCTGGAAGCGCAACAAGTTCGCTCCTCTCAGGCCCGGAGACAGCTCGATGGATGCTGGCGAGAAGGGTGTGCGGCGGCGCATTGGTCGTCCATGCCGCCACCCCGACATACGGTAGGTTCGTCGATTCAGTCTGCTGCGCTCGGCGTTCCAGGATGTGAAGCACGGTTCCTGATGGGACCACAGATACAAGATGCGAGGCCAGAACATATTGGCCGTTGTCTGCCAAAGCAGCGAATGGGAGCAGGTGCAGCTTTCCATCTGGAACCACGATCAATGCCTGCTTTTCTTCGAATTCCGGAATGCCTCCCAGGAGTCCATTGAAAAGCTGTTGCGCGAGAGCTAGGTCCGTTTTCTGTTTCAGAATCTCCGAACGGTACTGTGTTACCGCCTGCTCCAGCTCATCTTTGGACGCCAACGTGTATCGGTGAACAGTATTATGCGTCAATGCGAGCGCGTAGGAGTGAGGATTGTCGAGAACATACTCGACCAAAAGCTCCGAGGGACGAAGTTCGCGCTGGAGTTGGTGGAGTTCAACCGGCGCCGGCGCTTTATCTCTCGCAGTCGAATCTGAATCAAGCTGTAGTTCCGTCTCGTAGATGGAGTCGAGGATGTACGATCTGGCTGTCGAGTCGTCGGTATTGAGCAAGTCGATGTTTAGCTTCGTCAATCGCTGCTCCATAGAATTTGGCGCATGCGGTGCGAGGATTTCGTGATGCGCCAGGGATTGCGCCTCGACTCGGCCGCGCGCCCGTTCGATTACACGAAAGGCATCCGCTGTTCTGCCTTGGTCGGATAGGAATTCAAAATACCCCGAATAGACCTTGCTGAGATCGGCAAGAAGTTGACGTTCCACAGTCGGAGTCGGCACTCTGCTGAGTAGGGCGTCCAGCATATCGGCGCTCTTCTCGTACAGGATGATTGAGGACTTGCTATCTCCAAGCCGAGCCATGATCTCTGCCTTGATTGCAAGATCGCGCGGGACAAAGTACAGCTCGTCGGGGATTTGTTCGTTGGATGCAATGGCCTCGTTGATTGCAGTCAATGCCGGCTGCAGTGCTCCTTGATGCAGGTATGCCATTGCGAGTAAGCCGTTAACCTGCGTCAAGCCGCGCCAATAGGAAAGTTGTTTGGCGTGTTGAATGGCCAGACCGTAGTCGGAAACTGCTTGATCCCATTGGCCCATTTTCTCGTAGACGCCAGCCCTGGTCTGGTAAAGCTCATAGAGATGCCCGGCAAGGTGATAGCCGCTCACTCGCTGCATCTCTTCACTGGCCAGCGCCAGCGCTTCCTTGTTCTCCCCGAGGCCGCTAAGGGCCTCGACCTTGGCCGTGATGGCAATCGTCGGATACGCCGCGCCGCGGGTTTTCTTGGCAACTTTGATGGCTTCATCGAGCGGCCCAAGCGCCTCCTTGTACTTGTGCATTTCTACCAGGCCCGCGCCATACATGCTGGCGTATCGAATGTGAGCGCCTGGGTCGGCGGTCTTCGCAACGAACCATGCCTTGACCACATTCTTCTTCGCTGTCGCAATGTCGCCGAGCAAGAATGCGGCAATACCTTGCTCGCCCATCGCCCTGGACGCCAGCAGATAATGGTGTTGGCGGATTGCCAGTGCTTCGACATCAGCCCATGTTTTCCGTGCCATTCCGGCGTCATAATTCACTTCGAGCATTCCGAGGATGGTAAGAACGCGAAGCCGGGTCTCTGGCTCCTGCGCCTCCGGCAGCGCCAAGTCGTGCGTCAGCAAAGCAATTTGGGTAGGGACACTCGTTGACGACTCGCTGTGCGCCGGCATCTCGCTGACGCGCGCGTAGAGCGCCTTCGAGAGCTGACGCTTCTGAGTGAATTGAATTTCAGCTTGCCGGTAAAGAGGTTCCGCCGCTATCCAGCTATTGAGCCACGACATCTCGTCGGCTCGCGCAAGGATCGCCTCGGGAGAGACAGGATTCCTCCAGTGGAGGACTTGGCATCCGACCACACCCAATAGGACGACCAGCAGCAAACCGGCAGCAATGCGAAAGGAGGGGAGGAAAGCGATTCGCATAACGCCTCGTTCACTTTGGACGTTCATTCTGACAGAAAGTGGGAAATGGATCAAGATATATTTTCGTAAGACGCAGATAATACATATGTTATATGAGAGTATGACTGGAAGCTAGTCGGTGAGTTGGTGTTCCACTAAGACGTCAGGTTAACGCAAATCGTCTGTTCAAATCTCGAAACGCGCCTCGGTGGTTTGCGATCATCGACGCCTAGCGGACGCCCTGTGCCCCCGAATCGGAAACCGCGCGGATGCACCCTTTCTCAACCGTTGCGACTGCGAAACCCGTGCTATGCTGCGTGCGCTCATAAAAGGACACAGCGGCCCGGTGTGCCGATCAGGGCATTTTCGACTTCAGCTTGATCATCTCGCCATCCACGGCGAACCTTCCGTACCCGTGATGGTGAATGGTCTTTGGATTCCTCTGCGCCGGATTATGCCAAGCTTTGAGAACCTCGAGAACAAAGAGATTGAATTTGTTGACGAGATGGGTATCGACAACCTTGCATTCGAGGTTGGCGAAACACTCGGCTACGAGAGGCGGCGCCACACACTTGGCTGGCGCCTGCGTCAGACCGAATCTCTTGAACTTGTCGACATCGCGGCCCGAGCAATTACCGATTCCCACGACTATTTGCGCCAACTCAAGTGCCGGAAGGGCAATTACGCACTCCTTCGTCTTCCGCAGTGCAGCAAAGCTGTGATCGGCGTTGCTGATGACACAAGCAATCAGTGGCGGCTCAAACTCGACCATCATATGCCAGGATAGTGCCATGACGTTGGCGTGACCCTTGTGTGTGGTCGTCAGCAGAACCACCGGACCGGGTTCAAGCAACTGGTAGACCTTCGACAGAGGCAGATCCTTCATGGCGTTTGCAACTCCTGATAACCATCTGCTGCTTGCCGGTCTCTCGCTCACCACGATAGTTTCGTATCAGAGAACTGATCTGTTCCGTGTTCCTCGGCCCTTGTTAGTTCTCGATCTCGATCTCCGGATACATTCTCCGTACTGCCGTCACCACCGCGGCGTGCTCGGGTTTTCCACTCGATCGGGCCAAGGCATCACGGGCGTGTGTGGCGTCTTCGATCGGATAGCGGCGGGTTTCTGGAAACACGAAATCGCCCTTGGGAAGGCTCTTCCGTCTCGCATAAGTAAGTTTGGGCATATTGATTCCTCCGGCCTTCCCACAGAAGAAGACGCTCGCTCAATTGGCTAAAGGGGAAGCCCTGGGCGGACCACATGCACAGCTTTCACTTTTTCGCTTGTCCCTGTTTCCGCTTTGGTGGAGTCAGCCGTTGCCTCATCGAGTTGCTCTGAGTGCTTTAGAGCTTCCCGAGAAAGTTCGTGAGCTTGATTGCTCAGTTCGTGAGCTGTTCGATGATCTGTTTTGCCATGAGCGACTGCTGCGACGGCGTGAGCGTGGGATGCAAGATTGTGAAGTTCTGCGGCCTGATCGTGCGAACTCTGAGGCATGGTGTACTCCTTGCCTGTTCGATGCAAACCGTTAGGCAAGGATCGACGTTTAATTGACCGACTTAGATGGATGCGAGTACCCCTCAAGATCCGGATACGAGGATTTGAGATTGCATCAACTCAATTGGCGACAGGCCACAGTCCTCATCCAGCTCCGTTTGACTCACCGACGAGCGGGTTCCTACGGATAAGTCCGGGCAGACCAGCTCCCGAGCAAAAGGTCAAATCAATGGAAGTTATGTGAGGCGATCGGGACATCGGTAATATTGAGCGGTTCAAGGTGATGTGCTTTGACGTGAATCACGCCGTCGGTATTCTGTACGGTGCCTGCGATGAGTAGAAAGCGATTGCGGGTGACAATTAGCCGGTCGCGTTCAAAAACATCAGGCGTCAGGATGATGTTGGCGATGCCGGTCTCGTCTTCGAGCGAGAGAAAGACGAATCCCTTGGCAGTTCCGGGACGCTGACGTGCTATGACGCAACCAGCAATGCGGATAGATGCATTAAAACAGCAGGTCGGCAGATCCATTGCAGAAAGAATGTTGCTTGTGCGCAGATCGGAGCGATGATAGGCCATTGGGTGCGGTCCAGTAGTAAGGCCAACACCTGCGTAATCGGCGGTAAGCCGTTCATCGGTAGTCATCGCGACTAACGGTGTGGAATGCGAATTGGATTCCGAAGTTTTCATAATGCCACGGAGCAGCGGGCCAACAGGACGGCCTGCTTCTTCCACCTGCCAGAGTGCGTCACGGCGGTGTTCCACCTGATTGAGCGGGTTGAGCGCGCCGACTCGAGCGAGCAAGACCAGTTCCTTGCGGTTGATTGTGGCGACGCGGTGAGCAAGATCATCCACGGACGCGAACGGGCCGTTCAGGTTGCGTTCGGCCAGCAAGGTTTCGATGGACGTGTCGCGCATTCCGCGTGCATAGTTGAAACCGATGCGTAGCGAGAGCGAGTGGTCGCCTTCTTCTTCAAGTGAGCAGATCGCAAGCGAACGCTGCACATCGATGGGCCGTACGCGCAGGCCGTGGCGTTGTGCATCTTTGATGAGAACGGCGGGCGAGTAAAATCCCATCGGCTGATTGTTGAGCAGAGCGCATGTGAAGGCGGCCAGATAATGCACCTTCAGGTAAGCCGAGGCGTAGGCGATCAGCGCAAAGCTGGCGGCATGTGATTCCGGAAAGCCGTACATGGCAAACGACGATATGCTGTGCACGATATTGTCTTGCGCTTCGGGGCTAACGCCGTTGCGGGTCATCCCAGCGCGTAGTCTGCCTTCAAGATTCTTCATGCGCTCCATGGAGCGGCGCATACCGACGGCGCGGCGCAACTCGTCCGCCTCAGCGCCAGTGAAGTTGGCGATGGCCATGGCCATGCGAAGAAGTTGCTCTTGAAAGAGTGGAACACCTAGCGTGCGTTTCAGCACCGGCTCCAGAGATGGATGCGGATAAGTGACTTCTTCTTTACCTTGGCGACGGCGCATATACGGATGCATCATTTTGCCGGCGATGGGGCCAGGGCGAATGATAGCTACCTGTACGACGAGGTCGTAGAAGCGCGTTGGTCCGTTGTGCGGAATTGAGGCCATCTGCGCGCGGCTTTCCACTTGAAACATGCCGACGGTGTCTGCTTTGCGCAATGTTTCATAGACCCGCGGATCTTCAGGCAATGCGGCGAGATCGACGTTAGTGTTGTAGTGCTGCGGAATCAGTTCGATAGTCTCTTTGAGCGCTGCCATCATGCCCAGGCCCAGCAGGTCAACCTTAATGAGGCCGAGGTCAGCGCAGTCTTCTTTATCCCATTGAATGACGGTGCGGCCTGGCATGGACGCGCGTTCGATCGGGACAACGCGATTGAGCATTCCCGCGCAGACGACCATGCCACCGGAGTGCTGGCCCAGATGACGCGGAAGGCTCTTCATGCGCTGGCAGAGGCTGAGGTAATGCGCAATGCGCGGATGATTCTGGTCGAATCCAGCCTGCGCAAAACGGCGCTCCATGGTGTCGTTTTCGCCGCGCCACTCCCAGTGGCCCATCAGGCTGCTGAGGCGCTCGATCTGCTCTTCTTCAAAGCCCAGTGCCTTGCCCACTTCGCGCGCCACCGAGCGGCTGCGATACGTGATAACGTTCGCGGTCATCGCCGCGCCCAGCGAGCCGTAGCGTTCGTAGAGGTATTGAATCACGCTCTCGCGCTCATCGCCGGAGGGGAGATCGAGATCGATGTCGGGCCACTCGTTGCGGCTCTCGTTGAGGAATCGCTCGAACAGAAGCTCCATGCCGACTGGATCGACAGCGGTGAGTTCGAGCGCATAGCAGACCACAGAGTTGGCAGCAGAGCCGCGTCCTTGCACGAGAAAACCTTGCCGCTGGCAGTAGCGAACGATGTCCCAGACGATGAGGAAGTAGCCGGCGAAACCAAGCTTGGCGATGAGCGTCAATTCGCGCTCGGCCTGTACGCGAGCCTTCTGGAGCAGATGCCGCTTCAAGGGAATCTCATAACGCTTGCGGATGCCTTCATCGACGCGCTTCAAAAGAAAGCTGTCCATGGTCTCGCCTTCCGGCACTGCGTAATGCGGAAACTCGTAGCCAAGTTTGTCGAGCGTAAAGTTGAGGCGCTCGCTGACGATGCCGGTGTTGGCAATGGCTTCAGGAAGATCGTGAAAGAGCGCGCTCATCTCACGCGCGCTACGCAGGCTTCGCGCGGCGTTCAATGTCAGCAAACGTCCGGCGCAATCAAGAGGTGTGTGATGGCGAATCGCGGTGAGTACGTCGAGAATCTGGCGGTCGTACTCGGTTGCCGCGCGCACGCCGTTGGTTGCGATGATGGGGAGATGGAGAGTCTCTGCTATTTGTAGCAGCGTTTGATTGCGCGCCTCTTCGTCGCGCTGCTGGTGGCGCTGCAGTTCAATGTAGAGATTACCGCGGCCGTAGATCGAGGCAAGTTGCTCGGCGATTCGTGCCGCGCTCTGATCGGTTTCATTCGCGAGCGCCGCGGCTAGTGGGCCTTCGTCTCCGCCGGTTAAGCAGATCAATCCCGCCGAGAACTCAGCCAGATCGTCGAGTGTTGCAGCGCCTTCTGCCTTGGTCGTTTCGCGCATCTTGAAGCGTGTAATCAACTGGCAGAGATTCTGATAGCCAACTTGCGAAGCACAGAGCAGAACAACGCGCGATGGTTCTTTGAGCGGCTGATGCGGCAGCCAGGAAGCGGGCTGCAAGCGAGGACCGAAGTTTGAGACGGCGATCTCCGCGCCGATATGCGCCTTCACTCCGCTACAGAGTGCGGCAGTGTGAAAGCGCGCGACCCCGTAGAGACCGTTGCGATCAGCTAGAGCGAGCGCGGGCAGATCGAGTTCAGCGGCGCGTTCAATGAGCGATTCGGGTTGCGAAGCCGCCGCCAAAAAGCTGAAAGCGCTGGCAGCGTGCAATTCGACATAACTCGAAGTGGGCTCAGTCAAGCAGCGCCTCCAACCGCCATTCGCTGCGCATCCGGTCATGCACCAGCAAACAGCTCAGAGCAAGGCCGTCGCGATCTGCGGTCAGCACGTCCCACTCCTCCGTATCCCAGGCATCGACAGACCACCAACAGCCGTTCGAGCGCCATGGGCCATACGCCGCCGAGACCTGAAAGCCTTGGCCGCCGTCGCGAAAGTTCGCGGGTTTATTCTCGCGCAGTGTGACTTGAATTGCGCGCGGCGGGCGCACACGGCGCAGAGCCAGTCGAGCAGTTTGCGGATCATAGGTAGAGGTCTTCGCATCGACGTGGAATGGCCCGGTGTGAAAGCTCGCGGGGCGATGTGTGTCTTCGAGCACCGGTGTCCCCACGCGGTCTTCGCCGACGATGGCCTTGATACGCGCCAGAGTTACGTCGAGCCGCGATGGCTCCGGCGTTTGCGGCGCGAAGAGGCCTAATTGAATTTTGCTCGACCGGCCTGGATCAGCCGTCAACGTGAGCGCTTCTACCCCGGCTTGCGGTGGATGTGCGGCCATCTCCAGATGCAGTAGCTTGAGCAGAAACTTGCGGTCCACGGTGGGCAGAGCGGGGCGGAGATTCAGCAGATGAGCCGCGCCGCCTTCGAGCTTCATCTCCACACTGAGCGAGGCCAGCGACAATGCGTGGCCACCAGCACGCTCCACGAGGCAATCGATCATGCGCGAAGCGATAAAGAGCAGGCCCTCCATCTGTTCGACAGGGGAATCGAATTCGTAGAACTCACGCAGCGCGAAGTCCGCCTCAATCGGCTGCAACGTGTGGCGCGCCGCGCCTCGTGCAAGGGCTCGCCAGTCGCGCGCCTCGGCGCCTAATCGCGTGACCAACTCCACTTCAGGCAGCGCAGCCAGCTCGCCCAGTGTACGAATGCCCCACACCGCAAAGGTCTCACGAGGATTCTCGGCGAGGTCAAGAGCACCGAGTGGAAGCCTGGCCACTGAAACAGCTTCCTCTCCCGCAGGCACAATCGCAATTCCACGCCCTGATGCGGCCTTGATGCGCGCAACATGAAAGTTGGAACTGACGGCTATCGAAACACGAAAGCCTGCGGCAGTCATAGACTCGCGCATCCGCGCGGCCATCTGATCAGTTGGACCAAAGAGCAACTCGCAGCCAGCAACATCCAACACAAACGAGCATGCGTTTGCCGCTTTCACCTCTTCAATGCGCGGCGAGAATTGCGCCGCGGCTTCCAGCAGCACTGCGCGCGCTGCCTCTTCAACGGGCTGCGAACGCGCCAGCAACTGCACTCCAGCTATACTTTCCGCCTCTATGCGGCCCAGACCGCGCACCACTCCGCGCTGTCCTGCCAACCGGTTGAATGCGCAAACACACTGGTCATGTGCCGGGCCGTCAAGCACAGCCACAGGCTGCGCTTTCAAATCAGCGCGCAGACGCAGCAAGGCCTGTGCCGGAAATTCGGCGGCGTGCAGGCAGGCATAAAGTTCGCGGCTCATGCGCGCCTTTTCGCAATCCATGCGGCGGGCGCAGTCCAAGTCGAGGCAGGCGACTTCCGCGCCCGAGACAGTTGCGGAGTAAAACGCTGTCTGCGGCGGCTGAATTCGAAATGGCTTGCGCAGAGCACACTTCCACCTTCGCTCTCCGCGTGGAAGCTACCGCAATCCACCACCACTGCTGCGCTCGATTGTGCAAACGATGCCTTGCCCAGCACAACCAAACTGCAACGGGTGCGATCCGCTGCCTGTCGAAAACGAAACCACGAGGCCAGTGGAATCCGTATTCCGTGCGAAGGATTCATACTGCCAAGGTCCAACACGATGGCCGCAAATCCGCCCGCCTGCAAAAGCAGGTCCGTCGCGCGCAGGGCCTGATCGAGTCGCGTCCACGGCTTTTCGTCGCTCTTCCAGCGATTCACAATCACCTTGCTCGCACCGTCGCGGCAACGGACCCAAAGCAGTTGCCTGAGCCGCACGCCGCTGGCCGCAGCCGACTCCGGATCGAACGTGTCATCTGCATCAATCCATGCGCAGACCTGTCCGGCAGCCGCCCTGCGAGCCACAAAGGCCAGCGCCAGACTGGTTCGCCCCGAGCACTCCGGCCCCACCAGTTCGCTGATGGCACCTACCGGCAGCCCGCCTTCAAGTTGCGTATCGGCAGCCGGAATGCCTGTCGCGGCAACGTCGCGAATCGTGCGCGCGATAGGGGTAAGCGCCGCCGGAAAGCGGGTTGCGAGGGCGTCTTCGATTTGGAGCCGGAGAGCGGCGGCGGTGTTCATATATTCGCCTTATATTCGCTTATAGGCTTACTCGATTCGGCTCCGTTGTCAAATGAGTATCTGGTTTTCGGACCCGGTACGGCCATTCTGGAAGGCGGCATATGTGGCCGCCACGCCCGAAAATCCGCGCAAGAGCTTTTGGATGAATGGTTTGACCTCGACCTCAGCATCATGCCTTGGTTTTCACAGGAGCGGGCGAAGGCGAGGGAAGAGCAGAAACGAGTGACAGACTGGTTTGCTTCAACGCCCGTGATTGCCGCGTCGATCGCTGCGGCGGTGTGGCTTGCAAGGGAGCAGGACATCAGCAGGCCATCGCCCCGTTTGACATCGGTCGTAACGGACAGCATCGCGCCGGCAAGAATGATCCTCGAAAAGATCGCGCGATAGGCTGGCGGAAAGACGACAACCGCTTTAAGCTGTAGACCTATGTGCGGGCGATACGGCAGGCGGGCGGACAAGCAGCGGATCGCTGAGTGGTTCCATACCCACAACACCGATGTGTTCAACGATGAGTATTACGAGATCAACTCGACACGCCTCACGCCGTCGTACAACATTTCTCCTGAGAGCATTCAGCCCGTAGTGCGGCTCGACCGCGACACAGGCGAACGTGTTTTGGCGTTCATGAAATGGGGCCTCTTGCCTTATTGGTCCAAGACGGCCAAGGCTGCCTTCAGCTCCATCAATGCCCGCTTCGACAAACTCGAGTCTAGCGGCGCCTGGCGAGAGCCATGGAAACACCGTCGTTGCCTCATACCGGCAAATTTCTTCTTCGAATGGGAGCCACTGACCAAGGAGGAGGAAAAGAAAAAGCTCAGTAAGCCTTGGGCGGTTTCGCTTGCGGATGGTGGCCTGTTCGCATTCGGAGGGATCTGGGACAAATGGAAGGGCCAGGATGGCAGTACGAGCGAAATCATCGTCGAGAGCTTCAGCATCATCACAACAGATCCAAACGAAGTTCTGGAGCCGTTCCACAACCGCTGTCCTCTGATCATCGAGCCGAAGGACTATGAGCGATGGCTTGCGCCGACCGAGCCCTCCCATCTACCGATTGATCTGGTTCGGACATTTCCAGCGGAGGAAATGAAAGCATGGCGAGTGGCCAAACTCCACGGGAATGGTCCACAGCTGCTCGAGCCCCTCGTCGACTCTGGGGAATCCACCCGATCGTTCATTGCAGAACCGTGACCAATGCGCAAAGATTCCGGCGGCCGCTGTCTGCGCCGAAAACGCCGATTTGCATGGCTGGGGATTGGTACCAATAACGCAGAGCAGGCAAAGCAATAAGATGAATTGAGCAGGCCAATGTGACTCACGACGCCATCACAATTTCGCCGGGTCCACGCCTTCGTGCCGCGATGATTCTGGCCATCGTCGCGGACGTGGTGCAGATTGTTGTTTTCCCTCTCTTTGTTGCGGGCGCTGAATCGCCCGCCGAGGACATACTCGACCTGGGAATGGGAGCTGTGCTGACTTTCCTTCTCGGTTGGCACTGGGAGTTCCTGCCATCCTTTCTTGGCAAGCTGCTGCCGGGCGTTGATCTGGTTCCTCTCTGGACATTGGCGGTTGCGAATGTCTATCGCAAGTCGAAGCAACTTGTGGTCGCCCAAGAAGGAATCAGAGAGAAGCGTCCGGTGAGGGAAGACCCGCGAGGTATGTAAACAGCACGCATCACATCAGGCTTAAGAAGGCCATCCTTATCTACGCAGAGGTCCTATTTGTGAAGCAGAGTTTCGCAGCAATTATCCTTGGTGGTACCGGACAAGTCGGCGGTGCAGCCGTCTCGGAACTACTAGCAACATCGGAATGCAGGGAAGTGGTGATGGTCACCAGAAAGCCCATTGCGCCGCGATCGCGGGTGCGCAACGTCGTTCTTGATACCGGCGCTGCGGACTTTGCCGAGCGCACTGCCGCCCTTGTCCGCGAAGTTCTGAGCCAAGGTCCGGTCAGCGCCGTGAGCTGTGTGGGTGTCGGTTCTGGATCGAGGCACTGGAGCGAAGAAGAATTGCAACGACTTGAGATCGGCGTGGTCGGTGCCTTTGCGCGGGGCTGCCATGACGCCGGGATCGCCCAGTTTTGCCTGCTTTCTGCTGCAGGAAGCACAGCTCGCAGCCGGTTTCGCTATGCGCGAGTCATGGGCATGAAGGAAGACACCGTGCGTAGCGTCGGTTTTGCCCGCCTCGCCATCTTTCGCCCCGGCATCATTGTCGGTAACGCTCATACCCCGGCCTGGGTCGCTTGGTTGGGAAGCCTCGTGCCCGGATCGTTTGGCAATATTGATCAGCGAATTCTCGGTCGCTCAATCACCGCAGAGATAGCTTTGCACAGTCGAGAGGCCGGTGAAGTCACCCGCAAAAACTCAGCAATGAAAAAACTCACTGCGAAGTTCAATAGCGTGCCTTAGGAATTCTTGCGAGGGGCCTAGGCTAAATTAACAGCGAGAGAAAAACCGGCGAGCCGCATTATGGGAACCCTAAGCGGAGCGGAAGGCGCGATATCCCAGTCGTAATAGCGACTTTTCAGGAGTAATATGTGTTGGCTGAAGTTTTTGAGTTTTCCCGGGGCTCAAAATCGAGACATGGGTCACGCAATCATTTTTGGATGGTCGGACTTGGGTATACGTCCTCCACTGGAAGCCCATTCCACTCCACGGACACGTCAGTCAACAGAGGTGAGTGAACACGCTCATAGAAACGCTTCGAGGCTTCGTCGGCGTTCTCTGCCAAGGTCACGTAATCCACTGCGCCTCGACCAGCGTGCGCCATGCCGTCGAGCAGGAAACGATTCACCGACGTACCGATGCCAAACGCAAAGACGCGCGCATGCGGATGCTTCTGCACTTCGCCGATGATCTCCATGTCATTGCCAACATAGCCGTCCGTTGCGAAGCACACAATACGCACATGATCCTGCGCGTCGCTCGGCTCCAGAGAGGCGCGGATGGCCTTCATCATCTCCGTATCCTCAGGTTCGAGTCTCCTCATATCCGCCGGTCCGCAACTCGACGGGGCTCGCCGTAGCCGGATGCACTATGTCGAGCTCAAGCTTCGGGAGGCGCGGCTTCGTTTGGAGCAACGGAGCGTAGCGGCCCAGAATTCTGGCCGACGTTAGAATCGAGAGAACCTGCGCTATTCAGCTGCCTCTCTGACCGGAAGAATAGACAAGAGAAGATGTCTTGTTGGTTCCGGCTGTTCGTTCATAGCGCGGAACGCGCTTCAGCTTCGACATGTCGATCCCGTCAAGGATCATCGCCAGTTCACTGGCACGCAATTCCACCGATCGCGATCCAGGTCTCACATGAGGAAGTTTGAACACTCCCGCCTCAAGACGCTTGTACCACAAAATAAATCCGTCACGATCCCAGGTTAAAACCTTCAATCTATCTCCGCGACGCGAGCGGAAGACGAAAAGACTGTTCCCAGAAGGATCTTGGCCGATCACCGACTTCACTCGTTCGGCGAGGCGGTCAAACCCACAGCGCATGTCCGTGGCCTCTGTTGCCAACCAGATGCGCGGTCCGTGCGCAATATCGAACGCATGCAGGCTTGGCAGTTCGATCACGACTCGGTCTCAAGCACAGCCAGCAAGGCACGCAGGTGACTCGCATCGAATCTGGACCCTACCAAAAGGCTGCGACCCTTGCATAGACGAATCTCAATCGCTGGGTGACTTTCCGGCGCCGGCATCCGCTGCTCGCTCGACTCCTTCAGTCTCACTTCCACAAACTTCGTTGCTTCGCCCTCACGAACTCGCTTCTTCCAATCGTAGAACTGCGAATCGCGAATCCCGCGGTCACGACAGAATGCTGCCACCGTTTGCCCGCTCGACAGCTGTTCCGAAACCAGCCTTCGCCACTTCGGCCACTGCTCCGTCCTGCTTTGCCTCATTACATAAATATGCCGCACAAACTAACGCAATCCAAGATGAGGTCTACAGAGCGCTCACGATGTAACGGACCGTAACGGCGCTTTGGTCGCCATTGACCGATGCAAGCCGAATCTGGTGTCGGTGGAAAGCGTGCTGGTCGATGGCAGCTACACGGGCGAACCCTTTGCCGACGGCGTGATGGAGCGGTTGAAGGCGACGGTGCAAGTCGTCAAGCGCAATGAACTGCACACCTTTGTCGTGTTGCCGAAACGTTGGATTGTCGAGCGCTCCTTCGGATGGCTGGAAAAGTGCCGAAGACCGTGGAAGAACTTCGAACGCAAACTGAATACCAGCTTGCAGTTCGTTCATCTCGCCTTCCTGGTCCTCCTACTCAGAAGATCGTAAACAGGCTCTTAGATCGAACTGGTAAATACCAGAGAGCGCGTGAAAGTTTGCCGGAAAGAGAGCATTACTGACTGCCGGGCGCCTTAGCCACGAAAATCCCTGAATAAGCAGACACGGAATGCATTATTTGCGAGAGTGAGGCATGCCCAAGAAGACCTCAGAGGGCAGGTACCGGCGCGACTCGCCACAGAGCGGACACAATACAACGACGGACTGGAAGGGGAAATCCTTTACTCCAGAAAGAATCTCGTCGCGACACCTCTTGCACATCACTACAAATTGTTTTCGTTCGAAAAATGGAAATCCAAATACCTCGAGAATCCTTATAGGTAAACAGAAGAAGAATACGTAAAAAGGTTAGATTTCCATATCCGAGAATATGAAACCCTTTTCACTCAGAGCGAGCCTGCGTTCCGCGTATCGCTTCTTGGCCTCGTTAATAATCCAGAAATGATCGACCTCCTCCTGGTCCCACATTATTTGCCCATCTATATCGCTCCATTGTGCGTGGGCCTGCCGGACACAGTACCGAGTTCCCAGTTGATTGACCTCATCAAGCAGGCTCAACTCGAAAAACTCCTGGTCCCGCAGTGGTGCGTTTTGAATGCTGGATCTTGAAAGCAATTCCTGCATGATAATTGATGCTACTACAGACCACGGAACTTCAGCTGGATCAAAGCCATTTAGCAACGCCTCCATGATGTGAACAAGTTCCGCTTCGATGCTGACTAAAGCTGTAGGTTCCATCTCTGCATATTGCGGTTGCTCCGGCAGGAGCTCCGCCAGACGAATATGCCGGCGAGTGAACCTGCTGACCAGCACTGTTCGTGTAGTGGCGGTCGTTGCTCAACTGAATGGGGGGCGCTGGTTGTGCCATGGGAACATACCAACCAGCCGCATCGTGTAAGACAATTTCCGCCCCGCCCCGATACTGAACGATACGGCCTGTAACGCAAAGCTGCCCAGCGTTTGGCGTAGAACCGACTGTCCCTATGTCACGCTTCCAGACCAACACAGTAAACGATTGGCTCGGATATACATTCTCGAAGTTTATGAATGTCGGCGTTCCTTGAGATTGGGAAGCAACATGCTTGCTTTTTACTCGCCCGCAAACCGTTTTTTGCTCACCAATATGATTTTTGGCGTCTGTGGTAGAAATTGTCTGGGCCGCTACTGGCAAGAGGGCAATTGACAACAACAGACCCGCCACAGTGAACGTTCGTAACGATTTCATTCATGCCTCCTGAGCGCAAATAGTCTACATCCATGTTGCAATACCTGCAACTCATATAATCTGGCAGACTGTCCGATGGCTTTACTGGAAGAACATTGAACTCTCGATGGGCGTAACTGGACTGATTCGCACGTTAGTTCTTACAGGAGATGCGGGATTTTGGGGTCGCGTTTCAGACCGAATTCGCCAGTATCATCCTGACGATGTTGCGTAAGGATGTTCCCTCGGTGCTTTGGTGTATGGTAGCTAATGATCGCGATTGCGCTGTTAAAATGTCAGAGAATGCACTGAAATGTGCACGGAAACAGGATTGTAATGCGGCAGTAAACAGACCCTACAAGACGCTGCCGGCACACTCATCAGTATCGCGAGCCGCGCTGGACAACACGCAGTTCAAGTTCTGAAAGGTTTTTCCCGATGACACAGATCATACACACCGAAATCTCCTTTTCTGAACGCATATAAGCGCATTTTAAAATCGCCAGACTCGATCATTCCATCAAGAACCTATTCGTCTTGCCCGGTGTGATTGTTCCTTTGAGCGTATGCCCGGAATTACTAAATATTCAATTGATTCGCCATTTACTACTTGCCTTTGTGGCGATCACACTTATTGCCTGACGCAACTACGTGATCAACGAAGTACTCGATGCTCCATTCGACCGCTTGCATCCGGTTAAGCGCAATCGTCCCGCTGCGCGCGGTTTGGTGAATACTGGTGCCGCCTATGCACAATGGCTGTTGATGATGACCGCTGGAATCGCAATCAGCCTTTCCATCTCTCGCCAGTTTGCATTGTCGGCCTTCGCGCTTTGGTTCATGGGATGCTTATACAATTTCCCTCCGATCCGCGCCAAGGATGTTCCCTATATTGACGTGCTGACGGAATCCATCAATAATCCGCTGCGCATGCTATTAGGGTGGTATGCGGTAACTAGTATCATAATTCCTCCTGTGTCGCTTCTTATTTCTTACTGGATGATCGGCTGTTACTTTATGGCGCTCAAGCGATTCAATGAACTTTCTGAGATTGGAGATCGCGCCGTCGCAGGGTCTTACCGCGCATCTTTTAAGCACTACACGTCAGAAAACCTTCTGGTCTCTGTTTTGTTTTACGCTTCAACGGCAATGCTATTTCTCGGCGCATTTATTATTCGCTATCGGATCGAACTAATTCTGAGCTTTCCATTTATCGCTGTTACCATGGCGATTTATCTGAAGCTTGCCTTTAAGCATGGAAGCTCAGTCCAAAATCCAGAAAAGCTGTATCGCGAGCCGCTGCTGATGACGTCCTTTGTGGCAACTGTCCTGGTTATGTGTCTGATGCTGCTCATCCGAGTTCCACAACTGGAAGCCTATTTCCAGCCAATACTTCCGAAGGTTCAGCTTTCTCCTATCACGCTACCGCAGCATCAGTAATAGTTAAGTTGCCGGCATCACGTCTCATTTCTCGTATCTCTCGCTAATGCCATCAATGCGTTATGTCCATCAATGGGGAAGGATGAGACTCACCCGCTCTGGTTGCTCCTAAGTCGCAATCTATATCTTTGCTGAAAGTTAGTTTCCACCAAGGTTAGATGTAAAGTGATCGCAAAGGGCGAAAATGATTCCATCATCCGCGTCTATACAAAAAGACTTCCTTGGAACACCAAAAAACAAGAACGCCCCGTCTCCGGGGCGTTCAACGGTTACGGGCAAACCGATACCGTACGACGAAAGCTTACTGAGAAACAGTCGGGCAATCGCCGCTCACGTACACTGCTATAATTTTTACCTTACCCTAACAGTGAAGTCAAGAGGATCGAAAAAAATGAAGGCATCCGGTTTCAAGGCTCAAGACTATGTTTTAGGCATTGATCTCGGCTTTGCCTCTCTGGGATGGGCAGCAATTAGCCTGGATCAAACTGGCATGGCCACCAGCCTGATGCGCGCGGGTGTCCGACTCTTTGATCCCGCTGTTGATGGTGATTATGAAAAAGGTCAAGATGAGCCCAATGCAGTCGCTCGCAGAACAGCACGGCTTATCCGCCGCCAGCTTCGCCGCCGAGCTGCTCGGCAGAGTGAGCTCTTCCGGCTACTTCAGCACCAGGGCCTACTTCCGCACTATGAAGGGGATCTAGCAGACGCCTCTCAACAGCGCCACGTTCTTCTTAACGCGCTGGACTTGGAGCTTGCAGCGAAGTGGTCAAAGTTAGGTTACGACGATTTGCTAGTGGCGGTTGAATTACCGCTCTATCTGCTACGCAAGACGGCACTCGATTCAGCTCTGGAACCTTATGAACTCGGGCGTGTTTTCTATCATTTGAGTCAGCGGCGTGGCTATCGGTCGAATCGGAAAGAGCAGGTAAACGGCAAGGAGGCTCTGGGAAAAACGAAGAAGGCCAATGATCTGGGCGAGGTTGAGGGCGACATCAAGAAATTGGAAGATGCGATGCGCTCTTTCCGTACATTGGGTGAATACTTCGCCTCTCTTGATCCGCACACGCAAAAGGTACGCCGCCGCTGGACCGGCCGCAAGATGTACGAGGACGAATTTGCCTCCATTTGGGAAAAACAGTCAGCCTTCCATTCAGAACTGCTTACCGAAGAGCTGCATCACAAGATCAAGCACCTACTTTTCTATCAGCGGCCAATCAAGGCGCAATCGCATCTCATCGGGTGTTGCGAACTCGAACCGGGCGAACGCCGCGCGGCGTGGGCAACGCTGGAAGCGCAACAGTTCCGCGTTCTACAAAAGGTCAATGACCTTGAAATTATTCTTCCTGGTCAGGTAACTGGCATCCCACTCACGACGGAGCAGCGCCACGCAGTTCTTGAACTTCTCGAACACTCCGAGACTACAGGCTTCGACAAGATCCGCGAAGCTCTCAAACTCGAAAAGATGATCATCTTTAATCTGCAACGTAGCGGGGAGACCAAACTCAGGGGTAATATTACCAATGCACACATGACTGTAGTCTTCGCCGAACGCTGGGCTGAAATGCCTGATACAGACAAGATGCAAGTAGTCGATGATTGGCGTACCATCGAGCAGAAAGACTCGCTCATTCGCCGCGCCATCGAACACTGGAAGTTGGACGAGGCAGGCGCTCAATGGCTGGCAGATAAGCCTGCGCCGAATGGCTATTGTAAATACTCCCGCAAGGCCATTCGCAAACTGCTTCCATTGATGGCCACTGGAATGCGCTTCAAAGCGGCGGAGAAGGAAATCTATGGTAACCGGATCACCGGCGACGAAGTTTATGACCGCATCCCTCCAGTCCGTGACGCGCTAAAGACTCTACGTAACCAAGCCATCGAACGTGCCCTGACGGAACTTCGCAAGGTGGTTAACGCACTGATCCGTGAGTATGGTAAGCCTACCGAAGTCCGTATAGAACTGGCGCGCGATCTAAAGAAGCCCCGTCATGAGCGGGCCAAAACCTTCAACTTTGACCGCGATCGAGAAAGGCGGCGAACCGAGGCCAAGGAAAAGATGCGGAAAGTCGGCCCTGGCTTTCAGAATCCCTCTCGCGCTGATGTGGAAAGGACTTTGCTGTGGGAAGAGTGCCAAGGCGAGTGCCCCTACACCGGCAAGCAATTTCCCTTTTCTTCATTATTTGGCGAAAATCCTCCTTTACAGGTCGAGCACATCATCCCCTTCAGTCGTATTCCTGACGACTCCTTCCAGAACAAGACTCTGTGCTATCTCGAGGAGATCCAACTCAAAGGAAACTGGACGCCCTTCGAGGCATACACGGACCCTGTTCAGTATGAAGCCATTCTCAATCGGGTTAAAAACTGGCGAACGCCCAACCCCGGCAAGCAGCGCCGCTTTGAGTTACGCACGCTGGAGGAGTTGGAGGTTTTTTCGGAACGTCAATTGAACGATACCCGCTATGCCAGCAAGGTGGCCTGTGAACTCCTAGGCACGCTCTACGGCGGGCGCAACGCCAAGACCGATACTGGCTCACGGCAAGCGGTCTTTGCTTCCTCGGGGATGGTTACGGCAACGCTTCGCAAGCGGTGGGGACTAGAGACAATATTGCGCGAGCTCGCGTCCTCTGCCAACGGGCAGAATCGTGGCAAGCCGCGCACCGACCACCGCCATCACGCAATAGACGCCATAACCATCGCCCTTAGCCGTCCAAAGATTGTTGCAGCACTCAGCAGCTTCAACTCTCAAGACCCTTACTGGCCCCGCACAGGGCGCACTGCGCCTAAAATTCAGAGTCCTTGGAAAAACTTCGTGGATTCCATCCGTCCTCAATTCGAGCAGATGCTTGTCTCCCATCGCCCTGAACACCGGCTAACAGGCGCGCTGCACGACGGGACCAACTACGGAAGGCCCCATAAAGAAGGCGGAAAGGATGTAGTTCACATACGCAAGCAGGTTGTGGGCTTGTCGGCTGGGGATATTGAAAATATTGTCGATCCGGCTGTGCGCGAAGTTGTACGCGCAAAAGCGGTTTCGTTTGGAGGAGACCTCAAAAAATGGACTCCAATAGAGGGTAACGAAGACTGGCCACTACTCAAGACCAAGACTGGCAAGTTCATTCCCATCAAACGGGTACGCATCAAAAAATCGCTGCGAGTAGAGACCATCGGCAAAGGCAATCGCACTCGGAACGTGGCACTCTCAAGCAATCACCACGTTGCCATCTTTGCGCTGCTAGATGAGCGTGGCATGGAAAAACAGTGGGAGTCCGTCATCGTCTCGCTCTTCGAAGCAATGGAACGAAAGCGAATGGGGCAGCCGTTGATCCAGACCACCTATCCAAAGCCTGGTAATTATGTCTTCAAGTTCTCGCTGATGGGAGGCGATACCGTCCTCCTTCATAAAGACTGCGACCACAAGAAGAATCTCTGTAATCCGTCTGTCTGGCGGCTCCGAACAATTGCCTTGAATGGCCAGCTCGCTTTGGTGCGTATCAACGATGCACGCCTAAAAGCGGACATTCAGAAGGCTAAAGGATGGTGGTCGCCGAAACAGGATGCTTTGCGCAGAGTTGATGCCGTCAAGATTGTCATCGACTCCCTTGGCCGCGCCCACCAGGCCGGAGGATAACCGATGAGCGAACGCATTCTAGAAATCGCAAATCCGGCGCGGTTAAACGTAAAGGATGCGCAGCTAGTCATTGAGCGTGAGGAGTGCTACCCTTCATCACGCTGGTCAGCGGCGCCGGCACTCTACTGCTGGCTCATCCGCAGGCAGCTATTTCCCAGCTGATCGCTAGGTTCGACTTGCCGGTCGAAATAATGAGAACCGGCGCGACTACACGCGTTTTTGCAAGGATATGCTCAAAGATGGATCCATGACGCTTCAGTTCTCTATCTTAGCGCGCTTCATTCCCAGCGAGGAAGCTACCGAAGCGCACCGCAGAACAATCAAGTTCTACATGCCACCGCTGGAACAGGCGCGCTTGATGGCTATTAGAAATATTCAGTTCGCCAAAAAGGAAGTTTTTTATGAAAAAACTGAAGCGCGAAGAATATTCCCAAGTAGCTTCTTCTTTTTTGAGCGTCGGAAGACCCGGAACCTATTTTTTGTCAGTAGATTCCAGGCGTCCTAGTGTACATGAGCGGCAATTCCCGGCCACCCCCAGCCAGGTCCCAGAAAGTATCAACAGGGCGCATAGTGTACATGAGCGGCAATTCCCGGCCACCCCCAGCGATCTTATCTTTGTTCAACCAAGAAAAAGTGTACGTGAGCGGCAATTCCGGCCATCCCCAGCAAAATAATAATTCAATGAAAACAAACGACAAATGTACTTGAGCGGCAATTCCCGGTCAGCTCCAGCACACGGACACCTAACGGTGCTCAGAATTCAGTATACATGAGCGGCAATTCCCGGTCATCCCAAGTGGGAAGCTCTGCTCACTGCTGCTAACGGTCTCCAGTGTACTTAAGCGCTATTCCCAGCTATCTCTTGCGTGGCTCTGGTTCCAGTTTTGTGCGAGCCAGAACCGCGTAAGGGATGAAAAACCACACCGAGCGTATTCTAGTCAAAATGGAGTGACCGGTTCCTCTCCGCTTGTGGCTCTGAACTGTGCTTCTTGCTTGAATCACAGATTAACCCACAGCCAGCGCATTGGGCCGGTCACTCCATTTTGACTAATATTCGGGAGATTCAACATCGAAACGCAACAGGTATCAATTGCGCGACGATGGCCTGGCTCACTCCCGTCACATGTTTGGTGGCGACACATGTGATCAGCGCACACTGACTCTTGCGTTCGTTGATGGTGGCTAGCGCTTTTGAGTGCCGAGCGCCAACTACCAGATCGCCCTCTCAATTGCCATAGCATTGTCTGCTATCAACAATGGCGGGGCCATACAGAATGAACGCAAAAAGTCGACCTATTGGTGCGTTTTCAGCGAGGTCTAACATCTGAGAATTCCCATGTTATCTCCACTCATCCACGGTCACAAACCGATGGCTTGCCTTGTAGCGTGCAATCAGTTGAGCAGCAGCGGCAACTGATGGAGCGCGGTTTGCGGTGGGGTCCATATGGCTGCCGTCGTGAAGTACGATATTGGCGGCAAACCCGCGTCGTTCCAGATGGTCGATCTTGCGCGTGAGCCGCTCGGCAATCGCCTCAGCTGAAGGATTCTTCCAGTCGGAGGTCATTGCGTTCTACAGCACCGGAACCATGCCCAGCCTTCTGGCCACGCGCAGCACTTCAGGCCGGCGAGCACCAAAAGGCGGTCGAAAATAGCGCACCGGCGCGCCGATAATCTGTTCAAGCATCTGGCTTGTGCGGGATAGCTCCTCTTTGATGCAGTCGGCCGAAGCAAGCGCCAGATTGGGGTGGTCCCAGGAGTGGTTGCCGATCAAGTGTCCCGCTGCAATCATCTGCCGCACCAGGGTCGGTTCCTTCTGAGCACGGCTGCCTACCATGAAAAATGTTGCTTGCACCTCGTGCCCGGCCAGAATCTCCAGCACCCGCGGCGTCCAGGCAGGATTGGGTCCGTCGTCAAAGGTCAGCGCTAATTCACCGGGATGCGCGGGGGCCGTCATCACCGGGCCAAAGAGCTGCGTGGCCTGACCTCAATGCATTTTGTGAGTCGCAATCCGCCAGCAGTGCGAGAGACGCGATCTTCTTCATTTCCGATCAACCACAGACTGCGCAAGTTTCAATCCACGCGCCTCAAGTAGGCCACGCGCATCCCATATGAGATGCCATTAACGACAAGACAGTTTCAACCCACACGCGCCATGCTCGGCGCGACTGCTCAACTTTAACAGATTTAGTTACTGTGGTCTTGACTGAAGATTGCGCGAGCCTCATAAGAATATTGTGTATGAAACGATCGAAATCTAAGCATCGGAATGCAATACGCAAAAAAGAGGATGGACGCAATCGTGAAACTGCGAGGCATGAGCTTGGTACTTGAAGATCGCGTTGCAGAGTGGGGACCGAACCCCACGTATCGGGGGGAAAGATGGGCGCAAGCGAAGTTTGTTTGTCGACACGCGCGGCGTCCTGCTATCGCTCGTCGCCAGCGGAGCGAACATGCATGACATGAAGTTGCTGGAGCCCACCCTGGACCGAACGGTGCTGGCGCGGTCGGAACCGAACCCCGAGCAACCACAGAATCTCTGCCCGATGCTGGATACAAGGGCGAGCCAGCCCGCCTGGCAGCGGTTGCCCACGATCAGCACGCGCCGCGCCAACACCTCCGGCACCCAAGCGAATACGGCCGCGTGCGTATCCAGATCGATCAGCCGCCGGGTGCGCGAGATCGTCGAGTGGTCCGGCGTGTCCTCGTCCAGCTCGACCCACAAAACACCGCAGCGCCAATGAATTCGCCAAATGCCAGGCCATGCCGCCCCCGATGCCTTCGCAATACCCAATCAACAGAGAACGGAAGTAGATGCCCGGCGTCAGCGACGGACGGCCGAACTGCGGCGCGTAGAACTTCGCACAAAGCTCCTCGACAAATCTGTCGAAGCCCTCCGCATCCAGCATCGCGTTCAACCACTCATAAAATGGATGCCCCGGCGCCTTGGCCAACTGCGTGTACGCCACCCACAAATCCTCTTGCCGCTCTCGATGCTGCCGCCTGCCCATCGCCATAACTATTAGACGCTGTCAACTCCACCCCGTACTCGCAACTGCCTCGACTTTTACCACGGACTGCTCATGGTATTATTGGGTATTCCGAATAGCAAGTAGCATAATCAAATTATTTTTAGGGCGCAAGGGATATTCGATGGCCAAATTGACTAAATATACAGCGCGAGCCGGAAAGTCGAGGATGACCACGTTTGGCAACTAGCTTAAGTCCGCTAGAGAGAAGACTGCCTCTAGCCAAGCTGATGTGGCCATTTTTTTAACGGAAAAAGGCTATTCTGCGTCTCAAAGTCTTATTGCTCACCTTGAAACGGGTCGCATCTTAAACCCAGATGCGTCTCTCCTTAGAATACTGGCCAAGGTGTACGATATTTCATACGTGCAGCTTATCCGTTCGCTCGTGGTTGACAAGTACTTAGGCTCAACCGACCAGTTTGAGAACGTGATTGAACTCAGCAACAACGCATCCTCGGAGCCTGATTTATTGGATATGCACCGCTTACGTTCGAAGCGGGCCTTTATACAGAATGCCGACGTTTTGGACGTCAAGGCGATGGCAGAGTGGCAACGAATAATTCCGAATTTGAAAGAGTATTGGGTTATTTCGCCAGACTTTTTCGATGATGACAATATAGACATTAGAGATGCTGTGGTTGAGAATCTTTCACGAGGAGTGAATATAACTTATTTCATCAAAAATTGGGAGGATAAACCTGGCAAGAAGTTTCCCTCGTTTATACGCCGCCTTTCAACTATTTCAAAAGAGATGCATTTGGTCCATTATGTTCTGATACCTGAAGATTATTTGATCTGGATGTTCGCTAGTGTAGTAATTGCGAATCCAGATCGTGACGATGCTTCCGGTTACTTGATAGTTAGCGCTGATGGTGCGCCTACCGTCGGAATTAGAATGTCAAAGGACAGAGTGAAAAGAACGGTTGATAAGATAATTCTCTGCGCCGGAGAAAGGGCGGGAGTGGATAAACTGACGACGCCGACTCCAGAGAGTCACATACTCCTCAAGGAAACGGTATAAATTCATTACCATATAAAAACTGGAGGTGTATGCTAAACCAGAACTTCAAGACAAGATTCAATTTCAGCCGAGTGGACCTTCTCGTGGAGAAGTTTGCCTTCAGCGCTGAAGAGGTTCTACTCTCACCGTCGCCCTTACGGTAAGCGTCTTGTCTTCCCACCCTCGACATACACTGGCAACATTGAAACGATGGGGGCATGGAAGCGAGCAAGGTGCGCGTACGGCGTTCTGTCGCGGAGAAGAGGCGGATTGTTGAGTTAACGTTTCGGGCGGGACAGAGCGTGGCGCGAGTGGCGCAGGCTGAGGGCGTGAACTCGCATCAGGTATTTCAGTGGCGGCGAGCCTACCGCGCCGGGAAGCTTGTGGAATTCGGAGCGCGCGTATCGGCGCTATTGCCAGTAGTGTTGGCGGCGACTGATACCACGGAGCAGGCTCAGCGAGAACAGGCCATCATTCCAGAGCCGGAGATTGCGTCAGGCGCGATTCACATTGAGTTTCCGGGCCGCGTCGCGATCACCGTGGAGCACGGCGCGGACCGAGCGGCGCTGCAAGCGATTCTGGAGAGCCTGCGCAAGTGATCGAGTTGCGCACAGGCACACGCATTTGGATTGCCGCGGGCGTGACCGACATGCGGCGCGGTTTTCCGGGGCTGAGTGCGCAGGTGCAGATGATCCTCAAGCAACAGCCGTTCTCTGGACACGTCTTTGTTTTTCGCGGTCGTCGCGGCGACACGATCAAGATTTTGTGGGCCGATGAAGATGGCCTGTGTTTGTTTGCGAAACGACTGGAGCGCGGACGATTCGTCTGGCCGCAAGCGAAAGAAGGAACCGTGTCACTTACTCGCGCGCAGTTGTCGATGCTGCTGGAAGGCATTGATTGGCGCAGGCCGGAGCGGACCTGGTCGCCGCAGATTGCCGTGTAATTGATAAGTGATAATCTCCTGTATTCATGCACCTTTTATAGATGTTTTCCACACCGTTTTATGGCATACTGCGGTCATGATTGCTGTCGCGCTTCCCGACCTAGATCAACTCGATAACGAAGCCTTGAAGGCGTTGGTTGTCGAGCAGCACGAGCAGCATGTAGAGGCGATCTCTTCGCAGTTGCAGCAGATCGAGCATTTCAAGCTGGTCATCGAGAAGCTGCGCCGCATGATCTTCGGCGCGAAGAGCGAGAAGGTCATAGTTCAGGTCGAGCAGTTCGAGTTGCAGCTCGAAGATGCGGAGACGGAACAGGCCGCTGCTGAAGAGAAGTTCGAAGCGCCTGCATCAGAAGCCAAGCCCAGTTCCAACTCTCGCCCATCGCGAAAGCCGCTGCCCGCACATCTTCCGCGCGAGGTTATAACTCATCTTCCAGGTCACGGCTGCTGCCCCGATTGCGGCGGTGCTTTGCGCAATTTCGGCGAAGATGTGGCCGAGATGCTGGAGTACATCCCCGCCAACTTCAAGGTCATTCGCCATGTGCGGCCGAAGTTTGCCTGCAAGCAGTGCGAGCGCGTTGTCGAGGCTCCCGCGCCCACGCGCACTATCGAGCGTGGAGTTGCAGGACCGGGGCTGCTGGCTCATGTGCTGGTCGCGAAGTATGCCGATCATTGCCCGCTCTATCGCCAGTCGGAGATTTACGCGCGTGAAGGCGTCGATCTGGATCGCTCCACGCTGGCAGGATGGGTCGGAGCATCGAGCGAATTGCTCGCGCCGCTAGTCGAAGCGCTGCACAAGCATGTTCTATCCGCGCGCAAAATTCATGCCGACGACACGCCGGTTCCGGTACTCGCTCCGGGCAACGGAAAAACCAAGACCGGCAGGCTGTGGACGTATGTGCGCGATGAACGCGCCGCCGGTGAAAGCACCGCGCCGGCTGTGTGGTTCGCTTACTCGCCGGATCGCAGGGACGAGCATCCGCGCCAGCACTTGAGAAACTTCAAAGGTGCGTTGCAGGCCGATGCCTACGCTGGTTTTCATCATCTGTACGGCGATGGCGCGATCTACGAGGTTGCTTGCTGGGCGCATGCCCGGCGCAAATTCCATGACATTCACGTGGTACACGCATCGCCGATCACGACGGAAGCTATCGCTCGCATCGGCGCTCTCTATGGCATTGAAGAAGACGTGCGCGGCAAACCGGCTGAGGTGAGACGCGAAGTTCGCCAGGCCCGCGCCAAGCCGCTGCTCGACGACCTGCGAAGTTGGATGGAAAAATCTCTGCGGCAACTCTCCGCAAAAAGCGAGACCGCAGGCGCGATTCGCTATGCGCTCTCGCACTGGCGCGCTCTCACGCGCTACACCGACGATGGACTGTTGGAGAATCGATAACTCGGCAGCCGAACGCGCGCTACGCGCCGTAGCTCTGGGCCGCAAGAATTTTCTTTTTTGCGGTTCGAACGCTGGCGGCGAACGCGCCGCCGCCATCTACTCGCTGGTCGGCACAGCCAAGCTCAACGGCCTCGACCCGGAACTGTACCTGCGCACGGTCCTGGCCCAGATCGCCGAGTATCCAGTCAATCGCATTGATGAGTTGCTCCCCTGGAATCTTGCCGACGTCCTACAGCCCATCGCCCAAGCCGCCTGATATCGGACAGGGACTTCCCGAAGTGTCCACTTAAAAATAAGTGGACACTTCAGAAATCAATCCATATCCCGCATACACGTACCGGAAGATGGTCAAGAGGGGCAGACCACACGCTTACTTCTTGACCGGGGCAACAGCCTTTTTGTGTGCCGCGGGTTTGGCAGCCAGAGGCTTGCGCGGCACCGGTTTCACCGCCGCTTCATTCACAGGAGTGGTTCTGGGGACGTCGGTGTTGAAGTTGGCGCCGGCTGGAACCAGGTAGTCTTCCACACTCTGGTCACCGCCAGAGCTAGTGGCCACGACGATGCGGGAGGCGTCAATCCCTTTCTCCTTCACCAAATAGTCCTTGG
Organism: uncultured Occallatibacter sp.; assembly: GCA_964414945.1. Taxonomy (GTDB): domain Bacteria; phylum Acidobacteriota; class Terriglobia; order Terriglobales; family Acidobacteriaceae; genus Telmatobacter. The sequence goes on from CAYPYJ010000009.1 coordinate 39,977, forward strand.
TGTTGACGGCACGCTCGGCAGCATTATCCGCGACCTTCAGATGCTTATTCCTGAGCGCCGCTTTTTGATCCCTGGCGGCCTTCGCCTTCTCCTTCGCATCATCGCTGCCCACCAGGACAATGGTAGCGTCAGGCTGCTTTTGCAAGTCGAGTGCGACTTCGTCCAAGCAAGCCTTGGCTTCGTTATTCACGCGCGTGGGGCGCTTCTTGTCCTTGTCAAAGGCGATTGAGCACAGAACCTTGGTGTGCGAAACCGGAGGTACGTAGGGCGGCAGGATGGTCACGTTAGCCGTGGAAGTTGCCGTCTGGTTATAGTCGTCCGTTACGACGCAGGGAATGGACACGGGGCCGGTGGGCGCACCAACTGAATTGAAGACCGCAGTTGAACCGCTGCCACTGACAGTGCCAGCACTGGTCGAGTAGCTATAGGTCAACGGACGGCCCTGCGGACTCACTCCGGTTGCCGTGACGGTCGCAGTTTCTCCCGGCTTGACGGAGCCAGGGGCGGCCGTACAATCAATCGTCGGCGGATCAAATTTCTTTACAACGAAAATGGCCGAGCAGTCGGACGTCTCCCAGCACATCGGACAATTGTTGTTTTGCTTGACTTCCTTCAAATCACCCCTTACCGTATAGCGGCCAGGGGCTAGTTTGGAGGTATTCACCGTAGCTGTCTCACCGTTACTCGTCACACCAGTTCCGGACCAGGTGTAAATCGCTTTCTCTTTGGGATTCAGATTTTCGGAGGTCGCCGTTACCGTGACTGTTTCGCCGGGAAAGACAGAAGCCGGGTTGGCCGAGCAGGCCATAGTCAACGGGGTTGGCGGCGCAATCAAACTATGAAACACAATGCCAGCGCTCAACCGCGGTGCATTGATGCCAACACTCCCACCTTCACTCGCACCAAAATCAACCTTCATATGTTCATAGTCGACTTGGACCAGGCGAATCGCCAGATGATGTTTCAATAACGACGTGTTGTAGTCCACACCACCACCGATGGTCACTGCAGGCCCCCAAGTGTTGGGGTTGTGATACGGACCGTTAACCAGGGCCCCGCCTGAAAGTACATGCACAAACGGCGTGAATTTCTTCGCAGGATAGTGGACGATCACCCCCCCGGCAATGGTTGTAAAGCCGTCGTCATTACCGTGTGTACCGATGTTGGTGTTAGCGACCTCCGAACCCCACTCATGTATGCCAAATTCCGCCTGGACGCCAATATACCGATTGAAGAAGTACGAACCGCTGAAGAGACTGCCTAGCTTGACGTCATCGTACGAGGCAGTCACGGTCGACCCGCCAGCTGGGGTATATACTGTGGCGCGGGGGGACAGGTAGCTGTAACCCAGAAAGATGTCCCACCTTGATGCGGAATCATTCCCAGAGGTAGGCGCGGCTGGTTTTGCCTTGTCCTGGGCACCAAGGGCAAGAGAAATCGACATCACGAATACAATGACAACAAAACACATTACAGACTTCGAAACACGATTGAACATACGTTTTCCTCCCCAATCATGCTGAGTGATTTTTGGGAAAGCTCCTTGCGAACACATCACACCTGTGAGGTCCACAGCTTCTTCCCTATTGCAACTGCTGACCCAATCACATTTTCGTATTCAGAAAAGGGGTACATCTGTGGATATACCACCTCCCAGTTGCGAGCCTGTGTTGTTTATTTCCGATTATATTGTTTACTATAAACCACGTTTCAACAATAACCTATAGCCAATTCTGGTGGAATTTGCTCATGGAACCACTCCTATAAACACAGACCAAAAGGCAGCCGACCTGCCCTACTCCAGTACTAGACGGAGTATTGATTCACTCTTCCATAGAGTAACTATTTGATTACAATGAGTTTAAATTGGTGGATTCGCATTCATGAACCCGGTGTTCCTTCGCGACACTCCGTCACGGTCGCCTCAAATCCACAATGCCGCCAACTCGTTCCAACGCCTTTAGAATGCATCGCGCTGTGATCATATCCCTTTACCAGTCAATGAATACGTCCATTCGGCGAAGTTAAGGGGGCCAACCAACTGCGGCATTTCCGAGTCCATCCTGGCTTTTACTAGCATTCACTTCGGTCCCTTGAGTGAGCAATGCAAGGGCCTCTGGCTGCTCGAATCCCGAATCACCTCAGCCTTAGTGCATTCGCCGAAAGATCTTCCACTCCCGCCATCAAACAGGACAAGGCTGATTAAAACGGGTCGGGCCAGAATTAATCAGAGCGAATTACTGACCCAGGCGGAGATTTATTATGTCCAGCTCTGACTTGGGATTGCGCCAAATCCCGTTGCCGTCCTCGAATTGCTGTCCATAGCCGATTTGCGAACAATCAACATGCCAAGAGCGACTACAGAGCACCACTACTGTTCACAGCTGTAGAAACAAATGCTTGCCCCAAGGCTTAGGTTGTTGTAGTATTCTCTGTAGTATGATGTATCTGGAGTAGATTTTCTCGAAGGAGATCGCGAATGAACCGCACTGATAAAACCAATCCACAACCCAAAAAAGAATGGGCTATACCTGAACTGAAGAAAATCGATATAGAGCAAATCACTGCTGCTGGCGGTAAAAAGACAGGCCCTGGAAGCGATGCGTATCAGGGTGCTTCGTAGCCGAAGCCTGACTCTCCGGCAGACGTAACAGGGCTACAGAGATTGTCGGTATTCTTTTGCACATGGGGGCACGGATCAGCACAATCCATGGACATAAATGTGGACGAATCTGAGGTTGCCCTTCTCTTATAAAGTTCCTACAGGAAAATTTCACGGAATTGGATTAACCACGTTTAAACGGTGATCTATAGAGATTGCCAGACCAGTAAACTGATTCCAATTAAGTTCTGCTAGAAATTGATATAATTATATATATCAGCCACTTACAACACGTCGTAAGAGGACTACTATGTCGCCTTCCCCCCCGAGGTCTTCAACAATCTTAACTGCGGAGGGAGAAAAAACGAGTGCGGCGACTATTCAAAACATGGTGATACGCTTTGGATATGGACAGAACACAGTTTTCTGGAATGAGACATCCAGAATGCCAAGAGCGTTCGTAAAGAGGCGTCAGAGTAGCCTGGACGCTAGAGAGTCAGGGCGATCAGCCTTCAGTTACAGAAGTTTGGTCGCGTAAAAGCGCGAATCGCGCGGCCCTCGGCGGAGAGCTAAATCCCGGACGAAGCGCAAGGTGATACGCAGTGGACACCCTACCTCAGAACGAGTGGTCAGTGGTGTAGCGCCTAGACGTTCACCAAATCGAGGCATTAATTCCCACTTGGAAAGTACGCACATTGGAAAGACCGGCGATGCGTGAAAATTACACAAGCTTTGTTTCAGGCAGGTTTCAACAGGAGCGACCAATGTATATCGATCCGTGGCATGTTCTACACGTGAATTCTAATCATGAAAAACGGGTTGCGCAGCATCTTCTTGTGCGTTCGGTGGAACACTATCTACCACTCTATTCCGAGCGGGTAAAGTGGACTGATAGAACGATGATCACCGAGAGACCACTGTTCTCGGGATACGTGTTTGTTCGCTTTACGCCCCAGAACAGACTATCCGTCATCTCCACACCCGGCGTACTTCGCTTGCTTGGCGATGGCGACAAAAATACAGTTAGCTGCACAGAACTCGATAAGATTCGAGAGGGACTGGCAGGCGGACTTCTACTGCGGCCTCACCCCAACGTCATCGTGGGGACACGGGTCCGTATTCGTGACGGCATCTTTGCAGGGGTTGAAGGTGTAGTAACCGAATTCCGCCATCCATGCAAGGTAATCATCACCCTTGCCGCCGTTCGCCAGTGCTTTTCGATGGAAGTGAAGA
>CAYPYJ010000009.1:43821-74897 GCA_964414945.1 uncultured Occallatibacter sp.
ATCGATGATCTGGAAGCTTTATGAGCGCTATTTGAGTCGATATGAGCTTCAGAAAGGGACTCATCCGCACGCTTTGAGAGACAAGTGTAATCGTTGCTGGCGTATTGGCTGCCGCGATCGGAGTAATGCACCAGCGCCGGTTGGAGACTACGCCGTGTCAGAAGCTCTTCGGAACGCGCTCAGCGTCAACCCGTCCTGCATGTTGCGATCCAGAGCCCAGCCGATCATCTGGCGCGAGAAGGCGTCTAGGATCGCTGCTAAGAAGACAAACTCTTCGCGCAGACGGATAGCTGTTTGTAAACCCGTATCTATCAATCAGATCCTGATAGATACTCATCGCGTTGCGGCCTTGCGCGAGTTCTAGCTCGATCAGCTCACAGTAGGCTTCACTGCTGCTTGCCGTGCGCTGGCCATCCTGCGCAAGCATCGTCATTTCCGGTAAAAAGCCAGTAATCACTTCGTTGGCCGGTTTTGAGTTGCTGGCCGGGTTCGGACCGACCGAGCCGGTGATCACTTCTATGACCGGTTTTGAATCGCCAGAGCCGGTGGTCGCCAAAGTGGCCGGTAGCGCCCCAACCGTTTACACCGTACAACGTGACGACCAACGCAACGAGCGGCTCTCCGCATGCTGACACTCAAGTTGTTCTGAATATAAGGTAAATAGAGCGCACAATCGCCGATTAAGAAATTAGACGCTACAAAGCGTTACGGTGCACTTTTAGTGCCATCTAAGACTTAGCGTACCTCACTCGCCTTGGAATTTATCCAATATACTGTCAGACTGGCATGAACTACAAACCAGGATACTGTCTGATTTTGAAACTTCACAGACAAACATCAAAATTACCCTTGGTAACTATTCGTCTAGTCCAACTCTAAATTCTTTCTTAATTTGCCGATGTGAATCCCATGTGCGCACTTTAATGCGCGCATGTAGGCGGCTCAGATTGCACAAATCATTTGAGCGCGCTTAAGGAGTTCACATGGCTTCTCCTAACTCTCGCTCATTGTTTCCGTTGGCCCTCATTCTCTCTCTCAGTGTCACGACCATTGGATGCAACAGTGGTGCACTAAAAACGTCTACGACAGAAGTAAAAAGCCAGAGTACTCAGACCATCACTTTCAACGCCATTGCAGCTCAGACTGTCGGAACAACTGTCACACTGGAAGCGACGGCTAGTTCCAGTCTCCCAGTGAGTTTTTCATCGGCCACTTCTCCCGTATGCTCGGTTTCCGGTTCGACTGCAAATCTGATCGCGATGGGAACTTGCACGATCCAGGCCAGCCAGACCGGAGATACTGTCTTTTACGCTGTCCCGGCGGTCTCGCAATCCTTTGCCGTAACAACCTCTTTGACCTATTCAGAAAATCCCGCTGTTTATACAGTTGGCATTTCTATCCCAAACAACTCACCTTCCGGCTTAGGCTTAGCCGGTGTCTCTTATTCAGTCTCTCCCGCATTGCCAGCTGGGCTCAGTATAGACACCACTACTGGCGTTATCAGTGGGGCTCCGACGGCCACGTCTGCTGCCACTACTTACAAGGTGAGCGCATCGAAATCTGGCGCATCGATTAGCATAAATCTACTGATCACTGTGAACATTGCAATCGCCAAACCGACTGACTATGGCTTCCCAGTTCCCAATCCAGAACCTGCACTTCCTTCAAACTTCGACGTCTTCACTCCTCCCCTTTATTTGGCCAATCCTTTAGCGCCTGCTGTTGCCGAATGGACAAGGTCGGGCAACCCCGGCAATGTTGTTGAGTTTTCTCTTGCGAAGTTGACATCGGGAACTACCTTTGCAATCTATGGCCAGACCGGAGAAGCCTTGAACACGCCTCAGAATGTCACGCCAGCAGTTCTTGACTACACCCCGCATGGAACGGCATCTGGGCAGATCGCTTCGATCCTGTTGCCCGCAAACGGCATTCAGCCAGGCATGTACCTGGTTTTCCCTCAAAACAGCGTTGGTACCGGATCTCCCGTAGCCATCAACCGAACGGAAGCCTGGTGGGTAGGCCCGAAAGCGGCGACAGAGGGCGACACAGTATCCGTCTACGGACGAAACCTGACCTATCCGGGAACGAATGCGATCGGCGATAAGTCTCCTCTTGTTTATCTGGTCGGCACAAGCGGCAGCTCGCAAATCTACCTTCCCACCGTCTCCGCGGCCAACCCCTACAAAGTCGACTTCTCTGTTAGCGGTGTCGAGCCTGGGACATATAACGTCTGGATTCACAACGGCGCCGGCGGCCATTTCGGCTGGAGCGGCCCGCTCTCCATAACCGTTTCCACCAACTCGCCCTGGAACTGCCAAGCGAGCGGCAGTTCAACATTTAGCGTAACAACCTATGGAGCCAATGGAAATGGCGTTACCGACGATACCCCAGCCGTCACAAATACTATCACCGCCGCTGGGGCATACGCGGCAAATACCAGTCATCCTTACGCCACAGTATATTTTCCAACCGGAACTTATATGGTGTCGACAGGATTTCAGCCACCAAGCAACGTCTGCTTTATGGGAGCAGGTACCACCAACTGGCAGTCACAATCGGGGCGCAGCGGCTCGGCTTCCATCCTGAGACTCTCCAAGACTATCGCCATATGCAGTTCCTCGCCTTCTTCTTCCGTGCAAAGCGAAAGAGCATTTATATCGGCTAACGAGGATGGCAGGGGAAGTAACAACGTAGAATTCACGGACTTAGTACTCGACGTCAATGGCAATATTGCTTGCGTCAGCGAAGAACAAGGCGCGCATGTTCGTTTCCGATCTTCTAAAAATGTAAAATTTAACCACATCGTTTTGAACGGCACTGGTCCGACTCTTTACGGTAGCGGATTTAATAGTTTCGATTTCGCCAATGGAGAAAACTACTACGTAACGAACAGCACAATTATTGGTACGGGGATTTACGACGGATGGGCTAATCAACTATTTATAAGCGACAATTTATTTCTGTCAGCAGACAATTCTATCATGATGTTGGACAATTCAGGGACATCTCAAATTGCGTTGTGGAACAATACTCAAGAAGATTTAGAGTATTTCAATACTACGAACCCGACAACTCCAATTCCTTACAACTCCGGATCAGCTAGCTATATCACGGCAACCGCTGGTCAGAGCCTTGTTGGAACGGGAGCTGGGCCATACGGCACAGGACGGATTGGTGGTTCTGAAAGCTATGAAACAGGCCTTCTCTATATCGGAGAAAATAAGAACATAAACGCCGGTCCGTGCGACCCAACAAATACTAGTGGGATTTATCCTGAGTCTTATCCTGCCTGCGCAAGCAATACTAATGCAAATTCAGGTGAGCAGATTCTATTTGAAACACCCAATTTAGATTTCGGCGGGTTGGCAACAGCATCAAGTGCAACAACTGTAACTGTCTCCGGGCTCACAGAAACCTCGTGTGGGTTCACTCCGAACGCGAAATGTGTAGGCGAAGACGCGATTATCGTTGGAGGAACCGGGCTTGGACAGAACCGTCATATCATCGCTCAGGATGGGGCGACCGTAACCATCAGCGAGCCATGGATGGTAACTCCAGACACGACGAGTAATATCTATATCGGCAATGTAACTTACCAGGTCGTAGTATATAACAACATCGAGCAGGGTAAAGAAGACCAGCACTTGCGATATACGGCTCTAACGGGGGTTGAGATATGGAGTAACGTTTATGCGCTCGTTTATGATAATAACCAGGTTTCGAACGTAAGAACAGGAATAAACGAAGTAACCCTGACTACGTCGAATCGCCCAGGGAAAAACTGGATCGTTCCAAACTACTTCAATCTCTTCATGAACAACTCGATCAAAAGCGCAATTGTCGGCGTTGCTATTGCGGATAGACTTTTCGGTGGGTGGGGGGACCCGCAGGGCGTCGCTTTTGTTGGCGATATCTACCGCAACAACATCATCGGAACATCTGATAGTACCACTCCAGTCAACACGGGAATTTATCTAACTGGTTTCGAATTTACACCTAGCGCTGCAACGGTAGGGAAGGGGAATACCATTCAGGGTATCATCCTAGATGGTAATTCTGTGGTCATCAATCCCAACCATCTTTCATCGCTTTATTTGACCAACCATGACAACACCCCCGCAAGCATATGGACAGACAGCGGAAACGCACTTATCGTTGACACTTTGCTCAACAATAACAACTTCACAATTCTGCTAGCGGCGCAGTCTGATTATACTGGACCGTCCTACGGAATGGTGTTTGGAAGCAACACCGACAACCCATCCCTCCCTGCTCCAGCTACTCTCGGCAACACATGCATGGAGATAGGAGCCAACACCGTTTCTGGATTTACTACCTCGTCGATAGGTTTAAGTTGCACGCGAGAATAGCGTGAAGTAGTTAGCGGGTACTCCCCACGAACGCTTCTATGGGCAAGAAGCTCGACAAAACCCAGCCCTCACGCGAAAGTATCTAACTTGAGGCAGAACCTATTTATGAAACACGCTCTAGTACTAGATGCATATCAGAGCCAACGGATCAGTGTAATGGTAAGCTGCTCAATACCATGGGTAGAGCCCAGTCAAAGTGAATTCTTCTTCAATTAATCTGCGACCGTATTTCCGCCGTGACATGCTTTCCGGTCAACACATAGTATCCTCAAAGTAATCCACCAAATGTTGACTAAATTTTCTCGCGAGAAGTTTCAATTCATTTATTCTTTATAAATCGAAAACGCAATCTAGCGAGCCATCCTGGGTCCATAAAATATCGTTCAATCCAAATATAGAATACCGCGCATAAAAGGAAGACTGGCACACCAAGGAAGACTAATTGTATTACGTAGGATGTAAGATAGTCGCCAGAAACAATTAAGCGATTAGTCACAGTGTAGAACGCCGCTATCAACAGATAGTGCAAGAGATAGATGGAGTAGCACATTCCACCTATCACCGCTATCGTTGTATTTGAAAATATAAATTTAAATTTTTGGCAACACAGGGCAGACGCACATAGTAGCAGTAGTAAAAAAGGGAATAGCATATGTGCAATCGGTGACGAGGGTACTGTAAAATAAGTAATCCATCCAATCAATGCTACCGCATCCCACCATATAGTGGAACGCCCTTCAAGATGCATAATATAAATATCAGACAGCAGGAATCCCGCAATGAAATATTGAATATAGTAAGAAATCAGGAATTGTCCGATTACACTGTTTGGGAATTGTCCAACTGTGCAAATTGGGAAGAATGCCTTCTGCGCTATACCAATGAGTAATATCAAAGCTAACATTGTTCCACGTCTAGTTATAGTATTTTTGATACAGAACAGATATGCGAGAAACGGGGCTAATATATAAAATTGAATTTCGACTTCGAGACTCCACGTGACGCAATTTACTGGGTTCATATCGCGGTAAATTAGGTTGTTTGAATAAAGCACTCCAGCTATAACATGCTTGAAATAATTACCAGTAATTCCCAGGCCGTGTGTATATATCCCATATAGAGTGATTGCAATCAAGAATGACAATATATAAGGCGGCTCTAGCCTTGTTAATCTCCTTAAATAATATTTGCCGAGAGAGACTGTATTCCCATTTAGCAGCCTTTGGCGAGCAAACGGAAGTCCTAATATAAAACCACTGATGACAAAAAATAAACGAACCCCTCGATCAGCATTAACAAGAAGATATGAAAGAAAGGAATACCGCGACTCTATCACTGCGTGATGTCGTAAATTTTGCGACAATTCACCATGTAAATGAAACATAAACACAGAGGTAATCGCTATAAATCGCAGACTGTCAATTTCTGGTATCCAGCGGCCATCGCGAGTTATTCTGCGCAACTTATTTAGCATCTTAAACCTCAATTTCAAAGCAATTTTTCAAGTTTGCCGCGGATACGAGGCAGTGGCATAATGTTCTATCTGACCGGCCGGACCGAGGTCAAAAAACGCACTTAGGACGAAATTAAGCGAGATGCCGTACCCGTTTTGTGCGCCAAAATCCGCACTGACTTCCTCCATATCCAGAGGATGGGACGTAGGGGAACATACGCCCAGAAGAGGCTGTCAGGAAGACGAAGCTCATTAAAATCCTGACGAAAATAGAAAAGTTCGGATAAACTTTCGCGCCAGGTTTTTCGGGGTAGAAGCCATTTTGCATAACTAGCGAGGCGAAGTCGTCCAGGCAAAGAATCTAGAACGCCGCACACCGCCGGATCCTTAGGAATCTTGAGGGCGTAAAGGGGACTACCAATCAGAAATGACGAGAGGCTCTCCCACTGAATTTCGTGAAGGTATGGCAGGGGAAGCCTATGTATAACATGTAAAAGTTGCAGGCAGGCCAGTAAAGGTTTTTCCTGCTCTGTACTTTGAGCATGATTCAGGATCGCACCCCAATTTATTTGTTCTGCGGCATGAATGCGAGCCAAGTCCCCCAACCACTTGGCACGAAACCAGGCATGTTCCGTCCCATGGCAGCAGAGGTAAAGTATCTGGTCAGCGGGATTCATCGCCAGGTAAGAACACCCCTGCCAGGTAGAGGGAATACTCCTGGCCCAGCGGGTAAGGGTTAACGATGGAGTATCCCACCGATTGCGCCACTGAAGATCTAGCGCGCATCCTGCCTGAGAGTGAAAAAAGCAGAGATCGCGTTCCATTTGCCAGAACTTCTTCCTTTGGCGTGGAGTCAGCGAAAAGTAGGTTGAGTCTATACGCCAGCCCAGATTACTGAGACAGGCCTGCGCGCGGCATATATCCCCTAGTGCTACTGCCAAGTCCAGGTCGCGGGAGTGGCGAAGGCCCACATCGCCATAAAGATCAAGGGAAAGCATCGGCCCCTTCAGAACCATGACGGGAATTCCGGCGTGGTTGAAGGCCTTGAGAATCTGTGCCAATAGTAGAGAATGCATGACGGCTTGCATTCGGCAGGCATCACTGCGTTTTTGCAATTCGGACTTTGCAAATTCTGGAATCTCCAATCCCGTCACCCGTCTGAGTGCGGCCCAGCTCAGGGCTGGCGTGCGGTGACGGTCTACCAGGCGGAGATACTCCGTCCAGTCTGCTCCGGCTTTGATAGCCTCTCGAATGGCATCTTCCTGATTCTGCTGCCATAAATTCGGAGCAAGCCAGGAGGTAGCAATCATGAGGCGGAAAGCGGGGCTGGTTCCCTTCAGCCAATGCGTCTTACGCACGGTTGATCTCCCGCATCTGGGCGGTCCACGAACGGGCATAAGATCCACCCAGAAGAATCAGCTCCTGGTGCGTTCCAGATTCCACCACCCTCCCTTTGTCCAGAACGTGAATGATATCGGCGTGCATGGCCGTGGTGAATCGGTGAGTGATCATCAGGCCGGTCTTGCCATCGGTGAGGGTGCGAAAGCGACCCAGCCAATCCAGCTCCGCCCAAGAATCCATGGCGCTTGTGGGTTCGTCCAGGATAATCAAGGAGGCACGCCGGAAGAACGCCCGGGCCAAAGCCACCCGCTGCCATTCCCCTCCGCTCAGTTCTGCTCCTCCAAACCACTTGCCCATCAATGCCTCAAAGCCCCCGCGCAGTCGTTCAATAGGCTCCAGCGCTCCCGCATCCTGAGCAGCTTGCCGAGTCCGTGCCTGGTCGGATAGTCCCTCCAGATCCCCAAATGCAATATTCTCCGCAGCTGAGGCGTGATAGTGAACTGGATCTTGAAAGAGGACGGCAATTTGACGACGTAGTGCGGCTTGGTCAAGCGTCCGCAGATCGATTCCGTCGAACAGAATTCGCCCGGCATCGGGATCGTAAAAGCGACAAAGCAACTTAATGAGGGTACTCTTACCTGCACCGTTGTGGCCTACAAGTGCAACGACCTTACCGTGGGGAATCTCGAGATTGAAACCGTCCAGTGCCCTGTGGAATCCTCCAGGATAGGTGAAACTGACTCCCTCGAAACGAATCGAGTCCTGTACGGGCAACCCGCCCTCCCCTCCCCGACCGGAAAGGATGGAGGGTTCCACACTAAGGAAGTCATCCAGATTTTCGACGAAGAGTAAGCTGCGATAAATTTTGCCTGAGCCTTCAAGAAGGGAGTGTAGGAGCAATTGGCATTGTTGGAAGGCTTGAAAACAAAGCAGAAGATCACCCAGTCCAGCTTTGCCGGAGATGGTCCGGTTTAACATCCAGCCTAGGCCAACAAGACTTCCTCCCCAAGCAAGGATTCCGGCACCCAACTCAGTTATAGCGCCATACCGCACCAGGCGCAATTTCCCTTCTCTTAAGCTCTCGCGCAATCGCTCAAAGGCTTGGCGGTGGTAGGTTCCCAAGCCGAAGAGGCGCAGCTCAGCGGCAGCGCTCTGCTCGGTAATCAACCAGTCCAAGTAACGCGTTCGTCGCTCTTGGCTGGTATGTTCGAGGTGCCAGTTGTGCCCCTTCAAGATGTGACCGGCTACCAGAAAGAGGCCGGGAATCGCGGTAGCAACCAGAAGTAACGGGAGCCAACCGGCGTAAGACCAAAGAATCCCCGCCAACACTAGAAAACCCAACCCATTCTGAATCAACGAGCCGAGGCTCTCAAGCAGCGCCAGAGGCTGGGAAATGGCGTCAACCCTAGCCCTATGCAACTGATCGTACGATTCAGGACGATCAAAAAAAGCCATGTCCAGACGAAGAGCCTGAACATGAATTAAACGATGGACCTCATCCTGAACTCGCTCTGCCTGCACTGCCCTGACCCAGGTCAGAGTGCTGGACAAAAACTGCCCGGCAATCCATAGCCCTGCGATCCCCAAAGCTGGCGGAGTTATATTCACCCAGTGCGGCGAGGCCACGAGCCGGTTCACCAAAGTCCTGAGCAGTAGTGCCTGACCTGCGGGAATCAATCCCTGGCCCATTAGCAGGACACCCCAGGCTACTGTCCACCATCTCGCCGCCCGAAAGACCAAGGTGAGGGCGCGACGTCCGGCGGGCATCTGACGAAGAAATTGATTGATCTGGCTGAGCAGCATGGACCGTTAAAACCTCAAGAATGATAATCGGTAAGACGACGAAGAAACAGTCCAACACTTAGCCCTCGAACCAGAATCTGGCCAGCCCTAGCAGTAGTAACGGGATCAACCTTGGCGACTAGATCCTCCAGGCAGCTACGCAGTTGTGGTAAGTCGAGGATATCCTGGGCCTCGGGCAAGGAATCCAAATCATTCAGGCATTCCCTGAACGCGGGCAGCTCGCGAAGAATCCGATGGCCCAGATCGGCAGCCTGAAGCCCTTTCCGTTGGCGATTAATCACCGAGTCGGGTAATAGATTCTGGAAGGATCGCTTCATCAAGAAACTGCTTTCGCCTCTCCGGCAAAACTGATCATCGGGAACTTGGAGAATAAACTCCATCAAGGAGAGATTGGCGGTTGGATCCAACGCGGAAAGAGAATACAAGGCCGCCGTCTCCGCCCAAAGACCAACCCCTATGCCAAGATTAGGATAGAAAAAGTGGCTGTGAGCATCCTTTAAAAAAGAGGGAGCGAAGGTAGGATCGTATCCTGCCGCCCGCATCCGTCGATCTAAATCCAATTCTTGAGCCATCCGAGGATTGAGTGCGGAATAGCTCTTCCACGCTCCGCAACGGGAAGTTGTAAAGCGATGAAATAATTGCAGCCCCGGCATCAGTATCGGTTTCAAAAGCTGTCGCTTTAAGGTAAGCCAGAAATTCGGTTCTGCGTGAAAAAACAGCCGAGAAGCCGTAGCCGGAGAACCTTGGAAAAGCGCCAGGAGCGCCGATCCATTCCCCGACCAAGAGACCGTGCCATTACCCATTTGTCCGGTCAGCACCACGCCGCTCCCGCTCCGAGAGACAGCCTCCATAATGGCCTGAAGCCAGTACTCGTTGCTCGCAGCATGAGTTGGGCCATCATGGACGTCAAGGACATGCTCAATGCCCTGAAGGACGCCGAAGTTTGCCGCGTCGATTGGTAGATGCTGGAGATTGGCCCCAACCAGCGCGGCCGTTGCTTGGGCGATCTCCCATTCATTGCCCAGCTCTCTTTCGCCGGCTCCGTCTGGAGGCAGATAAGGAACCGAAGTGTAGGTTGTAAGGCTGCGGCCCTGATTGGCTAGTAGCTGTGCCGCTTGCACAACGACAGAACTCGAATCACGGCCACTAGAGAGCGTCGCTGAGACAGGTTTCTGAGACCTCAGACAGCTTTGAACCGCCCTTGTGTAATGTTCTAGAAAGGCCTCTGTATACTCCTCATCCCGGCGATAGGAAAGCAGATCGCGGCCTTCTGGCGACCAATGACGCCAGGTACGGGACTGACCATCGGAAGCGACGGTAATGGCATGCGCCCATACCACACGCTTGAAGCCTTTGTAAGCAGTCAGTTCCGCGTCGTGTTGCCATGAAACCAACACCTGAGCAAGACGAAGCCGATCCGGTTCCTTGACCGTACCAGGAATTGCCAGGAGTGCCTTAAGACTGGACGCAAACGCGATGAAGCCTCTGCCCTCGTAGAAGTAGAGAGTGGCATTTCCGCAAGCGTCGCGGGCCAAGAGAAGACGTCGTTCACGAGGCTCCCAGGCCGCAAGCGCCCAATCTCCTTGAAGGTGCGAACAGAGACCCTCACCCCAACGATCAAAAGCCAAACTCGCCAGATGCCCGTCAGAAATTTGAACAGCTTCGGCTGCAGGGATTCTTAAAGCCTCCAGAAGTGTTGCCCTGTTGTCTAACCGGACAGCACTTACAACTAGACCGCGCGCTCCTAACACCGGCTGGCTCTCAAAGGCATCTTCCGGGTTGACCTCCAGCAGCAAGTGCCCCAACCCAACCGTTCCCGCAACCGTGTGGCGCCCACCATCGGGGCCATAGTAGGCCATGGCTGCCCTCATTCGTTCCAACCACTGGATATCCACCAGGGCGCCATCATAGCGATAGATGCCGTAGATACCGCTCACAACCGTCTCCTGGCGAATGTCGTGATGGCCTTGAAACTCAGGTGACCCGGCCCGCCAGTAACAATGCAGGGCCCCATGCGCAGCCATGCGTGGGCATCAAATTCCGCAGTTTCGCCTTGGCAAACGCCAATACTCACGGTCCCTTCCAGGCCCCGCCTACGCAGCATCCCCGTGGCGGCCAGAGCCTGGACCAGGCAACGCCCATCCCATGGCACCCGTCGCGCCACAACACTCACTGCAAAACCAATCTCTTGCGCCGAACATATCTCTTCAGCAGTTGCTGTGGAAGGAGTCTCAGTTCCAGGCGTCCCCAGCCAAGCAGCAATACGCCGAAAAGGCAAAAAAAATACCGCCCAGCGTGCGATCAGCAGAGCGATAAGTGCTTCTTCCAGCAGCCGTCTTCGGGGCCCGGATACTTGCACAGCGCGTTTCAGGTCATTCCACACTCAGGAGGCCTTCCCGTTCCATCTCTGCCAGAAAGCCTTCCAGGTCGGCAGCGCAAGCCTCGGGAGAAATCCGATATTCCTTGACTAGCCCATCGACGAGGGCCGAGAAGGTCAAAGGGGTTTCCAGCTTCTCCCAAATACTTTGGGCTGAGCCCTTCAGACCGTAGTATGCACCAGCATCGATACTCATCAGAATCGTTTCCTGGTCAATCTCTGTAGAGAGCATTTCGGAGCGCGATAACTTGTCTTGGGGACTGAAGCGACGCATCTAGTTATTCTCCTTCGGTGGGTTTGCGCCAAAGCGTTCCGCCCATGCCGATTCTAGGAAGCCTACCAATCCTTCAATCATTTCAGGAGCACGGCGTCGGCTAACAGAGGCAATGGTGGTTTTCTGCGCAATTAAACCCGCCATTTGCATTAGAATGCTTTGCGTGCCTTGGCCCTTCAGAAAATGAGGGCGATACAGATTCTCCAAAAGACGTTGCACTCGGTCAAAACCGCGGAGTTCCTCGAATTCCGGATTATTATTGTCGTGGTCGGCTAGAATATGAATCGCCCTGAGAGGCACCGGGCAGGGGCAGTAATTATTTCTCACGGGCACCACAAATTTATCAACGTCGAAGCGTGCATCTTGAGGGGATCCAAAGCGCGCAAAAGCGTCGGCACAGAGCCGAAACCGAGCAAAAGCGGGAAGAGTCCACAATCCATCAGGAGTAGCTTCCACGGCGCATACATCATCCGAGAGCAAGCGATACCCTTTGAGATAAAACTGAGCTGCGAGAGTGGACTTGCCAGCGCCCTGAGTTCCAACAAATATCATTGCGCCCCAAGGCGTCTCTATGGCACTTCCATGAAGCGGAAACAACCCTCTTTGGTACAAAAGAGCGCCCATAGCCGATCCCAGCAAGAATAGGCGTAGCTTCTCGATCGAAACACCGGGAAGTGGTGTGATGAAGATGCGACACCCTTCCTCTACGCGGTAAAAAGCCACGTCTGGCACTACTAGACGAAAGATTCCTGACTGAACCTCATAATGGCCGCTCTCCAAGGACTCCATCGCATCCACAGTTGGAGGCAGCAAACGGATTGTGACATCGGGATTCCCCGTTTCAATATGAAGACAGGGAAGCTCAGGACACTCGAAGTCTGCATGGATACGAAGACCATAAGCCCGGTAGCCGTTCAGGGACATTTCGTCAACCTCGCATCTACTCATAATTTCGTCTGCGATTTGTATAGTTCAAACACAAACCTCCGCGATTCAATCTAGGTCTGAGTCGTTGCCTTAGGCAGTATACGTGATAGATAAATTCTAGTTTAAAAAATTTTGGACAAAAAAGTGAGTAACTTATAAAAAATTAGTCGGTGATTTTTTGTCCTATGAATGTTTCATTGTTTGAGGTGCTGAATAAATGTGAGAATGGATATTCCAGTCTCCTTTATACGCCAGTCTTGTAAAGAAAAAAACGAGTGCCGATCACAAGAAGAGGATTAAAATCCTTTCAAGATATTATGGACAAAATTCAATTCATTATGCCTTTCTCAACTACGAGCATTTCAAATACCATTCGATCGTCTTCCGCAACCCGACTTCAAATGAAGTCTTGGATCGAAAGCCGAATGCTTGCTCTGCACGACTTACATCTAAACACCGGCGGGGTTGACCATTTGGCTTCGACTCATCCCAGCGCACTCGTCCACTGAATCCAGTCTCTTTCGAAATCATTGTGGCCAAATCCCGGATCGAAATCTCCAGACCGCTTCCCAGATTTACGGGGGCACCGCCGTCATAATGATTCGTAGCCAGCACAATCCCCTCCGCAGCATCCTCCACATAAAGAAATTCGCGCGTCGGTGACCCATCCCCCCATAATACGATCTCTTCCCTGCCTTCCTTCACCGCTTCGACACACTTGCGAATCAATGCAGGGATAACATGGGAAGATTCCAGATCGAAATTATCGCCCGGCCCATATAAGTTCACCGGTAAAAGAAAAATAGCATTCATTCCATATTGTTCTCGATAGGCTTGACACTGCACGAGCATCATCTTCTTAGCCAACCCATAAGGGGCATTCGTCTCCTCCGGATACCCATTCCACAAATCCTCTTCACGAAAAGGGACTGGCGTGAACTTCGGATAAGAGCAAATCGTACCCAAGACAACTATTTTCTCTATTCCTCGGCGTCGTGCAGCGTCGATCAGCTGGATACCCATGAACGCGTTTTCGTAGAAGAATTTACCTGGGTTGGTCCGATTGGCGCCAATGCCACCCACCACCGCGGCCAGGTGGATGAGAACCTCTGGACTCTGATCATCAAACAGTCGGTCAATCACGTCGACATGCATAAGGTCGTAATCGCAGTGGATCGGAACGAATACGTTTTGACATCCTATTTTCCTGAGTCGGGTAAGCAGATGCTGTCCAAGAAACCCAGTACCACCTGTCACCATAATCCGCTTGTTCGCCAGATCAATCATCAGTTCTCCTTAAGCGACCACATCTTATTAAAGGGCTTCAGTGCCGCCTTTTAGGCGAGTTTCCAACTCTTTGATGTCGGCATCAACCATGATCCGAACCAGCTCCATAAAGGTCACAGTTGGCTCCCAGTCCAAAATTTCCCGTGCTTTGGAAGCGTTAGCACAGAGATAATCAACCTCAGCAGGCCTAAGATAACGCGGATCAATCTCAACATATTCTCGCCAATCCAGATCGGCGTGCGCAAATGCAAGTTCGACAAATTCGCGCACTGAATGCGCCTCTCCAGTACCAATAACATAGTCGTCCGGTATTTCTTGCTGAAGCATCAACCACATAGCGCGTACGTAATCGGGCGCATAACCCCAATCACGTCGTGCCTCCATGTTGCCAAGAAACAGCTTTTTTTGAACCCCATTTTTGATCCTGGCAACGGCGCGGGTGATTTTGCGAGTGACAAAGGTTTCGCCACGTCGCGGTGATTCGTGGTTGAAGAGGATTCCGCTTGAAGCGTGAGTGCCATAGCTCTCGCGATAGTTAACTGTAATGTTGTGCCCAAAAACCTTTGCACAAGCGTACGGGCTGCGTGGGTGGAAAGGCGTAGTCTCGCGCTGCGGAGGCGGCGTACTTCCGAACATCTCGCTCGATGAGGCTTGATAGAAACGACATTTAGAACCTGTCAACCGCATCGCTTCGAGCATCCGCAAAGTCCCAATGGCCACCACATTGGCAGTGAATTCCGGGATCTCAAAGCTAACTTTCACATGGCTTTGAGCACCCAAGTTGTAAATTTCATCTGGCTCGATATCATGAAGGAGCGATGCAAGCGAGCTGCCATCTGTGAGATCGGAATAGTGCAGGTAAAAGCGGATGTTGGTCTCATGGAAGTCTCGTAAAATATGATCGATTCGATCTGTATTGAAGCTGGACGCACGACGCTTGAGACCGTGAACTTCGTAGCCTTTGGCTAGAAGAAATTCGGTCAGATAGGAGCCATCCTGGCCAGTGCAGCCGGAAATCAGAGCTTTCTTCATTTTAGTATTAGATCCTTCAATCTGACATTCAGTTTGTTTTTGCCTGCATTCAATGCATTCGGTCGTGAGTAAATACCCTCGGGAGAGCCTTGAGCTACGCGTTATGAACCACTGAATGCTTCCTGAGCAAGATTATCTAGACGAGCTGGGTTAGATTGGCCCACCTTGTCGATAACAGGTCATTATCACATGCGCAACCGCCTCAGGCGGCGGTCTTCGTTTTTTGTTGTGTATGTACTCCCGGACCGCCGTCTCCTCTCTGTTTGCTTTAGAAACCAAAAAAATGCCGACCCATGAGCTTTAGCCAATAAAATTCTGCTTTCGCTCCATGTAAATCCGCACTGGGTTAATCGCACTCTTGGCTTTCATGAACCGGATCACCTGACCCACAGCTTACATGGGCAAAATTTAGAACAGAATATGAACGTGACAAAGCTGCAGATCTTCCGCGACGACGTGGCGTTCCTTTTATTCGACCAACCGCTTAACGACTTCGCCGAAATACTGGCGAAGTTCTTTGTACAACTTCTTACGTCAATACTTGGGACAAAAACTACTTGGTGGTCAAACTCCCACTTCGAGTCGCTCCAGTTGTCATGCTCTTCCGTCCTGATAACTACATCTGTGTTTTACCCGCCCACAATTAAGTTTCTAAAATAGACGTCCAGACCTGTCAACATCGACTGTCGCCCTGGCGTAGCAGGGGTTTCCCTCTGAAATATGCAGTTCAATTTAGTTTCCATAGTTAAGATACAAAAGAAACAGGTCAAAAAGGAAGAGTTAAGGCAGATCACTCTTGTCCAAGACAAAAGATTTGCTGCGGTAATTTTGATGTCAGAGGTAGGGCTGCGTCGTTCTGATAGATTGGGTTTGTCTAGAACTTGCCCGTCTGAGGAGGACACAGACTTGTCCATAGTATGCAGCATTTTCCCCAAATCCTGAAGTTGATCCCACGCGCCGACTTCGATTCCGCCGTTCGGAAGCATGATGCCGAACGCAACACCGAAAACTTCACCTGCAGGGGCCAGTTGGTGGCGATGCTGTTTTTTCAGTTGGGCTCGGTCAACAGCCTGCGCGACATCACCAACGGCTTGGCCGCCAGCGAAGGCAACCTGCGTCATCTAAGACACGCTGAATGGGCACAGAGATCAAGTGAACAATGTAAGGGATCAATTGATTAGATAGCTAAGGGTACTCAGTGTTGGCGATTCGCAAAGTACCTCGTTATTTCTTCAACAGTTACGGTCGTTACAACAACTGGCCAAAGCCAAAAATTGCTTGCTTGAGAAAACTAGGGGCAAACCTCTGATGAAGCACGCCAAAACCATAGGCAAACTTTGAGAAGTTTAAATAGCTCGGTTCTGGTTCGTATCCGTATACCGCCGCGCGAAACCCACTGATGGCCATTCTTTTCCTAATAGCCCAAACCGTATTACAACGGTACAAAGTTGGAAATATATCTTCATCTTCTCTATCTGGTTGTGTTTTAGCAAGCAGGCTCTTGTGGCAACTATTCGGGATTAATCTAGCGGCAATGCCCACATATCCGAGAGCATTTGGTGTTCTTATACACAGATAGCCCCCTTGAACCAAGACCCTTCCAGCCTCACCAAAAAATGTTTCCGGGTAGCAAACATGCTCAAGAACATTATCGCAAATGACAAGATCCGCCGACTTGTTCTCAAGGGGCCAAGAGCCATTCCTCAACAGTCGAAACTCGTCCAATGTCGGATTATAACATGCTTTGCTATCCACATCTAGGCCTATAATTCTCGCCACTTTCCCCTTAATACATCGCAGCTCACGCCGATATATTATTGGATCTTCAGATTGCGCACCACGCCCACAACCGAAATCAACTATTCTGAACGACGGTTGAATCAAAGCATTTACCCTAGCGTAGAATGCTATTGTTCCGTCAATGTCTGAAAAGCCGCCAAAAGTGCTTTCTGGATAAAAAGTCGCTTGCAATGAGGATTTGGTCATTGATGATTTACTCCTAGCCTCGGCGGGATTATTCCCGTTATTTTAGACCGTGAAGGGTTTTGGATTTGAGCTAAATCAAGGTCGAGTGCGAGGGATTCTGGCCTGCCTCATTAATTGGCTTAACCGAATTGCTCATCATGCGAAGGTTTAAACCGAGCAAGATACCTGCACCCACTCCAAACATGTCTGCGGAAGCATTCTGAGGTCGCATGATAGCCCCTTGGATAAATACCGGCGTAAGTTCAAGGGTAATCCCAACTAATGAAAGGATTAAGGAGAGTAGCTGGTCGGTCTTATGTTTCCAAGCGGCGACAGGAATAGTAGAAACCACAGCGTAGGCCAAGAAATGCGCCCAACTATTCATATTGTTGATGCCGATAAAATGATCTAGCCGATTGGCTTCGTAGGGAGTCGATAACAACAAAACTCCACAGATCAGTAAACACCACATAATGCGCAGCCGCTTACCGATTAACATGTATTTCGCTCCTCAATCGTAAAGGACTGTTTCCATTTGGTTCAGCCTTTTGTTAAAAGCACGTGAGACACCATCCACAAAAACTACTACTACCGCCCATCTATTCTTGTCGTCAAATTCGCGCCAGATGTTGATGTAACCATGGCCAGGGAAGTCCAGACGGGCTTGCCATCCGTCGCTACTTCCCCATTGGCATCTCACGTCATCAATGTGGAAGACAGCACCTGAGAATCCAAACTCGGGGCAGGCCCTGAAGAACAAATCCGAACATTGCTGAAGCGAGATGTCAGCACTTAATTCGCTTTCGAATACTTCAAGTGCGAGTTGCGCACTGAGCACACTGCCGAAAACCCCACCAAATACTATCTTGCGCGCCGCACCAAATTCCTTGTAGCCCAAATGCTGCAAACCTAGCCACAATGCAAGGCAGACAAGCACAATCACAAATCCACGATTGTTCTCAGCGCTGAAGATTAACAGAAGCGACGTCGCCGCGCTGATTCCGCAGACGCAATAAATAACCAAAACAAGACGACGAGGTGTGAAGCCTTTGGAAAGGAGCTTGTGATGAATGTGATCCCGGTCGGCCCTGAAGATCGGTTGCCCACGAAGAAAGCGACGGGCGACCGCAAGTCCCACATCAAGAAGCGGGACAGCAAGAACTAGAAGTGGTGCCATCATACCCAACAGAGTGGCGGACTTCTCGCTCCACAAAACACCGTAACATCCAAGTAGAAATCCCAGCGTCAGGCTACCACAATCGCCTAGGAAGATCTTTGCTGGACTAAAGTTATAGCGAAGAAATCCCAGAAGAGCTCCTACGAGCGGCACAATGGCCAACGCCATAGGGAAGTTATGATTAAGCATCGCTCCAAGGAGCATGGTGAATGCTGCGAACAGACTGACACCAACCGCAAGTCCATCTACTCCATCGATCAGGTTGATGGCATTAGCGCAGGTAATGATCCACAGAATTGTGCATATAAAGTTGACGACAACACCGAAGAAAGAAACCCCTTCAAGACCACTAATGTGAATTCCGCCAAACCATGCAAGTATTGCAGCTAAAACTTCAAAGATGAGCTTCTTCCGGGGGGAAAGACTAAAGATGTCATCTATAAGCCCAGTTCCAAATACGACAACGAGGGCAGGAAGAAGGCGGAGAACAAGAGGTAACCCCTCCCAAACGATTGCGCCTGAACTAAATCTCACCACTAAGAGAATTCCGTATGCTCCGATGACTGCGGCAAAGATGGCAGCACCTCCCAATCGAGGGACCGGAGCGCAGTGGATTTTACGCTTTTGATCAGGTAGGTCAATGATCCCAAAGTGCCACGCTACGTACTTGATCAATGGCGTCAAGACGAACGACAGTACAAAGGAAACGAGACCAAGAAAAAGCAGAGAATACATGGATACCCTTGTCCGAGTTATGCGTGGGGGTTTCGCGGGTTGGATGCTAACACAACTGCCAAAATTCGACCTACGCCGATAGGGCAATCAAAATGCCGATCGAAGGCCATGCGGCCTCTCAAACCAGCTTCACCTAGGAGATGTCGGTTCACATTAAGATGCTGAAGAAGTGCGATAACGCCGTCGACGTCGCCTGGTTGAATATGCCAGCCACAATTGAAACTTCGAATGTGGCGCGCTGGAGTGGACTCGGCCGGGCCAATGAATAACAGCGGTCGCCCTGCGGCCATAAGTCCATATGTTTTGCTTGGTACGATGGAGCCGAGCGTCTCTGGAATCTGAGTAATCAAACCGAGATGTCCTTCAGCTAGACTCTGACCCAACTGAGCGTTGGAGCAGAACGGACGGAACTCCACATTCTGGATAAGTCGCTCGCGGCAGCGGGTCTCCAGTTGAGCACGGCGAGGGCCTCCGCCCGCAAAGATAAAACGAAAGTGTGGGTTATTTGCAAGCCGCTCCATCACCGCGGTAATGGTCTCAACTTCGTGTGCTAGGCCGAGATTGCCGGAGTAATGCACAGTTAGTGGGCCATCGGAAAACGGCACAGGTGCAATTTCCAGGCCGTTCGCCCAGTTTTCCGCAACGTGAATCTTGTTTTCCGGAAAGCCTCGCGCCATGAGGCGAGTCTTCATATCTTCGCCGAGAACGATGATGGCATCCGCCCTCCGCCTGGACCAGTCAATGACTGTACCACTGAAGAGTTCAACAACCCCGCCTTTTTTGAAGTACTCTAAGTCGGTGGCAATATCGGGATAGACATCCATCTCCCATATCACATGCCTAATGTGCCGAGCTCGTGCAAAAAAACTTCCAATAACACTTAGTATCGGCGGCGTTGTGAGTGTTACGAAGCAGTCAGGGCGTCGGATAAGACAGCAGTGCCATATAACACCAACAAGATAGGTCATATAAGACGCAACACGAGCAGGAGTAGAATGCCCAAATCCTGCATTGTGTATCCGCAAAATGTTGACGTTTGGCCTCGGGATCCCTCCGGCAACGGAAGTTTCCGCACCCCCGCCACCACAAATCGCCGTCACCTCGTGTTCCTTTGCTAGCCCCCGGGCCACTTCAGTCAATATTTGACTGGTAGCAACTGTATCCGGCCAAAAGAACTGGTTAAAAAGGACAATTTTCATATATTTGTTGGCAACCACTGCAACCTTTTGTCAAGCCCTTGATTAGCCACGATAAGTATGAAAATTTGTAGCTGATATCTAACGTTAGTTCGGAGGATTTGTTTACGTACTAGATCAAGCAGTACTGACTGACATCATGCTCTTTACAAAACGCCACCACGCTTTTCCAAAAAAAGCTAGCGCCCAGATCCCGTGAATCGAAGATACGCAATGGCGAAACCGCTTCCGAAATGCAATGAAGTTCCTTAGTTTAGAGCCGGCCACTATGCCTTCTTCCGTAAATCAGAATTGCTGGTTGGCAATTGGGTCTTTGCGGAAATAGATGATTCATAGAGTTTTGTGTCAACAAGAAATCGATACCAAAAGCCTTGCAGGAAGTGGTATACGAGCCCGGCTTTGCCATCAAGGAAGCCCAATTTGAAGACATAACGATAAACCCAATAGGCGAATGCGCGATAAAAAAGCGGAAGACGAAGATAAACAGACTGCTTAATCTGCCGGCGAAAACCTATGGCTTCTTCGCAAGTGCCGTTTTCCTTGGCCAACAGAATGTCTGTGCATTCTCGCGTAGCGTACCAGTTGTGTTTGGCAGTCCATTCGGTCACATTCTTGGGGATATCGTGAAGAAGGTCGCCGCAAACACGAACTGTGCATCCTTTGCTGAGCTGAATGTACTCATCCATCCAGCGATCTTCGCATCGGCCAGCTCCACTTCGCCATAGTCGAAGAAGCCAGACCGGGTACGTATCGCCAAACCGTAGTTCGCGTCCCATGAAGCGGATTCGCCTGGGAATCTCAATCCCTGTTGTATCTAGATGCAAGTCAGGAATCACTTGGAGCAACTCGCAGGCGAGTTTCGGCTGCAAACGCTCGTCGGCGTCAATGCGCAGAATCCATTCTGCCTTTGTTGAGATATTATCGAGAGCCCAGTTGAATTGTCTTGAATAGTTCTCAAAAGGATGAAAGAGCAGATTTGCACCGAATCCTTGCGCGATCTGGCACGTTGAATCGGTGCTCCCCGAATCGACAACGTATATCTCAGAAGCGACTCCTCGGAGACTGAGAAGACAGTCAGGAAGATCCCTCTCCTCATTCATCGTGAGGATGATCGCGGCAATCTTGACTTCGTTTTCGACAATACTCATAGATCCAACCGGAGCAGAGTTCTGTGCCTTAAGTTTGCTTCGCATGGGCTCGTGTCTTAATGAGTCGCGCTGGATTTCCTCCGACTACTGTCCAATCTGCAACATTTTGAAAAACTGCCGACGCCGCCCCAACCACAGCTCCCTCCCCGACATGGACACCCGGCCCGACAAACCCTCTTGCACCGATCCATGCGCGAGAACCTATCGTAATCGGTTTGGTGACGAGTTTGAAGTCTGGATTGTTGTAATCGTGCGTAGCGGTGCAGAGCATTGCCTGCTGGGAAACTGTGGCGTATCCGCCAAGAACTACGGCATCGACACAATAACAGTCGACATCGTTTGCGAGGCAGCTATGCGGACCCATAGTTAACTTCCATGGCGCCCAAATTCGGCAGCGAGGATAGGGATTGGCTTTGGTGCCGATAGTAGCCCCGAAACAACGAAGCAGAAAACGGCGCCACCAAAAAAAGAAAGCTGGCGAGGGGCGATACAGGATAACCCATACTGCTGCCCAAAGGACGCGCCCCACGCGATTGCGATAACTCAATTGGTTTCGATAGATGAGTGGAGAACCGACAGTTGTATTCATCTAGAGACTCTCATAGCTCTATTGTACTTGGGCGGGATCCGCCGAGCACCCAGTCGTAGACATCAGCCATTTGTCGGCCAATTCGCTTCCACTCAAAGCGCTGCTCGACAAGCCGGCCACCATTCTTACCCATCGCCTCGCGTTCATAAGCACTCATCGAAAAAAGGCGGCGCAACGCTGCCGAGATGCTGTCAACGTTGGCTTCCATCATCATCGCAGCTTCAGCAGCGACGCCTTCGGGAAGGTTACACTGAGGCGTCATCAAAACAGGCAGACGCCACGACCAGGCTTCGAGAACCGACATAGGCATGCCCTCGCTCACGCTTGGGAGGATAAATGCGGAAGCCTCTCGATAGCATGCAGCTTTATCCACGCCAAATTGCGGTCCCACAAAACTAATGCTGGAATTTAGCCGAAGTTTTGTTGCGAGAGCCTCAAGGTAACTGCGATGGCTGTTCTGGTCCCAGCCAGCGATTACAAGCCGCCAGCCGCACTCGCCCGCCTCCCTTTGAGCCATCGACCAAGCCTCAAAGAGCTTCGGCAAGCCTTTTTTTGCGTGCAGCCTGCCAAGATAAAGTAGCGTGTAGCCTTTCTGAACAGGCCTGGCTTCAGTATTCGAGGGCGAATCGATTCCATTCGGAATCACACAAATTGGATTTGTTAGTCCGTATGCGCGAATCGCTGCTGCTTCTGCCTGATTTAATGCATGAATGCAGGCGGCATCGCGCAGGTATCTATTCTCATAGAGCATGGCACAGATACGCTTCTTCAAGCGTGAGTTGTTCAGCGCCCAGGAGTCGAGCATCCCGTGCGGACTTATCACATAAGGCCTTGTAGATTTCGACCAGCGATGAGCAGCGACGGAGGGATACATCCAAAGTCCGTGAGCATGAAGAATGTGCGAGTTATTCGATTCCAGAGCACCGGCAAGTCCTGGCGCATAGCCATAGGCGCGGGGCCCTCGCAAGCTGAATACTTCTGTCTTGATGTCGCCCCACAACGGTCGGTCCCGATCTGTTTCCGCGTCGCGAATACCAGCAATAGAAATGGAATAGCGATTCTCTTTCTTGATTGCAATTGAAAGATTTCGCACCGCATCGAACAGGCCTCCTGCTACATGAGAGATGGAACTTACAAGAATTGTCAATCTATTCTGCGAACGACTCATTTGGCATCAACCTTAGAATTGCTGGGCAGTTGGAGCGTTACCGGTAACTCGGCGCTTCTGCGCGATTTCGGAAACTGTCTGCATTACTAAAACGGCACAGTTTTCCGGACTGTATTCGGAGGCGAGCTTCCGCGCTGCTGAGCCCATTCGCTTATGCTCAAGCCTAGGCGTCTCCGCGATCTTCTCAATAAGTTCGGTCAATCCAACCTCATCGTAGGGAGAAAATGTCCATCCTGTCTCGGGCGTAACCAGATCCGCAGCACAACCGCACTGATTGGAGACGGCTACCGCAAGTCCGGACAACATCCCCTCATTGACTACAAGACCCCAAGGTTCGCAGATACTGGGCAAAATCAGCACATCCGCCGCCGCAAACATCTGCGGCAGGTCAGCTTGATTAGCCTTTCCGGCGAACTCTACCAACCCGGCGATCCTAAGGTCGCGAGCCAATATGTGTAAAGAGTCTTCAAGTGGACCGTAGCCTATCAATTTCAAGGCTATCCTGGGCTTCCGCCGGTCCTGGCCAACTGCCGCCAAGGCACGAAACAGCATAGCCAGATTCTTCTCAGACGAAAACCTGCCGCAGTAAAGCAAAGTGATGCAATCCGGTTTTTGAGTCGACACGACTGAGGCCTTTAGAAACAGAGCGGTATTAGCAACTGCACGTTTAAGAATGATCCTGTCCGCCGGCATCCCCAACTCTTCCAGGTACTCCTTGTTTGAAGTACCATAGACGTGCGCACAATCGCATCCCTTCACAAACAGGCGTTTAATGGACTCTTTCCACCTATTTCGTCGATGATCAAAAACATTGGACTCGGCCCAAAGTATCCTACCTGCCCGGTAAATGCCCGCCCAGAGCCACCCTGTCCAAGTAGCCACGTCGCAATATCCACTGAGAATCACTACCTTTGGACGAAGGCGATTTAAAGATCGCCAAACGAAAAAAGCTGCGTTCAGCTTCCCTACACTCTCATAAGATCCCGAATACCCTATGGAATAAACATATTCCTGCCGCTCGGGAAGCGGGGCCTCAATCCGACTTCTGCTCGAGCTCGCCGTAAAAAGCACCTCGAACTCCAGCCCCTTTTTCGCAAGCTCGCAGAACAAAAGGTGCTGGTAATGGATAGGGTGATTGTGAATAATAACAGCGCTGCTCATAACCGTTGATCCCATTCCCTGTGAAAACCCGTTTAGAAATTACTTTGATCTTCAAAAAATGTTCTTTGCGTCTGGCTTTCTCGCCTTCCGATTATTCTGGCTGGCACGCCAACTGATATGCTGTTTTTTGGGATACTTTTGGTCACAACGCTATTGGCTCCGATAACAGCGCCGTCCCCAATCTGAACGCCAGGTCCGACAAACACGCCACGTCCAATCCACACGTCGCGACCAATTCTGATCGTGGCTCCGCAATAACCCTGATGACTTATTGGAGTATCCGCGTCCTTAAATTCATGATTTTGGTCCCTAATTGAACAATATTCTCCTAAATGGGAATCTTCCCCAATTTCAATTCCATACACTGCGACAAGATGGCATCCGGTATTAAGGCTACTTCTATCTCCTATCCGCACAAATGCACCCTTTGAAGCAGAAAGAAACACACTGTCTCCTATACCACAGTTCTTTCCAACATCAATATTCCCTTCAACAGATCCAAAGCGAACCTTTCCGTAAAAATGTGTCCCTGGCCCAAGCCTCCGAAAGAACGCATTACGCATACACGCGTATTGCACCCACATAAGGCAAGACGTAACCTCTCGTTTTGCTTTCCATAAAAATCTGAAAATGATCCTTATCATTTTTTCAATCTGCGCCAAGAATATCCACAACATTCTTCCACTTCCTTACAGCCTGTTCAAAGGAACACATCTTGATTGCAAGATCTCTTGGGCTTCTACCGCTCTTCCAGAGGCTCTCCTCGCGCACGATCCCACCTACTCCCTCCAACCAACAATCCACGTCTTGAGGTTGCTCGATGGTAGTGTAAGGTCTGCTGCCATCATCAAAAACATAACCAGAACAACAGTGCCGCCCGGATGTTATCAACGCCTTATTCATAGCAAGTGCTTCGCAGAACGATGTTATCCCGACCGGCCATTTGCTATCGTCAACCACGTTCAGAACCGCTGCGGCATTCTGATAAAGCTTCCTAAGCTCCTTGAAGTCGACTCCTCGTCGCATCTCAACTAAAGCACTCGGATTGGCCGAATAAAAGCTCGCAACACGAACGTCATTTGAAACGCGAACAATTGGCATTCGTAGCTTGGTTGCTATCTGGACAATGATATCTTCAAATCTCAAATGATCTCCGACTGCAAGAAGATATTTCCTCATTGGGATGCCGTTGCTTCCAGGGCAAAAAAAGTCGGTATCGGTAAACAACCCCATCCAAAAGATTTTCTTATTTGGAAACATGCCACGTAGATATACCTCAGCTGCTTGGCTATAGGTAACAATCACCTTGCTTTTTGTAAGTAATCGACGGTATATTTGGCGCTTTATGGATGGTAGTAAATCCAAATAGGGCCATTGAAACAGCGAGCAAATATTAAGTCGAGTTGTGGGCACTAGCGATAGAAAGGCTTCGATTTCGCCAACCGAAAAAACCAAGGCGTCAGTGCGCCTTGCTTTGTCGCGCATACTGGACGCCAAGTGCGACCAACTGCGCGAAAAGTGTGTGTCCGGATCGGTCTCAATAATTGGCGAAGCAAACCAACGCGGTTCTTCATTTTGACGTTCGATACGTCTCTTCTCGCTCACCGATGGACTCATTAGGATTATCATGACGGCAAATTCCCTCGTTGTATGTGCGGAGAATGTATGTTATTGCTGAATCTTTGACGTTTCGTTGGCGCGCGTGAAGAAAAAAGTTTTTTCGATTGAAACAAAGCGAATATTATAACTAGAAACACGGTAAAGACAAGGTACATGCCTAGGTTATGCATCGACCGCTGCGCCATATAAACATAAAAACCCATCCCCAAATAGAGCACAAGGCCGAATTCACAAGAGATCCTCTTGTACGACCACAATAATAGTTGATAATAACAAAGTCCGACAAATAGGGCGCCGACCATTCCAACCCATTTACCAAACATAGCCACAAGTTCACCTGCAAAGGAAACCGTCTCCCAGGATCTCTTCCAACCTCCATAAAATTCTGGTGTTAATAGTGGTTTATCGGTCCAAAAGTAGCGCGGAACTGGATTAAATAAGATGGCGGCAGAAAAGTAAGCAACGTCCCAATTGTCCGCGGACTTATTATCTGATACCTGAATCACGTGAAGTAACTGAAAGTAGTTATCGTCCTGGGAATATTTAATGTTTGAGAGTTGTTTATTAGCGATAGAATGCATATACCCGACGCTTCTATTGCTGACCATTACCGCCGAGATTGCAATAAGGAGCCCCATCAAGGTTAGATGCCCAACAACTCGCGCGATGCGGCTAGGTGCGAAAGTATGCCAGACAAGCATGCAAATCAGGAGCGTAACTGCGAAAGGCGTGCGTGAGCCGTCGAAGACGAGCATGAACAAAAAAACCGGAAATACGCATATCGTTACAATTCGAGCGAGGCCTTTCGCACTACCAAGTGCCAAAGGAAATAGAAGTGGGCAGGCAGCAAAAAGTTCGCTGACAAAAGTGTAAATGAATTTATCTCCGCCGACTGCACCCGTACTCCACCCTCTCATGCCGCGCGCGCCGAGTGAATCGGAAAGCCATAACTGAACCAACCAGTTGCTCGCGTACAACTGAATTCCGAGTTCAAGAGCGAATATTCCGAGAGTTATAACGGCCAATACATTGGCATTTTGTTTAGACATCCTTAGGGACTTAAGATAATCATTCGACCGATATGTTGACGCAAAATCGTAGGATCTTAACATCGTGAGCAAGAAAAGAATAAACAGGAAGAACACAATGAGAAGTTGATTAGGGAACAGCTCTTCCGCGCTAATCGCTTCTGCACCTATGTATCCTGGAGGGGTCGGAGCAACTAGAACACCTGCAGGGAGAAGGAATAGCCAGGAAATTGTGAAGATGAAATGCGGATGGAGGACACTTCGAAATTGCCAATAGGATGCTATCGGGCAGAAAATGCACAGCGCAAGGAGCAGGGTGTAGATCATATTCGTCAGTTTCGCCGAGAGAAATTATGCAGTCTGATTACCTGAGCTCGCCCTAAGGGCGTTCCAGCGTGTTTTCTGCGCCCGCAATAATCGCGAGCGATCGACGGAAAGCAATCCAAATGTCCATGCGGAAAGTATGGCGGCAAGAGTTGTGAGTGTACCAACTTCGATCCAGCGCAGCGGTGCCGGTCCAACTGCAATCGCATGGCCAATGTATCCCGCGCTCCACGATGCACATGAAATCACACCAACTCCGGCCCAAAGACGAACGGCAAATCGAAGATAATTTTCTTTCAGTACATTGCACGCATCCTTGACTACGAAGTGGTAATTGGCGACCGCCTCTCCCGCGATTGCACCAAGCGGAACAGCAATAAGGCCACACGGGTGAAGCAAGAAGGCTATGGCGACAAGAGTGAGTATTGCGGAAATGACGTAGGAATAAGCCAGTCGGCGATGCTGATTGTTCGCTGTGGTGAAGAGTGAACTCGCCAGCCAAGGGGCCTGCAGTATAAGAGCAAGCAAGAAAAATCTCAGCAGCCAAACATCTGGCGTGAGCTTTCCGCCAGTCCAAACAGCAATCACGCCGGCTCCTTCGAACCAGAGAGCTCCGGCAAATGCCGCCGATATGGCTACCGCGCTGACGGAGAATAGACGGTGTCCGAATTGGAGACTCCGCTCGTCCCCTAAAGCGTCCAAGCGCGTCAATTCAGGCCAGAGTGCTGATTGTAGTACTTTTATTGCCTGCACTACAAAGTTCGCCAAGGTTCTCGTAGTCACCAAGAGGGCGACGGCTATTCCACCGAGTGCACTTGAGACTATCAATACAGGTCCCTGCAAAGTTAATGCAGCAGAGAGCATGATGAGGCCAAAGAGCAAGCTTGGGTTCATTAGCTCTTTGAGCCCCTCATAGCGAGCCTCAGACAATTTCGGCAAAAGCTCTGGATGCGAGCGCCGAAGGCTGAACCAGATAACTCCTGTGATTAGGATTGTAGGTACAGCACTCCAAAGGGCGAGTTGCAAGATGGTACCGTGAAGCAAAAGCACAGCTACCGTTACGGCCAGCGATCCAATGAACTGAATGTTCCAGAACCATTGCGTCGCCGCGAGGTCTCCTGTGGTCCGATAGACGCAACGCAGCAGCGAGGCCGGCATCTGCCATAGTACCGTTGCTGCGAGGATCCATACGACCGGAGCTGCTATTGTTGGCGGAATTTGCCTAATTCCGATCCATGCGGATATGGGAAGAAAGACCGTCAGAATCCCAAGAATTAGAGAGATGCTAAAGGCCATCCCCACATAGAAGGCCATCGCCGATCCCTGAAGGTACCGGTAACGCTTCAAATCACCACAGGCATAGGCCGCCGTCATCTCATTCCCGGCGGCTGCATTCATGCCAAGATCTGAGACGCCAAAATAGGCTACAACGGCAGAAAGCGCCATCCATTCGCCGTACACGCCGGTCGACCAGTGGGACAGGAACAGTGGCACGAGGGCCAAATTTCCTGCTATGTTGAGAAACTGCCCGATGAAGATGGCTGAGACGCTCTTGAGCAGACGTTTCAACAATTGGTTAAATTACTCCGATTTCTGGTATTGCCCATAGCGGTAGCCGCTATAGCATGAATATTCACCACCAGATGTGTTTTGGCTCACCTGGTTCAGAACCACCCCAACTATATTGGCATGTATACGAGAGAGAACAGAGATCACCTCGGCAACGGCATGTCGTTTAGTCTCACCTGCCCGACTGATAATTAGAACACCGTCGGCATCGGTAGCCATCTGGAGACACTCCGAAAAACCCAGCAATGGAGGCGAATCAAGAATCACAAGTTCGTATTCCTTCGCGAACTCGTCCAACAGAATAGCTATACGAGAGCCCATGAGATCCGCTACCCGATGGGAGCCTGGTCCGGCCGGCAGCAAACTCAGGTTTGGCCGACCCTCAACTGGGAGTACAACATCATGCCAGGACAGTTCGCCCGTCAATACATTAGAGAGCCCCTCTCTCGGGCTCATTCCGAATTTCGCGTGAAGGCTGGGGCGCCTCAGATCACCGTCTACCAAAAGCGTCTTTTTGCCACTATCGGAATTGGCCATAGCGAGATGAGCCGCGATCGTTGACTTTCCTTCCCCCGGAGTAGCACTTGTGACCATGATCGAGCGTAACCGCCTCTCGAAGTCGGCGAGAAGGATAGTGTTGCGCAGCGTCCGTGCAGCCTCTTCGAAGTCGGAAGTCGTCGAATAGTATCCTTTCCGACTCCCACTGGTAGCGATTTTGTCCGCGGAGGTCTCCGATGGCAAGACAACCGCACTCTTCGAAAGTTCGGCCGCAAGGCGATCCATGGGCATCGTCCCAATGACATCGGTTCCGAGAAACCGGCTGGCTTCCTTGGGATCTCTGAGTGTAGTATCTAGCCTGTCTTGCAACAAAGCTACACTTACTGCGAAAAGCGTGGAAAAGAAGAACATCAAGATGAGATTAAGCTTCACATTGGGATATACAGATCCCAAAGGTGGCCGTGCCACATCAGCAACCCGAATGTTGTTGTTTTTAAAACCGGCATTGATGTCCGACTCCCGAATCTTCCGGATCAGTTCGTCGTACAGGGCTTTGTCTGCATCAGCTTCCCTTTTTAACTGCTGATATTCAAACGATCGGGAGTTGATAAGATCCGATTCCGCCTTGGTCTCGGCTACTGCTTTCTGGAGCATCTGTTCGCGATTCAGCGACTCACGGTACTCTACTGCACTCCTTTTGGCAATGTTACTGCGTGCACTATCGATTTCTTTCTCCACTTCCGCTAGTACAGAGGCGGCCTTACGATATTCCGGGTGGGCAGTACCATAAATTGTTTCGGACAACGCTAAACGCTGGTGCGCCTGATTAAGATTCTCGCTGAGTGTCGCTAGCCCTCCCCCTTGAGAAGAGGCCTGTGCAGCTTCCAGCGACCCGGACTGCACCGCATCCATAGCAGCTTCCTTGCGTACCCTATCAACCTTGGCGGTCGTGTATTCTGAGTTTAGTTGTAGTAACCGCGCTGAAAGAACGTTTGTTTTTTCCTCTGGGTTGATAACATTCAGGTCTTTTTCAAACTGTGCGAGGGCCAAGCCGGATTTTTCCATCTTCGCTTTCAACTCATCAAGCTGCTTTTCCATAAACGAAGATAGAGTGGCGGATGACATAATGCGGATGTTATATGTGGAAGCTAGATAAGAGTTCGCAACCGCATTCGCCACATCTGCGGCAAGACGCGGATCTGGAGATCTATAACTGATGAGCAGGAGGTAGGTATTTGGCAGACGAACCACTTTGAGGCCGCCCAGCCCCACAGGCGCTCTGGCGATCTCCTGGGCTTTTTCTGCATTCAGATTCTTCTGTTCCCCTCCGTTACCCAACAGATGAAATTGCTCTGCTACCGGACGTAACACTGCATCCGACTGTATCAGTTTGACCTGCGTTGCGATGACTTCGTCTGAGTCGAAGGAAAATCCAACGGGCCGCGTCGAACCTTGCCCAACAAGATTCGAAGGTGCTTCCATGTCGATGTCTATCGTTGCTATTGCCTCGTAAATCGGTTTTAACCGTGCGGAGACAACAGCAGTCGCGAGCACACACGCCGCAATAAATGCGGCGATTTTCCAGCTATGCCGTCGCAGAATCCAGAGATAGTGCGACAGGGGAATCGATGGCGTTTCCTGTTCAAACTCCTGTTTCGGCGGAATTGGCGGGTAATATGCTCCAGCCTGCAGATTATTGGGAGTGCAGGAGGGTATTGCCTCCGGGATTTTCGCTTGTTCCAGCATGAATCCTCTTCAGATCGCTTAGTGGTAGATCAAAGCGGTGCCAAAAATGGCGCCTGTACCGATCGATGCTTCCAGTATCTTTAGGCTGGCGCGCACACCAGTCGCGTTCGGAACGTAGAATATATCGTTCGCGAACAAGGGTACATCAGATGACTTGCGATTCATTATTTTTTTCAGTTTGATTGGAATTTCTGACCTGCCGCTGCCGCTACGTTCGATTCGATAAATGTAGGCCATATGAGATGGGAAGCTGTCTAGACCACCCGACAGGGCCTGCGCCTTGCGTAC
>CAYPYJ010000010.1:0-72982 GCA_964414945.1 uncultured Occallatibacter sp.
GGCGTTGCAGCGCAAATGGAAGGCCTGGTTACGGCTGGAATGATCCATGCTCGGGCTATTCCACCTGTGCCTTTGGCTCGGTTGGGGAGGTTTGCTCTTCGGCCTGTGCTTTGTGGCGTTTGCGCTGCCGGTCCATCAGCTCCTCAATGCGCGCCTGGAAGCGGCCGGAGCGGTCGGCGAGAAAGCTGAGCTCGGGAACATGGCGTACGCCCATGCGTTCCTTCAACTCGTAGCGAATAAATCCCTTGGCAGCTTCAAGACCCGCCACGGTCTCTTCTTCGGCCTTGGCAATATCCTTGACCGCGCTATCCACTGCGACATAGACCCGTGCAGACTTGGCGCCGGGATTCAGCGCGACCTCGGTCACGTAGCAAAGATTGATGCGCGGGTCTACTAATTCGCCCTCAATGAGGACGCCGATTTCCTCGCGCAGCGTCTCTGCCACCCGGTCCTGATGGTGCTTTCGCGCTCTGTGTTCTGGCATAAATTCCTCCGTCCGGGCAAAGATGAGCATAACAGAGGAGTAGCTGAGAGGCTGATGATTTCTAGGCAGAAACCGCTATTGGCAGCCGCAAAGCTCGGCAATCAAAGCGCGGCATGCTGTTCGGTATGTTTTGGATCGTTCCATTTGAGCAGGAAGGAGAGAAAGAACATCACTGTCGAGCCGGTCCCCAGAACCACGTATGTGTCCAAATAGGAGAGCGCGGCAGCCTGTCCCATCAGGAACTGATAAATCATCGTCAGCCCCATCGCTTGCCCGCCGGTGCCGTGCATCCGCAAAGCCAGAGACTGGAATGTGACAGTAAGCGCGGATGCGCCGGGATTCAGATGCTCCCCCAGCCGGACCATATGGAACTGCTGGCGGCGGACAAGGATTGTGGTGACCAGGGACGCGCCCACGCTGCTGCCGATGTTGCGGATGAAGTTGGTGAGGCCGGAGACCGCATCGCTTTTGTCTCGCGAAATTCCGAAGTACGAGGCCGTGACACAGGGAACGAAGACAAAACCAATGGGGGCATATTGCAGCACCATGATTCCACAGGCGGTTCGGAAGTCGACTCCCAAAGAAAGATACTTCATTGATAAAAACAATCCGGTCGCGGAGAAAAGCCAGCCAAAGGCTATCAGGTATTTAGCTGGAACTTTGGTGGAGAGCACGGCGATCAGCGGCATGGAGATCAAGTGGCTGGCGGCCCCGGCAGAGACCACCAAACCGGCCTGCTGTGCCGAGTAGCCTGCAAGCATCTGAAGATACTGGGGCATCAGAACACTGGACGAAAAAACAACGGAACCAGCCATGAACATCATCAGGTTGATGCTGGCAAAGTTGAATAATTTGTATAACCTGACATCGACCAGCGGTTCCTTGTGCCGCAACTCCCACACTATCAGCGAGCCGAGGCAGACTATGGAAACAACAATCAGAGTGGTGATAAATCGGGAGCCAAACCAGTCATCCTCCTGGCCTTTGTCCAAAAATATCTGAAGCGCCGAGACGCCCAGAACCAGCAGGGAGAGGCCGACGTA
The DNA here is from genome assembly GCA_964414945.1 of uncultured Occallatibacter sp. Taxonomy (GTDB): domain Bacteria; phylum Acidobacteriota; class Terriglobia; order Terriglobales; family Acidobacteriaceae; genus Telmatobacter. The sequence continues at coordinate 1,528 of CAYPYJ010000010.1, forward strand.
GTCCAAACGCATTTCTCCAGGCTTGAAGCGCCGAAGAAACGGCGGGTCTTCCACCAATTTGTAGATCAACCCGATCGCCGCAAAACCCACCGGAATATTAATCAGGAAAATCCAGCGCCAGGAGTAGTTGTCGGTGATCCAGCCGCCCAGAGTGGGGCCCAGTGCCGGGGCAACCAGAACCGTGATGCCGTAGAGGGCAAAGGCTGCTCCGCGCAGTCGGGCAGGAAATGAATCGGCCATGATGGCCTGCGACATGGGTTGCAGTCCGCCGCCGCCGGCTCCCTGAAGCGCGCGGGCAAGCAACAAGATGGGCATGCTGGGAGCCAAGCCGCAGAGCAATGAACTGGCTGCAAAGATCGCAATGCAAAGCATGAAGAAGCGCTTGCGGCCCATCGCGCTGGAGATCCAGCCGGTGATGGGCAGAACAATGGCATTGGCAACCAGGTAAGTGGTCAGCACCCAGGTGGCTTGACTTTGGCTTGCTCCCAGATTTCCAGCTATGTGCGGGAGGGCGACATTGGCGATGCTGGTGTCGAGCACCTCCATGAACGAGGCAATCGCCACCACAACAGCGACCAGCCAGGGATTGAAGGCAGGCTTCCAGTCTTGCATAGGTTGGTTATCGGCCAAGCTCCGCCCTCATCTTGGTATTATTATAAAACGAAATACATCGTTTCGTATATAATCACCCTACTCCACAGGATTGGAGGATGCAATGCGCGTTGATAATTTCGAGATCAGGCCTGAAGAAAAGCGCCCTGCCGGACGGCCGCGCAGCGAGGCCTCGCGGCGCGCGATTCTTGAAGCGGCCTACGGATTTCTGCACGACCTGCCGGTGGCTTCGATTTCGATTCTTCACATTGCGCGCAAGGCCGGCGTCAGCTCCGCTACGGTTTATCGTTGGTGGCCAACCAAGGAGGCTTTGCTGCTGGAAGCTTTTCTGGACAAGGCGGACCACGAAGCCGCGCTGCCGTGCAAGGGCATGCCTCTTACGCGGCTGAAGCAGTATGTTCTTCAGATTGGGCGATTTTTTGCCAGCGAAAGCGGCATTGTGGTTGCGAGGCTGCTGACGGCGATTCAGGATAATCCCGTTCTACGCAGAGAGTTCATGGAGCAGGCATTTTCCCCGCGTAACGATGAGTTTCGAGCGATTGTGCGGGAGGCGATGGAGCAGGGGCAACTTCCCGCAAGGACGGATGTGCCGAGCTTTCTAGACACGATCGTCGGGCCGCTCTTATCGCGATTGCTGTTTCGCCACGAAGGGATCGATGAGGCATTTGTGAGCGCGGTCTTTGATCGCGTGGTGGCGGGGACGGTCGCGCTGGCGGGCTCCGGGAGCGCGCACTGAGGCTGATGCGGCGGTAGGCAGCTGCGATTAAACGCTTAGCTTTCGATATAGTCCCAGAAGGCGTCGGCCAGTTCCGCGCCGAGTTCGTTGGTCATGCGGCGGGCGGCGCGCTCGACCTCATTCATAAGACCGTGCAGATAGTCGCGTGAGCCGGAGATGGCGACGATGCCGATTGTGGCCGACTGCCAGGTGACAGCCTCGTCCAACTCGGCGACGGAGATATTGAAGCCCTGCTTGAGCTGATCCTTGAGCGAGCGGACGACCTGCCGCCGGTCCTTGAGCGACTGGGCGTGCTCGATGCGGAGTTCCAGGGTCAGTTCGGCTATTGGCATGGCGTCAGAGGAGTTACACGGACAGTGTAGGCCGAGTTGTAGCGGGCGGGGAAGAATTATTTTGCTTCGTTGAGCAGATTTAGACTTCTTGTTGAGCGGGCCTCATAGGATTCTGAAGGAGTACACTGCATCCAAAGCCATTCAGCCGTCTGCCAAAAGGCAACAAAGGGGATAGTGATTGTGAGTCAGATCATTGTTGATACAGATTTATGCAAGAATGACGGTGCCTGCGTGGCAGTTTGTCCGTCCGGGTTCCTCACTCTCAATCAGCAGAAAATTCCCGAAGAAGTTGCAGGCAGGATTTGCATTCTCTGCGGCCACTGCGTAGCGGTTTGTCCTCACGATGCACTGACTCATACAGGCCTGCCACAGGAAGAGTTATTGACTGCGGCCAAAGAACTACCGGATCCAGAGATCATAGACAGTTTTCTGAACAGCCGGAGGTCGGTACGGGAGTTCAAGGACCAGCCCGTCGACAGAAAGACAATGGAAGCACTGCTGGACGTGGCCCGGCGAGCTCCGACGGCTACCAACTCTCAGAAGCTGCATTGGATAGTCGTGAGGGGCGGGGACAAGGTGCACGCGTTATCTGCCGAGGTGATGAACTGGATGCGCGCTTCGGGCAAAGGTCCGGTGATGCTGGCGGAATGGGAAGGCGGATATGACCGGATATTGCGCGGGGCTCCCACGGTGGTTGTGGCCTGCGCGCCAGAGGATTATGAGTGGGGAAAACTTGATTGCGCCATTGCGCTGACCTTCCTTGAGCTTGCGGCGGAGGCACGCGGCCTGGGCGTCTGCTGGGCCGGCTACCTGACACACTTCGCAAGCATTCACGCTCCGCTTCGCGAGGCTCTGGCCGTCCCTGAGGGGTACGCCGTTTGCGGTGGTCTGATGTTGGGCGAACCGAAGTATAAATATCGGAAGGTGCCTCCCAGAAAGCCACTCAGCGTGCAGTGGATTTAGAGCCCTAATCCGCGAATTGCGCTAACTGCTCCGCCGCAGGTTTGGGCGTGAAGAAGCTGACCACGATCAGAGCTGCCACGGCGGCGAAGAGTGCGGGGAAGATGGCATCGCGATCGGCGAGGATGCGTGGGAAGATAGCGCGCACTAACGGCAAGTCCCAAGCCAGAGTGACGACGGTGCCGATTGCGATGGCTGCAACCGCGCCCCAGGAGGTGGCACGTTTGGAGTAGAAGGCGGCAAGAACCACCGGTGTGAGCGCGGCGGAATAAATGGTGTAAGCCCAAAGCATTTTCTGCAGAATGCTTTCGGCGTAGACCGCTTGATAGAGAGCCCAGCAGCCGAGCAGTACTACGCAGAGCCGCGAGACAATGAGGACTCGCTTGTTGGATGCGCCGGGGGCGATGTAGCGAACAAAGACGTCGTTGACCAGGTTGGTGGCGGGCGAGAAAAGATAGTTCGAGGCCGTCGAAATGACCTTGGCGAAAACCGCGCCGAGCAGGAGCGCACCAAGGACTGCGGGCAGGCCGTGGCGGGCCGTGTAGGGTATGATCTCGCGGGGGTGGAGAGCGACTTCGCCCGTGGGGTAGAGGGCGCGGCCGAAGACCGCGATGGCGACGATCAGCGTTTCCAGCAGTAATGTGCCGAGAATCCAGCCAATGACCGAGACGCGGGCGTCTTTTTCACTGCGTGCCGAGAAGAACTTCTGGTACATCACCTGGTTGCCAAGCATTAACAGCATCGTTGGGACCAGGAATTCGAGGGCGCGTATCACACCCATCGCTACCGGTTGGCGGACGTGCTCGGGGCTGAATCGGTAGTTACCCAGGACTTGAAAGTACTCGGCAGGCAGCGCGTGGTGGAGGCCTACCCAGCCCCCAGCCTGGAGAAAGAGGTAAGGCGCGGCGATGATGCAGATGACTGTAACCAGCGTGCCGATGGCTACGTCCATGTAGGCCACGGACGACATTCCGGCCAGAGCCGTGGTGACAATGACAAAGACGGCGATGATGCAAGTGCCCAGCTCCGGCGTCACAGTGTCTGGAAAGATGAGGTGCAGCACGTCGCCGCCACCTTTGAACTGGTAGCTGGTGATGCCGATATAGGCAAAGAGAATGGCGATGGTGCCGAGAACGCGCGCCGTTTGGTTGTAGCGGACTTCGAGTAGGTCTGGCAGTGTGAACTGCGCAAATTTGCGGGCACGGGGGGCGATGAAATAGATCAGCAGGAGGCCCAACCAGCCGCCAGCCGGCTGCCAGAGGGCCGCAAAGCCGTTTTTGTAGGCGTTCTCAGCTCCAGCAAAGAGCGAGCCTGCGCCAATCCACGAAGTGAGCAGCGTGAGTACCAGCACAATTGCGGGCAGGGAGCGTCCTGCGACCAGATAGTCGGCCTTGGTTTTTACCTGTGAGGTGCGATAGAGGGCCACCGCCAGCAGGACAACGACAATCACGGCCAAGACGGCAACATACAAATGGGACATGGGCAGGCTTCCTCGCCGGTGTTACAGGGTTGCCGTCAGTCTACCGGATTGAGGCCGTTTCAGGTTTGATTTGCAGTAAGGCTTGTACATGGGAGGCCCTAAACCCCGGAAGAAACTAAATGCTGGTATGCTGGAGATGCGCGCCCGTAGCTCAGCTGGATAGAGCGAACGCCTCCGGAGCGTTAGGTCGGGAGTTCGAATCTCTCCGGGCGCACCATATTTTATTGTTATCATCCTTCCTTTTTTCCGCTTTCATACTCATTAATCCTGAGGAAGAGGGATTATGGCTAGCTGGAAGACTGCATACAACTGGATGATGGACTTTGAGGATCCACAGCGCGCCTTTGAGCGGGTTGTGGTCCCCGGCCTTGGATATGCAATCAGCGGTATCTACTCAAATGCGTGGCCGGAGGAGTTTGCGGCCATTGCCGCGATTCCGCAGAGCGGACGCGGGCCGCTTGTTCAGCAGTTTTACGAAGAGCACTTCTGGAACAAGTGGTACGCGCTATTGCTTTCAGATGAACTTTGCAAGCGGGTCTTTGACTTTGCGGTCAACGGTGGCAGCGGGGAGGCTGTTCGCTGCCTGCAACAGGCCTTGAATACTCTGGCTGGTTCTGGCGCGGCGCAACTGGTGGATGACGGCGAATGGAGCCCCGTCACCGTGGATGCGGCCAATACTGCCGATGCCGCAGCGCTCACAGCGGCATTTCAGGCTCAACGGGTGGCCCGTTATCGGACCATTGTGGCCACCGACCCTGGCAAAACGCGCTATCTGGCTGATTGGATTGCCCGCGCCGAGAAGTAGCCCGGGGGCGGTAAACTGGAATGGGGCTGGCAAAGCAATTCTTATGCGGCCCAGACAGGGCGTAAATGATCCTCAGTTCCGAGATTACTGCTCATCAAGTTGAAATAGCCGAACGAATTATCTGGACGCTGACCTTTGCCTCGCAACTGATTTTGCTGGTTGTCCTAATCGGCCGAGATCGCGTGCGGCGCTATCCGTGGTTTACCACCGGTATTGTATTCTCTGCCCTGACGCTAATGGCCGAGGTTCTGCTGTCAGGCCGGATGGCGATGCTTCCTTTGCAAGAGATACTCATTTCGCTGGGCGACCTTTCCGCGATTGTCGGCTTGATGGTGGTGGTGGAAGCGGCATGGCAGGCCTTTGCCGGAGCGCCGCGCGCCCAGTGGATTGCGAATACGGCGGGGCTGCTGGTGGTCTCTGGCGGTGTGTTGACGGTTATGGGACCATGGCCCATGTGGAAAAAGTTGTCTTTGGATTTGCCGATGATGAAGCTCTACTTGATGCAGTTTTTCGGACGGAAGATTGAATTACTGGCCGCTTTGCTGATCATCGGGGTGGGAATATTGGTTGCGATCTTTGGCCGCTCTTTCAAGGCTGGATGGCGCAGCCACACGCAGAGCATCGTGATTGGGCTGGCTGCCGTAGGCGCTTCCGTGCTGGCTCGGGAAATCGTGTTCAACCTGACAATGCATTCGGCCAGAAGCGACGTGAAGGTGATGCACCAGCGGTTGGGGTTCGCCTTTGGGCACGAGATTATTTACGTGGCAGCGTTGGTATGGTGGATTGTGTGGCTATGGCGGGACGAGCCTGGGAGCGCTGCGGCGACAAAGGAAGCAATTCCGCAAACATCTGAATAAAAAGTCCTGCCTCGTGATATAACGTGCTTGACCGCTTTCTTGCTGTTTGCAATGGCGCGGCCGGAACGCTTCGCGAAAGGTTCGCTCGCCAATGCTCGAAATTCATCTGCCACATAAATCTCTTCATGGTTTTGGGGAGTTTCTACTTCATCTGTTCACGATTACCGTGGGCTTGCTGATCGCGGTGCAGATCGAGAGCTTTGTGGAGTGGCGCCATCACGTGCATCTGGCTGAGGAGGCGCGCGCGGCGCTTCGAATTGAGATCGAGCACAACCTAAAGGACCTGAAAGATGCGCAGGCAGGGCTGAAGCCGTGGCGCGATCAAATTGACGCTGATTTAGCGGCGATGCAACGCATCCAGGAGCATCCCGACGATCCGAAGGCCCAGCACCCGACCCTCAATCTCAATGCCAGCGGTGTCACCCTTGACGATACGGCGTGGAAGACAGCGCAAACGACCGGTGCCCTGGCTTATATGCCGTATGAAGAAGCCGGGCGCTACGCAAGGATCTATCAGTCGCAGGCCATGTTGCTGGCCGCAGAGGATAAGCCGCTGGAAGATGTCGCAGGGATGGTTGGGCTTCTTCATAAATTTCATTGGGAGAAATCTTCGAAGATCACCAGAGAACAGGCCAGCGATATGGCAGAGAGGCTCGGCCGGATGGATCTGCATCTGACGAACGGAGACACGCTGTTGGAAGCGGCCGTCGAGCAAGCCGAAGCCTTCCTTCAGAACCGCGCGGCTCGCACCAGTTTTACGGGCACGTTGCACTAAGGAACAGGCCAACAAATGCTGTCCGTTGTTCGCTCGCTAGGCAGAAAGCAGATGGCCCCGCGGCAGGTGGCTAGATGTGGCAGCTTGTCTGACCGCGCTTTTCCAGATAGCGCTGGTGGTATTCTTCAGCGCGCCAGAAGGTTTGCGCGGGCTCAACCTTTGTGACAATGCGTTTGGGCTGGAAGCGGGCCGCTATCTGCTCGATTTTGGTGTGGGCCTGGGCCTCCTGCTGCGGAGTGTGGAAGAAGATGGCCGAGCGGTATTGTGTGCCCCAGTCCGGTCCCTGGCGGTTGAGGGTGGTAGGGTCGTGGAGGGAGAAGAAGGCGTCGAGGAGCTGCTCGAAGCTGACCTGCGCGGGGTCAAAATCGAGTTCGACCACCTCTGCATGGCCGGTCTGGTCGGTACAAACATCTTTGTAGCTGGGCCGCTCCAGTGAGCCTCCTTCAAAGCCCACGGCCGTCGCCTGCACGCCGGGGATGGACGCGAAGGCCGCCTCGACTCCCCAAAAGCAGCCTGCTCCGAAAGTTGCCTTTTCTGTACTCATATTCACAATTATAGAGATGCGCGCAATCGCTCCCAAGCCGCAAGAAAAACGCTGCGCGGGTAGGCAGGCGGCATAATTTGCGAATGACGGTAAATATTTGCGATAGAGTAAAGAACAAATTAACAGAGGAGCAAGAACAATGGCCCGGCGATACTTTCATGCGCATGAGACAGCTCGAGAGGAAGAACTGGAAGGATTGCCGCTGGCGAGTTTCGGACGGCGCGCACTCGGATATTGGATCGACATGATTCTGATGCTTCCTCTCACGTTTGTGATTACCGTGCTATGGGCTCGCTTTGGCATTGTCAATCGCGAATGGAAATGGCACGGGAGCACAGTCCGGATCAATGGCCCTGAAGGGAGCGAATGGATATTCATCGTTGCCGCGCTGTTTTGCATCGCGCTGGTCAACTACTTCAGCAACGGAAAGTCGGTGGGCAAGTGGATCACTCGTATCCGTGTGGTTTCACTCACGCATGAGCGCCTGGGCTTGTGGCAGTGCGTCGAGCGGATTCTGGGTTATGGCGCTTCAATGGCCGAAGGTGGCCTGGGCTTTCTTCAGTACTATTGGAGCCCAAACCGGATGTGCGCGCAGGACCGGCTCGCTGAGACTATTGTGGTGGACGAGCGGAAGAAGGCTGCCGGAGGCCGCGGAGATTCAGATTTAGTGGAAGCTACTAGGACTGAGTAGTTCTCAAACCTCAATCTAGCCGCAAAAACGTGGCGAGGGCGGGGACACCCTCAGCCTGGCTTGGGTTGTCATCGAGATTATGGCCACCCGTGGGTTGAATTCTAAAAACTTGTTGACAGGTTTGTGTCGGGGTTGAAACCCCGGCCTCCCTCTAGAAAAATCTCTTCTCAAGAGCTGAACCGGTTAAGGAAAAGGCATGATTTCGAGCGAATCATGGGGAAGCATTTCCTCAGGCGCTAAAGCCCTCATAGATGTTGCTGGGTTTATGTATGGGCAAAAGCCTGTGCCCTTCGATAAACGTTCAAACTCCATATCATGAGGCGATTGGGGGCGGGAGCGGGGGGAATCCTTACACGATCCTTATTTCATGTTGATAGCGTAGGTGTTATGATTCGATCAAATCCCCAGAAAACTTTAAGGAGCAAGGCCTCATGAAGATCCGCTCGATTGCCGTTACAGGCACGATGATTGTTCTGTATGCATTTCTAGCCCTCGTCTCAACACCAGCAGGCTTGGCGCAGACCTTTCGCGGAAGCATACAGGGCACGATAACGGACACAACTGGAGCGGCTGTGCCGGGGGCGCAGGTGAAGGTTTTCAGCCCGGCCACAGGTTTGTCGCGCACGGTAGCGGCCAATGACCGGGGCGAGTATGCAGCGTTTGAGCTGCCGCTGGGCACCTATAGCATCACGGTTGAGATGAAGGGCTTCCGCACGATGACGCTGACGCAGATACCGGTGAGCGTGGGTTCGCCGACGCGCGCCGACGCCAAGCTGGTTACGGGCGGGGTTGAGGAAGTGATCGAAGTGAAGGCCGATGTGGCGATGGTGGAGACGAGTTCCAACACCTCGGGCGGCACGATTGAAGCCAGCGAGGCCGCTGAGCTGCCACTGAATGGACGCGACTATACCAAGCTGCTGGAACTGGTTCCGGGCGCGTCGAGCGACCCAGTGGGATCGACTGAATCAGCGGGATCGTATGGGTTGTTTAGTTTGAACGGCAATCGCGGGCGCTCGAATAATTATTTGCTGGATGGCACGGATATGAATGACGGCTACCGCAACCTGCCGTCGATCAACCAGGCGGGCGTGTGGGGCGCGCCGTCAACGATTCTTCCGGTGGATGCGTTGGCCGAGCTACCGGTAACTGGCAACTCAGAAGCAGAGTTTGGGCGCAGCGCGGGCGCGACGGTGAATATCGTCACGCAAAGCGGCACCAATCAGATTCATGGCAGCGCATTTGAATATTTCCGCGACGGCTCGATGAGCTCACGTAACTACTTCAATACTGTTGCCCAGCCCAAGAACTCGTTTACCAACCATCAGTTTGGCGGCAAAGTTGCGGGTCCAATCATCAGGGACAAGTCGTTCTGGGTGGTTGCTTATGAGGGGCAGAGAGAGAACGGCGGCTTGCCGCAGGTAGGCACCGTGCCCACCGTGGCGGAGATCAACACTTATAAAGCAGCAAACGGAGGGCAGGTCATCAATCCGGTGATTCAAAACCTGCTGAACGCTAATCCGTGGGGGACACTACCGGCTTCGGGCGACGGCGGCGAAACATTCACTACGCCCTTCAGCAACAACAGCGATAACCTGATCATCAAGGCAGATCATCATCTGCATTTGTTCAGCCCCGGCGACCTGATCACTGGACGCTACTTCTACGCACACGGATTGCAGAGCTTTCCGCTGGGCATGCTATACACGGGCAGCAGCGCGCCGGGATTCAACACCACGACACCGACGCATGTGAATATTGTTTCGCTGTCGTATACTTCCGTTCCGCGGTCAAATTTGATCTTTGAGATTCGCGGCGGATATAACCGCTTTTTGCAGCAGTTTGTGCCGCAGGATATTGGTCTGAATCCGAACACCACATTTGGCCTGAACACACTGCCTCAGGGTTTCAATAGTTATGACTTGGGATTGCCGACGATTACGGTGAGCGGATTAAGCCCGATCGGTGCAACTGGCAGCGACTCGCGCGGCCGCGTGGACACGAACTATCAACTCTTCGGAAATGTTTCGCTGACCAAAGGACGTCACAGCTATAAGGCTGGGGTCGAGTGGCGGCGGACGTTTATCAACAGCTTTATTGATTCAGGACATCGCGGCAAGCTGAGCTTCGACAGCCTCGATGATTTTCTCTCTGGCACGATCGATGGCGGCAGTTCAGCGGAAGGGGACGGCAAACGCTACTCTTACCAAAACGGCGGCGGCGCCTACCTGCTGGACTCGTGGCGCGTGAGCAAGCAGATCACGATCAATTATGGCTTGCGTTGGGATTACTTTGGCGTGATTGGCGCGGAGAACAAGGCTTTCAGCATCTTCGACGTGAAGACCGGTAGGCTGAAAACGGTGGGAGCCACCGGCGGGCCCGCATCGCTTTATCCCAAAGATTTGAAGAACTTTGCGCCGCGTCTCAGCGTTGCCGATGATCTTTTGGGCAACGGTAAGCTGGTGATACGAGTGGGTGCCGGTATTTACTACGACGGCCCGTCGCAGGACTTTTTCGTGGGCAACCAGCCGTGGAATACCAATCCCGCCGAGGCTGGTCCGGCATTTAACGGCATCGGCTTTGCATCGACGGTGGCCTCGACGATTTCCGCGGGGACTCCGATTTTCAGCGACTATACGCCGAGCAGCGTATTCACAGTGGACCAGAAGCTGACAACGCCGAGGTATGGCTCCTACAACCTCAATATAGAATCGCAGCTTACCAAGCAGATTTCGCTGCAAGTTGGATATGTGGGATCGCAAGGACGCCACTTGTTCCACTTCCGCGATCTGAATCAGTTCAATAATGTTGCAGGCAGCGTGGACAGTTGCGGAAACGGCACGACGATCAGTTATGGGGAGCAGTGCTTCCCGACTTATTCGATCGGGTCGTTCAATAATATTTCGCTCTGGTACGTTAACCAGATCGAGACCAGCGCGATTTCCAATTACAACTCCGCGCAGGCTAGCTTGAAGGTGCAAGGTTGGCACGGTTTGAAGTCCACGCTGAATTACACGTGGGCGCACTCGATTGACGATGCCAGCGACGGACTGGATTTTGTACCCAACGCGGCGCAGCCGGACAACAGCTTTAACCAGCGCGGCGACCGGGCAAGTTCCAACTTTGACGTGCGGCAACGCGTGCAGTGGTACTGGACTTATAACTTCCCGAAGTTTCAAACGGCTAAACCACTGACCAACGGCTGGGCACTCGACGGCATGTTCAACTTTGCCACCGGCCAGCCATACACGGTCAGCTATCTCTATGAAAACGATTTAAACCAAAGCGGTGAATGGTTCGGACGGCCTGACATTATTGGCAATCCGTACCTGGGCGCGAGCGGCATCAACCTGCTCAACCTGGACGCCTTCGCTGCGCCTTGCACAACCATTGACACCGATCCGAATAGCGATACCTACAAGAGCTGCCTCAGTGGCGGGCATCCCGGCAGCGAAGGCCGCAACGCATTTAATTCGCCGAAGTATACCAACTTCGATTTCTCGCTGACCAAGACCACGCACCTGACAAAGACACTGACGATGGAACTGCGCGCCGATTTCTTCAACGTGTTGAATCACCCGAACTTCAGCAATCCGCTATTGCCGGGATTTGGCATTGATGCTTTCGTCAGCAGCCACATACCCGTTGGAGATAATCATCTGATTGCTGGCTCCGGCGGTCAGTTCCTGCAAACTACGGCGACGCCGGATGTGGGCAGCGGCAACCCGTACCTGGGAGGCGGAGGTCCGCGCAGCGCGCAGTTGGCGGCTCACTTCAAGTTCTAGGATTTTTCGGATCTGGTGTTTGCTGTTGGAATAAGCAGTGGTGCTATCCCATCCTTTCCGCAAAATGCGGAAAGGATGGGGCACGGATGCATGCAGGGATTATTCTGGAATGTGAAGACTTCATCTATACAACTCAATACCCCGCGCCGGAAGAGCTTTATCAAAATCTTTCTTAAATGGCTTGGCCTCGCTGTGCTGACTCTTTGGTCGCTTGCCGCGCTGACGCTTGTGGCCGCACGTTGGATCGATCCGCCGACGACCGCGTTGCACATTGAGCGCCGCGTGCAGGCCTGGGAACACCACAAGCCCTATCAAGAACGCTACACATTCATTCCGCTGAGCCAAATCTCACCTAATTTTCAACATGCGGTGGTTGCCGCGGAGGACGCGCGCTTCTACCAGCACCACGGCTTCGATTGGCAGGAGCTGCAAATTGCGGCCAAGGAAGATATGGAAGACGAGCGTACGCGTGGAGCATCAACGATTACGCAGCAACTGGTAAAAAACCTGTTCTTCGGAACGGGTGGGTCTTTCGTGCGCAAAGGCGCGGAGTTTACGCTGGTACCAGTGGCGGAGTTCGTACTTGGCAAGCAGCGCATTCTGGAGCTTTATCTCAATGTGGTGGAATGGGGCCCGGGCATTTATGGCGCGGAGTCGGCGTGTCGCACTTATGACAAAACTGCTGCGCGGAATATTGGCCGGGAACAGTCGGCACGGCTGGCGGCGATTCTGCCCGCTCCGTTGAAGCGGCGGCCTGAGCGCATGAATCACTACAGCACGGTCATTCTGAGGCGGATGGGGCAGATGGGGTGGTAATTGTGCGTAGCCGCGTGGCTAACCCTTTATGCTTTTCTTTGTGGCGTCGTGGGCTCCAATGAGAAGTGGTGCAGTTTCCAGATAGCCGACCAACCGTTCGGAACGCCAAGAAGTTGGTTGGATAGTGGCTTGAAAAGTGACTCGCCCCGCTCTGAACAACTAAGAATCGTTATTACATAAAAACGGGCTTTGTAGGCGCTTTAGTTGCAAAGCGGCAGGACTGTGGCGCCGTACTTTCTTACCTGTTATACGCCGAAAAGGTCATCACGGGATGAATCGGATGCGTCGTCGGCCATCGAAGATGTAGTTTTCGGAGGTGTACAGATGCCGCGTACGATACTGCCGTGTCTGGACAGGTTTGCCATTCCGAATCTCGTACTCTGTAATCTGGTAAGCGGTTTCGCACGCTTCGCAATTACCTTCATGCAAGTTGTCCCAAGTCCTGAGGTGAAGTGGGTTGGACCTGGAGACTTCGAGGACACCGCCGGAAATCATATGGAGAGTGGAGACTTCAAATCCATTTGCTGAAGGAACAAGCACAAAGAGTAAAGCCGGGCTAGTTATGTCACCGAGATACTGCATCGTCACAAAGAAGATCGGACCTCCATCCCCGCAGGCGCGGGTCACGGCAAGTGTTCTAAAACTATCAGCATATTCGGGTTCATTAGCTGGCATTTCGGGCAACTCTCGAAGGGAAATACGTTTCAGGACAGTCCTATCCTGTTTGATCAGGAAGCCCGTATCGTATGGTCCAATCGAAGTCTCTGTATCTTCATGCGACCTTATGAGGAGCGCCGTAGAAGTAGACAATGAGTACCTGAAACGGACGAATTCATGAGCCTGACTGGCTCCCTTTTGAGCAACGAGCGGTACGAGGGCGATTTGGTTGCTGCACTGTGAGATTGCCAGAGTGGCAGGACATGAAGCAGAAATCAGAATTAACGCAACCAGAACACCGGACATTCGAGACATGGTTTTGATCCTATCCTTTTCATGCACCATACTAACCCAGATCCCTCCGCCAAACCTCCGGCGCCACCCATGGACCGTGATCGCTGTCGTGTAGTCGGCTAACCGAAAACTGAACAATTAGTCGCCAACGACAGTCTTCGGGTCGTAGTTAAGCCGTGATAGGATGGACACAAATTCTCCAAGCATTTCGGGAAGGCCCACCAGCGATGAATTTTTCCCGGTTTGAAGCGAAAAGTTTCGCACTGCGTTTGATAACACGGTCTTCCATTGGCCGTGGAGCCGCTGTATTGCTGGGCGCAATCATGCTCTACTGGCCAGCCTTATTTAACGGCTTTCCACTGCTCTATCCGGATTCAATGACCTATATCGGGGATGGCAGGGTTGTGGCACGGGCTGTGTTTCTGCATCAGTTTGCAGATTACTATGGAGTGCGCTCTTTTTTCTATAGCCTGGGCATTCTTCCTTTTCATTGGAATCAGACGCTATGGCCGGTTGCGGCCTTGCAATGCTTGCTGGTTGCGTGGGTGATCTGGCTGTTGGTGCGGTCTTTCGCTCCGCGGCGTACTGTGGCGTCTTATGTCTGCCTGATGCTTTTTCTCAGCCTGTTGACGAGCGCGAGTTGGTATTCCGACTTCATCATGCCGGATATTCTGGGGCCGCTGGTTTATCTGGCCTTCTATCTGCTCGTTTTCGCTCGCCAGACTCTCAGCCGCACAGAGCATATAGCCCTCTGTTTAGTTGCAGTGTGGGGCGTTACCGCGCACTCCTCGCACCTTGTGCTGGCGGGGGGGCTTTTTCTGCTTCTGATTCTCTACACAGCATTTCAGGGCAAGCCCTTTGGCAAGCTCTTTCTTGGCCGACTGTGGAAGTTGCGCGATGTGGCGGTGATTCTTGCGCTGGCGATGGCGGCGCAAATGGCGCTACATGGCTATCTCTATGGCAAGCCCTCGCTGAACGGTGAGCGTCCACCATTTTTGATGTCTCGCACTATCGCCGACGGGCCCGGAAAATGGTATTTGGAGAAGAATTGCTCTCATTTACAATGGACGGTATGCAAACATCTCAGCCAGCTCAACGATGATCCCGACTTCTTTCTTTGGGATGAAAACGGGGTTTATCAGAGCAGCTCCGACAGCGATCAGAGGAAGCTTAACGCGGAAGAGATTCCGATGGTTTTGGCCACGCTGCGCGCTTATCCTTACCAGCAGTTTTCGCGCTCGATGGCCAACTTCGGCAATCAGCTGATTAACTTCGGCCCCTATGGTTTCGATCCGAACGCGTGGATGCTTGGTCAGTTCGATGAAGTTCTCCCTAACGCGAAGGCCAGTTATCTTGAAAGCAGGCAGGCTCACGGCGCTCTGCCGCTGGAAGTGCTCGCGGAGATTGAACGATGGGCGATCATCGGCTCGCTGGCTGTGATTGTCGCTTTGATTCCGCTGCTTTGGAGACGTCATTCGCCGGGGCTGCCTGGGCTTGCGCTGGTCATTGGCTCGATCGTCATTGCCAACGCGCTGGTTACCGGCGTTCTGTCGGTTGTCGATGACCGCTACCAATGTCGTGTGATCTGGTTGATTCCGTTTTTGGCGGGGATTTTCTTTCTGGATTGGCTGCAACAACGGGGAGCGGCTAAAGCGGTTTGAGAAACGTCGCTGGGCGCGGCGTGAGGGCCATTGTGGCGGCAATGATCAGGATGGGGAATGCTTCGAGGGTGTAGCGTGGCTCGGCGTTCTCCAGGGTTGCCAGCAGCAGGCTGCGGACGAGTAGATAGGCTGACAGCATGCCTGCCAAGGGCACGCGACGGCGGGCGAATCCGATGATGGCCAACAAGAGCAAAGCCGCATTGAGCAACCCGAAACCAAAGGCAACCGCTGAACCCTCAGGGTGCTCGCGCCACTCCCACCAGCGGGCTGGAACCTCGCTTATGTACTGCTCGAAGGCCGATGGATATTCCACCTGCTCGGTGCGCGGGCGTAGCCACATATCGGCAACGCGAGCAAGAGGCAGCGTCACGTAAAAGCGAATGGGAGCGCTGCGAATCCTCTGCTCGGCCAGGGCGGCAAAGCGGGCATCAAACTCTGGAATAATCTTGCATCTTGCCTGCTCCGGCTGATCGCCTGAGGCCGGCGTAATGATGCAGTTGTTGTTGTAATCGGAGAAGATCTGCTCGGTTTGGCGGTACTGCTGCGGAGAGTCGAAGGCGCGGCTGGGCAGGAGGTGAATATCGAGCGGTTCGTCGTCGCCTTTCCAGAAAATATCGGGGGTGGAGACGTATTCGACGAGCCAAGTTCTGGTCCAGCGCATGTAGCCGGGATGTGTGCTGTCGCCGGGATCCGTGGCGAAACGTGGGGCAAGCGGCTGGATGATGTGAAAAACGCGGTAGTTGCGAATGGTCCATGGAACAAAGGGCAGGGCAACCAGCAGGGCACAGAGCAGAGGAGCTCGCAGCGATGTAAGCCAGGATCTATTGCCCACGCCGGACGGATTACGATGCGTATACCACCAGATGCTGGGCAAGATAACGACCGCGAGCAGCCCGCCGTCGGGACGAAAGAGGATGGCGCAACTCAGGGCCGTGGCAATGAGCAGCAGATAGCTCCAGGGCATCCGTTCTTGCGCACAAAGCTCACGAATGAGTCGGCCTGCTGCGAAGAGGCCGAGCGCAACACAGAAGATCGAGAAGGTCTCGGTCATCGGAGTGGCAACGTAGTTGGCGGTGAAAGGGCAGAGAGCGGCAAACCAGAGCGCCGAGTGCGCGGCGCGGCGTGAGGCGTGATCGTGGACAAAACCGAAGATCAGCAGGCAGGAGATGAGGTCGATGACCAGTTGGATGTAGCGGGACGGGTTGTAGTTCATCAGGCCGAAGAGCTTGAAGATCAGCGCCAGAAAAAACGGGTAACCGGGCAACCGGATGAGAGTCGGGGAAGGAGGGGTGCCGAGGGCGTAAAGGTGATGGACGAGCAAGTTTTTGGCGATTGAGCCGTAGACGGTGGAGTCGCCATTGACCGCCGGGTAGACCAGAACGAAAAAGATGCGCAGCGCAGTGCCCGCGGCGAGAGCCAGCAGAATGCTCCACCATGGCAGCGTGGCGCGGGTGAATGCGCGGCGCGGAAGGCTGCGGCACTCCGCGGCAAGCCAGCGGAGCGGGGTAGATGAAGAGTGCTGAGGGGTCATGCTCGGATTACCGATACCAATCTTTCGCGCCCTGCCACAAAGTGGCTCAGGCAGGGCGATTTGGCGCGCCGCATCGGGGAGAGGGGCGCTAAACTCAGGAAACTTTTACGGCTTGCTGGGGGTTTACCAGGTCGCGCAATTCCTTGGAAGGTTTGAAGTAAGGCACTTTCTTTGCCGGCACTTCAACGCGCTCACCGGTCTTGGGGTTGCGCCCAATGCGGGGATTGCGCTGGCGGATGCGGAATGATCCGAAGCCGCGAATTTCGATTTTGTCTCCGCCCTTGAGGGCGCCTATCACCGATTCGAAGATGGTCTCAACGATGACCTCGCCATCACGCCGCGTCAGGTCGCCCACTGCGGTCACCTTTTCCACCAGGTCTGCTTTTGTCATATTCATCAGCCCTCCGCATACAGCATAACCGGATTCGGCGCGTCTTGGCACGAAAATTGGAGTTCACGGCAGAATTTATCCTTTTCGCCTCAATAGCTTGGCATGGGAACCATGATCAGGAGGCGGCGCGGGCCAACTTCGCCTAGCGGGGTTATCATGACCAGAGTCGTTACCTGAAGGTTCCGAGACGGCAAAAAGCGGGGCTTGAGGGAGAGGATAGAGGTTTGAAGGAAGATTTTAAAGAGAATATCGAGAGCGGGAAGAACGACGGGCCGAAGTACAGCATTGTGATTCCGGCCTATAACGAGAGCGCCCGGCTGCCGGCGACGCTCGAGTCGGTGGTGAGCTGCGTGCGTGCTCGCGGCTGGAACGCGGAGATCATTGTGGTGAACGATGGCTCGACCGACCGGACGGCCGAGGTGGCGCGGAAGTTCGCCGAGACGGCACGCGAGGTGCGGCTGCTGGAGAATCCCGGCAACCGCGGCAAGGGTTACAGCGTGCGTACCGGAATGCTGGCGGCGCTGGGCGAGATCGTTCTTTTTACCGACGCCGACCTCTCAGCGCCGATTGAGGAGGCCGAACGCCTTTTTGCCGCCATTGCTGGGGGGGCGGATATCGCCATTGGCTCGCGCTGGCTGGAGAGTGGCCGCCAGACGCAGCGCCAGCCGCTGTACAGGCAGTTTTTTGGACGCTGTTTCAACGCCGTTACACGCGCGGTGATGCGGCTGCCCTTCGCCGATACGCAGTGCGGATTGAAGGCCTTCACTCGCAACGCGGCGCAGACGGTATTCAAACTACAGACGATTGAGCGCTGGGGATTTGATCCGGAGATATTGCTGATTGCTCTGAAGCGCGGCCTGCGCGTGGTGGAGGTGCCGGTAAGTTGGGCGCACGACGAGCGCACGCGCATGAGCTATTTGCGCGATGGTATGCGGATGCTGCAGGAGATTGCGCAGATTCGGTGGAATGTGATTTGCGGGCGGTATAACAGGCCTATCTAGGCAGTGACTGGGAAATTCTCATTCTGCTATACTCCGAACCAAGAGAAGAGCAACGATGATCTTGAATCGGCAGCGGCGAGGATGGGTTCTGATTGCGGCCATCGCAATCGGAATCGCGCTGGTCTGTCTGCTGATTCCGCACGGCCACTCA
The DNA here is from genome assembly GCA_964414945.1 of uncultured Occallatibacter sp. Taxonomy (GTDB): domain Bacteria; phylum Acidobacteriota; class Terriglobia; order Terriglobales; family Acidobacteriaceae; genus Telmatobacter. Next base: position 19,604 of record CAYPYJ010000010.1, read on the forward strand.
GAGAATGGCGCGGATTGGCTGGCGATTCTGCCGCTGGTCTTCGTGGGAGTGATTTCGCCTCTCAGCCTGCTGGCGTCGCTTACCCCTGAGTACATTGGCCGCACGCCTGATGCACCGGCGCTGCCCGCGATCTTCCAGCGTCCGCCTCCTTTCCGACTCGCTTAATTCCCTTCAGAACTGGTCCGGCTTTGCAGAGCAGCCTCGCGCTGATTTGCGCCGTGATCTATTCATTTCTGTTGTTCTGCCTGCGATTTGCGAGGGTGCAAATGCACGTCGATGTGCTTTCTGTTTTCGGTTTTTTGGCTCCTAGCGCGCCGCTTTGGGCTGTCATTTCGATTCTCGTTTACTACCAATTCCGCCGGGCTGTGTGGCGGTGTAACAGGCGGCATGGAAAGAAAAATCCTGGCTTCTGTCCGTCTTCGACTGCAATGGGAATGGCGCTTCTCTTCTTGCAGATTTTTCACCGACCCAGCGTTGCTTATGTTGTTGAGGCGAAACAGGACGAGGATGCGGATGAAGACGATGACGGCGACCCGGAGAATCTGAAGAAGCAACTCGACCGGCAACTGCGGAAGATTCGCCGCGGAGAGCCGGTGGAGAGGCTGGTGCTGAGGCTTTGAGTTGGTGTGCGTTTCTGGGGCACCAGATCCAGTTCCTGAACGGTCTTTGTGGGACCGTCCGTAACCCCCACCATTTACACTGGTAGACGGAGAATCCTGTGTTTTTTGATAAAGTTCTAACGAAGATTTTTGGTACGGCGAACGAGCGGCTGATCAAGCGGTTGATGCCGATGGTGGCGTTGATCAACGCGCTGGAAGAAGATACGAAACGGCTTACGGACGACGAGCTGCGGGCCAAAACGGTCGAATTCCGGGCGCGGATTGCCGAACGGCTGGAAGGCATCAGCGATGCCGAGGAACGGCTAGTTGCCGAGCGCGCGGCTCTGGACGAGGTTTTGCCGGAGGCTTTTGCGGTGGTGCGCGAGGCGGGCTGGCGGTCGGTGCAGATGCGGCACTTCGATGTGCAGTTAATCGGCGGCATGGTGCTGCATCAGGGCAAAATCTCAGAAATGAAGACCGGCGAAGGCAAGACGCTGGTGGCGACGCTGGCCTGCTATCTAAATGCGCTGGCCGGGCACGGCGTGCATGTGGTCACGGTGAACGATTACCTGGCCAAGCGCGACGCTGAGTGGATGGGCAAGATTTACGAGTTTCTGGGGCTGACCGTCGGCGTGATCGTCCACGACTTGGACGACAACGAGCGCCGGGCCGCTTACGCAGCCGACATCACCTACGGAACGAATAATGAGTTTGGCTTCGACTACCTGCGCGACAACATGAAGTTTGAAATAAAAGATTGCGTGCAGCGCGGGCACTATTACGCCATTGTCGATGAAGTGGATTCGATCCTGATTGACGAAGCGCGGACGCCGCTGATTATCTCCGGGCCGACCGACCAAACGACCGACAAGTATGCACGGGCGCGCAAGATTGTGCCGTCGCTGGTGCTGGGCGAAGAGATTGATGCCGCTACCGATTCCAAGCGCGCGGCGGAGCTGAACCTGCAACTGCGTGAGGGCGAGAAGTACCTGACCGGCGACTATATCGTCGACGAAAAGCAGCGCACGATCGGCGTGACCGACGAGGGCTGGGTGACGATTGAAAAGGCTCTGGGGATCGACAACATTGCCGACGCGGAGAACTGGGATCTGAAGCACTATGTGGAGACGGCGATCAAGGCGCACGCGCTCTACAAACGCGATGTGGAGTACGTGGTTAAAGACGGCGAAGTGATTATCGTGGATACGTTCACGGGCCGCCTGATGCCGGGACGGCGCTGGAGCGACGGGCTGCATCAATCGATTGAGGCCAAGGAAGGCGTGACGATCCGCAAGGAAGATCAGACGCTGGCCACGATTACGTTTCAGAACTATTTCCGGTTATACAAAAAATTGAGTGGCATGACGGGTACGGCAGAAACGGAAGCGGCAGAATTCGAGAAGATTTACAAGCTGGAGATTGTCGTTATTCCGACGAACAAGCCGATGCTTCGGCTTGAAAATCCGGATGTGGTCTACCGTACGGAGAAAGAAAAATTCAAGGCGGCAGCTGACGACATTGCCACTTTGCATGAAAAGGGGCAGCCGGTGCTGGTGGGCACTGTGTCCATCGAAAAGTCCGAACGGCTCTCTGCGATTTTGCAGCGCAAGGGTGTGCGGCACGTGGTGTTGAACGCCAAGTTCCACGAGCGCGAGGCGGAGATTGTGGCGCAGGCCGGACGGCTGGGAGTGGTGACGATTTCGACCAACATGGCCGGACGCGGCACGGATATTTTGCTGGGCGGCAATCCGGAGTTTATGGCCCGGCAAGAGCTGGTGAAGAAGAATAAGGCGCGGGCGATCAGTGCGAACGAGGGTGCGATCAATCCGATGGCACCAGCGGGCTTTCTGCGTTTTTATTACAACGGACAAGAGTTTGAAGTTGGCGAGCCTGAGTGGGCCGGTGTTTTCAAGGTTCATGCCGAGGCGGCGCGAGCCGAACACGATAAGGTAATTGAGTCCGGGGGCCTGTTTATTCTGGGCACGGAGCGGCACGAGTCGCGGCGCATTGACAATCAGCTTCGCGGTCGCGCGGGACGCCAGGGCGATCCGGGCGAGTCGAGATTTTATCTCTCACTCGAAGACGACCTGATGCGCATCTTCGCCAAGCAGTGGGTTTCGACGCTGCTGGAGCGGCTGGGCATGGAAGAAGGCGTTCCCATCGAGTCGAAGATGATTTCCAAGCGGATTGAGGGCGCGCAGAAGGCAGTGGAAGCGCAGAACTTTGAGAGCCGCAAGCATCTGCTGGAGTACGACGACGTGATGAACAAGCAGCGCGAGGCGGTTTATGGGCTGCGTCGGCAACTGCTGGAGGGCGTGGATCAGAAGGAACTGATTCTGGAGGATTATGTCGGCGGGATTCTGAGCGGAATTCTGGACGAGCACGCGGGCGAAAAGCTGCATCCGGATCAGTGGGATGTGAAGGGGCTGGACGCGAAGCTGGTGGACCACTTCGGCATCAACTTTGCGTCGGTCGGAATTACTCCACTGGAACTGAACAGGCATGAACTGGGCGAGACGATTTTTGAGAAGCTGAAAGAGAATTACGAAGCCAAGGAGAAGATTCTCAGCTCGGCGACGATGCGCTATCACGAGCGGATGGTAATGCTGAGCGTGGTGGACGGACTGTGGAAGGAACATCTGCTCTCGATGGATCACCTGAAAGAGGGCATCGGGTTGAGGGGCTACGCGCAGCAGGATCCACTGGTGGCCTACAAGCGAGAATCTTATGACATGTTTGAAGCCATGATGCTGAAGTTTCAGGAAGACACCGTTCGTTTCCTCTTTCGGATGCAGATATTGGGCTCGGACGGCCAGCCGATAGATGCTGCACCACAGATAAATAGGACGGTTCCCAAGGCACCGCCGGTGGCCAGTGCATTGCAGCCTCTAACGCTGGACGCGGAACCGAGGGAGGTTGCCATTCACATGAGGCAGCCCTCGACGACCATCGACGCGCTGGAGAAGGAGTTCCAGCGCAAGAAGCAGCGGGAACTGGAAGCGGCCAGCTTTGCCGGTGCGGGCGAATCGAGCCAGCCTTCACAGCGTCGGACCGGGGAAAAGGTGGGGCGCAACGATCCCTGCCCTTGCGGGAGCGGGAAGAAGTATAAGAAGTGCCACGGGGCGGGAAAATAGTAGGACTGTAGAACCGGTACTATCCTTGTCCGGGTTCGTTGACTTCACGCGGCGCTCTGGCGAATGGGCGGAAGAGAGAGAAGGCTTGCTTTTTCTTTTCCGCGACTGGGGGCAGGCCGCAGGCAGTTCTAGCCATTTGGCGGATCACCCTGGAGATGGGTGTGTCTTGCAGCGCGACTGGCCGGGCTGAGTTCCCGGTGCGGCGCGCCGTGGTGTAATCGTCGGGGATCTTCCAACTGGCGGGCTTGGTGAGGGCCTTGGTGATTTGCTGCTCATCGAAGAGCAGCGATTGAGCCGTGTACCGGTTGAGCACGATCTGAAGTTTGCGATTGCGCGTGGAAAAGAACTGGGTGACCAGTCGATTGGCGTTGCGCAGTTCGGAGACTCCGACCTGGGTAATCAGATAGAGGTTGACGGACTCCTCGAAGAGCACCGAATCCCGCATATCAATTCTCGACCCCGCATCGACAACAACATAATCGAAGCTCTGGCGCGCTACGGTGAGCAGCTTATCGAGAGCTTCATTCGAGGCCTCAACGGGCGAGAATTCGCTTGGAGCCGGAAGCACCGATAACCCCGAACTGTGGCGCGACAACAACGAGCGAAGGAAGTTTGCGTCTAGTCGGCTGGTGTCTTGTAGTGCATTGGCGGTGGAGTACTGGGCCACCATGCCGAGGTTGATTGCCACGTCCCCGAGGGGAAGTCCGAAGTCAATCAGCAGAGTTCGCGCACCCGACTCTTGGGCCAGGGCGATGGCAAAGTTGGAGGCAATGGTGGTAACTCCGCAGCCGCCTTTTGCCCCGAAAAAGGTGAAGAGCTTTTTAGGTGTCTTACGTCCGTGGGAAGAGGACGAGCGGCGGATGGAGACACGGGCAAGAGCACCGGCCATATCTTCGCGGGCGAGCGGCAGTGTGAGAAATTCGCGTGCGCCCGCGCGCATAAAGCGAATCGCCAAATCCAACTCGTTCTGCTCCGAATAGACCATCACAGTGGCAGGGTCATGGAGGCAGATCGCTTCCACTACATCGAAGGCGTACCCGGGGTCTTCGTCGATTCCGAGGATAATGGCGTCGAAGTGCAGATCGAGCAACTGGGGAAGGTCTTCCAGGTCGGCAGGGTAAGCATCGTACTCCCGGACCTTAGTTCCCTCAAATCCAGACAGTGCGCTGACTACCTCCTGGCGGCGCAGGTCATCCGAATCGATGAGCGCAATGGACAACGCGCCAGCGTCAGTGGAATCGGAGGTAGGTTCAAGGATCGGCATAGCATACGTTACTTCCGCTTACACGCGTTCACGCCAGTCAGATACAGAGACCGGCAGGGGGCAGTTCACCAGTCAGAGATCCCGTGCAATCCGCGAGCCGCGTTTTGCGAGCAAGATCGAGCGCTCACCGGGAAGAGCTTCCGCCAGTGCTCGATCTTTTCGCCAATTAGCGTAAAGTCCATGCTCCTAGTCTACTGCGCGAAGTTGATCGTCACTACCACCGTGGCAACGCCATCGCCCGGCTCGAACTTCCATTTCTTAACGGCATCCGCGGCGGCATCGGAGAGCATATGGTTTCCGCTAACCGGTTTCGTGCCTGTCACCTTGCCTGTCGCATCTACTGTGGCCTCAATTTGAACTTCACCAGAAATCCTCATGCGCTTGGCAATCTCAGGATAGAGAGGCGCGACCCGCTGTAGTACGCCGCGCTTATCCGCTGCTGTGGCAGGGATAGCCAGCACAAGAAGCAGCGCCAGCGCGGCTGCTTGAAAGATTAATTTTCCCGGCCGAAACCATCTGGAATGAAGATTAGTGCAGTTTCTGATCATCGAACTCTCCTGAGCATTCAAAGGCTCATTGAGGTTATCGGCGTCAGTGGGGGCTCCGTTAATGTGTATTTAGAATCTAATTACCCCCGGAATGAGGCTGTTGCAGCCGCGGGGCTGCTCTGGGCGCAGGCGGCAAAGGTCAGATCCTGCACATCCGAGTGCTGTTCGGCGCACCACACCTCGAAGAGCCGCCCGTAACTAAGCGTGATGTACTCAGCCGGATCGACTCCCAGACGTGCAGCGGCGCGGTCGATCCATTGGGCGGTGCCCTCCAATTCGGCGTAGTTGCCGATGGGGGTCTCATCGACGACGCAATGCCCCTCGCCGTCGGTCCACTCGGCGCGCCATTTTTCGTAGCGGAATGCCGGGACGAGGCCGAGCGAAAGGAATATTTGCTCGATGGCAGCGCCGTCGGCGACTACGGTTTCGGTTTCCAGGCGATGCTTATGGCGATCTTGGTCAAGGTTTAGGCCGGGGCCTATGTCGGGTAGCCGCTTGTGGGTGACGACCCATCGTCCGGCATAGCCGCGAATGCGCAGAATCTCAGTGCGGGCGCGCATCTGGCGGTCGGGGGTATCATAGAGAACATTGCTCTCGAAGGCGCGGGGGGTTTGCAGCGTAAAGCCTGCGGTATCAAGGCGCTGTGCGAGGTTGGCAACATTGGCTACGCGGAATTTGATCTCGGTTTCGATGGGCATCGTTTGGAGTGAGTATAAGGCAGGCGGCGGGTTTTGCGCTGGAACAGGCGACAATAAGAATGTGAAGACACTGCGACTGGTTGTGGACCCAGCGAATCTGAGGAGTGCCGAGGCCGAGAGATCCTTGGAGCAGGCGACGGCGATTTTGCGCGGCGGGGGACTTGTAGCGCTGCCGACCGAAACGGTTTACGGGCTGGGCGCAAATGCTTTGGATGCAGCGGCAGTTAGCCGTATTTTCGAAGCGAAGCAGCGGCCCGCATGGGACCCGGTGATTGTGCATGTGGCCGACGAAAAGATGCTGGAGGGGCTGGTGGAGGAGCTTCCCGAGGCGGCCCACAAGCTAATGAAAGCTTTTTGGCCCGGGCCGTTGACGTTGCTGCTGCCGCGCACGGCGGCTGTGCCGGATGTGGTGACGGCGGGGCGGCCGCTGGTGGGGGTGCGGATGCCGTCGCATCCGGTGGCGCTGGAATTGATCAGACGTGCCGGGGTTCCTGTGGCAGCGCCGAGCGCCAACCTTTTCAGCCACACGAGTCCGACGACCGCGGCGCACGTATTGGCCGACCTGGACGGGCGAATCGATGCGGTGCTGGATGCGGGACCGACCGAGCACGGAGTGGAATCCACGGTGCTGGACCCTTGCCGGATGATGATTTACCGACCGGGAGCGGTGACGGCAGCGCAGATTCAGCAGATTGCCGGGGCGGTGGAGATTTACCGCGACGAAGGCGTGTTGCAGACCATGCCATCAGCGGCGATGCCCTCGCCGGGAGTAGGGTTGCGGCACTATTCGCCTAAGGCGCGGCTGGTGCTGATTGAAGACGAACTCACTTTGTTGGGAGCGCGGCTGGCCGGAGCTGCTTCTGATTTGGTTTGCGAACGGCTGGGCGTAATGCTGCCGGCGGAGCTTTCTGCCCCGCCTGGCGTGGCGTCGGTGTGGGCGTGGGGCAGTTGGGCGGCTCCAGCGCAGATGGCGCGCACGCTCTATGCGGGGCTGCGGGCGCTGGACGGCGCGGGTTGCACGGTGATTCTTTGCCCGCTGCCGCCAGCCGAAGGAATTGGCGCGGCGATCCGCGACCGGTTGTTTAGAGCCGGGACTAGGGACTAGCAGCCGTTAGCATTCATGGCTGAAGAGGGCGATTTATTTGATTTCGCCGAAGTGGACATTCTCGGCAGGAACAGGCTCGTCGAGAAACTGGATTGCCGTCGCTGGGCCCAGCGCGGCAGGCTCGGTCCAGGAGGCCAGCTTCCACACCACCTGCTTGGCGGGCGTTACCTCGATGGCTTGGATTGAACCCACGATCTCCACAGACGCTGCGCTCCAATCGCTGACCCAGTTATTGATGACCGTGTTGCCGTTGGGCAGCCGCCACGCCTGTTGCAGGTTGGCAAACTTCAGGCCGGGCGCGTCGGCGGGGCTCCAACTCCAGGCCGTGTCGCCACGGCGGGTCATCTCGCGCACTCCCTCTCGATCGGTGATCAGCACGTTGCCATTTTTGAGCGGAGTCACGCCCCACGGGCCGTCGGCTGGAAAGGACCACAGCTCATTGCCGTCCGCGTCGTACTCCACCACTTTGTTCAGGTCCATGTGCGCCACCAGCAACGTGCCCTGTGCAGTGAGGCGCGCATGGCGGAACTGGCCGTGGGCGCTGGGCGGTTGCTTGGTTTTGAGCGTGATCTCTTTTTCCGTTGCGCCGGTTGCTTTGTTGATGACGCGCGCTACTGCCGGGTCGCCGTTCTGAATGTAAAGTACGCGTTCGGTGCCGATGGGCACAGAGGTATGGATCTCATATCCGTCAGGGGCGTTAAAGGTCCACACGATTGTTTTATCCGGCGAGAGTTCCGTGATGCCGAATTGATGCGCAAAGAGCACATTGCCGTTTGAGAGCATCACCGCGTCGCTGATCTCGCCTTTTCCCTCCGGGTCCGAGTAGCTCCACGCAACTTTTCCGCCGCGAATGATGAAGATGTTGCGGTCACGCGATTCGCCGGCGTAAAGGAAGTCGTGGCGCGCGAGGCCGGTGGCGGGGCCGGAGGGAGCCTCGACCTGAGCCTGTGGCAGGGCGGCTCCGACGTGGCCTTTGACTTGCGCGGAAAGCCCGCCGGAGATGCCGAAAATGAAGAGTGCGATTAGCGATTTCCGCATCATTCAAGCTCCTCCACCCTGCCAATCTGCCGATATTCCCGATGCGCTGCCCGACGTGTCCCGTGGGTCTGGAGACCCACAGGACAGCCGACCAAGAGGTCGGCGCTACCAAATTGCGGTTAAACTCTTAGTTCAGCGCGTATACCGATCCATCTGCGCTGCCTACATATACGATGCCGTTTGCAACCGCTGGACTCGACAGAATCGAGCCGAGTTGAAGCAAGCGGTCGATTCCCACAATCGACGCATCGATGGTGTTATTGGGCCTGCCATTCGGACTCATCGGACCATAAATTGCGTTGGTATTCAGGTGTCCGTCTTCAGTGAGCAGTTCTTTGTGAACTCGCGAGGCCTCGACCCGGAACTCGCCATTGAGTTTGTGCGAGATCAAATCAGCATCGTAAACCGCACCATCGAAGGTGCCGAAATAGGCATGCCCGGCGGCAATTGCGGGCGATGAAAAGCCGTATGCCTTATACGAGAAATCGAATAACTGCGTGCCAGTTTTCAATTCCAGCGCCCGCAGCTTCATCGTGTCAGAGGTTGTGATGTATACAACTCCATCTTTGATTGCAGGAGAAGCGACAACCCACGAACCACTGTTTCCTTGCCGCCAAATTTCTTTTCCGGATTTTGCATCGAGTGCATAGATGTTATTATCCCGGCTGCCAAAGACTACGAAGCCATCAGCGATTGCCGCCGAGCCGGGAATGCCCTGCATGAAATGAGTTGCATGGACGCGGGTGGAGAACTTCCACACCAGTTGGCCGGTCTTTGCATCCAGAGCATACAGGACGCCGTCCCAGCAACCGATGTACAACACACCGTTGGCGATTGCCGGGGAAGAATGCACTACATCTCCGGCCTGATATTTCCAGAGTAGATTTCCGCTCTCTGCGTCGAGCGCATAAATATTGTGATCTCCGCTGCCGAAATATACTGTGCCTCCGTCAACGGCGGGCGAGGAGATGTAAAAATCCCACGGATCTGGGACCACCTCTCTGGAAGGAGCAATACCGTATATTCCGGCGACATTGAGCCGACTCTCGCCGCCGGTGGCGAACTTCCATAACTGCTTGCCCGTGCTGGCATCCAAGGCATAAACGTTGCCATCGAGGCTGAGAAAATACACTTTTCCGTTGACGACAGCGGGAGAGCTATTGATGCTCGCGCCAGTTTGAAACTTCCATAACTCGGTGCCTTTGACTGCGTCGATGGCGTGAAGATAATGACCGTTGCTGCCAACATACACAATGCCGTTTACCACCACCGGCGACGAAATCACGCGTCCACCTGTCTTAAATTGCCAAAGAATATGCTGGATGGATTTTGGCGCTTCACCCTGGAATACGCCGGTATGCGCAACATCTCCGCGAAACATGCTGCCCTGCGCGAATGATTGCTGTGCGCAAAACGACAACATTACTGACAAGCAAACCGAAAGTATCGACTTAAGGCTGAAGAGACGTTTTGTGGCGCGCATTTTCTGCATATAGTTTTCCAGCTTCCTTGGATAGTGGTTTTGAAATGTCTGTATCAGCATAATTGACGGACCATTCGGCAAAATGTCGTGGCTCACACTTGGCTTTCTCGCCGCCACGGTGCAAATGCACTAAACTCGAATCGTGGGCTTTCAGGATTTTGTAGGCAACCCGGTGACGGTGACGCATCTGCGCGAGAGCATCCGCGCGGAACGATTCCCGCAGTCGCTGATTTTGGCTGGGCCGAGCGGGGCGGGCAAGTACACACTGGCGCTGATGCTGGCCCAGACGGTGAACTGCCTACAACCGACCGAAACCGACGGTCTGCCGGACTTTTGCGGCACCTGCGCGAACTGCACCCGCATTGCCGGGTCGGCTAATTTGGAAGTGCTGGTGGCCGAGGCTGTGGAAGCGCGCGAGCAGATGCGCGACACCGACAAGCGCGAGACCCGCATCCTGATTCAGACCCATCCGGATGTGTTGGTTGTTCCGCCCGATCCGCCGCAGTTGCTCATCAAACTGGGACAGGTGCGGCAGGCGATTCACGTGGCCTACTATCGTCCGCCGGTGGAAGCGCTGCGCACGTTTACGATTTTTACCTCGTCGGCATTTATGAAAGAGGCGGCCAATAGTTTGCTCAAACTGCTGGAAGAGCCGCCGGAATACACTTCGCTGATTTTGCTGACCGAGAATCCACAAGAGCTGCTGCCCACCATCCGCTCCCGAGCTGTGGTGCACCGGCTGGGCGCGATTCCCATCGCTGACCTGGAAGCGCTGCTGCTGAAGCGCCGCCCACTTCTCAAACAGCAGGATCGTGCTCTGACTGCGCGATTGGCCGAAGGAGCCGTGGGCCGCGCGCTGACGCTAGATTTGGATGTTTATTTGGCCAGCCGGACGGACGCGCTGATTTTGCTGCGCACGGCGCTGCGCGAGCCGGATTACTCCGCGCTCTTCCACGCGACGGAGAGTTACAGGGCTGGCGCGGATGGCCAGGAGAAGACCATCAAACTGCTGCGTGCGCTGAGCAGTCTGGTTGAGGATTTGTTGTTGATTGTGGCCGGAACGCCGCAACTCATCCGAAATCTGGACATTGAAGGCGAACTTGTGCGACTTTCACAGGGAGTTAGCGTAGACTGGATCGACAACGCAGCGCGCGCGCTGGTTCAGGTGGAGCAGGGAATGCGCCGTAATCTGCTCCGCTCGCTTTCGCTCGATGCCATGGCAGTCAGTCTCAACTAGTACGGTGACCACTTAGATTTGTGGTTTCCCAGGTCCCAAAATCGGGACCTGGGGCACCCGGAATTGGTACAACAACTAGCGGTGAGAGACCTAGCAAACCCTTACCCCAAGGAGGTTTTTTCGGATGAAGATTGAACGCCTACCAGCTAACACGAAAGCATACAACCGCAGCTGGCAACACCAAGTCGCTCCGCTGCGGCTAACCGCACACGCCCCGGAGCCTTCGCCGCGTCAGGCCGAAGCCTTCTACCTGCAAAAACAAATTCAGAGTCAGATTCCGATGATCGTTGTTTTGGAAGACGGCGAAGAGATTACAGGCTGCATCGAGTGGTATGACCGCGACGCGCTCAAGGTGCGTGGGCGGCAGAAGACGTTGGTTTATAAATCGGCCATCAAGTATATGTATAAGGCGAGTGACGCCTATTCGAGGGACTAAGGAACCAGGTTGCGGGTAAGGGAGCGGATTCTGGTTATCCGGTGATTCAATCAGGACATAAAAGGCTGGGATTCTCTCCGTTCGAAATGCTTATTTAACACGTTACATCCTCAAACTGCTGAAAGATGTTGGCGCATAGCCTTCACTGAGTTTTCTCAATCACTTCTGATGTGTAAAGTCTGAAAGCCATAGCAAAGATTTCAGTACGGACTCGAAGGCCATCAGTTCTTCTGGCGTTGCGGGCTTTAGTCTCTTGGACATGGCTGCTGAAAACGTAAATTTAGATATTGGGCCGGGGTTGACGTACGCAACATACTCGTAGAACTGGTCGGGCATGTATACGAGCTTAACGAACGTTTTGTATTCAGGGTGCTCGATAGACAGATCGTTGAATTTGGCTTCCGGGTAGTCTTTTTTGTACTGTTCCATGTCGTAGTTCAGATCCTCAATCGTGTTCTCATCGACTTTTTTGTTGAGCCGCACACGGATAGTGACGTCACTCGTTCCCCTCTGCTTTGCGGGTGCGAACAGGACATTGACATGGTATTTGCGGGCAAGGTCTTCAGTGTCTGCCCGCCACGAGTCAGGCTCTTTGACCCCAAATGCAAAGCCATCGCCATAGACGATAAGCCGATCCAGTTTGTCCTTAGAGACGGGAGTTTGATTTTGCGCATTCATGATAGGCGGGAAGGCACAAAGCAGCAGTACCAGCCCAACGGACATTCGAAGAAGCATGAGAGCCCCCTGTAAATTTGAATTGCACGTAAGATTCTATACTTTCAATAAGGGAGCATGTCGGCATCTTGTTTGTATCATCGCCAACCCTGAAACTGCACCACCACCAAGTCGCGGAGCTTTAATATTCTTTTTGGCTTGCCGACTTATACTTGCCCTATGCGTTCTTTCTCTGTTTCGTTCCGTTTATTTCTGTCAGCCTTGGCTGTGTTGGGGCTGGCGTGTGTTTTGGCTCAGCCGCCAGCGGCTTACGCCTGGGGCAATGGCGGCCATCGGCTTGTGAACCGGCTGGCGGCTACCTCGCTGCCCGCGGATGTGCCGGCTTTTATGCGTACGCCGGAGGCGCTGGCCGAGATCGAGTACCTTGGCCCCGAGCCGGATCGCTGGCGTTCTCCCGCCGAGCCGGAGCTGGTGGCCGCGCAGGCTCCGGAGCATTTCATTGACATGGAACTGGCCGACGCGCTGGGGCCTTTGCCGCACAAGCGGCTGGACTTTGAAGCCAGTGTCTATGCTTCGGGGCAGCGGCCGGAGAAGGTTGGCCTCCAGCCCTGGGAGGCGACCGAGGTTTGGGAGCGGCTGAAGGCGGCGATGCGGGAATACAGGACGCAGACGGCGCACCACGAGAACACTCGCCCGGTGGAGCAGGCGATTCTCTTTTACGCCGGCTGGCTGGGCCACTATGTTGGCGACGGTGCGCAACCGCTGCATACAACGATCAAGTTCAACGGCTGGGTAGGCGCGAATCCCAACGGCTATACGACGGAGCACAAGATTCACTGGCAATTCGAGGGGCCATTTGTTGAGGCCAATATCCACGAGCCGGAGGCGCGGGCCGCCATGACGCCGCTCAAGGCCGTCAACGGCGATATGTTTGACGCGTATGTAGCCTACCTTCGCCATACCGAGATTTATGTGGAAAAGGTCTATCAACTGGAGAAGGCGGGAGGGTTTGTAGGCGCGGGAACGGCCGAGTCGCGGCAGTTTACCGTTGAGCGGTTGGGAGCGGGAGCCAGCATGTTGCGCGACATGATCTACACCGCTTGGCTGGAGAGCGGAAAGCCGGTCGTTGATCCTTATGCGGGGAAATGAGAGTTTATCCTGAGCGGACGCCGAAGTCCGCTCAGGATAAATGAAATTGTTAGGTGAAGAGTTTTATAGAAAAATTAGCAGGTTGGCTTCCGCTACGCGGAAATCGCGAATTGGCTAGTTCGCGGCAGTTTATTTCGGGTGAAAGTTGCCGAGGCCATTATTGCTTTATTATTCAGTCGCCCGCTTCGGCTGTGGCTAAGGCAGGAACCCGTCGCAGCACTACAGTCAGGGTGACGGTCATCAGCGCGACCGCTGGAATGGCAATCAGCAGCCATGCAAGCAGCGCATGGCCAGCCATTCCGCCCACCTGCGAAACCAGCGCCAGGGGTGGCGTGTGGAGCAGGGTTCCAGCCTGGATGGCGCGGCCGGAGCCGAAGCCGAATAGCCGTCCGCCAAGGCGCACGAAGGGGACGATGAGGATGACTTGTAGCGGCATGGAAGCCCAGTTTGCCGCTTGGATGACGGGAAAATTCAAGCGCAGAGTGAGCGCCGCGACCATGCACAAAGCTGTGGTTACGCCGACAACCGGAATGCAACCGATGGCAACGCCGAGAGCAAGAGTCAGCGCCAGCCGCTCAGGCGAAATGCCCTGCTGCAGCCAGGAGGCCAACTTCTGTTTCAGCGCCGCGATGGATATCTTCGTCATCATCTCTATGTTATCGGTACGCATGGTGAAACTTGATAGTTCCAAATAAAACTTTGGTAAATTTATGTAAAGATGACTGAAAATAGAATACTTTCAATCAATCACGCGTTATAAACTGTTGCGCAAAACCATACAAATCAGATGTTTTCCACAGATGCTAAGTTTTCACCAGCGCTGCAATTTTCGGCACGATCCGCTCTAATAGGTTCGCCAGCCGGTGCTCGACCTGGCGGCCGGTCTCCTGCACCTCTTCGTGGTTCAAGGCCGTGGCGCCCATTCCGGCGCCAAGGTTGGTGACGCAACTGATACCCAGCACTTCCATTCCCATGTGGCGGGCGACGATGGTTTCTGGGACGGTGGACATGCCGACCAGCGTTGCGCCGAGCGCGCGGAAGGCGCGGATTTCTGCGGGCGTCTCAAAGCTGGGACCGGTGACGGCGAGGTATACACCTTCTTCGAGCGTGAATCCCTCTTCGGTGGCGGAGGCTTTGGCCAGGGCACGAAGGCGCTTTGAGTAGGCCTCGGTCATGTCGGTGAAGCGCAGACCGGCAGCCGGGAAGTGCGGCGTTGCGCCGGATTGAAGAGCGAAGCGCGGCTCGTTTGGCCCCTCCAGCGGGTTGAAGCCCATGAAGTTGATGTGGTCGCCGAGGAGCACGAGCTGGGTGGTGCGGTAGCTTTCATGAATGCCGGCGGCGGCGTTGGTCAGGACGACGGATTGGATGCCGAGCGCGCCCAGCACGCGCATGGGGAAGGTGACTTGCTGCGGCGTGTAGCCCTCATAGAAATGGACGCGGCCTTGCATTACCAGCACGGGAACTCCGCCAAGCAGGCCGCCGACAATGCGGCCGGTGTGACCTTCGACGGTGGAGCGGGGAAAATGAGGAATCTCAGCGTAAGGGATGACGACCTGTTCGGCGAGCGAGCCTGCTACCGCGCTGAGGCCGGAGCCAAGGACGATGCCGATCTGAGGGCTGGATGGACGGAGCATGGCCCGCAGAAACGTGGCTGCTTCAGAGACTTGGTCGTAATAGGTCATGTGTGCGCCTTCTGGTGTGCTTCCGGAATTCTACAGGGTGAGAAAGAGAGTTGAATAGGCGACAATCAAGTGAGCGTGCGCCGATTGCAGGAGGTGCTCACGAAATGTGCCGGAATATCAAGATGCTTTTCAACTTCGATCCTCCCGTAACCGAGGAGGAGATTCGCGCGGCGTCGCTGCAATTTGTGCGCAAGGTCAGCGGATTTAACAAGCCGTCGAAGGCCAACGAGACGGCATTTCTGGCGGCGGTGGAGGAGATTGCCGGAGCCTCGGTGCGGTTGCTCGGTGCGCTCGAAACGAATGCGCCCAAACGGAGCCGAGACGAAGAGGCGGCCAAGGCAAAGGCTCGCGGGGCGCAGAGATTTCGCGATGCGCGCGAAGCGCAGGGATTTCCTGATGGAGGGCGTGCGGCATGAAAGAGATTGTGGCTGTGATTTTTGGCTTGGGGCTGGGATGCAATGCGCTGCTGTTTGTGCCGCAGGTGATGGCTGTGTGGCGGAAGAAGAGTGACGAGGGGATTTCGCTGATTACGTTTGGCGGCTTCAGCGTGTTGCAGGCGATTGGGATTGTGCACGGGGTTTATCAGCGGGATTTGTCGCTGATTTTGGGGATGGCGGCTAGCTTGATGACTTGCGGGAGTGTTACGGGGTTGACTGTTTTTTATCGGGTGAGGCGGATGAGGATGGGTGTGGCGGGTTGAGGTTCGTGGTTTCCCAGGTCTCAAACGCGAGACATGGGGCACCCGGCGACCCACAGTTCATCAGATTGTTCTGCGCGGTGGTTCAACCCACCTTCCATGATTCATTAACATGTCATAAACGGTGTTGTCATAGTTCCGATGGAAGACAGTGAATGCATTTTGGCCAAGTTTAACGGTCGAGATGTACTGCTGCACTATAACATCGATTTCGGCGCTTTTCTGATTTGCGAAACAGGCGCTAGATGCGAATGCTGCCTGGGCCATATTAATCTCCCTCAAAAGCGGTGTTTCCACATCGCGTGTTCTTTCCACAAAAGGCAAAATATGGAGACATTTGATTGGAGAGACCGGTAGAAAGACCTCCACATCTGGTGTGTGAAAGCCTACACCGTGGTTAATGGTCCCCGAAGCCATTCGTTTCCAAGCTATTACCGGAGCATCTGAGAGAATATACGGACTCTCCGGCAAAGTGCTGACCATTTTCCATTGTCCGCGAAAGAGTCTGTCATCGAACCCTGCAATTGCGCGTGCAGTGCCCTGTGCGTACCACTCCTGGACCTCCGGTGCAGATGGGTCAGAGACCACATACCCGCGAGCCACATTTGCTACATCTTCCAGCGTTATCAACCGGCCAAAGTTCAGCCCTCTGAAGTGGGCGTCTAGGTTCCACTGTGCTGCAACGGTCGCAAGCTGGTCTTTGTTACTTAGGAATTGGTTCAAAGCGTGGTTTCTGATCCCCATTAGGTGCCTCGTCGCCTCTCGACGTGCCATCGAACGATTGAAGAGGAGTGTGACGTAACGAGTCATTTGCCTGCGTTGGAGTTCTGACATGACAAACGAGGCATCGTCGAAATTGCTAATAAACTGATTGACCGGATCTTCGATCTCATAGGCAAGCTGTTTTTCTACGGTAGCTTCAAGCAGTGCGTCATTCGGGTCGGCAAAATGGCCCTCAATTCTAGTTGCGGTTTCTGGAGACGCCTTCGGGTAGGGTGCCCTGCCTCTTTCGTACCGCCAAAGTCGCAGAGAGCGTGTAGACGCCTCATAATAGGAAAACTGTCGGAGGAGACGCTTTGGCACGGTATGGGACTTTATCGCCATCTGTAGAGGGATGATAAAGGTTAATCGTCGCTAAATCTTGTTTATATATGCGTGAAGGATAGAAATTGGCACCACACGAAATCCTTTTGGTTTCCAGGAATCAACGAACTTTTCCCTCTCGAACCTTGCCGATAATTAGCTGCCATTGGCGCACAATTGAGTTGATCAGTGGTGCGGGGTATTCCTGGCCACTGACCACTGGCATACCCCCCACCCCCCTACTTATATTTTCAAAACCTTGCAGGTGATTAATTTGACACGATACGCAAGTCTGAAATTTTCCAATCTCATCCCAAAAACATTCCAGCGATTGAGGCCGAAATCAAGTTAGCCATGGTGCCGGCTAGCATGGCGCGGACGCCTAGCTTGGCTAACTCGTTGCGGCGTTCGGGGACTAATGCGCCGATGCCGCCGATTTGGATTCCGATGGAGCTGAGGTTAGCGAATCCGCACAATGCAAAGGTCGCGATGACGAAGGAACGCGGGGCCAGCGCAGCTTTTTGCGCGCCGAGCGAGATGTAGGCGATGACTTCGTTGAGAGCCATGCGGGTGCCTAACAAATTACCAATGGCACCGCAGTCGTGCCAGGGAACGCCGATGAGCCATGCGACGGGAGCGAAGAGAAAGCCTAGAATCTGGCCGAGCGAGCCGGGAACCCAGGGCAAACCTCCGTGAGCCCAGCCGAGCAGGCTGTCGAGCAGAGCGACAAGAGCCAGAAAGCTGATGAGCATGATGGCCACGTTGAAGGCCAGCTTGCCGCCGTCGATGGTGCCGCGGGCGATGGCTCCAATGAGGTTTTCGTCCTTGTGGAGTTCGTCTTTAGGGATGACGACTTTGCCTTCTGTGGCGGGCACGCCGGTTTCTGGGACGAGCATTTTGGAGAGCAGAATCGTACCCGGCGAAGTCATGATGACGGCGGCGAGCAGATGCTCGGGAGCGACGCCCTGTGCGATGTACATGGCCATGATGCCGCCGGAGACATGCGCCATGCCGCTGGTCATGATGGTCATCAGTTCGCTGCGGGTGGCACCGGAGAGGAAGGGACGGATGGTGAGCGGGGCTTCGGTCTGGCCCATGAAAATTGACGCAGCTACGTTCATGCTTTCGGCGCCGGAGATGCGCATGGTCTTCAGCATGACCCAGGCCATGGCGCGGATGACGATCTGCATTACACCGATGTGATAAAGCAGCGCGAAGAAGGCGGAGATGAAGATGATGGTGGGCAGCACCTGGAAAGCGAAGATGGAGCCGAAGGAGGAGCCGTCAGGGACGCCTAGCGGGCCAAAGAGGACTTTGGTTCCGGCGTAGGTGGAGGCTAGCATGGATTTGACCACTCCGCCGGCCCACATGAGCCCCTGCTGGCCGTAGGTGAAGCGCAGCACGAAAAAGGCGAAGGTCAGTTGGAGGCCGAGTCCCCAGGCCACGGTACGCCAGCGGATGTGTTTGCGGTCGGTTGAACCAAGCCATGCAGCGAAGAGTACGGCGAGAATTCCGAGAATTCCTGTGAATCGAACCAAGACGAATCTCCTTGAAAACAGGGGGCAGGGGGCAGGGATCAGGGGTCAGAAAAACCTACCCCGTCCTTTGTGTCGCCTAACTTCTATTTTCTGTTGCCTAATCCCTACCGAACTACCTTACAGCATTGAGCAGATGATCTTCCGCCGCTTGGCGTGTAAAGATGCGGCTCACCAATGGTACTTTGTCTGGCGGGGTGGCGGAGAGGGTGATGGCCTGTTGGAGCAGGGCTTCTGGCTCGGCGAGCATTGCCTCGTTGGTGGCGTAGAGGGTGGCGATGGGCTGGCCCTTCTCGACGTGTGCGCCACGGCGAGCGTGGAAGGCGATTCCAGCGTGGGGATCGACGGGCTCACCGGCTTTTTCGCGGCCCGCTCCGGTGCGCTGCACTGCCCAGCCGAGCGTTGTTGTGTCCATGACGGAGATGTAGCCGGTCTCCCAGGCTGCCACAACCTTTGATGCTCCGGGCTTGTGGAAGGCGGTCATATCGTCAAAGGCGTGGAGGTCGCCGCCTTGGGCTTCGATCATCGCGAAGAAGCTGCGCAGGGCGGAGCCGTCTGTGAGAGCCGCTTCAGCGCGGGCGTAACCGGCTTCCGGAGTGGCCGCCTGATCGCTAAGATGAATCATCCATCCGGCCAGAATCAGAGACAGTTCGCGCAGATCTTCGCTTTCGGCAGGCCGCCGGCCGCGAAGTAGGTCGACGGACTCGATGATCTCGATCCAGTTGCCGGCCATGCTGCCGAGCGGTTGGCCCATGTCGGTGAGCAGGGCGACGGTGCGGGTTCCGGCGGCTTCGGCGGTGGCGACCATAAGGGCGGCGAGGTATTCGGAGTCTTCCGGCTTGCGGAGGAATGCCCCGGAGCCGGTTTTTACGTCGAGGACCAGCGCGTTGAGGCCGGCGGCGAGCTTTTTACTGAGAATGGAGGCGCAGATCAGGCCGGGACATTCGACGGTGGCGGTGCGGTCGCGGAGAGCGTAAATGACGCGGTCAGCGGGAACCAGAGAGGGGGTTTGGCTTACGATGGAAGCGCCGCAGCGGAGGATGATCGACTCGAATTCTTCGAGGGAAAGCGCGGTGCGGAAGCCAGGGATGGATTCCAGTTTGTCCAGTGTTCCGCCGGTGTGGCCCAGGGCTCGGCCACTGATCATGGGCACAGCCACGCCGCAGGCAGCGGCGAGGGGCGCGATGAGGAAGCTGGTTTTGTCGCCGACACCGCCGGTGGAGTGCTTGTCGACGGCCTGCTTGCCGAGGCGGGCGGGCGAAAACTTTTCGCCGGAGTCGCGCATGGCCAGGGTCAGCGAACGGGTTTCGTCGCGCGAAAGGCCGCGCAGCCATGCGGCCATCAGCCACGCGGAGAGCTGTTCGAGCGGGATGGTGGAAGCAGCGGCTCCAGCGACGAGAAATTCAATTTCGCGCTGATCGAGCGAGCCGCCGTCACGTTTTTTGCGGATCAGATCGATGAAATGCAGAGGGGCTGGAACGGTCATAAGGATAAAGCCTCGATTTGGTGGCTTAGGGAATTATCGCAAATGCGGGCGGCAAGCGTATGGCATTGCCACCACTGCTCCATTGCCGGTAAGTGGTGTTGCAGGTTACATTCCCGGCTGCGCTGTTGTGTGCGGTTGGCGATCAGCGAAAAGACGGAGAGGTGGCAGAGCCCGGTTGAATGCACCTGACTCGAAAAGTGATTTTACCTCTTTCCCCATCCGTCCGCATCGCCCTGCATCCTTCCGCATAACAACAATTAAATCAATTTGATGTAAACCATTATCGTTCCGCGCGGAGCCGCTTCCATCCGCTCCGAAAACGGAGACTAATGGCGACTAGATCGTCGACTTGAAAATTTCTCCGCCACCATACCCAACTAAACCCAAACATTCAGGCAGGCTAATGTACGTAATCATTCGAGCAGGAATTGAGAAATCGCCTTTATTCATTCGGATACCCAGCCCACCTATCCCCTGTTTACGCTTCGCCTCACTCCTCACGGAGCGCGGTGCAAAACTCGGGGCCTAGCGGTTCGCTAGACCTTTCTCATAAGGCTCTTTCATCCTCTCCTTCATGCCGGTTTATCCCGGCGCACACACTGGGCGACATTTGAAGAGTAATCGGTGTCGGTGAGCGCATTGGCAATTTCGCACTCGTCAGCGTCCGTGCAGGCATCACGAAGCCGATCCAGAACCTCTGCCCGGCAGACCTCTATCCACTCGATCAATCAGCGATTTCTTGGGTGAAAGGGAAACAACCGTTTACCTCATACTCTTGAGGTCACGGTTCATGCGACGGCGTTTAATGAGTGATTTCTCCCGATCTCGCGATTCGGGCGGATGAGTTCACATGTCTGACATGGCAGCTTCTCGTCAAAGTGGATATACATAGCGACAATACCCAATCGAACCGGACTTTGATCAAGTTTTGCCTGAACCTCTCACGATGTTAAAACTCGGGCCCACTCCCCACCGGATGGCATTCTGGCATGGACAGGTCACGTGCTGTTGCTTCGGTGAAGGTCATGCGGATTCCGCGCTTCGGTCGCAGAATGACCATCGGACGTGCCTCGATTGTCTGGCCGGAAACTAGCTGAAAATCGTATCTTCTGAGCAAAACGCTCAGAATCATGAGGATCTGCAGCATCGCGTAGTTACCGCCGATACAGCCCCGAGGTCCGCCTCCAAAGGGCAGATAGGTAAATGGCGTGCGCAGGTTCTCGTTCGCTTTGGTGAAACGCTCCGGGTTGAAACTCTCTGGGTCCGGCCAATAGCGTGGTGCATGGTGCGCACCGTAAACGAAGACAATGACCATCGATCCTCGGGGTATGACAAGATCTCCGGCACGGTCGTCGGCAATAGCCATGCGGTCGATCATCCAAAACGGAGGGTAGAGGCGGAGCGCCTCCTGAATCACCTGTGAGGCAAACTCGAACTTGGGAACGTCGCCGTAACTCAGAGGTGATCCACCTAGCACGGAATCGAACTCCTGCCGCATCTCTTCGAGACAATCTGGACGCGAGCTTAAAAGATAAAGTAGCCACGATAGAGCATTCGACGATGTTTCATGGCCGGCGACTAGTAGTTGCATGCTTTCGCTCAGGACCATTTCATCGCTCATGCCTTCGCCGTCACTGTAACGCGCATCCATCAATGTTTGCAGCAGATCGTTGCCGGGCGCCTGATGGCGGCGCTTCCTGATGTATTCGAGCAGAACGCTGTCGGCGCGGGTTCGCATCTCTTCGTGTTTGCGCAGTTCGCCTGAGACGGCAAACCACGGATTCAGGTAGGGCTGAAGAGTTTGCCGAACAATAAACTCCTGGACGGTGGAAATGGTATGGCTGACGAGGTCAATTTCTTCGTCCTTCAACCGCGCGCCAAACAGTGACCGGGCCACCATTGTGAAGGTAATTTTCATCAGGCGGGGGTAGATATCGACGGGGCCGACAGCGACTTGCCTATCGAAATCGCGCAGCGACTCGGAAAGCGAATCCTGCATGATTGAGGACAGAGATTCAAGTTGTTTTCGATCAAATCCCTTTTGGATAAGACGCCGCTGCGTGCGCCAAGCTTCTCCGTGGGTGGTAAGAAGACCTTTGCCCAGGAAGTGTCCCATTCGCTTAACTTGAATTTCAGATTTTTGGTAATTCTCCGCATTGGTCTTCAACACATGCTGAATGACGGCAGGATCGGTGGTAACGATGGCCTCTTTAAGACCACCCAAATAGAACCGGAATGTTTCGCCGAAGAGCGCGGTGTACTTTGACAAAACCTGCACGGGATTGCTGGCCATCGCGCGCGAATCCGCGAATGAGCGAAATCGGGAAACAACCGGTATAGGTTGAGACAACGTTACACCTCCCTAACTGGATGCTTGAGTTGAATCGCGGAAAATTCTTGTGCTTTGCCCGAACCTATTGAGTAGCCATGAGTAAATGACCGGGCACTCAAAATCAGTTCTCGTTTCCCAGTTGCTTCAGAAGCATCAGATGATGCCGGATTGCCTGAGTCATGGTGGGATGTTGTCGGTAGGGAACTCCAAACTCTTCGGCTGTCTCCTTCACGATCCGAGTCAGCGGAGTGTAGTGGGTGTGGCACACGAAAGGGCAAAGATGATGGGCGATGTGATGGTTAAGACCGCCGACGAGCCAGCCTACCAGCGGATTACTCGTTGCGTAATCGGCTGTTGTGGCGAAAATGTGATATACGCCGTTGTCAAACTCGCTGCGGTCCGACGGAAAGTACGTGCTGTCAATACTGTGCGTGGTCTGGAATACCAGCGATACGGTCAATCCGACGATCAAATGGACCAGCACAAACGCCAACGCGACCAGCAGAGGCGATTTCTCCAGCACCACCACCGGCAAAATGAGCATGTAGGTGAGATAGAACCCTTTCCCCGTCAAGAGGATTGCGTATTCTCGCAGCGGATGTCTGGTGCGTTTCAGATAGTCATGAGTAGGAAAGAAAAAGCACTCGACATCTCTCAGGAAAACATAGTCGAGAGAGAATAGGGCGTAAAAGAACAGCGCATAGATGTGCTGGAAGCGGTGCAGGCTCGCTCGAGGTTCATGGGGGGTGAATCGAAAGATGCCGCGCCCTGTTAGTGCGTCGTCTTCGTCATGGAGATTGATGCAGGAGTGGTGGCCTCGATGATGGAGGATACGCCACATATAGGAGTTGATTCCGCAAAGGTCGAAAACATAATTCAGTGTTTTGTTTACGGACGGTACAGTCGAGATGGCGTTGTGGTTGCTGTCGTGGGCGATGTTCAATAAAAGGAATGTCTGGGCAAGGCCACTCAAGAGATAGAGGGCAACAAACTTCCATGAATCAGGGTTGAATGCGTAGATAGCAATCCAACTGCCTGCCAGCACTACCAGTCCCGTTGCGATCTTGATCCACATTGTGCGGTCGGCTTTGGGAGAAATCTTCTGGTCGGCAAAGAACTTGTCGAGGCGGTGGCGTACGACTTTCGGAAAGGAGGACTCACCCACTAGATCGACGACCGACCCCGGTGGCGAGGTCTCAGATGGTACAAGATCGTCCAGATCCGGCTTTAGAATCAATACTGCTTCGGTCTCGGAGATCACCGGCACCTCCATAATCACGTAAAGTCGACCTGACGCACCCCCGTTCGTAGCATCCGGTTGCCCATGGTTGCGGCCCTTTTGTTGCCCGGTCGCCGACCGCGTTGAGAGCTGATATTAGCGCGAAAACTCGAAGATAATCAAGGAAATTCAGATTAGACGGAGCCAGCGGGGCGTCTTGTTCCCAGAAACGGGATGCGTTGCATTTATTTCTGGTCTTCCTGGCATAAACCGTTGGATCGTATAGAATAAAGAAATTCTGCATCGGGCGACCGGTGCCCGGCAGGCCCCAGCAAGACTTACTCGCCCCGTGCGTTCGACCGTCAGGGCGAGTTTAGTATCCCCTAGACCGAGCGAGAGTTAGGCCCAGAGCAGGGGCACAGAGCAGTCAAGCCATTGTTCTACATTGGCCTGCACAATAGTTCCGCACTCCTAGACTCAGTCGTACGTCACTTCATCATGGCACGGAAATAAGCAAGACGTTTAGTGGTTCGAACGTACTGAGTTTTCCTAATCCACTTTGGAGGTACGCGGATCTATCATGGCGTCAATTCTTGACCAACTGGATAGGCTAGGGGATGAGCACCCGGACAAGCTCATCTATTCGTACATTGACCTGAACGGCAATCCGACCGAAGAATATTCCTACGCGTCATTCCTCCACAGGACGAAGGCGATCGCCGGATACTTGAGGAAAGAGTATCGTTTCGCGCCGGAGGACAGGCTTTTGCTTGCCTACCCGCCGGGGCTCGAAATGATCTGCGCATTTTTTGGTTGCGTCCGCGCCGGATTGATCCCCGTTCCCGTCTATCCACCAGGCTCTCGTGGATTCCAGAGCGCACTCTACAAAATGGTTCATATTGCGAAGGATTGCCAAACGGCCGGGATTCTAACCAGCAAAGACTACCACCAATCTCTCAAAACGAATCTGACCAGAAGTGGAGTCTCGGCGTCCGGCGTTGACGTAGATTACATTTCTAGTCTTCATTGGATCGTCACGGAAAACTTTGTTGATACGATTTCGGACGAAGCTTTTAACCATACTTCGAAGATACTGTTTCTTCAATATACGTCGGGGTCAACGATGGAGCCCAAGGGTGTGATCGTGACCCACGAAAACATTCTGGATACCTGTCCGCTGGTGATCGACCATCCCGCGCCGGTCGTCGTATCCTGGCTTCCGCAATATCACGATATGGGGCTGATCGGGTGCTACCTTTATCCGGCGTTGAGAGGCGGCACCACGTACGGCTTCGCTCCCATTGACTTCATTCAGCGGCCGGCCCTGTGGTTCGACGCGATAAAAGCCCATCAGGCCACTGCGACAGCCGCCCCCAACTTCGCTTACGACTATTGCCTGCGCTCCGGGAGGCTTTCAAAGGAGAGTCTGGAAACTTGCGACCTCAGTTCGCTGCGGGTGTTGATGGTCGCGGCGGAACCCGTAAAAGCGGATACTTACACACGGTTTCTTGAGACATTCCAGCCCTACGGGCTCAAGTCGGAGAGCTTCTACGCCGCCTACGGTCTAGCCGAAAATACTCTGGCGGTTACGCTCGGCGGTCGCAATATCGTATCCGTCAACAAACGTGCCCTCGCGCTGGGGAAGGCCCGCATGACTACCGAGGTTTCCGAAGTCGATGCGGCCACGCAGATTGTCAGTTGCGGAACTCCGCTACCGGGTATTGATGTCAAGATCGTGGATCCGGAGCAGCATGTAGCTCTCGATGCAGGCGTTATCGGCGAAATTTGGATTGCCGGAAGCGGCAAGTGTCTTGGTTACTGGAAGAATCCCGAACTGACGCTGAAGCAGTTTCATGCGCGGTTGGTAGACGACAACCCCTACGACGACGGCTATCTTCGGACCGGCGACATGGGATTCTTTCACAACGGAGAACTTTTTGTTTGCGGCCGCATTAAGGATATGATTATCCTCCGCGGGCAAAACTACTATCCACAAGATATCGAGAACGTTGTGGAGAGAACGTCCGGCCTGATCCGGAGCAATTGCGTCGCCGCGTTCCAGATTCAAGAAGACAGCGAACCTGCACTGGCAATCGTGGCCGAAGTGAAAACTCTACAGGCGCTTCCGGAAGCGCGAAAGATCGCCGCCGCAGTCCGGAATTATCTCAATGTGGAAGTGGCCCTGATTTCGTTTATAGCGCCACATACGATACCGCGAACCAGTTCCGGCAAGATTATGCGCCATAAGACCAAAGATATGTGGCTGGAGGGTCAGTTTACCGTTCTCTCCGAGTTCTCGCGGGAGAAGGACGATGGGACCTCCACGTCTGGTTCTTACGTCCAGTCGACCTTCGACTTATTGAAAACGAAGTACAACCTGACAGGCACGGAATCGTACAACCTCGTTGACGCCGGACTTGACTCCCTTGATCTTGTCGTGTTCATGCATGAGCTCAAAGAACTTCTAAAAGATAAGGGCGCCGAAATGCTGGCGAGGCAAGTAGATATCGGTGTCATTCAGCGTGTGAGCGTAGCCGAACTGTTTCGCCTGGCCGAGCAGTTGGAGCGTGCTCCAGAAGAAGCGCTGGTTGTGCTGCGTAATTCCCTGGCAATTTTCCGTGAACAACAGCACGCAGCGGAAAAGCAGATGATGAGCAACGACAAGAAGCTCATCTTCGTGCCTCCGGTGCCTGCGGCCTTGCCTGAGAAACCGATTCTGAATCATGTGCTGCTTACGGGCGGCACCGGTTTCATCGGGCCGTTCCTCATGAAGAGTCTGCTGGAACAGACGCGGGCGAAGATCTACGTTCTCGTCAGATCTTCTGACGAAGATCGGGGCAAGCAAAGGCTGAGGGCGGCGATGGACTCAATGGGATCTTGCGGGGCGGCGCTGATGCAGATGTTTGAGGCCCGCGTGATTCCAATTTGCGGCGATCTCGGACAGCCAAAACTTGGCCTGACGCAAAACGCATGGGATTTCCTGGCCAATGAAACGGACGCAGTGTTCCACAACGGCGCAACCGTGAATTACTTGTTCAACTACGACCGGATGCGCGATGCGAACGTGCTGGGAACCAACGAGGTTATGAGACTTGCGTTCGAAGGACGCCCCAAGGAGCTCAATTACATTTCGACGACTTTCGTGTTTGGCTGGGCCGTTAAGAAAGTCTTGTATGAGACCGACCTGAACGAGAAGATGGAACTTCTCGACTTCGGGTATAGCCAATCCAAATGGGTGGCGGAACAAGTGGTTGCAGACGCGCGCCGCCTGGGACTTTCCGCGCGGATTTTCCGGCCTGCGCTTGTGAGTCCTTCCATTACCGGCGGAGGCAATAACTTCGATATCGCCGTTCGCCTGGTTGCGTTCATGGTGAATCACGGCATTGGAGTGGATGCTCTGAACCAGGTTAGCTTCGTGCCTGCCGACATTATGGCGAACAATATCGTTGCTATTTCCACCACTCCCGGCACGGAGAATAAGACTTACCATGTGGTGCGAGATGACTATGCGAACATGATGGATATTACGAGACTCATTACCAAGGCGACTGGGAGGCAATTCGAAATATTCAGCATTTCAAATTTCGTTCCAGAACTGATCCGGAGATGCCGGAAAGAAGATCTTCTTTTTCCGCTGCTTGATTTTCTGGTTGGCTCCGTGGATAACATCTCCGCAATGGAGTTCAAACGCTACGACAGTTCCTCGTATCAAATGGCCAGGGATGCCTCTGTGTGGGGCAAAGCGGATCCGTCTCTCGAAGATACGGTCAACGGCATTTTGAAATTCATGTATCGCAAGGGGATCATTTCGGTTGCGGCTCGTGAGTTCAACGTTGAGTTACCGCTCGGTAGCAGAGTGGCCTGCACGGATGCACAATCCTTCACGGCCTTTTAAATATCAGCTTTTCTGTTACGCGTTGGCCGGTTTCAAATGTTCCTGTGGTGGTGAGCGTCATCTGTTGCCGATCAGCGGAAACCACCCACCTATCCTTTTGGGCAAGTTGATTGTCTCGCCGGTAAATCGAATCCACGGTGTGAGGATCGACAAGTTCAAGCGTCACGGTATCGTTGCGGGAGTTCTTCAGATCGTATTGCTTTCCGTCAAATTTGGCAGTGTAGCTGAACTCACCCGAAAAGCGAACCCCATCCTTTCCGTCCGCCTCGATGTTGAGCAGCAATCCTTGCCGCAAACGAGTCTTGCTGAAATCCTCCGTCCACTCACCAGCGAGTGGGTCCCCAAGAGCCTTCGCGCCCCCGCTTCTCGCCCACACAGTAATTTGATCGGGATGGTTTTTTCTCGCTGTCGCGATCGTCAGCTCCTTCCCGTCACTTGAAAGCATGGCGCGAACCGTGGCCACCAGAGTTCCATCCTTCATCTCCTTGACCTCGGTCTGCTTCTTATCGATCCTGTGCAGCTGGATTTGATTGAACGCCGGGTTACCGGGCACCGCAGTTACATGTCCGTCCTTTTTCGCTGTAAAGTCGAGACGATTTTCGCCAGACATGACTACGTGTACTCTGTCATGAACAGATGTGACAGAGAATTTGTTGGGAGGATCCATGGTGGACTGGGCAGAGATGAGCTTCCAGGAGCCGATGCGGGGGTCCCCAGCTCCAAGGCGTGCGGGGGCTCCGATTTGGATGGCGGCGATCAGTCCGAGCAATGCGAATTTAAGAATTGTTCCTCCTCGCCCGCTGATGTGAAAAAATCTTAGCAGATTCGGGTGGACCGGATAAGTGTGCACTGAGAAAGTGCTGTAAGAAAATATAAATTCCCTTAACTAGCGAACCCTTTGTATGACATCATGAGTCTCTTAAATGTGCGTCGTTACTGGATAGCCGGAGTAGTACTCGCTGCGGTTGTTGCGCTTCTTCCGTACTCTTTTCACGCTGAGCGCTATCTGGAGACGGCAACCCGCGTCGAAGGGAGCGAAGCGGAAAGTGTACGGCAGGAGTTGAGCAGCCGTTTTCACTCGCCGTTCGTTGACCGTGTGGTCCTGGTCATTGAGGGGCTTCCACCTGCGGATTCGGAGAAAGGGGAGGAAGCTCTAACAACCATTGTCACTAGATTGAGAGACGAGCCTGGCGTGTCCGGAGTTGTCTCCCATCTCGATTTGCGTGATCCGATTTTTCTGGGCAGGGGCGGCGGAACATTCGTTCTCGTGGGACTCGCGTCGACTGAGGGGTCAGTGGAGTCGCTAGTTCCCAAACTTCACGATCTGGCCCACTCTCTTGAAAATCAATTGCGGAGCAGCTATCCGGCGGTGAAGCTCGAACTGACGGGCGAGACTCCACTGAATTTCGACATTCGGAAAACGAGCTCTGATGATGTGCGACACGGCGAAAGTATGGTAATTCCCGCGACTCTCGCGCTCTTATTGGTAGCATTCGGGAGCTTGGTCGCCGCCGTGATTCCATTGGCCGTTGGCCAGCTCGCCATTGCGACCACTCTAGCGATCACCGGATTCCTGGCCCAGCGCTGGCATTTATCCATTCTGGTTCAGAATTTGGCCACCATGCTTGGGCTAGGTTTGGGAATCGACTATGCGCTTCTCATGGTCAGCCGATTCCGAGAAGCGATCTCCGCAGGGCACGACGGACCTGCAGCCTCTGTCATAGCGGCGCGTCAGGCAGGTCGCACACTCTTGATTTCTGCCTCGACAGTGGCCATCGGATTTCTCGCTCTTTTGACAGTCCCCATCAGCGAAATCCGCTCCATCGGCGTCGCCGGATTCCTGGTGGCGGGAATGAGTGTGTTGCTGGCGAATACTGTCGTTCCGGCAGTGCTGGCGCTGCTCGGTCCTCGGATTGATGCTGGCCGGTTGCCTTTTACTCCGAGGTTGGACAAGGATCGGGCCACCAGTACGGGAAATCGCTGGAGGCAATGGGGAAAGGTGACTGTCGCCCATCCCTGGCTTGCCATTTTTCTGGCAGGCGCCCCTTTGCTTCTTCTTGCATGGCAGGCCAAGCGGCTCGATACCAGTCTCCCTCGGGGAGACTGGCTTCCGCAGGAGGTGGAATCGGTCCATGCGCTTCATACCCTCGAACTAATGGATCGCGCCGGTGTTGTTGAATCGTTGCGCATAATTGTCGAGCTGCCGACGGATTCAGTTGCGCAAACCGACGCCGGGTGGAACGCGATTGATCGCCTCTCCAAGCGGCTTGCCAGCGATCCTCGTTGCGACCGCGTGATTTCTATAACTACGATTGCGGAAAGCAACCGGAATTTTGTCAGTAACCTCTCGCGGGAGACGCGCCGATCGTTTTTAAGTAGTGACGGACGAGTAGTGCTGCTGGAGGTGCTACCTGCGACTTCGGTTTCCCTGCGCGATCAAGTCAACTGGGTACGGGAGCTCCGCAAGACCGGCGCTGCAAATCTCACCGGAGAGCCTGGCGCTACGCTGCGCATTGGGGGCATTCCGGCGCTCAATGCTGATTATCAGACGATTGTCGGCGGGCGCTTTATGCCGGTAACGGCGCTGGTGGTGATGGGGACGCTACTGGCGCTTTTCGGCGGATTCCGATCGCTTTTTGCCGGTGTGAAAGCTATTGCGCTTAACCTGCTGTCCGTTGCCGCCTCATTCGGAGCTTTGGTTTTAGTTTTTCAGGACGGACACGGAAGTGGCTTTCTTGGAGTCCCCGGGGGAACGGGTAGCATCTTCCCCCTTGTGCCTATTGTCACCTTTGCCATCGTCTTCGGACTAAGTATGGATTACGAAGTCTTTCTGGTTTCGCGGGTTCTCGAAGCCAGACGGAGCGGGATGAGTGAAATGGATGCAATCCCAGAAGGTTTGGCTAGAACCGCTGGCCTAATTACGAGCGCCGCCGCCATCATGATCGTGGTATTCACGGCATTCACTTTTGGAAATTTCCTGGTGGTCAAGATGATCGGATTTACGCTGGCGGTAGCCGTCTTTATTGACGCGACACTGGTTCGAATTGTGATCGGTCCAGCACTTCTTCGTATCGCTGGCGACTGGAACTGGTGGCCAGGGGGGCTCGCGACGGCACGCAAGGCCCCGGTGGAGAGCCTCGAATAATGCTTGTAAACATGCAGATTAAAGAATCATTTTCGCTCGTCAATTACCGGTTGATCAGTAGTCTAAAGCCGGAATCTTCGATTTACGCTTGTCGCATCAATCCAGCAACTCGAAGGCTTTGCGGATGCGGGCTGGCAGTGCGGCGGGCTCGTCGGTGAGTTTGGAGCTGAGTTCCAGGACGATGGCGGGCGGCGCTGGCAGTGCGTTGAGCGCTGCGGCTGTGGCTGGCCAATCGATTGTGCCGTCGCCAGGGAAGAGATGCTCGTCCTTGAGGCCGTGGTTGTCGTGAGCGTGGGCTGAGCCGATGCGGCTGCCGAGTGTGTTGATGGCGGCCGGGATGCCGGTGGTGAGGTGGGCATGGCCGATATCAAGACAGACGCCAATCGAGTCCTGGTGTCCCGTATCAAGAATCTGCAACAAATGCTGGGGGCTGGCAGGTTCACTGGCCAGATTCTCAAGCAGCAGCCGCACACCCAGCGGGCGGGCAAATGCGCCCAGATGTTCGATGGCGGTCAAGGCGTGCTCGATTGCCTCCTGCGACCATTCATCGTTGCGCTCTCCCAAATGCACAATGAGGTTACGGAAGAGAATGTGCTCGGCGGATTCGAGGGCGCGCATGATTTCGTCCATGGCGGCGATGCGGCGTGACTTTTCCGGGTGCAGCAGATTGACGGCGGGGGCCCCGGTGCGGCCCATTTCTCGATCGGGATAGAGCGGGGCGTGCATCGACCATGGCTGGAGCGTATTGGAGCGGAACCATGTAGCAAGTTCGGCGACGTGCTCTCGGCTGGTGTAGTCAAAGTGCTGACGCGCGGCAAAAATCTCAACTGCTTGCGCGCCAGATTGACCGGCAAGTTCCAACAGCCCTGGGTGAAGGCGCTGATTCATGAAAATGTGCGTTGAAAGGACTCGCAACTTGCTCACAGGGTTCCCCCGCGCCGGTTGACGGTGTCACTCAACCGGTCGCTGTTCTCATTTTCGCATTATTGCGGCATACAATGGCAGGCCAGCTGGAATGCAGGCGGGTAATCCGCGCTTCACTCCGATTTCTGTAACGTAAAAATCCGTTTTGATATTTTGAAAATCGATAGCAGCAACTTGATAAAAGTGAGCAAAAGTGAACAGATTTCTACATTACATTAACTGGTAGAAAAGAGGGAGCTCGACTTGTTCAGAGCTGAACGGGGAAAGGCGGTGGTCCTCGGGCTCTCTACCCGAAGGTGGAGACAAAATCATAGGAAAGATCGGGAGAATCGGATGGCGGATCGGGGGCAGGCACGGTTTGATCCGGCAGTCTTTTTGGCACAGGCTGGTTTGGGGAGGAGAGTCGTGCGTCTCAAACCGAAAGATGTTTTCTTTTCCCAGGGCGATCCGGCCGATTGCATTTTCTATATACAGGAAGGACGGGCTAAGCTCACCGTGCTCTCACGTGAGGGTAAAGAAGCGACGATCTCGCTGCTCACCAGTGGCGACTTTGTGGGCGAGGAGTCGATAGCTGGCACGCCGGGGTTTCGGATGGCGACGGCTGTAGCTGTTACTCTCTGCTCGGCGATGAAGATTGAGCGCGACGAAATGCTCCGCGCGATGCACGAAGAACACGCCTTCAGCGATCTATTTCTAAAGTTTTTAGTAGAGCGAAGTATGAGAACCCAGGCAGACCTAGTGGATCAACTCTTCAATTCCAGCGAAAAGCGGTTGGCACGAATTCTGTTGCTGATGGCGGAGTTTGGCAAGCCGGACGAGAATGAGACGCTGATCCCTAAGATATCCCAGGAGGCGCTGGCGGAGATGGTTGGGACGACCAGATCGCGCGTGAGCTTCTTCATGAACCGCTTTCGCAAGCTGGGATTTGTAGAATACAACGGTGGAATTAAAGTACATAAATCGCTCTTGAATGTGGTTCTCCACGACTAAAAGTTGAGGTTCAGTGCAGTCCGAAGAGCACTTTTTTGCGTGGCGCGAGTGACGCGGTAATCGGCGCATTCAGCGCGTCCACCATGGGCGCGGCCAACCGGAAGTGGCGAACCAAAATTGCTGCAAAGCTGGGCTCAAGAGCGGCCGAGGCGGGCAGAGTGGTGCTCAGACCCCACTGGCGGCATCGAATCAGGTCGAGCGCCGGATGGTCGCAGGGAAAGCCCTTCGGGGGACGGGTCATTGCGTTGCCTTCAAACTCGCTAAAAATCTTACGCAAGGCTGCCGTCTGCAAGAGCTTGCGAAACTCCGTGTGGTGTTCCAGCAGCCAATGGCGGATGGCGGCCAGTTGATCTTTGTCCGGCATCCAGGCACCGGCGGCTACAACGACTTCCTTGGCGTCAACGTGAAAATAAAAGCCAGCCCCGCTGGTTTTCTTGAATCCCTCCGGCATCCACCAGGCGGCGACGTGAGTTTTGTACGGCTTTTTGTCGTTGCTGAAACGGGTGTCGCGATAAATGCGGAAGAGGCATTTTTCCGCAGGTCGTACATAGGCCGGGGCAAAGCTCTCCATCGCATCGTTGACTTTGCGGATGATGGCCAGCATCGGCTCTTTCAACTCGGCCTCGAAGACGGCCTTGCGCGGCGTGAACCACTCGCGGTCGTTGTTCTTCTTGAGATCGCGCAGGAACTTCAGGCCTTCTGGGCGGAGGTGGGCGGCGGGTGCGGTTGGGACGGATCTTTTCGCGCTTGGCATGATGGAAGATTAGCAAATATGATCGGTTGCAAGAATATATTACGCTTGGGACTGAGAAGGTGAACGAAATATGACGATTCGAGAGATCGTTTTTTTGTGCGGAATCCCTATTGCTTTAGCGATCACCGTCCTATCATTATTCGGTTTTGGTTTGCGCCAGCGCTGGTTGCGAATAATAGCCGAATCACAGGCTGTCTGGCTATTCTTCCTGTGCTTGGGCTTTCCGTAATTTGGGCGCTCGGAGTTTTCGTAGGGCCAACAAAGAAAACTTTGCTCCGGTCTCCGAGCGGTCACTTCACCGCGCGCGTACAGTTTGACGGGGGTGGAGCAACCGCCAAGGATTATGTGTCCGTCTCTGTGCGTCCTTCATGGAGTCCAATTGCCGAGAAAGTCTACGAAAGGATCTTCGAGCCGCGAACCCGCTGGCTAGATGAACGAACATTGGAAATCCGTTACCCACTCCAGTTGGACAAAACGTCTTGCGGCGGCTCTTGGGCGGGCGTAAAGATCGTGTGCATAGAAATTTCGGATGACGTCAAGAGTTACTCGCAAAGCTGACGGTCGGTACGCTACCGGATCACTTTCAACGCTCCTCTGAAGAGACCGTCGAAATCGGCGGCGAGGGCGGGTTCCTTCGTGACGGCCTGCTCAATGGCTTTTTCTGCGGCGGGGCGCTGGTAGCCCAGATTCACCAATGCGGAGAGCACATCGTCCACTGCGGCACCGCGAACCGACGATTGCACCGGGACGACGGCAAAGTCGTCGAGTTTATCTTTGAGCTCGACCACCAGTCGCTCGGCTAGCTTCTTGCCGACGCCGGGAATGCGCGTCAGTTGCGCGTGGTCCTGGCTGCGGATGGCCTGCACGGTGCGCTCGATGGAAAGGCCGCTCAACATTTTGACGGCCAACTTGGGGCCGACGCCGCTGACGGTAATGAGCCGCTCAAAGAGGCGTTTTTCTTCGCGCTCAAGAAAGCCGAAGAGGGCGATCTGATCCTCGCTGACCTGGGTATGGATATGCAGCGCAGCCTCGGCGCCGACGGAAGGCAGAGCCGTGAAGGTGGGGATGGAGATGGTGACGTCGTAGCCCACCCCGGCGGCCTCGACAATGGCCTGCCCGGGCTGTTTGTAGATGAGCTTTCCGCGCAAATGAGCGATCATGGTGCCTTATTGTAGAATCCCCAGCCACCCCAGGAACACTAATCCCCCTGAATCGCGTCCAAAGAAGAGCCTGGAATGGCTCCGGCCCACCCGCGCCGGATACAATAGGGGTTGGCTGCGGCATACGGGCGGCACACGATTTTGAACTTTGGAGCAAGAACAAGTGAGAGGCATAATCCGCCGCGGTCTGCGGCTCGAATTGGTTGCGGGACTAGGTATTGCACTGGCGATGCCCGCTTTGGCGGTTATCCCGGCCACAACGACGACAATGACCGCGCAACCCAGCACGGCAGCGTCCATGCAAGGCGGTGTAGCGGCGCCCTGCTCGTTGACTACCCTCACAGTGAGCGTAACCAGCACGAGCGTTCCTGCGGGAACCGTTGCGATTGACGACGGCGCGACGCAATTGGCAGCGGCAACACTCAACGCCAGCGGTCAGGCAAACTTTGTTTTTGCTCTTGAGAACGGTGCGCACTCGCTGACTGCGGCCTTTACCAGCACAAGCTTCGGTAGCTCGAACTCCGCAGTTTCAGCGGTTACCGTCAGCAGTCAGTGCACTTCCGATTTCGTGCTCACAGCTTCCAACTTGTCGCCTTCGACTGCCGCCAATACTGTTACACTCAAAGCCGGTCAGTCAGGAACGGGAACGATCACAATTGTGCCCTTGCAATCATGGGTTTCCGCTTTAAGCGGACCGGCCTTCGTCACCATCTCCTGCTCTGGCCTCTCCGATTTGGCCGCCTGCAGCTTTACCCCCGAGAATGTCGAGATACTGCAAAACCAGAATTCAGGCGTAACCAGTTCAATGGTGTTGACGACCTACGCGGCCTCATCGAAATCAATCGCGCCGGAAAAACTTCTTGGTAATCGCTCTACTCCCATCGCGTGGGCGTATCTTCTACCCGGAGTTCTGGGCTTTGGTGGACTTGCCTTTGGTGCGCGTCGCCGCCGTTTTCTTAGCCGGCTATCTCTTTTGGCGCTGGTGGGTCTTATTACCGTGCTGGGAACCGTCGGATGCAATCCGCGCTACAACTACGAACACCACGGCCCGCTCCCCAATCCGGCGACCCCGGCGGGAACATACACAATACAAGTGACCGCGCAGACCAGCAACGGCATCACCGCCGTGAACAACTCCATCCCCGTCACACTGATTGTGAATTAAAGCCTAAGCAAAAACGGAAAGACCCTGCGACTGAGACCAGTCGCAGGGTCTTTTTATTTTTGCCTCAGTTATTGTTTCAACCGTGCAGCTGCGGTTTTGGAAACCGCAAGACGGCGCTCCAGAAAGAGTCGCATACGATCTTGCAGGTTTTGAACTTCTGCAGGAAGCGCGGTTCTGGGAGAGCCCGCTGTAAATTGCGGTTTTGGATCATACTCCAACGCCAACTGCACGGCGCGCGCAACGGGTTCTCCCCAAAGCTGGGCGATTACAGTGAAGGCAAAGTCGATGCCTGCGGTTACTCCGGCTCCGGTGATGCGGTTGCGATCGCAAACAACGCGATCACTGACGGCAATAGCGCCCAGAGCGGAAAGATCGTCCATAGCCATCCAGTGTGTGGTGGCCTTATACCCCTGAAGCAATCCCGCCGCTCCCAGCAACAGAGATCCCGTACAGACTGACGTGATGTAGCGTGAGGTTGCGGCCGTTCGGCGCAGAAAACTGAGCACCGCGTCATCGGCCATGAGTTAAACCTGGCCCGGCCCACCGGGGATGCACAACAAATCAATCGGCGTCTCGTCTTCAAATGTGCAGTTGGGAATCAATTGGAGTCCGGAGGCGCTCGCAACAGGGTCCAGATCCTTCCAGTAGAGCTGTACATTCACTCCGCGCGCCTTGCTGAATACCTCTTGTGGACCAGTCATATCCAGTTGCGTAATTCCCGGGTAGACCAGCATCCCACTCGAAACGAATCTCCGACTTTCAAGAGCTCAGCCATTGGTCCCCTCCAAATTGAAGAAGTGCATCTGTGCGTTGACGTTGCAAGAACGAAATCCCAACCCTCGGCATTGAGAGCTGGGATTTCATTGTAAATGGCCGCCAGAGTTACTCGACGGTCGGCAGCCCGGCCAGCGCCATGGCGATTTCTTCTTCGGGATACTCGTAGTTCTCTAGCTTCCCAGCCTGATAAGCAATGTAGGAAGCCATGTCAAAGTGCCCGTGTCCACTGAGGCCGAAGACAATGGTCCGCTGCTTGCCTTCCTGCTTGGCGCGGAGGGCTTGATTGATGGCCTCGGCAACAGCGTGGTTTGACTCGGGCGCGGGAATGATGCCTTCGGAGCGGGCAAACTGAATCCCGGCAGCAAAAGCGTCCAACTGATGCACGGTTGTGGCTTCAATCAATCCCAGGTCCATGACGTGCGAGACCAGCGGGCCCATGCCGTGGTAGCGCAATCCGCCCGCATGAATGCCCGGAGGAACAAAGCTGCTGCCCAGTGTGTGCATCTTGACCAGCGGGGTCAAATGGCCGGTGTCGCCAAAGTCGTAAGTGAAGCGCCCTTTGGTGAGGCTGGGGCAGGCGGCCGGTTCCACAGCTACAATCCGCGCCTTGCTCTGTCCCTTGAGCTTGCGGCCCACATACGGTAGCGTCAGGCCGGCAAAGTTCGATCCACCGCCAGCGCAGGCAATAATCACGTCGGGATCGTCGTCGGCCAGCTCCATCTGTTCAATGGTTTCCAGGCCAATCACCGTCTGATGCAGCAGTACATGATTGAGCACGCTGCCCAAAGCATACTTGGTATCGGGGTCTTTGGCGGCCACTTCAACAGCTTCGGAGATGGCGATACCCAGCGATCCGTTTGAATCAGGATGCTGGGCCAGAATGGCACGGCCTGACTCGGTTTCCATGCTGGGGCTAGCGGTGACCGTCGCGCCGAAAGCCTCGATCAGAGCGCGGCGATAGGGCTTCTGGTCATAGCTAACCCGCACCATATACACCTTGCAATCCAGTCCGAAGAAGGCACATGCCATGGCCAGTGCTGAACCCCACTGACCGGCTCCGGTTTCGGTGGAGAGATGCTTGGTGCCGTCCATCTTGTTGTAATAGGCCTGCGGCAAGGCGGTGTTCAGCTTGTGCGAGCCGGCCGGGCTTCCACCCTCGTACTTGTAATAAATGTGCGCGGGCGTATCCAGCGCCTTCTCAAGGCGGCGCGCCCGGTAGAGCGGCGAAGGACGCCACTGCGCGTACAACTGCCGCACCTCACCGGGGATTTCGATCTCACGTTCGGTGCTAACTTCCTGCATAATCAGGCTCATCGGAAACAGCGGCGCCAGATCATCCGGGCCAAGGGGCTTCAGTGTTCCAGGGTGCAGCGGCGGGGCCATCGGCTTGGGCAAGTCGGCAGCAATGTTATACCACGCAAGGGGAATACGATTTTGCGGCAGGTTGTACTGGATTGTGTCCATAAAAAAATAGTAACAGCCGGAACGCAGACAGGCATCGCCCACGCGAGTATTTGCTCGCGCACGGCGATGAACCGGTCTTACTTGCCTGTCACAATCTGAGCCGCACGGCTATAAGAGCCGAGGTTGAAGGCATTCAGATAACCCAGCTCTATGAGCTTCTTCCGCGCTTGGCTGCTGCGCCCTCCGGCTTGGCAGTGCAGCAACAACACTTGATTCTTGTCCTTCACCTGATGCGGCAGAGTCGATTCAATCTCGCCCAGTGGAATATTGATCGCATTCGGCAGGTGGCCAGAACTGAATTCTGCCTCGCTCCGCACGTCGATCAGCAGGGCTCCCTTCTTGAGGTGAGCCGAGGCATCCTTAGATGAGATTTGGCCGCAACGCTTCAGCAGAAGAACGATCGTGAGTACAACCGCGACGATGAGAACAGTTATCCAGTTCATAGTCTCAAGGGTATCGCAACCGCTGTTCCGGTCTGAAGCGGCTCAAACTTTACTTGCAGTCGATCGAATGTTTCGCAATCATTTTTGAATACTGGCCGGCTTTCTGAGACCGGTCGAAGGCTTCCCTGGTCAAATCCTGTTCGGTGGCATGATCGCCTGTGCTGTGCTGGCAGGCCGCAACAGCGTGCGCGTGCGCTGCATGGTTGTGGAGTTCCGCTGCTCGTGCATGTTCGCTTTGGGGCATTATCGTCTCCTTTTAGGCAAGCCTGGGATGCCTGCAACTAGAGTCTTCCACCACGGCTCAAAGCACGCTGTGCAATCGGAGACAGAGCAGCCGGATACGCCAAACGTACCTCAGTTGACGCATACCAATTCGGGATTAGAAGGTTGTGCCCGAACCTATGTATATAGATTTTTCTGTCAATTACGCCAAAGTGCTTTCGTTGCTGTACACTAAACGCGATATGAGCTGCCTTTTTTGCAAGATCGTTGACGGAAGCATACCCTCGACCGCAGTCTACCAGGATGAACAGTGCTACGCCTTCGCGGACATCCATCCACAGGCGCCTGTGCATATTCTGATTGCGCCGCGAGAGCACATCGCATCTCTGGCCGATGGCAGCGAAGATGACAGCGCCCTGCTTGGCCACCTGCTGTGGGTGGCCGTCCAAATCGCACGGGCCAAGAGCCTCGCCAATGGCTATCGCGTGGTGATCAACACCGGCGAAGACGGCGGCCAGACCGTGGATCATCTGCACGTTCATCTGCTTGGCGGCCGTTCGCTCACCTGGCCACCCGGATAGATTCTCGCTAAAGCAAAACAGGCGCTCCCGCTGTGGGAAGCGCCTGTTTTGTGCTGCTCTAAGCGTTGCCTTAATCTGGTTGCTGCGAATTGTCTTCTTCCTCTTCCACACCATAGCGACGCAGAAGATTGGGCAGGGTTTGCGAAAAAGCCGAGCGCGGCATCACCGAGTCGCAACCGGCATCGATGGCTTTGGTCCTCAGTTCGCCTTGTAAGTGATTGAGAAAGCCAACAATCGAGGTTGCTTTCTTGAACTTGGTTTTAAGCTTTGGGATCAGTGTCAACGGCTTGGCGTTCAGATTGTTGAGGTCGAAGACCACCAGCTTGGGCCGCTCTGCTTCTGGTAAATCTGTCAGCTTGGCCACGGAATCCTTGTCGCCTTTGACAAACTCCACCTTCACTCCCAGTTTGCGCGCCGTTTCCTGAATCTTGGCCAGAAAGAAGAGGTCCTCGATAAAGCAGAAGATGCGCGTTGGCGCGTCTTCGCGCACTGCTACCGCAGTTGGCATCTGATAGTTTTCCTGATAATGGCCACCGCCGTTATGGCCGTTGGTGATCTGGATGGTCGAGGGTGGACCGTCGGCAATGTTGCCGTTCGCAATGCGATAGCTGTGGTCCATGGGGCCTACAAACTCCCTGGGGCCTTTCTGCTGTTTGCCTTTGCGTTTGCCCTGCGGCGGTGCAGAGATGCTGTTGCCGGGCTGTGCCGCGGGAGCCGAAGCCTTCTGCGTAAATTTCTTCTTGCGTCCTTGATTCTGATGTCCGCCCTGACGAGAGCCCTGGCGAGCGGGAGCCTGCTTGTGCTGCTTCACAGGTTGCGGCTGAGCCGTGGCCTGTGGCTGCTGCGGCGGCGACGCCTGAACTGGTTGTGCCTGTTGTAGCTGCTGTGCGGGGGCCGCGCCGGCTTGGCTGCTTTTGTTTTTGCGACGGCGTCGGCGACGCCGATGCCCCTGTGCCTGCACCGGGCCGCCAGCCTGATCCTGCCCCAATTCAGATTGAGGCTGCGTTAACTCTGTCGTCATGCGTAAACTTCCTGTTGCCTAGCTAATTGGTACGTTGTGATCGCTGCAAACGCCTTGGGGAATCGTGCAAACTGCTCCAGAGCCATACTCCTTGCAATCCACGCATACTCCCAAGGAACCTCGACCATCTTCACAGACTCCAGCGGAATTCACATCTTGTCGCTTCCGGTAGGCGACGCCGGTTCAGCCTCTGCGGCCTCGCACGGTCTTTCTAGTCTTCTGCGAAAATGCCTTTGCCGCCACGCACACACAAGAGCCCATCAAAACAGCGCTATCCGGTTGTTTGGATCGTGACTCGTGGCCAGCTTCTTTCTCAGCTGATGCTCTTCCTATGGGACCTTTGCCGTCCGCAAACTGCGATGAAATAAACTGTACGGCGAGTGTCCTCTCGCGGCGAGCTCGCTCTACCCTTCCGGGTGGCTCGCGTCAGCCGCTTAATAGGCATCTCTGATACTACAGCGGGCGGCTCTTGCTGGCAAGTAATCGCTGTGATTCATCTACCCACGGTGTCGGTCAACGCCGGAAATAGCCCAAACGCAAGAAACGCCACTCCTGAGAGTGGCGTTTCGCTAATTCCGCGCTGATATCACTGGCCTCCCAAATTATACGTGGCCAGCGGTGAATCTCCGCTGTGCCTACTGCAGACTTCTCCGACCGGTTATCCCTTTTGAGGGTCGCTTCTTGGGCGATTACTCTTGCCGGGGTCTGCTATTTCTCTGGGCTGGTCACTTTACTTCCAGCGCCTGTACATCACTGGCGCTTATCTATTAGCAATTTTGGTACCAATCTTAAATTCTTTATGCGTTCTTTATTTTCAAAGGGTTGTGGATATCGCAAAGTGGGAGACTTACAGGTTATGGAACTTTTAATGTAAGAAAACTCCTAAAAATCATATCAGCGTTTTCCTACATCTGACATTTCGGGCAATAATGCGTGCCCCGTCCGGCAAGCAGGATGCGGCGGATCGGCGTTTGGCAGCGGGGGCAGGGGAGGCCGGTACGGAGGTAGACGCAGTGCTCGAGTTGAAAGAAGCCGCGTACCCCGTCGGCATCAACGTAGTCAGAAACCGACGACCCGCCCAGCCGGATGGCGTGCTGCAAGACCTC
Source organism: uncultured Occallatibacter sp. (assembly GCA_964414945.1). Lineage (GTDB taxonomy): Bacteria > Acidobacteriota > Terriglobia > Terriglobales > Acidobacteriaceae > Telmatobacter. Next base: position 60,651 of record CAYPYJ010000010.1, read on the forward strand.
GCTCAGGGCCAGCCGCAGGCATTCGAGTTCGGCCCTGGTCAGCCTTCCGCTCAGGCGGCGCGGGCGAATTCCCGCGCGAAAGAGGCTCTCGTCGGCGTAGATGTTGCCCACCCCGGAGAGCAGTGACTGGTTGAGCAGCGCGGCTTTGATCGGCAATTTGCGACGATGGAAGAGCAGGGCAAACTCCACCGCCGTAATTGTCAGCGGGTCAACGCCAGGCGCTGTGAAGCCTGGGCCACGGCTCAGGTCGCGGAACTCCACCCGCCCAAAGCGGCGCGGATCAACAAAACGCAGTTCCCGGCCGCTGGTCAGCGTGAGCCGAGCATGAGTGTGTGGAGCCAGCGGAGCGTCGGGCGTGGTGACCAGCAGACGACCGGTCATGCCCAGATGCACGATCCATTGCGCGGTTGGCTCGCCGTGCGCTACTCCTAGCTCACAGACAATGTGCTTCCCAGTGCGATGAACGGAGAGGATCGTGCGCCCTTCCAGGCCTTTGGCTTGACGTGCAGGCGGCGTTTTGAATGGTTCGCGGTGGCTGCCGAACCACGCCTCAACAATGCGGTCGCCCATCAGGCGCTCATTCACTCCACGGGCAATCGTCTCGACCTCGGGCAGTTCCGGCATGATTCCATTCTGACAGATGCGTGGTGCTAACCTTGATTTGACGGGCGATTTGTTCAGGAGCAGCATTTGCAGCGCATCTGTGTGGATATGGATGATGTTTTGGCGGACACTCTCGCCGAGCACCTCCGACGCTATAACCAGACATTCGACGAAGAGGTTACTCCGCAGGATTTGGCTGGCAAAGGCCTGTGGGAGATTACGCCCCTTGACCGCCAGCAGCAGATCCAAGACTTTTTTCACGCCGTGGATTTCTTTGAGGATCTGGCCGTGATTCCCGGCTCTCAAGAAGTGTTGCAGCAGCTTTCAACGCGCTTTGAAATCTTTATCGCCACGCAGGCAATGGTTGTGCCCAACTCGCTCGGCCCCAAGTATCGCTGGCTGCAACGCCACTTCCCGTTCATTCCGCCAGCGAACTACGTCTTCTGCGGCGACAAGTCCATTTTGCGCGCTGAATACCTGATCGACGACCTGCCCAAAAACCTGCTTCGCTTTCAAGGTCAGGGACTGCTTTACACGGCTCCGCGTAACCTGACTGCCGAAGGCTTTTTCCGCGTCAATCATTGGGAAGAAGTTGCCGCATACTTCGCGCGCATTTCAGCTTGAAGGCAGCTTTTAAGCTTCTGGCACGATGCTCCAGAACTTGCACTAAGCTCACGGCCGAAGGCCGTTTGCCTCACCGCAGGGTGGCAAATGCTTCGCCTCTTCAACGCCGTTTAAGACGCGGAAGACGCCCTCGGCTAATGCTTGCAACTCATCTTCTCCGGGATAGACGGTGATGGGAGCAATCCATTGCAGATCGTTGCGCAGCGTCCGGACGACTCGATCCGAATAGGCCATTCCGCCGGTGAGTAACAGTGCGTCCACCTTGCCTTTGAGCACGGCCGCCATCGCGCCAGCCTCTTTGCCGATCTGGTAAATCATTGCGTCGAACACGTTGGCTGCCTTGACGTCTCCGGCCTCAATCCGCTGTTCCACTTCGATCAGATCGCGTGTGCCCAGGTAGGCGAAGAGTCCGCCGTCGCCGAAGACATGACGGTCAAGCTCCGCCTCTGTGAGCGTGCCGCTGAAGCAGAGCTTGATGAGCGCGCGCACCGGCAGCTCGCCGGAGCGGTCAATGCCGAAGGGGCCGTCCTCGTTGGTATTGTTGTCGATCATCCGTCCGTTTTGATGTGCGGAGACGGTGATGCCGCTACCCAGGTGCACCACAATCAGCCGCAAAGACTTGTAGCTGCGGCCCTGTTCCCGCGCATACCGACGCGCCACGGCTTTTGTGTTGAGCGCATGGCCAATGGGCATACGCTCAAGAAGCGGTGAGCCGGAAGGCCGCGCGCAGGGCTGCCACTCATCCACCGTTACCGGGTCTACGATGTAGGCATTGACCCCGGATGCCTGGGCAAACTTGAGGGCAAGCAAAGCTCCGAGGTTGGATGCATGTTGACCGCGGCGGGCGAGATGAAGCTCTTTGACCATCGCCTCATTGACCAGATAGGTGCCGCAGGGCATGGGCGGCAGCAGACCGCCCCTGCCGGCAACCGCGGCAAAGTTTGCAGCTGTGTATCCGGCCTCCGCGAGCGCCTGCTCGATTAACTCCGCGCGATAGCCGAGCCGCGCAAGAATTGGCTTGCCGCGAAAACGCGCGATCTCTTCATCGCCATGGCGTATGGTGCGCAACCACTCGGCGCCATTGTTTGTGTAGACGCCAAACTTGGTGGAGGTTGATCCGGGGTTGATGGCCAGCACGCGGAGAATCTCGTTGGTCAAAGGTCATTCCTCCGGGACACAACGAGTTTACTCTGTCTTTGCATTCCGAACTACCGCAAGATTTTGCTCCAAGCCTCACCGAGCCGCATCTATCGGCAAGGGAGTTATCAAGATGTCGAAGGACAACGGAATCATTGGGATATCAGATCACGGTGGTTGGGCGGTGCTGGTGACGGTGGCGGGCGACGGGACGCTCCTAGACCGTCGGCGCGTTGAATTGGTTGACGAGGACCTTCCGAAGATTCCGCACCACAGCGAAGGGCAGGTGCTTCCGCTGCCTGAGGCCGTGGCACTGGTGAAGCGCGTACAGGAGTCAGCGGAACGGCACGCGAAACTCAGGCTGGAGGCCGTCGAGAGCTCGCTGCCCGGGCGCATCACGGGAGTCGCACTTCGCCAGTGCCAGGGGCTACCACCAACCATTGCCGAGCGAATTGCGGACTACCGGGCACAGAACGTCGCAGACTGGGTGATGTATCGCAAGGCGTTGGCCGCAGCGGCCGAGGCACGCGGTTGGGTCGTCCACTGGTTCGACGCGAAGAAAGTGCTTGATGCAGCAAGTGAAGCGCTGCGCATTGAGAACCTCGATGCACACTTCCTTCAACTGAGAAAGTCCATCGGGCCGCCATGGAGCAAGGATCACAAGGTCGCGATGGCAGCGGCAATCGTCGCGGCTCGGGCGCGCTAGCGATAGGCGACAGTCTCGATGGAAGATGGCGGATCAAAGGTTGCGTCCGGGCGCGTAGAATTCTGTTGTACACGAGGAATTATTCGACCTATGAAGCAATCCTTTTCACGTCGGAACTTCGTCCAATCTGGCGCTCTGTTTGCAGCGGCGTGTGCCGCCTCCGGCGCCACACGCTCCTTCGCCGAGCCAGGGCAGGCATCCGGAAGGCCTTCGCCGGTCAAGCTAGGGCTGGCCAGTTACTCATTCCGCAACTTTACCCGCGCACAGATGATCGGCTTCTTGAAGCAGCTCAACGTCTCCGACCTGAACGTCAAAGATGTCAAGGATCATCTGCCCATGGACTCTGCGGAAGAGGCCAAGGCACTCGCCGACTATGCTGCGGCGGGCATCAAGCTCCACGCTGCCGGAGCCATTTACTTTCGCGACAATGAGGACGCCGATATCCGGGCCAAGTTTGACTATTGCAAGCGCGCAGGCATTTCGGTCATCGTTGCCGGTGACCCTACGCCTGAAATGCTGCCTCGCATTGAAACCTTCGTCAAAGAATTCGACATCCGCATCGCCATCCACAATCACGGGCCGGAGGATAAGCTTTGGCCTTCGCCGCTGGACGTGCTTAAGTCGATTGAGAAGACCGACCCGCGCATCGGATGCTGCATTGATGTGGGCCACACGGTGCGCGCTGGCGCCGATCTGGTGCAGGCTATTCGTCAAGTGGGGCCGCGCCTTTTCAATGTGCATGTGAAAGACCTGACAGACTTCCACAGCAAGGCGAGCCAGGTGGCAGTCGGGGACGGCATCATGCCGGTGCGCGAGATGTTTGCCGCGCTTATTGCGATCAAGTACAACGGCTTTGTCGATCTCGAATATGAGGTCCACGCCGATGATCCCATGCCCGGCGTCCTGAGCAGCTTTGCTTATATGAGGGGCGTTCTTGCAGGCATGGGATATGCAGGGCGGGGTTGATGCAACGGTGCTTTCTCAGGTCTTAGAATCCAGACTAGGGCTACCGACGGGCCACGGTCTTTATCAAATGGCTGGGAACGCACAAGCAGTACGACGCAATCGACGTGAGGACGGTTCAATATGCAACTGAAGCCCATCAAGACTGATGCCGACCACGAGGCCGCTCTGCTGGAGATCGAGCGGCTGTGTGGCGCGGCGGAAGGCACCGCCGAGGGAGACCGGCTGGAGATTCTGATCACTCTGGCGGAGGCCTACGAAGAGGCTCATTTCCCGATGGATATGCCAGACCCGATTGAAGCAATCAAGTTCCGCCTGGAGCAGCAAGGTGTGGACAAGAAAGCTCTAATCGGCATCCTCGGCAATCGAACGCGGGTTTATGAAATTCTACGCAGAGACCGCGCCTTGTCTCTGAGGATGATTCAGAAACTCAATCAGAAGCTCAAGATTCCAGCGGAAGTTTTGATTCGCCCCATTCGCGTGAGAAAGAAAAAGCTGGCAGCTTGACCGCCTGCCCGGACTGGCCCCTTCAACTACCTCAGGGCAGGCTGGTTGAGAGTCGTGCTATCCCACAAATGGTACCCCAACATAGGTGCGCGAATGGTTGGGCGCCCTGCGTGGGTGGGTAATCTGTTGACACCTTCGATCCATTCGCACGAAGGCGTTTTGGCATAAATATTAATGTCTCGACCGGAACAATCAAAAGAATATCTTAGGTAATTTTGAAATTCAACTCACGGTAGAAATCAAAATCATTGATGGCGCGGATTCCAAAATATTTGCACACGTCAGGCACTCGTCGATTGGCTCTTTGTTTGCTGGGCGCGGAAACCTCTTTGGTCACAACTGTAATTTCGCTCGGATTCACGAGCGCATATCCAATCAAGAACGGATCTTGTCCTATCTCTTCGATTTCGCCGTCGTTCAGATCGGACGCGTAGCCTTCGGCTAATACTCTATTAAGGAGAACTGGATTGATCTTTTGATCAAGGATCATGGTTTTTGCAGTCACATTCTCTGTCAGCCAATCGTGAAGAGCTCCGGTAGAGATCGAAATTTCGCCGTAAATTTCATAAGGAACTTTAACGATCTCCTTCTTCCCCATGGAGGCCAACCATGCCCAAAACTGAGGGATTCGGTCGATGGGATAGTAATCTTCGTGAGCCCGAATCATCACGTTCGCGTCGAGAAGATAGAGCATTTATCGCTTCGCCTCGTTGTTGAGAGAAGCCGGACTCTTTTCGTAACGTCGGAGAAGATTTTCAACCGAAGAAGGTTTCACTCCAAGTACCTTTGCGGCTCTAGTATGGGTTAGACGGCTCTCCCGAACGGTGCGATGAACGACACCAATCAGTGCGTCGCCAAGCCTGCTTTGCTTAAGTACGTAATAGTCCGGCCCACCATCCTTAAGTTGATTTGCTGCTTTGGTCATGGCTTTGAACGAGGTCCAACGTTCAGCAAATGAATCAGAAAGATCGCGATAAAGTGTTGCGGATATCCATCCCAGGCGACGTAGACGAAACGCTACCATTGGTTCACTCACCATCCAGCGTTTGGCCACTTCTTCGATGTAGTGAACGGCAAGATTTCGGTCGCCATGCGATAGTTCCTCTGGTTTTTGAGCAGCGAAACTTTGCGGAAGAAGTACAAGCCCGGCGACATCGTTGCAAAACTGCTCCACCCTTCCTTCTGCGGAATTTATTTTTATGGTCTCCGGCGTCCCGCTCACTCCGCTTTCGCCAATATAAATATGCGCGATCTCATGGATCAGCGTGAACGAGCGAGCGGTCCGTGCATCATGATCATTGATGACGATGAATGGCGCAACGGGATCGGCGACCGCAAAACCTCTGAACACATCTTCGTTTAGCGCATTGTGATACGATCCGAGGTCGCCAGCGAGAAGAACAAAGAGACCCAGCTTTTCAGCCTCGGTTCTAAGCCGCTTGAAGAATTCATCAGGACTATTTCCCCAGTCGGAACGCCGGGTAGGAAAGTGCAGGGCGGCTGCGATCCGCTTAGCCACTGCCTCGGCACCGTCTGCGATCGTCGACGACGAGACGAAACCTTTTGGTTCCGCCTCGTCCAGATCTTCGAGAATATCCCGGACCATCTCTTGACGAGCCTTCATGTCCCTGAGAAGGGCGTCTAGCAGAGCATTGTCGCGTGGGGAAATCTCGTTGCCGGAGGATCGAAAATCTTCGCCCCGATGAGCCTTCTTAGGTGGCATCGTCATATAGAACGCAATGAGGGGGCGGCGGTACGTCTTCGCAAACTTGCTGAGCTGACTTCGAGAAGGGAAGCGATCTCCTCGTTCAAGTTCTAGCAATTTTTGTTCGCCGGTCTCGGTGTTGGAATCACCTAGGGCCAGCTTCCTCGCGGCTTCCTCAATGCCTAGGCCAGCGGACTCCCTCGCCCAAATAAGAATTGCCGGATTGGTTTGCTCTTGTTGGCGCATAAGGTCGACTCATCATGCAGGCTAGTCTAACAACAGTATATGAATATTCCCTCCTCAAGGCAGAAAAAACAGAAAAAACGAGTATCTTTATTTTTATCAATTACTTACGTAAAACAAAATTATCCACTCATGATCGTCGAATAACATACATCATCACAATAAATAGACGACAGCGCGTCCGCTGGTGATTCTCGCGCGCTTCAAGCTACCAGCGCACTTACTGAGGAGTGTAGGCGGGTGGTGCACCCAAGTTTTTCATCTTCATTCTCCCACCATTCGAGGGTGCCCCATCCTTTCGCGCACTTGGCGAAAGGGTGGGATGGCACATATGTCCTTGCGAGCGAATAGCGAGCGTTTGGCCCCACCGCAGGTGGTTACTCGGGGAGGACTTCGATTCCGGTTATGGTGGCGTAGCCTTCGACGGGGACGAAGCTGAGGAGCAGTTTTCCCTGGGCATTGGGTTCCAGGCCTGTGAACTTGCGCAGAACCACATCCGACGGCTTTGCTTCTTTAGCCATGTCGAAGTTTTTCAGCAGCGCATTTCCATTACAGAAGAGGTTGAAGATATGCGCGACGGCGCTCCGATTCTCGTCGGATCCAACTGAAGGCTGGTCCCAATTGCCGTGGCGCGCGGCGAAATGGAGCAGGAGCGTATATTTACCCGGCGGCACCGGAATGGCATAGGAAAAGTTACCCCAGCGCTCGGTTTCGTATAGCTCTGGATCGTCGGTTCCGCTGACCGGAGTGGAGTAGACGGCCAGCCTGCCTCCTTCGAAATAGTTATCCGGGCTCCACCAGTGGCTGTCGTTAGAGTAATAAGGCGATTGCCGGGCCAACAGGCGCAGAGGACGAATGTGGCCGCGAAATCCGGGTAGAATCTCGATGGCCGATAGGGTGGCCTGCCTGCCTTCTTCACCGGAAAACTCCATGTGCAGTATTCCATCGGGTGCGGGCTCGATGTTGGTGAAGACCTTAATATCGGCGGTGCGGCTGGCTCCCGCATCGGCCACCACGTCAAAGCGGGCCAGCAGCGGCTTTCCGTTGGCACGCACGGTCAGGATGTGGTTGCCCTCACCGGAGCCGGAGTCAGCTTCATCGGCGGTTTCGGCAAAGTGCAGGCGCAGTTCGTAGATGCCTTTATTCAGAGGAATGTTATAGCGGAAGCTGCCCTGGCGGCTGGTGCGGTAGAAGACGGGATTCTGGGTGCGGCCGATCTGCTGCGTGGAGCTTTTTACCACCATTCCGCCATCAAACCAGGCGTCGGCGTTCCATAGCTTTCCGGCATGATCGACAAAGCTGCGACTGGAACCGGCCAGGACGCGGACCTCTTCGCCGACTGGAGGGCCAAGCAACGATTCCGAGGGTTGGGCTGAGGAGTGATTGGTTGCCGCTGTCGGCGGGAGCTGCCTGGTTTGGCGAAGAATCGTCAGGATGCAGCCCAGTAATAATAGCGCAACCGCGCCAGCCAGCCACCAGATGCGGCGTTTGAAGAATGATGCCTGTTGGGTTTGAATGCCTTCGGTTTGAAAGAGATTGGAGGCAGCCGTGGCTCCTTCCATTTTCAATTCAGCCGGGGCGTAAAATTCCGGAATATATTGTCCCAAAGGAATTCTGAGTTGCAGCCGATGGGTTGCACCTTCGCCAGCATAATACGCAGCAAGCCGCTTGCGCAGCCGGTTGGCCTCTACCCGCACAATGGAGTCGGAGTCCTGATCGAATGAGGAGCCGCGATGGAAAAGTTCCACGCCTATTGAATATTCCTTGATCTGGTAGGCTTCCCCGGCAAAGAGCTTTTCGCATAGATAAGACAGAAGATGGGTGAGCGTAGGCGCCCGCGTAAAGATCTCCGAACCGAGCACCGCCTCGAGTTCCGCGCGCTGAGCTTGCAGATCGACGGGCACAGGAGTTTCAATCGCCATCGTTTCCATCTCCGGACTGATTGTAATGCTAACCATCCAGGATTGTTTGGCTAGTGCTTAACGGTGTATGCGGTGGCGAAAATTGGCGTGTAACGGCTGTTAACCCCTACCGGCATTCAGCGGGCCCGCTACAACACGCGGTTAACCCAACTGCTGCAAGTGGTGTCAATACAACGAGTTCTATCAATCCAGACTATATGTTAACCCCGTGGAACGGGCCGGTAGCAGGTATAGCGTTGTGCAGCTTTCCGGCGCGATCTCTACTGGAATCGATGCAGGGAACGGATCGCGGAAGTTGGCAGGTGCAACAACCGCCCTCACAAAGCCCCAATTCAGGAGAGGTGAGAAATGAAAAATTTTGTAATGATGCTGATGACGGCGGCTCTGCTGATTTCCGCGGCGCCGTATGGAAGAACGGACCCCACCCCGAATGCGAACAAAGGCGACAAGATGGCCGCCGCCAAGAAGGCGGAAGAAAGGGGCGATCTGGCCCGCGTTCACCAGAACTACCCTCTGGCCACCGGATACTACTTGGCGGCTCTTAAGATCTCTCGTCAGGATGCCACGCTTTATAACAAGCTGGGTATTGCCGAGCTGCAAATGAGCGAGAGGGGAGCTGCTCGCAAAAACTTTAATGCGGCGCTGAGAATCGATTCCAAGTTTATTCCCGCGATGAACAACTTGGGAGCCGTGGCCCTGTTGGACAAGAAGTACAGGATTGCCACTGACTACTTCAAGCAGGCGCTGGCCATGGATGAGTCGGTGGCTTCTACCCACCTGAACTTGGCGGAAGCCTGGGTGGGCATGGGCGAAATGGATCGCGCCATGACCGAATATGCCCGTGCACTGGAACTGGACGCTGATCTTTTGAGCAATAGTGGAGATGGCATAATCGCCCGTGTGGCGACGCCGGAGCAGCGCGCCCGCATCGCGTTCTATGTTGCCAAATCGTACGCGAAGCGGGGAAATGTTGAGGGCGCTTTGGATTATCTGGGTAGGGCGAAGGGTCTGAACTTCCCTGACCTGGCAAGGGTGTACTCCGATCCGGATTTCACTTCGGTTTGGGCGGATGCTCGGCTGGAGAAGATCGTCAAGAGACCGCGATCTTAAGCAAAACCAGAGTGCATATGCCCGGTCGAGCGCCCGTTGAGGCTGCATGATTGGGTATGCCTGCTCTGGCTTTTGCCGAGCCGCGCGTTGCTGCGGGAAGGGCAGCGGCGCGCGGCTACCCTTTGTTGGAGTCTTTCAAAATTGTTGAACCGGGTGCCGTTCGTGCCGCCCGCAGCGGCATGGGTATCGCCAGCGGCGGCTGGTGCATGGTCACAATGATCGCACTGGCAGGCTTTTTGCCGGCACATTGATAAGAGTGCGGCGTTGACGATTCGAAGTAGACCGCGTCACCCACGCTGAGTATGCAAGCCTGATCCCCGTGGTGAAGCTCTAAATCCCCATCAAGCAGATATAGGAACTCACATCCTGGGTGCATATGGGCCGGGGGCGTCATATTTTTATCCAGAGGAATAAACTCGGCAAAGTAGGGATCCATGTGCCGGTCTGGAACCATATATCCCAGGCTCTCAAAAAAATAAGTGGGAAACTCCACCCCAGTTTGCGGCAACTTGACCCGCTCTTTGCGTCGGTGAATCCGAAAGACAGCCTGCGGTTCGCTCTCAAAAAAATAGGACAAATCCTTGGAGAAGACCATTGCAATGCGCGCTAAATTGCGTAATGTGGGCACCACACGTCCGGTTTCAAGCTGAGATAGGAAGCTGGCCGAAAGTCCGGTGTGCTTGCCCAGTTCCACCAGTCCCATGGATTTTTTGAGCCGCAGGCGTCTTATCCGCTCGCCGATCGCCTTTTCAGCAATCACGCGCTCGGTGGTTTCCGTATCCACCTGTGACTTCAGCGTTTCTTCGCTTAAAACTACAGGCAACTCGCTCATCGACACTCCGCAATTCGCACGCATAATGGGGAAATTGTTACGCGTATCAAAAACTATTCCCATGCTACTAAAGTATTATTGCCCGCGCAATCCTAATTCTATGTGCTACCAAGCGGCCCCTGCCCCTACCGGCACGCGCTATCCTAGAGTGTCTGGGAGTGTCTGGCCGCCAAGGCCGCTGAGGAGATTTATGCCCGAAGAAGTCAATCATTCCGCTCCACCGCCAGTAGCAACTATCGCGACTTTAGGCCAATTTGAAGGCCAGTCAGTAACCCTGCGCGGATGGCTCTACAATCTGCGCGAGAGCGGCAAACTGCTTTTTCCCATTTTTCGCGATGGCACGGGCACGATCCAGGGCGTTGCCCACGTCAAGAGTGTGCCGCCTGAGGTTTTTGATGCGCTCAAGGGGCTGACGCAGGAGTCTAGCGTAATTGTCACCGGCAAGGTCCGGGCTGACAAGCGTGCTCCGGGCGGCTTTGAGCTCGATGTGGAAGGCCTGGAGGTAGTGCAGCGCGTACCCGAGTCCGATCCCTACCCGATTACGCTCAAGGAGCACGGCGTCGATTTCCTCATGGAGCATCGCCACCTATGGGTACGCTCGCCGCGGCAATCCGCGATTCTTCGCATCCGCGCCGAAATTATGAGGGCGGCAGCCGAGTACTTTGACACCAACGGATTTATCCGCACCGATCCACCGATTTTGACTCCGGCGGCTTGCGAGGGCACTTCGACGCTTTTTCCCGTCGATTACTTTGGCGATCCGGCTTATCTGACGCAGTCTGGGCAGCTGTACATTGAATCCACGGCTCTGGCGCTGGGTAAGGTTTATAGCTTTGGGCCCACCTTCCGCGCGGAGAAATCCAAGACTCGCCGCCACTTGACCGAGTTCTGGATGATTGAGCCGGAGGTTGCGTTTCTTGACCTGGACGGACTGCTGGAGTTGGCGGAAAACTTTCTCTCGCACATTGTGCAAAGCGTTCTGAAAAATCGCGCGTCGGAGTTAGTGGTGATTGGCCGCGACCCGGCGAAGCTCGAAGCTATCTGCCCGCCCTTTCCGCGCCTGCGCTACGACGAAGCAGCTGCGATGCTCAACCAAGCTCACAAAGATGGGCATTTGGAAGCGCCGTTTGAATATGGGAATGACTTCGGGTCGCCCGATGAAACCTGGCTCAGCAGCCAATATAACAAGCCGGTGATGGTGCATCGCTATCCGGCGGATGTGAAGGCTTTCTACATGGAGCCTGATCCCAAGGACTCGCGCTTTGCACTATGCGTGGATGTGCTGGCTCCTGAGGGTTATGGCGAAATCATTGGCGGCTCGCAGCGCGTTTCGAGTTATGAGCTGCTGAACGCCCGCATCGAGCAGCATAACCTGCCCAAGGAAGCCTTCCAGTGGTACCTGGACCTGCGCCGCTACGGCAGCGTTCCTCACAGCGGCTTCGGCATGGGCATTGAACGCGCGGTGGCATGGATCTGCGGCCTGGACCATGTGCGCGAAACGATACCGTTTGCCCGTACGTTGCACCGCATCTATCCGTAAGAGGAGCTTGACTTGTCGCGGCGAGTCATCGGGTTCGCGATTTCCCAGGTCTCAAAATCGAGACCTGGGCCACCCATCTGTCTGCGGGGACCCTGGAACTGGGAGACCCACGGTTCGGTGCGCGCTGTGAAACTGTGTAGTTCTATAGACCGACAAAAAGAAGGAAAATGTTGCCCCGCACGCATACAGACGGAGGCGTCGGGTGCGATGTTGCGAGAACGTCCGGTTGCAGGCGAATGAAAAATCGCAGAAGCTCCGAATGCAGGCCGAGTAAAAGTCTAAATTCCAGCGCAAATTGGTCGTTTTTGCGCGTTATTTGGCATCTTTTGTGGCGTTAATTGCGTCCGGAAGCCGCTTTAAGCGGACCGGCGGACCCTAGGCGACATGAACGAAGCCGCTGCGGCGGCGGACGCGTTCGCGTGCGGCTGACTGACTTTTGA
>CAYPYJ010000011.1:0-72066 GCA_964414945.1 uncultured Occallatibacter sp.
TAAGCGAACCCTCCGGCAGCGACCGCCCGGTCCTCCTGCCAGTCGTTAGTGTATCGCAGTTACGGATTTACGATGCATTCAACGATCGTCATCCCGCGCGGGGCGAAGCTGGGTTTCCATCGACAAGTCTTCGTCTGGTGCATCCGGCGGCGTACCATAATTGGAAATGCGGCTCCCGCAGTGTGATCTGAGTCACGGAGGCAGGGGGAGGAACACGGGTACCCTTGAGGAGATGGCGCAGGCACCAGAAGCGCCCAAATAACCAAGGAGCTTCATCATGGCTTACGTCATTACCGATGCCTGTACCAAGGACTTTATCTGCGCTTCCGAGTGCGCCACTGCCGCAATTGCGCCTGCATCTGCTAGCGATCCCGCCGCCGCCGGAGTTTCGCAGCTTTTCATCAACCCGGACGAGTGCATCGATTGCGGCAACTGCGCTTCGGTTTGCCCCTCGAACGCGATCTTTACTGAAGATGAGCTGCCTGAAGACAAGAAGTTTTTTGCCGAGAAGAACATGGCGTATTTCAACTAAAGCATTTTCGTTGATCGTGTAATATCCGCACGCCTTGACCTTTATCACCCCAACGGCAGAGACCTGTCGTTGGGGTGATTGCGCGTGGAATTCAATGCACATTCCGCAAGCGATTTTCCCAAGAAGAATTCAGTACTCAAGGCTCATTCTTGACCGGCGTTGGCGGGGCCCCGCCCGAGGAGTTGATGGGCAGCACTGGCAGGGTCAGCGTATGCACCGTCTCCGGGTCGTCGCGCAGTTTCAGGTAGAGCAATCCGTTGACCGGATGGGGGACGCTCAACTCGGTTTCCGTAAAATCCGGCGGAACCTCAGTGGAGTTGTCGAACTCCGGCGTGGCGGCGATTGCAGCAGCCAGAAAGAGATTATTTCCGGTGAGCGTGCAGGGCTTGGCTACGGCACGCGGACAGTGCAATTCCTTGAAGCCAGGCAGGCGGACCAGAGTTCCCAGTGCGAGCCATTCGCCGGTGACTCCGCCAGCGGAAACGGCGCGAGCTCTGAGCGGCCCGAAGGCCGAGGAGCCGAAGCGGGCCAGCGGTTCCACAACTCCCAGCGCGGTCTTTGCATCCTCCAGCATCAGGCTGCCATCGTCCAGAGCCAGCATGGTGTGGAAGCTGCCGTCGACAGCGGCAACTTCGATTTTTTCATCGCGGGGAAAGTTTACCGGCTCATTGGAGCGGAGAAAGAAGACCAGCCGTCGCTCGACGGGGAGATCGTCGAGAGTGCCGAGATGCACTGGCGAAGGCGCCGCGGAGACGTCGTGCTGGGCGCCTTTGCTCAGGAGCGTTACCTGCGGGCGGCGCGGCTCAACCGTTACCGGAACCTTCAATAGGCGTCCGTCAAGCAACTGCACGCTGGCGAATTCGCGCTTTCCGGGCTCCAGGCCAGAGGTTGAGGCGTCGGCTTTCAGAACCAACTGGTCGAAGTTTTGCACACGGCTAAGCGTGGCCGGAGTCCAAGCGATTGTTTTCAGAGTAACTTTGGCGACCTCGTCAAGGCGATTGCCTTTCAACAGAGCTTCAACATCGCCCGTACTCAAGGTCAGGCGCTCCAGGGAGGCGGCTTCAGCATAGGCCTTCAGGGTCAAAAGGTCCGGTTTTTCCATGCCAAACTGGTAGATTTCAAGGCTTATTGGCCCCGGAGAAGCATCTTTTAGAGGAACAATCACCTCCAGCAGCTCCGGCTTGGGCGACTTCCAGGTCAGCTTGAGCGGGTTGCCTTGAGCAGCCAACTGCTCAATCCGGTCGACGCACAACGAATTTTCGCCTTCAATGTGCAGCGTGTCTTCGCGGCCCACCACCAAGGCCGACTGGTCGGCGGCGGCGACGCTCCATTTGCCGGGTTGAGCCACGCGTAGATGAAAGCGCGGACCCTCCCAATCGTCAAAGCCCCACTTGCCATGCAAAACGCCGGTCAGTTCGCTCTCTGGCAAAGGGGGCGCGGGCTTGGACAACACCAGTCCGCCCTGCGAAGGATCGGCCTTGAGCGCCAGATCCATCACACTGCTTTTGGTCTGGATGCGCAGCGTGAGTCCATGGGCCAATTGAGTGGCGAAGACCAGTGGTGCGCCTTCTGCCGAAAGCACCAGACCGGGCTTCTGTGCACAAAAATTCTCCGCGGGATTAACTGGATGCAACGGTGGCGGCTTGGAGGGGCCCACCGGCGGCAGCGCAACCACGACTACCGACTTGGGATTGCGAAACGATGGCGGCACGTTGAGCCGCAGATTGAGCTTATCCGCGGTGGGCAGGGCCAGCGCAGGAATGTATTGGAAATGCGCTGAGTGCAGCGAGCCGAGAATCTTGACCGTATCGACGATGGCGCCGACGTAAGGGCTGTAAGCGCCTCCCTTGCCCATACTGGAGGAACTGAGCTGATTCATCAGGTCCGCATTAGCGCCGCTGGTCAGTTGCGCCACCATCGATTGGGTGTTGCTATCGTCGAGCACCAACCCGTCGGTGTGCTGCACCAGGCAGGGGGCCTGCTGGTCGGTGGGTTTGTCAAAGCACTGCTGGTCAAGCCGGACGCCGAGAGTGCGCGCAGCCTTTTCGGCCCGCTCCTTGAGCAATTTGGGGTCGGTTTGAGATGTTTCTTTCACCTCGGCCAAATATGCATCTAAGCGCATGCGGTCCCAACTGGCTGCCTGCAAATCCTGAACGGCGCGCACAAATGCGCCGGGCCGCCCGCGAACGGCTGTCCGCAGGGTACTGAAGTCGCCGCCCGTCTCCGGTGCCAGAAAGAGCAGTGCCTGTTGCGCTTCTGCCGGGACGATGACGAATACACCTTCTTCGCTTACTTTGCGGTTCCAGGTCTCGACGCGGGTAAACCACTCCTGCGGCGGAGGGTTGGTGGCTCCGCGCAGAAAAGCGACGATCAGCACGTAATGGGCCGACTGGCTGGGGGGAAGATCGGGGTGAATCCAGAGACGGTCTCCCGGCAAGAGGTTGGCGCACTCGCCGATCGGCAAAGTTACTTCTCCCCGCTTGACGCGCACGTCCACCTTGGGCCCGGTGAGATCAAAGGCCACATCAACGGCGTGCGCTGCGGTTGAAACCAGGCAGCAGAACAGCAGAGATTGCAAAAGACGGCGCATGACTGTCATTGTACGAACTCTGGCGTCGAGAAAAATATCCAAGGCAGCGCAACTTTTTCCCGTCGGCCGGGTTGCGGGGAAGATGCGTCGGCGGCTTTTTTGCGGCAGTGGTGTAGTTTCTGGATTACCGACAAAACGCCCGGAACTCGAAAACCGTCACCCGATCAGCTGAACGAGCGCATTGGCGTGTTTTTCGGCGAGTGAGCCCTGTGGCCCACTCGTGCAGAACGTTACCCACCTATTCCGTTCGCAGCGCCTTCATCGGATCGATGGAGGCTGCGCGACGGGCGGGAACCCAGCAGGCCGCGAGTGCGATGGCGGTCAGGAACGGCGGGACCAGCGCGAAGGTGAGTGCATCGTGGGGTTGAATGCCATAGAGGAAGCTGGAAGCGAGTTTGGATAGCAACCATGCAATCGGCCAGCCAAGCGAAACGGCGATGAGCGTGAGAATCATGCCCTGGCGCAAGACCAGGCGTTCGACGGTGCCGGGCTGCGCACCCAAGGCCATACGAATACCGATCTCTCGCATCCGGCGGCTGACGGCATAACTCATCACTCCATAGAGGCCAACTGTCGCCAGCACCAATCCGATGAAGCCGAATGTGCCAAAGAGCACCGCTGCCACGCGGGGCAGAAAAAAGGCCGTGCGGACGTGCTCCTCCATGGTTTCCTCGTTGTATATGGCCATGGCTGGATCGAGCGAGTGAATCTGTTGCCGTACAGCTTGCGCGATTCCCGCCGGATTGATTGCAGTGTGGACCACGAGGGTATAACCCATCAACGAGGGATCGTTGGCGATGGCCTGCGGGAGTGAGCGGTAGAGCACCGGACGTTGTTCTTCGCCAAGGGTTCGCGATTTTACATTGCCTGTTACGCCGACGATTTGGTAAGTCACACGGCCGCCCTTTACATGCTGTCCAATGGGGTTCTCGCCCCTGAACATGCGGTCCACAAAGGCGCGGTTGACGATGGCGGTCAGTGGGCCGGTGGCGGTTTCGACGCCGAAGTCGCGGCCGGCAAAAAGCGGGATGCCCACGGTTTCGAAGTAGTGTGGCGTTACCATGTAGAGGTCCGCGTTTGTGGTCGATGTATCTTTCGCGGGCCGCTCCACGGCGGAGAAGCCGTCGCTGCGACCGCCTCCGGAGAGTGGCGCCACATCGATTGTTACGGCTGAAAGGACGCCCGGAAGAGCCTCTACGCGCCGTTGCAACTCGGTCACAAACGCAACAGTGCGATCTGGTGTGTAGCCGTGAACACGAGGATCGACCGACATCAGAAGCAGATTCTGCGAACGAAAGCCGACGTCAATACTGGCGGCGCTCTGCAGGCTGCGCAAGAAGAGCCCGGTGATGCACAAAAGCACTACCGACATTGCGATTTGGGCGACGACCAGGAGATTCCGCAAGCTGACGCGGCGGCCAAAGCGAGCCAACGCGTCTTCACCTTTAAGAGCGTTGGAAAGCTGCGGCCGCGATGCAGCCCAGGCCGGAGCCACGCCCAACAGGAGCCCGCTGAGCACACTCAGAATGAAGGCAAAGAGCAGCACGCGCCAATCCACGCCAATGCGCACATCGATCGGTACTGGCGCGGGCAGATGGAGCGTGGAGAGCGCTGAGGTAGCCCAGAGGGACAAGAAAACACCCAGAACACCGCCGCCCAGTCCCAGGATCAAGCTCTCCGTGAGGAGTTGCCGGCACAACCGCCCGCGCGTGGCTCCCAGCGCTAGGCGAACTGCCATGTCACGTTGACGACCGGCAGCCTGCGCGAAAAGCAGGTTGGCCACATTGGCGCCGGCGATGGAGAGCACGAGCAGAACCACCACTGAAAGAGCGGCCAGGAAAAGCGCCACAGCACTCCGTTGCCTGGGCGGCATAGTGCCTGCCTGCTCGAGTGAGAAGCGGTTTCCCTTGTCGGTCTTCGGATTGTTCAAGGCGAAGCGACTGGCAAGTGTGTTCAGCTCTGCTGCAGCCTGGGTATGCGTCACACCCGGCTTCAACCGGCCTACCAGCGCCAGCCAATGGGATTCGCGGGAACCCTGTGGCGGAAGGTTGGCCACCAGTTGCGCCGTGTTGCCAAAAGGTACCCAAAACTCAGAACCGAGTATCTGTTCAATGCTGTGGAAGGCAGGTGTCACAACTCCAACCACTATGAATGTTTGTCCGGAAAGGGTGACAGGCTTGCCGATTATGCTCTTGTCGGCGTTGAATCGGCGCTGCCAGAGTGCTTCACCAAGCACGATCTCGGGTGCTCCTTCCTGCCCGTCGATGAAGCCGCGCCCCAACACCATAGGGAGCTCGGTCACATCGAAGAAGTTGCTTGTGACCCCCTGGCCCCACACGCGCTCCGGCTCTCCGCTACCACCGATCGAGGCCGGAATCAACTCGAAGTATGCAGCTACGCCAGAGAAGGATTTGGCTTGATCGCGAAGATCGATATAGACGGGATAGGGGAAGTTGTTACAGCAGGGATTCCCCTCGTGGGTGGTGTGAAGAGTCATCAAGGTGGTGGGATCGCCCATGGGCGCAGGGCGCAGCAGGAACCGGCTTACCATAGAGAAAATGGTGGCATTGGCGCCGATGCCCAAACCAATGGAGAGCACAGCTACGGCGGTGGCTCCCGGCTGTTTGCCCAGACGGCGAATGCTGTATGTGAAATCGCGAGTGAGCGTTTCCAGCCAGGGAAGCATACGCCGTTCGCGATAAGCCTGGCGGGTCTGTTCTGCGCCGCCCAAGGCAATGAGGGCCTGGCGACGGGCTTCCTCGGGGCTAAGGCCGGTGCGAATGCCGTCGTCGATGTGCATGGCTATGTGGCTTTCGAGTTCGGCGGCGAAGTCTTCATCGTTGTTGCGCGTGCCGATCATGCCACGAAGGCGAATCCATAATGCTCGAAGCTTGCGCATTACGCCTCCTCTGCCGGAGCCAGAAAGCGCGCCAGAATCGCGGTGGCTTGCTCCCACTCTTTTGCAGCTTTCTTTGCTTGGCGCTGGCCCGCCTTGGTCAGGTCGTAGAACTTGGCGCGGCGATTGTTCTCTGAGAGGCCCCAGCGCGAGCTGATGAATCCCTCCTGCTCCAGTTTGAGCAGCGCCGGGTAGAGCGTGCCGTAGTTCAATTGCAGCAGGTTACCGCTGGTTTGCTCGATGCGGCGCGCGAGGCCGTATCCGTGCAGCGGCCCCAGAATTTCAAGGGTACGCAAGACCATCAACGCCAATGTACCCTGCCATACATCCGCTTTTTCGCCCATTCCTCTCTCCTTGTATTGCTAACCAATAGGAATAGTGTAGCTATACACCTATGGGAATGCAATAGGGAATTTTGAAAAGTACGAATGTCCTGCCAACCATAGGCTGGCATTGTCGAACCCAAGGTGCCATTGGAGTCTTGCTTAGGTTGTACCGAGGCCAATCTAAACGACAGGTGTGAGGCGGTCGGTTTCATTTCAATAAGTCGGTTGCGCCGGAGATGACCCAGCTGACAAAAAAGCTTAGGTACTCACAGCTCGTTTCAGACCGAATAATTTCTCGTATTTCCAGATTCGAGGGGAATCACCAACTAACTGAAGGCTGCACTACTAACTTTTTTGCCGCCCCGGTTCGCCACAACCGCAAACTTCGGTTACACTGGGGGATGAATAGCTTCAAGCAGAGGGTTTACTAGAGTATTTCTCGAATTTAACTGTGGCGAAAGAATTATGGGGAAGATGACCTTAAAGTCAGATGAAATCCCTTCAAGCGCCACAAGCCCTTATTTTTTTATCGGGAAATGCTGTCTTTCAATAGAATGCATGGCCGGGACTGGCCTTTGACCACCCGCAAAGCAGATTCAATTGCAAGCTGATTCTCTGTTGCAATGAGTGAATTTTTAAACTAAGGCTGCTTTTGCTTGTCTGCGTGCAGACGCAAAAAGCAACATACGGAGAAGAAAAAATGAAATCGCAAAATACTTCAAACAACGTAGATTTAATCAACCTGAGCATTCCAGATGCTGAAGAAATGATCGAAGAAGCCCTGAATGAACTAGCCTCGTCAACCGACCCCGGCCTGATGCCGGCTTTGCCGTTCCTTGCGCCTCCGGGCTACCAGGCGATTGTGGAATTATGCGGTGAAAACGGGCGCAGCAAGCGCCGTAACGCTTCGGCCGATTCGTGGTCGCCGGAGGAGGATGAGGTTCGCATATACTTTGAGCGCATTGACGGCGATGAGATTGCTCCGCGTCCCGCTCGCGCACAACACGCTGCCGGAAACGTCATTGACGACGAGGACGACGACGGCCAGGAAGTTCTGATTCCCGCCGATCTCGACGCCCGTGTGAAAGAGCTTTGCGCTGCTTTGGCCGAAGCCGAACGGGGCGGTCACGCGTTCATCGCCCTGAAGTGGTTCCGCGACTCATTCCTTCCGCGCAAGGCGTTCCGATGGAATCAAAACCCGGAATCGCGCCAGGCTGTTCTGGCTGAGGCCATCCAGCGCGGCGTCGTTGTCACAAGCAAGATCGCCAACCCCAAGACCCCGGCATATCCCACCACGACGATCCGCCTCAACCGCGCCGAAGCCGGCATTCCCGACGAAGCGCAGCGCTTCCACCCGGTAACCGCGCATGGCGAATCCATTGCCGAGGCGATTGAGGAAGAACGGGGGAACCTGTGAGTTGCTACTATCTTGAAGCCACGGCCTTTGCCAAATTGTTTATCCAGGAGCAGGGCACGGAAGCCCTGATCTCGCTGATGGAGGCCATTGAGGACAACCGCAAGTTGATCTCGGCTTCCACGCCTCTGGAAGTCTATGCGGCCATCCGGCGGCGTGAGCGGACAGGCGGCATCAGCGCCGAAGACGCCACCGCGGCACTCGACATTCTCCGCATGGAGGCCGCGCGCATGGTTCAGGAACCGCTCAATCCAGCAGTGCTTGAAGCCGCCCGCCAACTGCTCGATCGCACTACTCTGCGATGGCCAGATGCTCTGCAACTGGGAGCAGCGCTGGTTGCCCGCGATATGTTCCAAGGGACGGAGATTATTTTTGTTTCAGCCTCTCAGCATTTGCTGGATGCTGCCAAAGCCGAAGGCCTGCACACCCTCGATCCGGCAAAAGAGGCCGTTATGCCGGTCGCAGCAGCGGAGTTGGGCGAAGCCGAATAAGCCTGCGCCCTGACTTTATGAGCTCTAAAGGGGGAGCGGCTTCGTGTTTGTCTTCAAATGGAACAGGGTTCTGTTGTACACTGTGCGGCCTAATGCGGTATCCTGAGGCTTAAACCATGATCTTTTCACGCGATTACATAGGCTATCTGGCCCGCCGAACCGTCAAGCACCTCATCGACGCCAAGATGATCACCACCAGCGACTTGAAGGTGGTTGAGGCGCGCGTCAACGAGGGGATGGTTGAGGAATTATCCCTTGAAGACCGCATCAACGAAGAGGTTCGCGTGATTCTGGAGGCGTACTCGGAAGAGATGCGCAAATCCGGCGCGCAGTATGCCGAGATGTTCAAAAAGGTGAAGACCGAGCTGGCCAAGAAATACAAGGCGGTGCTATGAGAATCAGCCCCGACAAGCTTAACAAGTTGGCCCACACCGTGGCCGATACGCTGGCCGAGATTGACGAAGTCGGCTTTCTCGAGGATCGCAACACTATCCGCCAGGAGGCCCGCAAGGCGCTCACAACCCTGCTCTCCGAAGAGGCCGCAATCGATACCGCCGCCCGGACGAAGATTGCCAACCAGCGCAAGATCATCCAGGAAGGCTCTCAGGAGTGGGAGATTCTCTACCGCAAGTACTACAACGACGAAGTGCGGAAACTGGGGATCTAAAGAGCGGCGTCACCTGGTTCCCCTTTTATACCCTTTGCCGTGGTCCGAAATTTTGTTAAAGTAAGAGGAGTAGCCGGTAACGGCTGCTTGCTGGAAATGTGTGGCGCTATCGTCCAGGGGTTAGGACGTGAGATTCTCAATCTTAAAACCCGGGTTCGATTCCCGGTAGCGCTACCAAATATTCAACCCCATAGATTTAAATTACCTGTCTGAACCATACATTGAACGAAAAATGCTTTTTTATGTTACTCTTAGCACAATCCCCCCAAGGGTAGAGAATTGAATCCTCTGCACCGTGTACATAGTGCGGCAGGGGTTTCATGTGCCTTGACTCAATCGATGACATGGCCGGGCAAACGCTGCCGACTGCAATCTTTCTGTCAACATCTAGGAGCTTTTATGCGAAGCAAGATTGTCTTCACTTTGGGCTGCCTCACGGCAGCTCTGTTGTTAACTCCGGCACTGCGTGCCGACAGCCTTTGCGACGGAATCGCCGGCAACCTCGTTGCCAATTGCGGCTTCGAAACAGGCGATACCACCGGTTGGAATTTGGTTCTTGCAAATAACGGACATGATTTTTATGTCAGCAGCAATGTAGCCATGTTTGGCGCGGTGGATAATCAGTACGACATCCTCTCACAGACGATTACAACCACGGCTGGCCAGAACTACACGCTGTCGTTCTGGCTGCGGGACAACGACGGAGACGGCGCCGGTTCTGATACGGACTTTCAGGCGCTGTGGAATGGAGCCTCTCTCCTGGATCAATATACGACCGACGAAGGCTATGTCGAGTATTCTTACCTTGTGACAGGAAGCGGCAGCGACACGCTGACCTTCAAAGGCTATAACAACCCCAGTTATTACATACTCGACGATGTTTCATTAACCGCTACGCCGGAGCCGTCCAGCTTCCTGTTGTTGGGAACTGGCTTGCTGGGCATCGCCGGGATGCTTCGGCGCCGCTTCGTGTAATTCTCACCTTGCTCTGAAACAGCGAAGCCGCCCTTGCCGGGCGGCTTCGCTGTTTTGTATCGCTGCCAATGCTACTTGGCTGAAGCCTTCAAGCCTGCCTGCTCAGCGAGGGCGGCCGCTTTGTCGGTGGCCTCCCAGGTGAACTCCGGCTCGGTGCGGCCAAAGTGGCCATAGGCGGCGGTCTTCTGGTAGATGGGTCGGCGCAGGTTGAGGCTCTCGATGATGCCCTTGGGGTTGAGCGAGAAGTTTTTGCGCACCAACTCGGTCAGCTTGGCTTCGCCAACCTTGCCTGTACCAAAGGTGTCTACGCGAACGCTGACCGGCTCGGCCACACCAATTGCATAGGCCAGCTGGACTTCAGCGCGATCGGCAAGACCCGCAGCCACAATATTCTTGGCGATGTAACGGGCCATGTAAGCTGCCGAGCGGTCGACCTTCGTCGGGTCTTTCCCCGAAAAAGCTCCGCCGCCGTGACGACCCGAGCCGCCGTAGGTGTCGACAATGATTTTGCGGCCGGTGAGGCCGGTATCACCCATCGGTCCGCCTATCACAAATCTCCCCGTTGGATTGATGTGATACTTGGTGTGTTCGTCGAGCCACTCGGAGGGCAGCACGGCCTGGATCACGTACTTGAGAATGTCGGCATGCAACTCCTCGTTGCTGACGCTCTCAGAGTGTTGGCTGCTGATGACAACGGCGTCAATGCGGGCGGGCTTGCCGTTCTCATCATATTCAACTGTCACCTGGCTCTTGCCGTCCGGCCGCAGATAAGGCAGCTTGCCGCTTTTGCGGACGGCCGTCAATTGGCGGCAGAGCTTGTGGGCCAGCGAGATGGGGGCGGGCATCAGCTCCGGGGTTTCGTTCGAGGCATAGCCGAACATCATGCCCTGATCGCCGGCGCCGCCGGTGTCCACGCCTTGGGCAATGTCGCCTGACTGTTTGTTGATTGTCGAGATGACGGCGCAGGTGTTGGAGTCGAAGCCGTAGAGGGCGTTGTCGTAGCCGATGGAGGCAACCACGCCGCGAACCAAGGTCTGGAAATCAACATATGCCTTGGTGGTGATTTCGCCAGCGATTACGACGAGGCCAGTGGCTGTCAGCGTTTCGGCGGCTACGCGGCTGTAAGGGTCCTGCTCCAGGCAGGCATCGAGAATGGCGTCAGAGACCTGGTCGGCAATTTTGTCGGGGTGGCCTTCGGTGACGGATTCAGAGGTAAACAAGAAACGGTCGCTCAATGTAAAAACTCCTCCCATTGCAGGGAATTCAATTTGGGCGGCCTGAAGCGAGGACCGGTTCATGCTGGATCACCGTCACGGAGAGCGAAAACTCTCTCCCGTCGGACCCACTCCCGCTGAGGACACGCCAGCACCGTCAGGCCTGCGCCTTGGGATGCATCACTCTATGGTAATTGCCGCGAGTGTCCGGGGGCAACGTGTTGCAGTAAACGGGCGGTTGAGGGGTTCAAGACGGGAATTTCTCGTAGCGAGCGGGGCAGCATACACGCTCAGTACAGCGGGCACGCGCCGAGCTTCGCAATCCAATGGTTCTTTTTCTCTTTGAGAAGGTCGGCGATTCGAAGCGGATGCAGGTCGCTGTCAAATTTCTCAAGAATCTCGTAGTGAAACGAATCTTCTCCTTGAGAGTTCCATTCGCTCTGAAGCGTCTTGGCCGGATGGCTGCCCATGCGCAGGGAAAACCACAGACTGTTTTTAGTCGCATCCAGATTTAAGCAGGAGCCAACCCAGACACAGTCGCTTTTCACGCAACGCACTGCAAAAACTCCACGTGGTGTTTCGCGATCTTTAAACTCTTTGATGGCTGCTTTTCTGTCGATTCTTGAAGTCATTCTAGTTGGCTCGTTCCACCGGATTCTGGCTCTAAAAATGCAGCGGCAGCCAACTTCTTCGCATAATCTCCAAGATCGACGGGCCATGCCTCGACAAGCTCCGCAAAGCGTTGCCGGTTGCCAGCAAACAAAGCTCTCAACGCTTCCTCGAAGTCTGGTTCGTTCCCGGCCATCGCAGAGACAAATCGATATGCCGCCTCTTGCGCAATCCGTCGGCGATCCCGGCCCTGATGAGTTCGCCGGGCTTCCTCCACTAATTTGCGCAGCGCAACCGAGGCTCCACCGGGCTGGATCGCCAGCCACTCCCAGTGGCGCGGCAGCAGGGTAACTTCACGAGCCACAACACCCAGTTTCGGACGGCCTGGCCTCCGTACGCCCTCTTCAACTGTGGTGGGCTCATGGGGTGGCGCGACACTCGTTTCGTTTATTGCGATGCGTTGCATGAGGTCTTCGACTGTTCCGCGAAGGTCGATCTCAACCACCCTTCCTGTGACGTCATCGAAGATCGAAACGGGCACCAAATCGCCACTGTTTGCTGCGC
The DNA here is from genome assembly GCA_964414945.1 of uncultured Occallatibacter sp. Lineage (GTDB taxonomy): Bacteria > Acidobacteriota > Terriglobia > Terriglobales > Acidobacteriaceae > Telmatobacter. The sequence continues at coordinate 12,279 of CAYPYJ010000011.1, forward strand.
TCTGCGCCTTCAACGCGACCATAGCCAGAGTGCCAGTGGCAATCTGGCGTGTGCCGGCAAACGCCGTACAGGATTTTGGAAAAGAATCGCTCACACTGCACCTCTTGATCTAATTACATCCGGGTATAAATATAATACCCGGATAAAATAAAGCGGTCAAGACAGTGCGAGAGACGGCTCGGTCCAAAGCCGAAAACATTCTGGTCAAAAATTTTCTTAGAAAGAGGGCACCAGGTGAGGGTCTAGCGCATGGGCAACAGGGTGTTCCACCAGCCAGCGTGCAGGCCGTAGTAGCGTACTGCCAGACCAACGCCCGCTGAGGCCACCGCTAATAGCAGCATGACGCCGACTACACGCAATCGTCGCTCGAAACGTCCGGTACGCTGAATGCGCGCCTTGCCTACGTTCGAGGCGAACTCCAAATAGCCGCGGTCTTCGTCGATCATCTGTCCGCTGGCGCTGTATGCCTTGAGAAAACGCTCCGTCCAATCGCTTTGATCAAGGCCGACTGCATTAGCGTAGCCGCGAACGATGCCTTTATTAAGGATGCCGCCGGGAAGCGCGCGGAAGCTCTCCTGCTCCAGCGCCACAAGGTATCGTGAGCTGATCTTGGTCACCGCCGTAATGTCTTCCAACGCTATGCCGCGGGTTACCCGCTCCATGCGGAGGTCTTCGCCAAAGCTACTCATCTTCGACCCGTCAACGGCTCATGTCCGTTGGATTCCTCTAGAAAACCAAGAAGTTTTCCACATCAACAATAGACCTGACATCGGCTATGGTCAAAGAATAATTAGCGTCATTTCCTTTTATTTTCAGGGGGCTGCGGATTTAAATCCAAATTGGTACAAATTGGAAGATTTTTATACATCCGGTGCAACATTAAAAAACGTAAAACAAATACCCGCCTACGCCGCTCCCGCTCAGAGAGAAACCGACGAGCCCTGCCCTGTTACCCTTGAATGCGAGGGTTTTTCTGCGCCTTCCAGCTTTCGGAGACCTGCTCAGGAATGAATAAACTCATCTTTGCCAATCTGCTGCACCGGCCGCTGCGTTCAATCATCAGCGTGCTGGCGGTGGCCATAGAAGTTGTGATGATCCTGTCGATTGTCGGCATCTTCATGGGTATGTTGAACGACACCAAGCAGCGCACCAACGGCATTGGGGCCGACCTGATGATGCGGCCCTCTAACGCCAGCCTCTTTGTAGGCGTCAGTGGCGCACCCATGCCGGCCAAGTACGTCGAAGTCCTGCGGCAGTTACCTCACGTGGCCGTGGCCTCGCCGGTAATTCAAAAGCTCAATACTGCAGGCAAGATTGAGGTGCTTTACGGCATCGAGTATCCCAGCTTCAACGCTCTGAAGCCATTTGTCTTTCTCTCTGGCGGTCCATTTCAGGGGCCTAATGACGCGATCATCGACGACATTGCCGCCAACACTGACGGCGGCCTTCATGTGGGCGGGCCGATCACAATTATGGATCAAACCTACCGCATCTCGGGGATTGTGGAGCACGGCAAGGGCGGGCGCAAGATGCTGCCTATCGATACCATGGGCGCGGCGATGGGCACCGATGGCAAGGCCTCACTCTTCTACATCAAGTGCGATGACCCGGCCAACGAGAACCTCGTGATTCAAGAGATCCACGCAACGCACGGACTGGCCGACTACCCGGTGGAGACGATCGACGAGTGGCTGGGAGAGATGACGCCGGACAAGATTCCCGGTTTCAATATCGCTCTCAGAGTGGTCACGTTCATAGCGGTTCTGGTTGGCTTCCTGGTGATTTTCCAGTCGATGTATACGGCTGTGCTGGAGCGGACGCGGGAGATCGGCATTCTCAAATCGATGGGCGCTTCCAAAATGGCGATTGTGGGGGTGGTTCTGCGCGAGACGGCGGTGATCGCGGTGGTTGGCGCGCTGCTGGGCATTGCCGGAACCTTCGGCGTGAAGTTGCTGATCGGGCACCTGTTTCCGACGCAGCACTTTGAGATAACTGGGGAGTGGATTGTCCGTGGAGCCATCATTGCCTTTTTGGGAGCGATGTTCGGAGCACTCTACCCGGCCTGGATGGCAGCGCGCAAAGATCCCATCGATGCGCTGGCTTACGAATAAACTTTATAAGAGCAGTGTAAGCACCAGGTCCGGTTTATCGGGCTTGGAATCCACGAAGCGACCTCTTTCATCACCAGCAACCTTCCTCCGCGTCTTTTTCGTGGCGCGGACCGGACGAAGGCCTTTGGCCCCACCGCAGGTGGCGTCGTACACTGGAATCGTTCATGAGGATTCCCCATGAAAAGATTTGCTATCGGCTTTTACGTTACCCTCACAATTGTCCTGATGGCCTGGGGTTTCTATCAGGCCATCTACGTTGCTCCGCTGGACGCCATGCAGGGTGAGATATTTCGCATCATCTTCTACCATGTGCCTTCTGCATCGGTGGCCTTCCTCTTCTTCGCTATCTCGCTAATCGGCTCCATCGGCTACCTGGCCTTCCGCCGCAATCGCGTGGAATGGGCGCAGGCCGCCGACGCCTGGGCGCTGGCCGGGGCCGAGGTGGGCGTTGTCTTCTGTTCGGTCGTTCTCACCACTGGGCCGCTCTGGGGCCGTCGCGCCTGGGGCATCTGGTGGACATGGGACGCGCGGCTGACTACGACGCTGGTCCTCTGGCTGATCTATGTGAGCTACCTGCTGCTGCGCCGTTTTGCCGCCGGACCGCAGGTGCAAACGCTGGCCGCGGTTCTGGGCATCTTTGGTGCGCTCGACGTGCCCATTGTTTATATGTCCAACCGCTGGTGGCGCACACAGCATCCCGCCCCGGTCTTCGGCGGCGGCGAAGGCTCCGGTATGGATCCTTCGATGGTGCACCCATTTCTGTGGAATATGCTGGCCTGGCTGGCCTGGGGTTTGCTGATTCTTGGCCTGCGCTACCGCGTTGAGCGTCAGCACCAAAAGATTGCCGCGAGTGAGGCACAAGCGGCACTCAACGAAATTTAGAAGGTAATTTGCCGCAAAATTTCTGCTCAGGAACGAGGAGAAAAATGGACCCCAAAGAGATTCTGGATCACCAGTTCTTAATCGCCGCCTATGTTGTTACCTGGACCATCCAACTTGGCTACCTGGCCTGGCTGGGCCTGCGCTGGAGAGCACAGAAGCGCGCCGCTGCCCGCAACCACCTGCGGTGGGGCCAATAGCTCGCTATTCGCTCGCATGGGCTACTGTGCCGAGGTTATGAATTGAATGTATTCCTGTGCTTGCTTTTCACACCAAAGTGTGAAGAGCGCGTTTTCTATGGCACGGGAGTTTGACTGGTTTTTCTACTCTTTCTCCGAATGCGACAGCACAGGATCTACACTCCCGCATTCCTGCAATCAGCCAGACCGCGAGCTGACTTGGGCTCACTGTTTTATTTAAAAATTTTAAAGATACAGTTTTAATTTTTAAGTTTTCTCTAATTATTCCGGTAACGAATCTGGAAGCAAAGATGCAACGAAAATGGTGGCCACAGGCCTCTGCATCGTGCCAGATGTTGCTGGAAGAAATAGAGGCTGACAGCTCTCCCCTCCAATCGCAAAGCCATAAGAAAGTGAAGATCTATGACGAATTTCAATGACATTGCCGGCTATCACAGCCGGTTTGCCGCGCATCATCTGACGCTTGCCAAGGAAGCACGAGACGCGGGAAACAGCAGGGATGCGGAGTATCAAACCCAGCTGGCTGCGCGTTACCAGCAGGCCTCCCACGAACAGAGGATCGCGATGAGTAAAGAGCCTGGCGTTCAAGCCGCAAATCAAAGGTCAAACGGCTGGTCCAAAAGACATTGGCCGATGGAGCAGCCGGCCCGGCCATTTCTGGCTGTTTGGCTATTGGCTATTCTGCGCGGTATTAATTGCATCGCAGCGGCCATCCGCAAAGCCATGCCTAAACGCGATGCTCCGATAGAAGGATTATCGTTGCGCGGATGAGTGCTTCTGATCGTTTCGTCCAATGCAATTGGCACAAAACGCGCGCTCCGAGTCCTGCAATCAGGAGAACTTGGAACGCGCGTCTTGGCTTGGCAGCTAGTAACTGAGTTCGAAGACGTTGATCGAGTAGGGCGCGAGAGTCAGGTCAAACTTCGGCCCGGGAATCTGAATTGTGCGCTCCACGGGCACGACGGCATCTGGATTAATAATGCTGTTGGTGTCGTTTGGCGATTTTCCGCTGAGTGATATCAGTTTTACTTGCTGCGCCGCGATGGGCGCGCCGTTGAGAGCGACAGCTAGTGCCGGAGCATCCGAGTTGCCATTCACGATTTTGACGAAGAGCTTGTGTAGCTTCTCGTTGCGCGTGACAGATGCATAGACCCGCTGGCCGGTATTGGAGAGCGCGGCCGGGACCACTTCTGTACCTATGTGACTGGCGAAAAGCACCTGCGCCCAATAGCTGGGTGAACCGTAACTGTTCAGCGCGTCGTAGCCTATCAGGTCTGTCTCCCACTGCATACCGCCGGGGTTCACGTTGACAAGCAAAGGCGCGTAGCTGGACATGATGATGACGTCGCTATTGCGTTCCATGCCCGTCATCCAGGCGGCATCGCCCAATGCGGCTTGCAGATTTGGCGTGGGCTCGCCTTCGCGCGTGGCCCACTCGCCGACAAAGATCTTCGGCCCGTTGCGGTCGGTTTTGTCGTAGTGATTGGCGTCAGAAAATGATTCCACGGCAGACATATAGTAGTGCTCATCGAGTACATCCGGTTTCATGCCTTTAATCGGCGCCGTGGCAATCAGTTGTAAGTCCGGGTAGCGCTGCTTGATTGCTTTGTAATACTGCGTGTAGCGGCCATCGTACGAGCCTGAGCGGTCAAACCAATCCTCGTTGCCGATCTCCACATAGTGCAGCGGGAAGGGCGCAGCGTGCCCGTTCTTGATGCGCTCGGCGCCCCACTTGGTGTCGGGCCCGCCGGTGACATACTCAATCTCATCCAGTGCGTCCTGAATGTAGGGTTCGAGGGCCGGTCCTGGCTCGATATGCTCTTGCGCCATTGAGTAGCCGGCATAAACCGCGAGTACCGGCTCAATCTTCAAATCTTCACACCACTCCAAAAACTCCAGCAGGCCCAATCCGTCTGAAGAGCGGTAACGCCAGGGGCTGGGATGCGTGGGGCGGTCAACCAGCGGGCCAATGGTGGTCTTCCACTGGAAGCGATCCGCAATGTGGTCGCCTTCAAGGTAGTTGCCTCCGGGCAGTCGCAGAAAGGCCGGATGCATGGCCGCCATTTTTTCCATCAGGTCGATGCGGTTGCCGTTGAGGCGGTCATGGTAGGTTCGCGGAAAAAGCGAGACCAGATCGAACCAGACGGTCGCCGGGTGGGGAATGGTCAGGAGCAGGTGGTTGTTCGCCGTGACCGGGATATCTTCGGTCTTGAGCGTAAACGTGTACTGCTTCCACTCGCCGGTGAGACCGGTTACCGTAGCGCTGGCCCCCGTCAAACCCGTTTTATCGTTCACCAGGCTCACGGTGACCGGAACCCCGGTGCTATCGGTCCTGGCATAGAAGGAGCCGGTATAAGCCGACCGAGGACGCACCGCCATGCCCCAGTAGCCATCGTTCTGCACGCCGGCAGGCGCCGACTCCGTGGCAGTGCTGACCGTGACCTTGATGCTGTGATAGAGCGCAGTGCTTGGTCCGGAGTGCTCGTCGACGGAGATTACGGCAGCCGAGTTTCCGCGGGCCGCCATCGTCCAGTGCGTGAGAGCGCCCCAGCCGTGGCCAACAACGCGGTCGCGAACCAATTCACCATACAGGCCGCCGTCGTAGGAGAAATTGATCTCCTCGGTCATAAGGCCGTAGAGCTTGGGGCTGACGCTGGCTGTGGGGTGATCGACCTGAATGGCAAGGGATGGTGCTTGTGCGATCAGGCTCAGGGGGAGGGCGAGGACGGTGAAATACGCGAGTGCGAGATAGCGTTTACTCATAAGAACGCCATCCTATCAAATACACATATCCAACGGCAATATAGCTTCAGGGATAATTTGCCACGGCATGTGAGAGGGGCGGGATATTCAAGGTCATTCATTACTCAAGAAACAAGTGCCGGTATAAAATTATTTCGCGCAAAGTAGCCTTCTTACCCTCTGCGTTGCCATTCGGCGAAGGCGAGGAATGTCCAGAATCGGCCTATTGAGGCTCTTTCCATGCCGAAAAAGCTTTCTCGGAGCCAGGGTGTCTTGTGCGTTTGGTCTGCGTCTAACGAAAATGTTCCGTATCCAGGGAGAGGTAAAAGCGCCCCAACCCGCCTGAGTCCGGTAGACTGTGGGTTGGGTCCTCGATTTGTAGGAACCGGCCCGAGTCCGAAGGCGGCAAGCGCGGTAAGGGAGTTTTAGGGGAATAGACGATTTCAGAGCCTAGGTACGGCCTGTAGTTTGGGCGGGGTGGCCGCGGTCCAATATAATCGTTCTTTCCAGGATGCAGGATCAGATTTTAGCAGTGAGGGTGCCGATATTCTTCCCGTGAAGCCGAACCTGAAGGCGAACTATGGACCGCACCAGTACGTGTGCTTGGCGCAGGGCTGCGGCCCGGTGAAAAACAAGCGCAATTCCGTCACCCGCTTCACGCGGACCACGAGCCGTATGGCGCGCACGATGCTGCTGCTTTTTATTGCTGTCAGCGGCGTTGCAGCCTTGGCCCAGCAGCCGCAGATCGTCGATTCGATTCGAGTCATCGGCAACCGGCGTATCCCCAAGGAGACCGTGCTGGCGCGGCTCTTTACGCACGCCGGGGACACCTACGATCCGATCTCCATCGAGCGCGACTTCAACTCCCTGTGGAACACCGGATACTTCGACAACGTGCGCATTGAGCGCGAGGAGTCGGAGAAGGGCATCATCCTGGACGTCTTTGTCCGGGAGCGGCCCACCATCCGCGAGATCAACTACAAGGGATTGAACGCCGTCTCGCAGTCTGACGTGCTGGACCGCTTCAAGAAGGAAAAGGTCGGTCTCTCGGTGGAAGGTCAATATGATCCGACCAAGATCAAGCGGGCCGAGACTGTACTCAAGGACATTCTCTCCGAACATGGCCACCAGTTCGCCACCGTCAAGGAGGACATCAAGTCGATTCCTCCGGCCTCGGTGCAGGTAAACTTCCTCATCAAGGAAGGCCCCACGGTGAAGGTGGGCAAGATCAAGTTCACCGGCAATGAACACCTGAGCGGCATCTTGTTGCGCCGCTCGATGAAGAACCTGAAGCCCATCGGGATTCCGCATTCGATTATCTTTGAGAATATTTTTTCGCAGACTTTTGACGCCTCCAAGCTTGAGGAGGATACCGAGCGGGTGCGTCAGGCCTATCGCGACAAGGGCTACTACAACGCCGCTGTGGAGGAGCCGAAGACGCAGATCCGCGACCAGGGCGGGCTGAACTGGTTTACCTTCCGGCCCAACAAAGGCAAGCGCATTGACATTCTGATGCCCATGGAGGAAGGCTCACGCTACCGTCTGGGCACGATCACCTTCTCTGGTAACAAAGCCGTGGGCAACGTCAAGGCGTTGCGCGCCACCTTTGCAGTCAAGGACGGTGAATGGTTCAATGCCACATTGATTGGCAAAGGACTGGAAAATCTCAAGAAGGCCTATGGCCAGATGGGATATATCAACTTCGGAGCCATTCCCAAGCCCTCCTACGATGATGAGAAGAAAACCGTTTCTCTTGCCATCGACATTGACGAAGGCAAGCCGTTTTACGTCTCGCGCATCGAGTTCCAGGGCAACCGCATTACTCGCGACAAGGTGATCCGCCGCGAACTGATGCTGGAGGAAGGCCAAGTCTACAATTCGCAGCTCTGGGAGTACAGCCTGTTGCGCCTGAACCAGCTCGAGTATTTTGAACCTCTCAAAGTGGATCAGGACTCGGAGGCCCATCAGGATGCCGAGGCAGGGACCGTGGATCTGCTGCTAAAGGTCAAAGAAAAGGGCAAGAACTCAATCGGCATGAATGGTGGTGTCAGTGGCTTGTCGGGCGCATTTTTAGGCGTGAACTACCAGACCAACAACTTCCTCGGCCTGGGCGAAACGCTCAGCCTGCAAGGCAATCTGGGAAGCATCAGTCGTCAGTTCACCTTCGGCTTCTCACAGCCCTACATCAAGAACCGGCCGCTCAATGTGGGCTTCCAACTCTTCAATACGAAGCAGGACTACAATGCGGCCAAGAACTACCAAACTACCAACGCTTCAGTGAATTTGACCGAGGCGCAAAAATCACTGACACAGAACTACAATCAAAAGTCCAAGGGTCTGAGCATATCTGTCAGCTACCCGCTGAAACGGCATGCCTTCCAGCGTTTGGGTTTTACTTACCGATTGGATAATTCGTCGATTACGGCATTCAGCACTGCCTCACAGACATTCTTCCAGACCATAAGCTTCCGCTCGGGCATCCAGGGCTCCAATGCGCTGGACGGCATCGTCAACAGCATGGTATCGCTGAGCTATATGTACAACACCATCAACAACCCCATGCGCCCACGCAGCGGCAAGGAATATACAGCAGTGCTGCAAACCTCCGGCATCTGGGGTAACGTGCGCTATATCGCGCCGATGGTGGCCTACAAGCAGTTCAAGTCGATGCATTACCTGACTCCATCAGCCGCGGGGCGCAACGTGCTGGGCATCCGCGCGCAACTGAGCTATGTGCAGGGTTTCGGTGGCGACGTGGCTCCGCCCAACAACCGCTTCTACTCCGGCGGCGAGGGCGAGTTGAGGGGCTTTGACACCCGGGCCGCGACACCATACGGTTATGTCCCCACACGCGCTAATGTGCAGCTGACCAATCCGGATGGTTCCTGCGTTCCGCGCGATCCGACCCAGCCGGAATTGGGCCAGTGCATTCAAGTGCCACTTCCGGTCTATGGCATTGCTTCGATCGGCGGCGATACGAATTTCACCAGCAATATCGAGTACCGCATTCCCATCGCTGGTCCGGTGACCTTCTCGTTCTTCAACGACTTCGGAATCGTTACGGCACTCAACAAGGGGCAATTGAAGCAGAGCCCTGAGGGGTTTGCCTCGCTCACCGCGCCGCTTTACGGTTGCCCAGTGTACAATAACGGCGCCTGCCAGGGCGGTATATCCGGCTCATTGGTGGGATTCAAGCAGAATATCCATCCCGTTTCCGGGACCAACTTTGTTCCTCGTATGTCTACCGGAGCTGAGCTTTCGGTCGTTATGCCGGTCATCAACGCGCCCTTCCGCTTCTTCTACGCCTATAACCCGCTTCGGCTTTATGAGAAGCCTTTCTGCAATATGGGGCTGGGCTTGAACAAGAGCAGTTGCACGGCCGAGATGATTACCCGTGAGATGTTCCCGCCGGGTGGTGCTGGCGACTACACCTACAATGAAGTTATCGCGGGTTATGGCGCGCAGAATATCTTCCGTGAACCGCGCAAGACCTTCCGGCTGACGGTATCGACCACGTTCTAGAAGACCGCTTCTATCTATAGGTCAAAAAAGCCGCTCGCGAAGAGCGGCTTTTTTGACCTATAGATAGAAGGTGAATCTGCAAAAATCACCAAAGAATACACAGAATTCATGGTTTGCCGGTTTGACGCTCCCACCCCGGCCTCCTATAATCCATCTAGTTCCTGCTGACGTCTCGTCCGAGTCTTTTCCTTGCTCTGCGTCATCCTGCGCAGAGTTGAACAAAAGGCCGTGAGGTTTCTCAGGAGGCAACGGATCGTTTCCGCGTCAAGGCGCGGTGAGACCCACAGGAATTTCGAAGGAGCATTACACTCGCATGAAGCGCTCTCTAGTACTAATCGCTACGCTGGCCTCGGGCATTGCCCTGAGCGCCGCTGCCCAAACATTGACTGCTCCAGCCGCCTCGGCGCCTGCCGGTCCCGCTAAGATTGCCGTCATTGCCTTCCAGGTGGCCGTGGCCCAAACCAACGAAGGCCAGCGCAACTTTGCTGACCTGCAGAAAAAGTACGCGCCTAAGGAAGCTCAACTCAAGACCGCAGGCGAAGAGATCGATAACCTGACCAAGCAGTTGCAGGCGCAGGCCGAAAAGCTGAGCGACACCGAGCGGGCCAGCCGCGCTAAAGTCATCGACGACAAGACGAAGCAGGCCAAGCGCGAGCTTGAAGACGCCCAGAATGACATGAACTCGGAGATGCAGGAGATGTATAACGCCCTGGCTTCCAAGGTCTATGACGCTCTGGCTACCTACGCGCAGCAGCAGGGATATACGCTGGTGCTGGACGTTGCGCAGCAGCAGAATCCGGTGCTCTACGCCAGCGACTCTACCAATATCACCAAGGCGGTCATTGACGCGTACAACCTGAAGTCAGGCGTCCCCGCACCTCCTCCGGTTCCGGCCGGGGCGGTAAAGACCACACCTGCGGCTACACGCCCAGCGGCGCCCAGGGCTCCTGCAACTCACTAAAGGTCAGATCAATTGAACGCTTGCAAAGGCCCCGCACTGCGGGGCTTTTGTAATGTAATCGGCCACATGGGGCGCCCCTCAGGGTCTCCGTCACAGATGCTTTACGAGGAAAGAATTCAAATGAAGCGTTTCATCGCACTTGCTGTTTCGCTGACCTCGAGTTTGGTTTTGAGTGCCGCTGCTCAGACACTACCTTCTTCAGCCGCGCCGACTGCCAAAATTGCCATCGTCGCTTTCCAAGCCGCTATCGCTCAGACCAACGAAGGCCAGCGCAACTTTGCCGACTTGCAGAAGAAATTCGACCCCAAGCGCCAGCAACTGCGCGCCGTGAATGAGGAGATCGGGGCCCTGACCAAGAAGTTGCAGGAGCAAAGCGCTCAGCTTTCCGATTCGGATAAGGCCGCCCGCGCTAAAACCATCGAAGACAAGAGAAAGCTATTGGCGCGCGACGCTCAAGACGCGGAGAACGACTTCAAAACTGAGAGTCAAGAGGTCTTCAACGGCCTTGCTTCCAAGGTCTATGATCTTCTGGTTTCTTACGTTCAGCAGCAGGGATACACCCTCGTACTCGACGTCTCCCAGAAGCAGAATCCGGTGCTGTATGCCAGCGAGTCCAACAACATCACCAAGGCCGTCATCGACGCCTATAACGTGAAGTCAGGTGTGCCCGCTCCGCCTGTTCCGGCGGCAAAGCCAGCCGCGGCGACTCCCGCAGCGCATTAAAAAATAGGACGTATGCAAAAGCCCCGCACCGCGGGGTTTTTGCATATGTACCGGTCAATTATAAGTGTGGCGAAAGAGCGGATCGCATCTCCACACAAAACTCCAAAAGATACGCGCGTTTCTGTGGAAATTATTGTGGATTTCTTCCGCGATTTGCGCGAAGAAATTCAGGATTACCCTCTTGCCAAAAGATGATCTCTTCTGATATGCATGGCAACTCCTTATTTATCAATCTGTACAAGGAAGACGAATTGTCCTCAAAACCTGTTGATCGCGGCGGGGTTACACCAGTGCTCCTGAGTGTGTTATCCACAATTGAGTATTAATAAAATGTGAATCAGATCACATTTTCGATGCTATTTCTGCGAATCTTCGCCTATTCTTAGCACCGCCAGGAAGGCTTCCTGGGGTATGTCTACCTTGCCGATGCGCTTCATGCGCTTTTTCCCTTCCTTCTGTTTTTCCAGCAACTTGCGCTTGCGGCTGATGTCGCCGCCGTAGCACTTGGCTATGACATTTTTGCGCAGCGGCGAGACGGTTTCGCGGGAGATGATTTTGGCTCCGATGGCGGCCTGAATGGCAACCTCGAATTGCTGGCGGGGAATCAGTTCGCGCATTTTGGAGACCAGCGCCCGCCCGCGCTCGTAAGCAAAGTCTTTGTGGACAATGATGGAGAGCGCATCGACCGGCTCGCCAGAGACCAGGATGTCCAGCTTGACCATCGGCGACTCCCATTCGCCGGCCAGTTGATAGTCAAGCGACGCATAGCCGCGTGAAATCGATTTGAGGCGGTCGTAGAAATCGAGAACGATTTCGTTCAGCGGCAGCTCGTAAGTAAGCAGCACGCGGCTGGATGTGACGTATTCAAAATTCAATTGCTTGCCGCGTTTTTCTTCGACGAGTTTGAAGATGCCGCCGACATATTCTTCGTTGGTAAGAATTTTGGCGGTGATCACGGGCTCGCGGATCGCCTCGATATTGGTGGGATCCGGCCAGCGCGAGGGATTGTCCACTTCGAGAACGGTTCCGTCGGTGAGGGTAATGTGGTAGCGCACGCCGGGAGCGGTGGTGATCAGGTCCAACTCGTACTCTCGCTCCAGCCGCTCCTGGATGATCTCCATGTGCAGCAGGCCGAGAAAGCCGCAGCGGAAGCCGAAGCCCAATGCGGCAGAGCTTTCCGGCTCGAAAAAAAACGAGGCATCGTTGAGGCGAAGTTTTTCCAGAGCGTCGCGCAAAAGCGTGTGTTCGTGTGAATCGACCGTGTAGAGTCCTGCGAAGACCATCGGCTTGATGTCTTCAAAACCGGGAAGTTGCGCGGTGGCGGGCCGTGTGTCATCGGTGACGGTGTCGCCAATCTTGGTGTCGCTGACGGTCTTGATGGTGGCCGCAAAAAAACCTACCTCACCGGCAAGGAGCTGGCCGATATCGACCGGCTTTGGCATAAGCACGCCCATGGAATCAACTTCAAAGGATTTGCCATTCGACATGAAGCGAATGCGCTGACCTTTGCGCAGCGTGCCCTGCATGACGCGCACCAACACAATGACGCCGCGATATGCGTCAAACCAGGAATCAAAAATAAGCGCTTGCAGTGGAGCGTCCGGGTCGCCAGTGGGTGGAGGGAGTCGATTGACAATGGCCTCGAGAACTTCAGCCACACCCTGGCCGGTTTTGGCGCTAACCGGAATTGCGTCGGTGGCGTCCAGGCCCACCGCTTTTTCGATGGCCTCCTGGGTGCGCACAATGTCCGCCGAGGGCAAATCAATTTTGTTGATGACGGGAATAATTTCCAAACCGTGGTTAATGGCCAGATATGCATTGGCCAGTGTCTGCGCCTCAACGCCCTGCGAAGCGTCTACCACTAGCAGTGCACCCTCGCAGGAGGCCAGCGAACGTGAAACCTCGTAGCTGAAGTCAACGTGGCCCGGTGTGTCAATCAGATTGAGCTGATAGGTGTTGCCGTCATGGGCCTTGTACATCATGCGCACGGCGTGGGCTTTGATGGTGATGCCGCGCTCGCGCTCCAGATCCATATCGTCGAGAATCTGCGCCTGCATTTCGCGCCCTGTAACCGAGCCGGTATATTCCAGCAGACGGTCGCTCAGTGTCGACTTGCCGTGGTCGATGTGGGCAATGATCGCAAAATTTCGTAGAAAACGAGCGTCCATAAGAAGGGTCGTCAAAGAGGCGATTTGAGCGGCGGAATACGCACATGCCTCCATGGCATAGCTTATCATCTACATAGCTTCATCTGAGGACAGAGTACGCTTCGCCATCTTCGGGCGGCCGGGCGACAATATTTCTTATGCGCATGGGCAGGATTTCGTATCGATTTATCGGCTGCACCTTGCTGGCTTTTTTGCTGGCCGGCTGCAACCCCACTGCGCCTTCCGGCGTATCACAAAGCGTGCGTCCGCAAGCGATCGCGCCCGCCCTTGTTCCGGTTGTGGTTCCTGCGCCCCCTGTTCCCGCGCCGCCCGTGCTTACCCGTGAGCAGCAGCGAACGCGCCTGCTGATCCAACAAGTGGAAGAAGCCTACGCCCGCGGCGAAGCCAACTATCGCAAAGGAAGATTGCTCGAGGCCAAACAGGAGTTTGATCGCGCTGTGGACCTGATGCTTACCAGCCGTCTGGACATCAAGAACAATGTCGAGTTGCAGGAGGAGTTCGACCGCATTGTGGACGGTGTGAACGGGCTGGAGATGGAAGCGCTCAAGCTGGGCAACGGCTTTGTGCCCAAGGAAGAAGAGACGCCAGCCGACGTGGCCGAGGACGTGACCTTTGAGGTGGACCCCAAGATCGTCGCCAAGGCTGAGGCCGATTTGGCCACTACCAACTCCGACCTGCCGCTGGTGGTGAACGACTATGTGGCCAGCGTGATCAACTTTTTCGCCAACACAAAAAAAGGACACAACACGCTGCTGCATTCCTTCCAACATGCGGGCCGCTACAAGGCGATGATTCAGCGCGTGATGGCCGAAGAGGGCGTGCCGCAGGATCTGATTTATCTGGCCGTTGCCGAGTCGAGCTTCAATCCGCGGGCCCTGAATCGCAAATCCGGCGCGGGCGGAATGTGGCAGTTCATGCCGCATGGAAACTATGGTCTAGCGCGCAATGCGTATGTAGACGAGCGTTTCGATCCGGAAAAATCCACCCGTGCTTACGCTCGCTACATGAAGTTTATTTATGACCAGTTGGGCGACTGGTATCTCTCCATGGCCGGTTACGACTGGGGCGCGGGCAACGTGCAGCGCGCAGTAGAGAAGACCGGCTACGCCGATTTCTGGGAACTGTACAAACGCAACAACCTGCCCAAAGAAACAAAAAACTATGTACCGGAGATTCTGGCGGCGATTATCATTGCGAATCATCCTGAGCAGTATGGCTTCGACGATTTGACGCTCGATCCGCCGGTGCTGACCGACACGGTCACGATCAACTACCCGGTGAACATGAGGCTGATTTCTGATTTGGTAGGCGCGCCGGTGGATGAATTGAAAGCGCTGAACCCAAGTCTGCTGCGGATGATGACGCCGCCCAATGCGTCCTTCGATCTGCATTTGCCGGGCGGCATGGCCGCGGTCTATGAACAGCGCATTGCCTTGATCCCTGAAGCCAAGCGCAACGCATGGCGATACCATCGCTTGAGGTCGGCGGATACGCTGGCTTCCGTCGCGCGCGATTATCATGTGACGGAGTCGGAACTGGCCGCCGCCAATCAACTGAGTACAGGCGACGGCATTGAGGGAGTCGAAGCGCTGGCTGTGCCGGCAGCGCCAGTGGCTGAGCCTGCCGCGCGCACGCCGCTCTACACGGTGCGCAGAGGCGACACGCTGGTGACGATCGCCGATCGCTTCGGCGTGTCGCTGACTGAGTTGCGTCGCTGGAACAGAATACCCGGCATCAAGGTGCAACCGGGCCAGCGGCTGCGCGTGTCTGCTCCCAACGTGGCGCATCCCGCTGCTCACAGAGCAGCCGCCCACAGCCAGAGCAGCATCGGCACACAAGGGCATACGCACTCGCAAGCCGCTCCAGCAAAGGGTTCCGCAACAAAGCCCGCTGCTCCGAGCGCGCAAAAAAGAAGCTCTTCACCGGTTGCGAAAAGAACGCCAACGCGTCACTCCAGCGCCTCTGGCAGCACTCGACAGGGCAGAACAACGAGCGCAAAAAGCACTCATGCTCGAAGCAGCTCGACTGGTTCCAAAAAACCCATAACGAAATAAATTTGCAGGAACATCATTTCACACTTGTTTTTTGCTGGTGTTTACGTGCAAGCTATAGCTACAATAGTTTGCGCGGGCGGAAGTTGGTTTTCCGCGGCGTGAAATTGGAAACGCTAAAAAGTGCAGCGGCAAGCCGCTGGAGGCAATGGGATGGAAGAAGTGTTCAGGATGTACGCGATGAGCGACGGCGAAGCGGAAGCCAAGCCGATAGAAAACAATTCCAATCACGACGGCTTTGAAGAGGATGAAGAGGTTGAAACCTCCAGCGTACTTACCTCCTCGGATGATGATGAGGGAGTGGCTGAAGAGACGGTGATCGTGATCGTGGACCAACCCACATCGAAGCCGGCCATCAAGAAGGCCGCGAAAAAGAAGTCTCCCGCTAAGAAGGCTGTGGTCAAGTCCCCAGCCAAGAAGGCAGTTGCCAAGAAGGCTCCAGTGAAGAAAGCTGTAGCCAAGAAGGCAGCCGCGAAAAAGATTGTGGCCAAGAAGAAGGCCGCGAAGAAATCCGCCGCAAAGAAGAGCAGTACTGGCGCGAAGGGCGGAAAAACCACGGTCAAGAAGGCCGCGGTTGGCAAAAAAAGCGTCAGCAAAATCACCAAGCGAGGTAAAAAGTTGGCCGTTAAGAAAGCAGCAAAGAAGGCGCCCGCCAAGAAGGCAGCAGTCAAGAAAGCAGTTGCCAAGAAGGCTCCGGCGAAGAAGGCAGTTGCCAAGAAGGCAGTTGCGAAAAAGGCAGTTGCCAAGAAGGCAGTTGCGAAGAAGGCTCCTGCGAAGAAGGCAGTTGCCAAGAAGGCCCCTGCGAAAAAGGCAACCAAGTAGCAGCGGTAACCTGCATTACAAGGCAAGCAAAAAGGCCCGGCTCACGCCGGGCTTTTTTGCGTCTGGACTAAAGTGAGTTGCTTACGCCGCGGGAACCGGAGCGGTAATCTGTGCCAGGTGCCAGCGCTGATGCCTGAAGTAGTCCTCGACCACAAAGCGAAGCGTGACAGGCGCATTGTCGCCCACAACACAGGTCGCCTCAAGCCGCTCTTCGGGAATGTGATCGACGGCGGAGGCAAGGATTTCATGCTCCACCTCCCACCAGTGCAGCAGAGTGGCCCAGGGCCGCTCGGAATAGCCGTGCGCGGAAACCCAGGCGGCCTGTGCATAATCTGGTCCTTTAAAGACGCCGTGGATGGCGGCACGCACAAAGCGCTGGCGGTTGTTGGCCGCCGAATCGAGCATATGCCCGACGATTTCTTTACGCGTCCATCCGCCTTCGCGCCAAGGCGTATCCGCCAGCCCGGCGGGAACCGCAAGCAGCGCGGCATGAACTGAATCTATTTCGTCGCGAAAGTGCTGAGCAAACTGGTTCGGCATTGCATTGTCCTTTGCAAATTTCTCGCAGAGACTCGAATGCATTAAGGCTATCATGCAGTGCGTTGCCTCCCCTGCAATGCTGCGTGAAATTATTTCTTCAGTTCACTGATTGCTGCCAGCACTTCCTCTGAGTGGTGTTGCACTTCAACTTTGGTCCAGACCTTCACGATTTTGCCTTGAGGATCAATGAGAAACGTGTTGCGGTTGGCGATTTTATAGCCGACAAAGCTGCCCAGTGAGCCATACGCATCGACGACTTTATGATCCGGGTCCGCGAGCAGGCGGAAGGTCAGCCCCTCCTTGGTGCAGAATTTTTTGTGGCTGTCGAGCGTGTCCACGCTGACGCCGAGAATGACTGCATCCGCCGCGTCAAACTTTGCCTGGTCGCGCTGGAAGTTGTGCGCTTCGACGGTGCAGCCCGGGGTCATGTCCTTGGGATAGAAATACAACACCACCCACTTACCTCGAAAGCTCTCGAGGGCGATCTCTGAGCTATCTTGCGAAGTAAGGGTGAAGGCGGGCGCAATCTCTCCAACGGCGGGCATCGCGGGTTCGCTGGCGTGGACAGAGACGAATGCAGCCAAAACCACGACCACCGCGATCAGGAAAATAAGTAGGGGAATTCTCATAATGAAACCTCCGCTCGCTTGGATGGAAAATGAGGCAACCGGGACGCAGAGAATTTTTCGCGGCAGGTGTCAGCGTGCGGAGGCAACAATCGCAATCCCTGCCTCGGCGGCTCTCTTGAGCAGAGCTTCACGGTCAAAGAGCAGCGTGCGGCCAGCCTCGACTGAGAGGCAACTGGCGCCGCAGCGGATCATCGTTTCGACGGTGGTGATGCCGATGACTGGCACGTCAAAGCGCATATCCTGATTCGGCTTGGCGACCTTGACCACAGTCAGGTGGCGTTCCAGCGTCGGGGTCCCCGGCGACAGGTCTCCGTCGCTGGGGTGAAGCGTCGAGGCGTCCTCTTTAAGCGAGTTCAGCAGCATCCCAGCGCGCTCAATGGCCGCGTCCGTGCCTTCCATCGCCTCGACGGCCACACAGGCCTGAGCAGCGACAACAACTGTCTGGCCGATGTCGAAGCCAGCCACGGCGCGGGCTACGTTGAGTCCATATTCGATGTTCTTGCGCTCTTCCTCGTCTGGCGTGCGCTCGGTCAGCACTCCTTCGGCGGCAAGCAGCGGCTCCAGAAAAGCGGTGGAACTGATCAGCTCAATGTTCTCATCGGCGAGCACCTTGGCCACCGCGCCCAGCAGCATGTCAGTGTTTCGCGAACGCAGATTAAGCAGCAGCTTGGCCAGCCGCCAGTCGGGACGGATGCTGCTGAAAATCTGCTTGTGCTTTACCTGCCCGGCCATCACGGCCTTCGATACGCCTTGCTTGTGGAAATGTTCGATCAGCCTCGAAAGTTCGCCCAGCGATAGCCATTCGACGGTGATGCGCTCGTCGACAGCCGCGCGCCGGTTGATCTCCGGATCGGTTTCTTCGCGGATGGCGGCGACGACGACCGAATAGCCCTGCGCCCGCGCCGCGTCCAGCAGCAGAAACGGGAAGCGGCCGTTGCCGGCGATGAGGCCGAGTTTCATGAGGCGCACCTGCTTCGAAAATATGGAGCAACAGATGCGAAATTCTCATGTTTCGCTCGTTTGTTTCGCTCGATCCATCCAAGATCGCAATGCCATGTATTTGCTCCCGGAGGGAGCAACGATAGTAGCCCAGGGTGGAGTTCGCGCCAG
Organism: uncultured Occallatibacter sp.; assembly: GCA_964414945.1. Lineage (GTDB taxonomy): Bacteria > Acidobacteriota > Terriglobia > Terriglobales > Acidobacteriaceae > Telmatobacter. Next base: position 30,737 of record CAYPYJ010000011.1, read on the forward strand.
CGAACGGAACCCTGGGAAGGCAACCCGCTGAAATGCTTCGCCCCGTAGGGGCGATCGAACCACTCCAAACCGTCAGTGATGCGATACGATTCTGTCATGTCACACACCTACTGTAGCTCGCTCTTTCATTGTGTCTTCTCTACCAAAGAGCGTCAAAGGACGATCATCGCCGAAATCCAGCCGCGCCTTTGGGCTTACATGGGCGGCATCGCGCGCGAACATCAGATGAAGGCGCTTGGCATCGGCGGCATGGAAGACCATGTTCATCTTCTTCTCTCTCTGCCATCATCCGTGCCTATCGCCACGGCGATGAGGGAAATCAAAAGTGCATCTTCGCATTGGATGCACCAAACCTGCCAGATTGAAAGCTTCGAATGGCAGGAAGGCTATGGCGCGTTCTCTATCGGATGGTCTCAGGTTAGCTCTACCCTGGAATACATCGCAGGCCAGAAAGAGCATCATCGGACGCGCGATTTCCAAGCGGAGTACATCGCCTTTCTCAAGAAACACCGCATCGAATACGATCCTCGGTATGTTTGGGGGTAAGTTTCGGCCGTCCCTACGGGACGGGGCATCTGGGAGGGGACGCTTTCCTTCATCGTAAACGTGATTTCCAGACCGAGTGCCTCATTAGTCGATTGGTCAATAAATCTCCTCAAGAGTTACGTAGTCCCTTTTCGAATTCGTATTGCTATCCAGCGTGACTATCCGGATGCATATTCTTCTTCCATTTGGAAACAACAGGGTAATAATGTCAGACTCTCCATTACTGGCCTGTTCATGTCTAATTGTCACGATGGCCGCAGTTGTTTCTTCTGGCAATGAACGCTTGAGTTCTCGTATAAAAACCACCAAATTGTCATCAGAGGAGTCTACATTCCTTGCAAGATAACGGGTAATGCTTGAGATTCTTTGATTTCTAAACGAAATCTCGCCCAGTATTTCGGACGATGACTTATCCTTGTTCAAAATGAAGTAACCTGTTTCTTTTTCAGGGGGTGTGTCCGAATCTTCCTTGATGGTTCTGGCGGGAGGAGACAGAGCACAACACTCTGACAGCCTATTCATTGCATCTGCATAGGACATTCCAAGATGGAATTCCTTACCGCCAAAATAGAATCCTGCAAGTTTCTGCTCTTGAGACCAAAGCGTAGTAGCCTGTAGCAGCAGGTAAAGTGCCAGTCCGAAGTAGATCTTGCGCATGACCACCTCCGATTAATAGCTTAGTACATGAACACAGGCTAATCGTCGATTACGATTTTGAATCCAGCGTCGCATTTCTCAAGAAGCATTGCATTGAATATGATCCTCATTACGTTTAGGGGGTGAGTTTCGACCGTCCCTACGGGACGGGGCGGCTGGGTTGAGATGCCTTCCCAGGGTTCCGCTGCGCTCCACCCTGGGCTATTCTCGTTCTCTCCCTCCGGGAGAGGCTGAAGCGACGTTGCCTGAATCTGCATACCGCGCGCACGCCGAACCCGCATTTCACCCCCCTAAACCCGCTGCTCACCGATTACTTGATGACCCCGCGCTCGCTGCGTTCGATAAACGCCACCACCAGCGCCGCGTCCTCGCCTTCCAGCTCTTTGATTTTCTCGACGGCTTGGGTGCTGTTGAGCTTGGCGGCCAGCAGGTAGCGGAAGGCCTTTTGCAAAATTTGCAGCCGCTCCGGCGTGAAGCCGCGCCGCTGAAGGCCAACCTTATTAATGCCGAAGGCCTTATTCTCGCGTCGCGATGAGGTGAGCGAAAAGGGCAGGACATCTTGCGTGACAATGGTGCCGCCGCCGATGAAGGCGTACTTGCCGACAACGCAGTGCTGATGCACCGGGCAGAATGCGCCAAGGGTGACGAAGTCTTCGATGACGACGTGGCCAGCCAGGGTGGCGCAGTTGGCCAGAATGCAGTTGCTACCCACCTGGCTGTCGTGGCCAATATGCACTCCGGCCATCAACAAACAATTGCTGCCGAGGCGTGTAACGCCGCCACCGCCCGTGGTTCCGCGGCTGATGGTCACATTTTCTCGAATCGTGTTGCCGTCGCCGACTTCAAGCGCTGTCGGCTCGCCGCCGTATTTCAAATCCTGCGGTGCAACGCCGATCGCGCAGAAAGGATGGAAGGTATTGCGTGCGCCGATGCGCGTATGGCCATCGAGAACCACATGAGAGATCAGATTGCAATCCTCCCCCAAGGCCACGTTGGGACCGATGGTGCAAAACGGCCCCACTGTGCAGGAGGCCGGAACCACTGCTCCGGTAGCAATCACTGCGCTGGAATGAACGCTCACTCTGTAGCCTCAGCTGCCGCCGGAGCAGCCTCGGCTACACGGGGCACAATGGAACACGTCAGCGTAGCCTGGCAGGCAACTTTTCCGTCCACAAGCGCCTTGGCTTCCATGCGTCCCAGGCGGCTCTTGAAAGCCAATACGTCTACCTCGATGCGCAACTGGTCGCCCGGCGTAACCGGCCTGCGGAACTTGGCCTTCTCGATGCCTGTGAATACCGCCAGCTTCTTTTCGCGGTCGGGAATTTCATTCAACATGATGATCGCGCCGGCCTGCGCCATCGCCTCAATGATCAGCACTCCCGGCATCAGCGGGTAACCGGGAAAGTGGCCTTGGAAAAATGGCTCGTTCATGGTCACATTCTTAATCGCGACCAAGCGCTTGCCACGCTCGAATTCGACGACTCTGTCAATTAATAAAAAAGGGTAGCGGTGAGGAAGCAGTCCCAGGATTTCCTGGATGTCGAAGGTCATCAATAGCTCCAGCGCGCTTTGGACGTGCTCGCCCTGCGCTCCTAAGAATTATATCGAAGCCACACCTGCGCCACCTGCGATGGGGCCAATCGCTCACTGTTCGCTCGCATGGGCTTCTGCCGGAACTCCGAGCCTGCCTTCGCGTACCTGCGCCACAAGGCGTTTGTTGACAGCCGAAAACGCCCCATCTACCGCATCAAACTAGGTGGTTTCCGGACTGGTACAGCCTGTACAGGCGACCCATCACGACCGGGCCTGATTGCATTTGCGGGGCAGAAAAATTCGATTTAATGCTACAATCTGTGTATACGGCGGCTATAGTTCAGGGGCAGAACGCCTGTCTGTGGCACAGGATGTCGTGGGTTCGATCCCCACTAGCCGCCCCAACTTGCACTCACCGCTAAAGGCTTTGTCGGCCCGCTCGGCTGAATTGGTGAGTTTCCGTGACCCTACTCCAAGAGAAAAATATAGAATGGCACCGCGTCCCCGGTGAACTGCCGGAGTGGTTGACGCCGTTTGATCCGCGTCGCGGCCTAGCCAATGCTCACCTGCAAACAATTGTCGGCAACTTCTATCCCCGTCCTGCTCTTCAGCTTGAGGCACTTCCGGAAACAGTTGAGGTGGACTCTGCCGATGGGAGTCGCGTGCTCTGCCATTGCCATTGGCAATCGGTGCCAGCCGACCATCTGACCGTGGTACTGGTGCACGGTCTGGAAGGCTCCTCGGAGTCCCGCTACATTCTGGGTATCACCGGCCGCGCATGGGCTGCCGGCTATAACGTTATTCGGATGAATATGCGGACCTGCGGCGGCACTGAAACGCTGACGCCCACGCTTTATCACTCCGGCCTATCTGGCGACCTGGGCGCGGTGGTACATCATTTTGTCAAGCGGTACAGCCTGACGCGGGTGGCTCTGGTGGGCTACTCAATGGGTGGCAACATGGCGCTGAAGCTTGCTGGCGAGTGGGGCAATGCAGCTCCGCTGGTTGCCGTAGCAACGGTCTGCCCCGCCATCGACCTTGCTGTGGGCGCAGACGCTCTGCACGAGCCGCTCAACCGCGCGTATGAGTGGAAGTTTTTGCGCGGTCTGCTGGCCCGCTACCAGCGCAAAGCCAAGCTCTATCCCGGTATTTATGTCCACCGAAATGATATTGGTCTGGTGCGTTCCATTCGTGAGTTTGACGACAAAATCGTGGCCCGCTACTGGGATTTCGTGAACGCCGACGACTACTATCATCGCGCCGCCAGTGCCCGCGTGGTGGACCGGATCGCCGTTCCCACGCTGATTTTGCGCGCACAGGACGACCCATTTATTCGATTGCTTGAGGAGACTCGCGCCAAATTGCACGCCAACCCAAGCGTGACTCTAGTGGAGAGCCGCAATGGCGGCCATTGCGGCTTCCTCTCCAACGATTCAGGCAACGATATCCACTGGGCGGAGGCGATGGTAATGCGCTTCCTGACAGTGGCGACAGACGGCTCAGATGGAAGCTGACTGGGAGTTCGAGTTGGGCGGCGACGCACCGATCATCGACGCCTGCTGGCCGGGTTTTGTTGATCTGCAACGCGCTCCGGAAGCGGCTTGGAATTTGCCGGAGACCGCTGAGTTTCCTGCCCTGGCCGAGGCGCTGGCGGAGCTAAATGCGTCGGCCTCGCCGGTCTGGACTTCAAAATGCGATTTTTGGCCGCGCCTTGAATCGGATGAATTTGACGCGGACGAACTGGATGCGTCGCCGGGAAGCTTTGCCCACGCCATGGGCTGCTACATCGACCTACTGCCCAAAATAGGTTGGCAGCCGGGGCAGGCCGCAACTGTGTGCAAAAACATCTGCGTGCTGCTCCGCGGCATCCCGCTGCGCTGCTGCCGTGCTGATCTGGTCATTCGCCGCGCCTTCATCTCTGCTGAGGTTGCGGAGCAGGGCGTGACTGCTTACCTGACCGCCTGCGGACACTCTTCCGCAGAGGCAGCGCTCACGCTTCAGGCTGCGCTGACGGCACTGACCGATGCGGTCGGATGCGTTGCGGGAACAATCGACGATAGAATGAATATGTACTCGGGCGAGTAGCTCAATTGGATAGAGCACCGGCCTTCTAAGCCGGGGGTTGTGGGTTCGATCCCCGCCTCGCCTACCACTTTTACAAACAGCGGTTTACGATAGTCTCTTCCGTGCCAAGAATAGTACAAGCCAGGGGGTTATTTCAGCGCAAGGATTTCCTGGTATTTTTCGCCTTCGTTTTCACAACCCAATCTCGCTCACGTGGAATCCCCACTTCCGCAAGTTTCTCAAACAGCTTGGCGGTTGATAGGTCCAGGTTGGCACGGATGTACGCGCCAGAATCACTTGATCGCATTCTGATGCGGGTGACGGCCTAGAGGCGGGCAACGTTGGAGCTCCTGGGGGCGAGGAAACGGAATTGCACCGTTACTGCGAGAGCTGATTGTTTGCTCTGCTGAGGAAGAATTGCAGCATGTGCACCCTGATACAAAGTGTGGCGATTTAAGCAAATTTAAAGATGGAAATAGACAAAACATCTCCATTTTGTACCGTTTTGGTTATCTTCGTTCCATTATGGTAACCATACTCTAACTAGTTATAAACAAATATGATAATTAAATTTGTCTGCTCTTATGTTACTTAATTACAGGAAAATTGTAAGTAAATTTCCTCCGTGGATACAAACTTTTTACACATAGGTACTTGTGCCTGCGTCCGTAACCGCTTACTATGAAGGAAATCTGGAAACGACCCTTGCTTGATTGACCAGCAGCTCTTTCCACAAGGCCGTTGAGGAATTAATGGGGCTGATTTGAGGGATTGATTGCTGTAGGGTTTGACATTCTGCCTGACGGGCAGGCTACCGCGCAATATGGATGACTGGATGCCGGACTTAAGAAAGTTGATTTGCTAAGTCAGTATGGCGAAGCCATGCATATTTTGTCCTGACCGGGGACGCGTATTGTGAACCCCATTTTCGCTTCTCTTGATGTTTATTCTATTGTGATAAATGTGGCCTATGTTTCAGATCAGAGGCTTCCCGCGAATTTGCAGCGAGAGGCACTGGATTTGGCGATCGCGGTATAGATGCCTGACTGAAAATGGTGCGGTTTTCAAGGTTCCGCGGCATGGAAAGTTGGCTGAGAAGCATCTAAATATTCTTGAGGTTCAATCTTTCTTTCCCAGATATGAGACAGTCACATATGGAAGAACCAGCAGTGGATCGAGCAATATCGCCAATTGGTGGTAGGCGAGATGGTTCTCCTCGAGAGCGGCGTGATAAAAGGGCTGCTGGGAACGCTGGTTAGAAAGTGGAACACCAACCGGTCTATGATGACCCTGGGGATGCTTAACCAACATGAGGCGATCAAGGTGGACGCCGAAGATTTGGAGCTGTTTGCCGCATAAGAGCCGATAAGAAATACCGCGTCTTGCCTTTTTCACTGCTAAGTACGGTGACCATCCTGGATCAAACCAATGAATATGCAATCGTAACGCAGATCGGCGCGTGGGCGAATCGCGCCGGTGGAGAAGCCCCTGCGCCGCCCTTGGCGCTGTAAAGAGCCGCAGTGCCCTTCCGGAAAGAGAAGCAGCTTTCTCGCGGGCCGCAGAACTTCTGCATAGGCTGCATTAGAGTGGTGCAAAATGTCAGAAGCAATCAAAATCTCATTGAGAACGGACCAGATTATCGCGGCGGCAGGCAAGCTGTTTGCGTGCCAAGGGTACCATGGCACTAGCACGCGCGAGATAGCCCGTCTTGCCGATGTTAGCGAAAACACGCTATTCCGGCATTTCGACAATAAGGAAGAACTCTTCTGGTCGACCCTCCGCTGGTATTCTGCTGGGTTTAAGTTTCGCCAGGACGTGCTTAAGGGGTTAACGCAGTGCGGCCCTCCTGAGGTAGTCTTGCCGAAGATCATCGAGATGCTCGCAGATACAATTAACTATCGCCCGGAACTGCTTCGGCTGGTTGCAGTCGCATTCATCGAGTTGCATGCGAAGGCGGACGAATTCAGTATTGAGTCTCTCTCACCTGTCTTCTCAGCAATCAATCGTTATCTGGAGATGAACATCAAGAGCGGGAAGATTCGTAATTTGGATACCACGATCCTAACATCTGCGTTGATCATGACAGTGTTGACGCATCCCGGGATTTACAGCTTGATTGATGGCGACAAGCCAGTATTTTCAAATAGCTCGGAAGCGCATCGTGCCTATGCAAGGTTCTGGCTGGAATTGATCGTACCCAGGATGTCTGCCTACCAAACGCCGAGTTAAGTCTGGCAGTCACTTGTCATATAGGAGTGTCTGCTGTGTGGGGCAATCTGGCGTCTATTTAGGCTGCGAGACCGAAAGAGAAACAATACGTCAGGAATTTAGGAGGAACGGGAATGTCTCCGAAATCAAAGCTAATTCGAAGACTGATGACGCAACTTATTGGGCGTCGACTTATTACCCATCTTTTGGACTTAGCGGCATTTGCTCTTTCTGCCTTCCTCGCATTCGAGTTGCGATTTGATGGTGCATTGCCTGCCCAATACTTCCACCCGATGGGGGTGGCCTTGTGCATCTGGGCCGGGGCAAAGTCCGCATCCTTTATAGTTGGGGCGGTAAATCGGGGAAGTTGGCGTCATACCTCAGTCCATGATGCTGTTCGGCTCATGTTGGCAAATTCAGCGGGGGCGGTACTGGGCGGACTTGTCATACTCATTCTGCTCGGCCCCCGGAGCATTCCGCGCTCGATCTACATTCTCGACTGGCTGTTTTCTGGCTTAATTACTTTCGGGGGAAGGTTGGCAGTTCGTGTGGTTGTGACCGCGAGAAGCAGGAGCAGAGCCGAAGGTGAGCGGACCAGGACGCTCATCTACGGTGCAGGCGCCGCAGGCCTGGCACTGCTTTGGGAGTTGCAGCAGAACCACACCCTGAGATGCGAAGTCGTCGGCATTATCGATGATGATCCAAGCAAAGTCGGGCTTGTAATGGATGGTAAGCCCGTGATGGGATCCGGAAAATCCCTTGGAGAATTAGTGCAAAAGCACACTATCAAAAGGGTGCTGATTGCGATTCCCTCCGCGACGGGCCCACAAATGGTGCGCATTTTGAAGTTAGCTACCGATGCCAAAGTGGAATACAAGATGGTGCCGAGTCTGGGGGAACTAGTTCAGGGTACAGAATTGGGTAAGCAAATCAGAGAGGTTGCAGTAGAGGATTTACTGGGTAGAAAGCCAGTGTATTTGGACCTGGAGCGAATTCGGGAACGCATTCAAGGTAGGGTTGTCATGGTGACGGGCGCTGCGGGTTCGATCGGATCGGAGATATGCCGGCAGATTGCTGCCTTCAGTCCGATTGCCATTGTGGGTTTCGATGAGGCGGAGACCCCCTTATTTCATTTAGACAGAGAGATGGGTAAAGACTTCCCATGCGTCACTTTTTACCCGGAGATCGGAAGTATCACCAGTCGGGGCGGGTTGAAACGGGTAATGCAGCACTATCACCCGGCGATTCTGTATCATGCCGCCGCCTATAAACATGTTCCACTAATGGAGCGGCATGTCTTTGCTGCCGTCGAAACGAACATCTTCGGGACCTGGAATGTCGCTCGTGCTGCGGCTGAGCACGGTGTGGACGATTTTGTCATGATCTCTACGGACAAAGCGGTTCGGCCGACCAGTATGATGGGCGTTACAAAGCGTACGGCGGAATTGCTTATTCGCGCGCTCCAGATGGAGGGTGGTACAAAATTTGTTGCGGTGCGCTTCGGGAATGTACTCGGAAGCAATGGAAGTGTAGTTCCTATTTTCAAGGAGCAAATTGCTGCGGGCGGTCCGGTCACAGTCACTCACCCGGAAATGACCCGATATTTTATGACAATTCCCGAGGCGGCCCAACTGGTCTTGCAGGCATTCTCCATAGGCAAGGGCGGAGAAGTATTTGTCCTTGAAATGGGCGAGCCCGTCAAGATCGCGGATCTAGCCAAGAATCTAATTCTGCTCTCTGGGCTCCAGCCGGAACGGGATATCGAGATTCAATTTACAGGTCTTCGCCCAGGGGAAAAGATGTTCGAAGAATTAAATCTGCAGGATGAGCATCTGATCCCGACTTCTCACCCCAAAATTAGAAGCTATGTCTGCCATCAGAATCTTGATGCGATGCAAATCAAAGCGACTTTGCAGCGCTTGCAAGCAATTGTTGACGGGCAAGACGTCGCCAACCTCGTGTTGCTGCTCAAGGAGTTGGTTCCTGACTACAATCCCGGAACCGCCCTTTTGAAAACTGCATTGTCTATCAAGCCATTCAATGCGGGCCCAGACAAGATTCCGGTTCATCGCGCGCTGGCCAAAACTCCTGTTGGTGTCAAACGGCCGCCGACAGCCCTATTGAATTAGATCGTTTAAAAGGATGATCGCATTCTGATGTGCGCCATCTCGCTTCATCCATGGCGGACATAGTTTCCCAACGTGCATTCCCTTCCCGAATATGCTGAAACTATTTGAATCAGACGAGTCCCTTCTTATGACACTGAAAGCATTTTTGTTTTTACTGCTGTCCTGCACGCTTTGTGCCGGCCAAACGGTACTCACTACCCCAACTGAATTAAACCAGTCCGTATCGGGCTCAACGGCGGATCAGGACCTCTCGACAGGCATTGCGCCGGCTCCCAGCCAGGCGTCTCGCAATGTCGGTGATAAGACCTACATCGATACCCGCGCTCCTGGTTCAGATTTTCTTACGACGCCTCAGCGGACACGGATACCGCCTTCTTCGAGGATTGTCGGGCCGCTCACACAGAAGTCCGACTTTGAGCGCTTCGCCGAGGATGCTATCGGGCGCCCGCTCCGGGTATACGGCCGTCAATTATTCGATCAGATTCCTACGACCTTCGCCCCGGTAGAACACGTTCCGGTGCCAGCCGATTATGTGCTGGGGCCGGGAGATGAACTGCTGATCCGGGTGTGGGGAAAGATCAACCTTGATTCTCGAGTTACGGTGGACAGGAACGGACAGATATATCTGCCCAAAGTGGGTACCCTAACCGTAGCCGGTTTGCATTATGTGCAAGTCGAAGCCTATCTGCACTCGGCCATCAGCGCTCTTTTCAAGGACTTTGAACTGAATGTCACACTGGGGCAGCTTCGCTCGATTCAGATATTTGTTTTGGGAAGCGCACGCCAGCCCGGCGGCTACACGGTCAGTTCTTTAAGCACGTTGGTTGATGCTCTTTTTGCCTCTGGAGGCCCGTCGGCTACCGGGTCCATGCGGCATATACAGTTGAGGCGCGGAGGCCAGACGCTGCCCGAATTCGATCTTTACGATCTGATCCAGAAGGGCGATAAGTCTCACGATGTCCAACTGCTTCCCGGCGACGTTATTTACTTTCCTCCGATTGGAGCGCAGGTCGCCATCAGTGGCGATATCAATGAACCCGGCATCTATGAACTGAAAGGCGCGACGACAGTAGGAGCAGCCATCGAAGGCGCAGGAGGGATAACAAGCCTAGCGAATGCTGAGCGCGTTTTGCTGGAGCGGATTGAGAACCACAGCAGCCGTGAGGTTGCTGAATTTGCGCTGGACGCAGCTGGACAAGGACGGCTGCTCAGAGATGGAGACCTGCTACGCGTCTTTCCACTTTCACCAAAGTTTGATAACGCTGTGACGCTGCGGGGTAATGTCGCTCAGCCCGGCCTTTATGCATGGAAGGACGGGATGCGGATCTCAGACCTAATACCGTCTCGTGACTTTCTGATAACGCGCGATTATTGGAACCGGGAGAATCACATTGTTCCGCGCATTTCCTCTCATCCGTTCGGAGATCCGCGCGCAAACCAATATCGCGATCAACAAAACGGCCAGCCCAGCGATATGAGAGCAAATCGGTATGGAAACCAGCGGATTGACCAATACGGCAATATTCAGACTGATCAGAATGGAAACCAGCAGACTGACCAATACGATATAGTTCAGGCGGATCGCTACGGCGTTGCTCAAGCTGATCAACATGGCAACGGAAATCAGCGGCCTGACCAATACGGTAATGCACAGCCGGGTCAGTTCGGTATTTTGCGTACCAATCAAACTGGTAACCAAAGCGGCGACCAGTTCATGAACTCACGCACTCCAATCATTGACACGATAGGTAAGAACAGCGCGGAGATCAACTGGGAATATGCGCTGATCGAGCGTCTCGACGAGCGCGATTTGAGTACCCGGCTGATTCCATTTAACCTTGCGGGCGCAATTAACAACGCCACATCTCCAGACAATCAGCTTTTAAAGGCAGGAGATGTTGTTACGATCTTCTCAAGAGCAGACTTAGAATTGCCCATGGAAAAGCACTCCACCTTGATACAGGTAGGTGGCGAGGTGAACGCACCCGGTGTATACCGCGTCAATCCCGGCCAGACTTTAAGAGATGTTGTAAGGCAGGCTGGTGGGCTTACGCCACACTCTTATCTCTATGCTTCGATACTTACTCGCGTTTCGGCCCGTATTGCTCAGGAAAAGCAGATCCAGCAATCCACAGAGCAGATGCAACGGGAACTCACTTCCAAGTTTGCGAATTCGACTCCGCAGGCAGGTCAGACTGGGGCGGATCAACAGGCGCAGCTAGCTATGCAAGAAGCCGCTTTAGCAAAGCTCGCTTCAATCAAGCCGATAGGCCGGGTCGTTCTGGACATGAAACCAGGAGCTGCAACACTGGAGGATATTCCAGATTTTCCTCTTGAAGATGGAGATGCCTTCTATATTCCGCCGCAGTTGAGCACGATCCAGGTAGCCGGCGCTGTATACAACATGAACGCATTTCGCCATCAGCCAGGGAAGAGGCTTGTTGCTTACCTGAACGATGCTGGTGGCGCCACCCGCGAGGCGGATCAAAAGCGCATCTTCGTGATCCGCGCCGACGGTACTGTCATCAGCCGCCAATCCCGGAATAATCACTTCAGCGGCGATTTTGGAAAATTAAGATTGCTGCCTGGAGATGCCATTATTGTTCCGGATAAGATCCGTGTCTCGTCCAAGATGAACGAGTTCGTCCAAGCCACTCAGCTTGCTTCTCAGCTTGCACTAACCGCAGCTGCGCTCAACGTAATCAAGTAAAGGCTCTACGAATGAAAGAGCAGAAATTTTCCATCGAAGAAACAGCAGCAATAATGGAGTGCGCCTCTTTGTCGGAGGGGCCTGGCGATGGCTATGAAACTAATCTGATAGATGTTCTGACCCAGTTAGCCTATCGAAAATGGCTCGTCGCCAAGATAACGGGCATTGCAGTGCTCCTCGGCTTGATTCTCTGCTTTACGTTGCCAGTGCGGTATGCGGCAACTACCAAAATTATGCCGCCCCAACAGACTCAATCGGCCGCTTCTATGTTAATGATGAGCCAATTAGCAAGTGCAGGTAGCGGCTCCCTCGCCGCGCTTGCCGGTAGCGGATTAGGCCTGAAGAATCCAAACGATATTTATGTTGGCCTGCTGACCTCGCGGCCCATAGCTGACTCAATCATCCAAAAATTCAATTTGGCAAAGGTGTACCATGCCAGGGACATGACGGAAACTCGCAAAAAATTGGCCGACTATACCGAAGTTAGTTCGGGGAAGAACGGATTTATATCCGTGACCGTCACAGATAAAGATAAGAAACGCGTTGCTGAGATGGCTAACGCGTACATCGACCAGCTCCGCATTTTGACCAAGTCCCTTGCCGTAACAGAGGCCTCGCAGCGGCGTCTGTTCTATGAAGAGCAGTTGAAGCAGGCCAAAGAGGCGCTGGTTGTGGCAGAACTTGCTTTCCAGCAGGTTCAGCAGCAGAAGGGACTGGTCCAATTGGACGCGCAGGCCAGGGCGATGATCGCTGGCATTGCCGCTCTTCGGGCTCAGGTTGCGGCTAAGCAGGTAGAGGTGCAGGCGTTGCGCTCCTACTCAACAGAACGAAACCCTGACGTACAATTGGCGGAGAAGGAACTATCCTCTTTACAAGCAGAAGAAACGCGCATGGAGCAGAGCAATCACTCGGCAGGAGTCGCCGGACTCGGGCTTGGGAATGTTCCTGCCGCTGGTCTGGAATATCTGCGTGCTGCGCATGAGTTGGCATATCGCCAAGCCCTATTCGACATACTGATGAAGCAATACGACGCGGCCAGACTGGACGAGGCAAAAGAGGCAGCAATCATCCAAGTGGTCGAACCCGCCATCGAGCCGGATCGGAAGACAGCCCCCAGGCGTGCATTTATTATGCTTCTCTTTATACTTGGTGGAGTATTTTGCGGATGTATCTTTGCTCTGTTTCTGGTGTTCAAAACTAAGCTGGAATCCGAACCGCAGATATCGATTCAGTTTCATGAGCTGAAACGCGCTCTCTTTTTGAGGCGACAGACGAAGGGTTCGAGTCTGTAAAGAAAAAGAAGATGGTTCAATGAGCACAATTGCTAACGAACTAGCAGGTGTCGTTTCTAATGCAATATGCGATCGCACGAGAATCTGCCGGCTTACGGCTGTATAGAGTGGAGATCAGTGCGGGACACAATCTCTGAGTGTGTCAAACCGGACCGAGAATGACTAGCGAATAACAACAAGAAGTTAAGGAGGCTTGAATGGCCCGAGTCTATATAGGAGGAGCAGGGGGCGCACCTTCAAACAGTTTTATCAGATCGCTCAGAGAATCGGGCCGAAAGGACTACATAATAGGAGCAAGTTGTGTTGCATCCGATTTGTTCCTCGCCGATGCAGATGAAAAATATGTTGTGCCACCCGCCCAATCATTGACTTATCCGAAAACAATACTAAGACTGCTTGAACAAGTGCGACCTGATTTCCTGCATGTACAGAATGACTACGAAGTGAGAGAGATCTCAAGATTGCGCGACCATATCTTGGTTCTTGGGACAAAGCTCTACTTGCCTTCCCCGGAAACCATCGAAAATTGCGTTGATAAACAGAAAACGTATGCAATATGGAAAAACGCAGGTGTTCGAGTCCCTGAAACAATGCTGTTAAAGAGTGAAATCGATCTCAAAGCCGCATTTAACAAACTAGGAAAGAAGATTTGGCTTCGGGCCATTGATGGCGGCGGCGGTCGTGGTGCGTTACCAACAGATAATTATGAATTTGCTAAAAGCTGGATTGATCGTTTCAATGGCTGGGGAACATTCACTGCATCAGAGCTGCTCTCAGAGAAGAGCATCACCTGGCAATCGATCTGGTTCGAGGGGGAGTTGGTAGTAGCTCAGACGAGAGCTAGACGGAGTTGGAACTTTGGGAACCGCACACTTTCAGGAGTGACAGGTATTACCGGGGTTGGAGAAACCTGCTCATATCCCCAAATAGACGAAATCTCTCACGCTGCAATTCTTACAGTCGACGCGAAACCCCATGGCATCTTCTCGGTTGATATAGCCTACGATTTCGACGGGTTTCCAAAACCAACTGAGATCAATATTGGGCGCTTCTTCACAACACATTACTTTTTTACTAAAGCGGGGATCAACTTTCCGGAGATCTACTGCAACATTGCCCTTGACGGAAAGTTTCCCGTGTTGACAAAAAAAATCAATCCACTTCCAGATGGATTGATCTGGATTCGCGGTATGGATGTCGAGCCGGTACTGACGACTGTGAAAGAACTGGAACGATTGGAAAAATCATCTTTATGAGCAGATCAAGCTGCCAAACAATTCTCGTCACTGGTGCTACGGGATTTATAGGGTGTCACTTACTTAACCGCTTAAGGCAGCTACCCAACACGAAACTGGTCTTGGTCTCCCGAAATCCTCCTTCTGATCCTAAAGAAGGCGAAACCTGGGTGGCCGTCTCCCTGGACCGGTTGACTTCATATATCTGGCAAGATAAGGGCGTGGAGGAGATAGATGTCGTGTTCCATCTCGGAGCATATACTCCGAAAACTTCAAGTGCTGGAGACATGGTAGATCATATCTATCAGTCAAATCTTCTTGGTACACGCGCGTTGTTGCAAAGCCTGCGACATACCCCGCGAAAGATAGTTTTTGCGAGTACCATAGATGTCTACGCTCAACCACTAGATGGGCATGTATTGACGGAGTGTTCACCAATCGCGCCGCCCACGCTTCACGGTGCATCCAAGCTTTTTTGCGAGCATCTGGTGCAGGCCTTCGCGCGGCAACATGGGTGTGGGTACGCAATTCTTCGCTATGGGCACATATATGGACCAGGCGAAGAAGCGTATTCAAAGCTGATTCCGGTAGCTATTCAAGCATTGTTACGGAATGAAAGTCCGATTGTTTACGGGGACGGTAGCATCATGCGTGACTTGTTATTTGTCGGGGATGCAGTTGAAGCTACACTCCGGGCAGCGACTGCGGAAGTTGAGAAGATCGATCCAGTCAACATAGTTAGTGGCAAATCCAAGAGTGTGCGTCAAATTGTGGAACTATTAACCGCTCTTTGTGAGTTCCCTAATCAGATTTCATATCTGTTGGACAGGTCCGTCGGCCAGTCCCTCAAGTTTTCCAATGACAGGATGATCAATCTTCTTGGATTTTGGGACATGATGCCGCTTAAAGACGGTTTACGGCAGGAGGTTGCCTATTTCAGGGGTTTGCATCAAGAACAAGAGCGAGTGAAACAATGATCAGCACGATAGTTCTCGATCTTGACGGTCCTTTGCTTGACGGAATGCAACGTCATTATCGCTGTTATAGCGACATTCTGAAGGAACGGGGGTTTAAAGCTATTCCAGTTGAAATGTACTGGGAAATGAAACGGAACAGGGTTAACCGAAGAATATTTCTTGAATATAGTGATGCCGAGTCGCTTTACGACGAATTTCTCATAACATGGATCGATAGGATCGAAAAAAGAGAATACCTCGAATTGGACCGGCTACAGCATAATGTTGCGAATATCCTGACTCATTGGAAAAAGAGAGAGCTAAGACTGATTATGGCTACGCTGCGCAACAACCCGGAGAACCTGACTTGGCAACTGGACATGCTGAATCTCCGCCGGTTCTTCGATGATATTGTGGTCGTTGGTAGCGAAAATGATGGTGCGTACAAGGCATCTCGGGTTAAAGCTAAGTTGATGGGCCAGAGTATAGATAATGCAGTCTGGGTAGGAGATACAGAGGTAGATGTTACGGCGGCTCGTGAACTTGGGGTTAAAGTGTGTGTTTTGACCTGCGGGCTGCGAACCAAAGAATATCTTACAAGCCTATCTCCTGATTATATCGAAGCAGACCTTCATTCCTTTGCGGAAGAAATGAATAAGACTAATGATCGATAAATGCAAAATCATCGATCTTCCTAAGATTTCCGATCCGCGTGGAAATCTAACCTTCGTTGAAGGTGGCCATCAGATACCTTTTGCCATCCAGCGGGTATATTACTTGTACGACGTACCGGGTGGTTCTGAACGCGGTGGTCACGCTCACAAGGAATTGCATCAGCTCATTATAGCTATGTCCGGCAGCTTCGATGTGATTCTAGATGATGGTGCGAACAGTATGCGCGTTCATCTGAATCGTTCTTACAACGGCCTCTATGTTTGCCCCATGATTTGGAGAAAACTGAACAACTTTTCTTCCGCGTCCGTCTGCCTAGTGTTGGCATCTAATTGTTACGATGAAGCTGATTACTACCGTGACTATGGAGAATTTGTTCGAGTACGAAGCCGAGTATGACTCTTGTCAGCCTATTCAAGCGAAAATTTAAACCAGGCTCATCTTTACGCTGGGTATTGGGGGGGCTTTATCATCACCCATGGTACTTCCCACTTACTCTGTTGCGAAGCGTGATTTGTAACATGAAACTTTGCGGATACTACTGGCCAATTCAAGTCCGTTTGGCTATCGGTCAAAAATTATTTGTCTACTCCTCTCCTTTTCAAAATGTCCGAATTTCGGGAGTGCTGTCAATCAACTCAAGAAGAGGTCAGTTCACGCCGAGCGTAATCACGTTGGAATCGGGCAGCGCACTTATCATTTCAGGTGACTACGAGATCGGGCCTGGAGTAAATATTTACATTTCAAAAGACGCAGTAGTTAAGATTGCAGGGCGCCAAAAGCATAGTTCTTGCGGAATGACAAGCGACGTGCGAATTATGGCAGAAAAATCAATAGAAATAGGATACGACTCTTTAATATCGTGGGATGTACTTATCACGGATTCTGATTGGCATGATATTGAAGGCGTTCAACGTTCTGCAGCAGTCGTAATTGGTAACAAGGTTTGGATTTCTCACGGAGTGTCGATTCTTAAAGGTGCGGTGGTGCCTTCGGGCTGCATAATTTCTTCAAAGAGCCTGGTGGCCTCATCAATCGAAGTGGAAAATGCACTCGTAGCTGGAATACCTGCGGTAGTCAAACGGACAGGTGTGGAATGGACTCCATGATTTCTTTTCTAGACTTGGGGGCAGCATATCGTGAGCTTCAAGTTGAACTGGAGTCAGCAGTTCTGGACTCTTTACGTTCCGGCTGGTATATCGGTGGGCGGGACGTGGAGACATTCGAAGCGGAATTTGCTACTTATACCGAAACTCAGCATTGTGTCGGGGTCGCCAACGGGCTCGATGCGCTACATCTTTCGTTGGTTGCAATGGGTATTGGTGCCGGGGATGAGGTCATTGTTCCGTCCAATACTTTTATCGCCACTTGGCTGTCGGTTACTCACAGTGGCGCGATCCCGATACCGGTTGAGCCGTCGGAATCAACCTATAACCTCGATCCGAGTAGAATTGAGGCTGCCATTACACCCCGCACCAGGGTGATTCTGCCGGTGCACCTGTACGGGCAGTCAGCGAACCTTGACCCGATTCTCACTTTGGCGCGCAAGTATGGACTGCGCGTTCTGGAAGATGCGGCGCAAGCACACGGAGCTCGTTATAAGGGCAAACGCATCGGCGGCCATGGGGACGCAGTTGCGTGGAGCTTTTATCCCAGCAAAAATCTAGGCGCTCTCGGCGATGCCGGTGCCGTCACAACAAACGACCCGGAGCTTGCCGACAGAATTCGCATATTGCGTAATTACGGCTCAAGAGTGAAGTATGTGAATGAAGTTAAGGGCTTCAACAGCCGCATGGACCCGGTGCAGGCGGCTGTTTTGCGGGTCAAGCTCAAATATCTTGACGAGTGGAATGCTCGCCGAACTGCGATAGCTGCACGTTACATGTTCGAGTTGGCCGGTGCGGGGTTCGTGCTGCCCACAGTGCCGGAGTGGGCTGAACCCGTTTGGCACCTTTATGTAGTGCAACACACAGAACGGGATCGCATACAAAAAGCTCTAAAGCAGGCGGATATTGGGACGATGATTCATTATTCGATTCCTCCGCACCTGCAAGAAGCGTACCTCGATGCGGGTTTTGCCGCCAGCCAGTTTCCCATTGCAGAAAGCATGGCCAATCGCCTGCTTAGCTTGCCAATAGGACCGCAGTTGGACGATGTTGATGTTACTACCGCGATTGTTGTGCTGAAGGCAGCGGCTCAAGGATGACCGAGGCGCAAGCATCGTACCATCGCATATTGAGAAGCACCTCCATTATCGGTGGTGCGTCGTTCATCAACATCGCGATCGGGGTGCTGCGCACAAAAGTCCTGGCCGTATTGCTCGGGCCTTCAGGCGTGGGCTTGGCCAGCCTGTACATCGGCCTCATGGGGACAGCATCCACGGTGGCCACTATGGGCCTAGGTCCGGTGGGCACACGCCAGATAGCAGAGGCTTGCAGTCAGGAGGACTCACGAGCGATCTTGGTGGCGCGACGCGCCCTCTTCTGGGGTACATTGTTCCTTGCCGGTGCCGGGGGGCTGGTTGTGTGGTCACTGCGAACCGTACTGGCCGTGTACGCACTGGGTAATGCCTCCTATTCTGGCGCAGTCGGGTGGCTCTCGATAGGGGTGATGCTCTCGGTTGCCGGTGCATCGCAGGGAGCATTGATTCAGGGCATGCGTCGCATCGGCGATATCGCCCGTCTCAATGTTTTTGGATCCACAATCAGTACTGTGCTGGGTATCGGCTTGCTCTGGAGATGGGGCAAGGCCGGATTGGTTGCATATATTCTTGTTGCCCCCCTTGCGAGCTTTGTACTCGGACACATATATGTATCGAGACTGCCAAAGGTCCGAACAGAGAGCGTTACCCTACAAGAATTAACGCGGGAGTGGAAGATGCTTCTTAGCCTTGGTCTGGCAATGGTCGGGGCAGGAGTTGTTCAACAGATAACGCAGCTCTGGATACGGATCGATGTCGCTAGAGTGCTGGGTGCGCAGTCGCTTGGCCAGTATCAGGCAGCTTGGACCATTTCAATGCAGTATGTGACATTTGTACTCGCCGCTATGGGGACGGACTACTACCCTAGACTGACAGGGGTAATGCATGATCCCAAAGCTGCCGGACGTCTGGTAAACGAACAGACAGAAGTCGCTACGCTCCTGAGTGCGCCTGTGTTCATCGCGATGATGGCCGTAACGCCGTGGGTTATTCATTTACTTTATGCAGCCTCCTTCACTCCGGCTATCGAAATCTTGCGTTGGCAAGTACTGGGCGATGTGCTCAAGGTAGCAACCTGGCCGCTGGGATTTTTGATTCTGGCAGCGGGCGATGGAAAGACCTTCTTTTTGACGGAGGCTCTCGCATGGCTCGTTATTGCGGGTCTTATTACGTGCCTGGCGCCCACAATGGGGTTACAGATTACCGGCATAGCCTATCTCGTAAACTACGCTCTGTTCTTGCCGCTAATGTATTGGCTGGCACGTCGGCGAATCGGATTCCGCTGGTCCAGGTCAGTTCTATTCTTGTCCGGGGCGGCATTTGCGATATGTGTCGGCGTGGACATCATGGTCGCATTGACGCGGTGGGGGATGTTGGCCGGTTGCATAGCTGCAGTCACATTTGCAGCGTATTCACTGGGGAGAATAACGCACCTCGGCAATCTGGGCGGCCCCGTTGGACGTCTCGGTGCCAAACTGCGCCGATTGACGGCGCGGTGCGAGACACTCTGAGCTTTGGCTGCACACATTGTTGAGACCGGTGCCTAACCAAAGCCTATCGAGTCCCCAACGGGTTACGGATCGCAACTCGCAATTGAGATCGCATTTTCCTCTTAATTCACTACTCTGAAACCTCGGCGCGTGATAACAGCATCTGTCAATGGCGAACCACAGCTGTAGACGAAAAAAACGGCGATTTACCCTGATACATCAACTGGACGGTAAATCGGGTTGCAAATTGGTAGCTCCAAGTAATAACCAACCGAGAACTTGGTGGCAGGCCGAAGCGACGAACGGGTGAGTCGCGGAGGCGCAAGGGTTGAACTCGACACAAAGGGGGGGGCAATGCACGATACAGCGATGGAGTTTGGACGTCTTTTTTTTGAAACTTACGCCAAAGAGGCGCGAGGCAAAAGCATTGTCGATATTGGCGCTCAAGATATCAACGGATCGTTGCGATCCGTCGCACCTCCTGGGTGCAAGTATATCGGGGTGGATTTTGCCACTGGCAAGGGTGTTGATGTCGTGATTACCGATCCGTATTCTCTCCCGTTTAAAGACAACTCCGTTGACTTTTGCGTGAGTTCATCCTGCTTTGAACACTCGGAGTTTTTCTGGCTTCTCTTCAACGAAATTATGAGAATTTTAAGTCCAAACGGCATCTTATATATCAATGTTCCATCCAACGGAAACGTGCATAGATATCCGGTCGATTGCTGGAGATTCTATCCAGACAGCGGCGTGGCTCTGCAAAACTGGGGGCGCAGAAGCGGATATAAAACGGTTCTGCTAGAATCGTTCACTGGTAAGCAGAAGCGCGACTGCTGGAATGACTTTATCTCAGTATTTCTAAAGGATGAAAGATACACGCAAAATTACTCCGGTCGAATGAGAGAAAGTGCCAGGGGCCACACGGATGGATTGGTAAATGGTTCCTTAGCTCTCTCGAACCCTTCGGTCTTACAGGAAGATCAGAAGAGCCACTTGAGTCGGATTATCTACAGGAAAGATCTGATGTTGAGAATCCTCAAAGCAAAAAACGGTCGGCTCATAGGCCACTAAAAAATAGTGACCTCCGGTCTCGATTAGGCCATTACGAATCGTTGAGTGTAATAAACCACCTCTGACCATTTCAGGGACCACGATTACTTCATAGACCGCCACGTTTAACAGGACTATGGCCAGTGATGGCTTGACCCTCAAAGCCGCCTATCACGATGATGCGGATTGAAAGGACTCGAACATCCAAATGAACTTGTCGATTTTCATCCCTTCGTATAATCATGCGCAATTTATTGAAAGAACATTGCAGGCTGCAGTCAGGATTGATGTTCAGGATAAGGAAATCATTGTAATCGACGATGGCTCATCGGATGCGTCGATTAGTGTCATTCGTCAGTTCATCGCAAGCAAAGACACTGGCAACATCATCACTTTAATAGCGCGAGAGAATCGCGGACTAGTAAAAACGCTGAATGAAGGGTTGGCGCATGCTCGGGGAAGATATTTTTACATCATTGCATCTGATGATATCGCGATTCCTGAGGGCATTAAAAGCTTAGTCGATCATCTCGAGAGTAACAAAGGCCTCCAATTTGCTCTGGGAAATGGTCTGTTTATGGAATCAGAATATCAAAGCAAGTTTCAACCCACTTACGGAGAAGGCCACCGGCGCTTCTTTGCGCTACCATACGACACACGCCAGAAAGAGATGTTTCTACGTCTGCCGTTACCGTTATTACTACAAGCCACTGTATTCACAATATCAGCGCTGAAAAACATGGGTGGATGGCGAGAAGATATTATTTCCGACGATCTATATATGTTTCTGCGGCTATTTTCGCATGTAAAAAGTGTAGGAAAAGACTTCGCATATCGACCGGATATCATGGCTTGTTTCTATCGTAGGCATGAGAATAACATCTCCAGAGATTTGGAGCGACAGTTTATGACGATCGACCAGACGTTAAAGTATTTATGCCCGGCGGAGTGGCAGGATGCGGCATACTCAAGAAATTTTGCGATTCATGCTATCGTGGCCGTGAGAACCGGGAAAATGATTCTAGCTAAGCGGTTCTTTCTTACAACGGTTGCACGTATGGGCCTATTACGCTGGTTGCGTGCCACCGGCCCGGCATTAATAGATTCTCTGATAACTACATTTTCAAGACATCTCAGTCACAAAATTAAAATCGCGCACGAGCCAGCCGTTATCAAGATGAATTATTTGCACGAATAGACAGAAGTCCATTTTACCGGTGTTTACTGGCAAATTCTCTTGTCATGTTATCTACAGTTATGGACAGTGCTATAGCGATGCATTGATCACGCGGCCCATTGTCCTGAATCTGAAGAAAATTCGGGCACCTGTATTTGTCAATGATTTTTCTTTGGTCCTAATCCATATATAAAGACCGGAAGGGCGCTTCGGTGGCGTGTGCCGCAGGAAGAATGCATCGCTCGGCCGCTCACCAAGCATGAAAAGCACGCCGTGCGGCAGTCCAACTGAACTGGAAAGATTGAGAGGTCCATCTTTCAATGATTTCTCTTGACCTAGCTCTCATCTTCTTCCTTTCCCTCGAGGTTCTGAATTACCGAGTGCAGCGTTCGGTGCTGTATCCTCCGTTTATCTTCTCCGCAATGTGGTTACTCGTCCTATCGCTAGTTCGCTTAAAGCTAATCGAGCTTGATCCCCTGCATGCCAATACGCTTGCGATTCTGGCAGTCGGAGCCACTTCGTTCAGCTTTGGAGGCTTGCTCGCCGGTCTTGTGCCGCGGGTGTTGCTCCGCATTCACTTCAATCTTTTTTCGTCCAAGCCGAAAAGGACACCTGATTTCTTGCGAAACCTGCTTATGACGGTAGCGTTATGCGGCGTGCCGATTATGTTCTATCGCACCTGGCAACTCAGCAATTCACAAGGCGGCGGATCTATGATTCTCATGCAGGCTCGTCAAGCGTTGCTGGAATCAATCTTGAGCAATGATCCTAATCAGAATGGTGTGCTGGCATATTTAATGGCCTATTTGGTGATGGGTACGACTTTCGCTTCCCTGCTCCTCGCCACGGGAAAGAAAGACCGAAAGTTTTGGGTGGTAACTTTTATTGCGTTGGTCGGGGCTGTTCTCAGTACTGGGCGAGTAGGTATTCTGCAGCTTATCTCCGGCCTGAGCGCGATTCGCCTGCTGCAGACAAAGCAGGAATCCCTACGCGGAGCGATACGTCTTCTTCGCTGGCCGATCGTCTTGTTCGTTGCGCTCTTCGTTGGGCTTGTTTTCACAAACAAGAACACTGAAGGAATGACTGGAGGCGTCACTGGCATTGCCACATTTTTTGTCCTTGCCTATATCGTCGGTCCGTTAGGCGCCTTTGACAAAGTTGTACAGAACCCGGAAAGCTTCAAATTGAACGTAAGCCACACATTCTATTTTCCCTTGCATATTGCCGCCAAACTTCACCTGGCGGATTACACTAACCTGCACCTGGAAGATTACATTCAGCCTCCAATGTACAACACCTTTGTGTTGGTCCCATTTCCTATAAATGTGTATACAGTATTCAAGTTCTATTACCTCGAACTAGGCATTATCGGAACCATGGTAATATTGTTTGTCATCGGGGCGCTTCACTCCTTGCTTTACCTGAAGGCGCGGCAGGGAGGTAAATTCAGTACCTATCTGTTTGCTTACTCCGTGTATCCCGTGTTGATGGTAATCTTTGTTGATGAATATTCCGGAATGGGACAATTCCCGATCGCATTCTGCTTCGGACTGCTCTATTTCCTCATAGGTTCAGTGCCACTTCGGCTGTTGCAGGTAAAAAAGAATCACTTTTCGCAAACTGGGTCTTAGATAGTGTCATGCTATGTCACTGAACAGTAAAGAGGTAGACTTTGGTTAATTCTGCCAATCAAATTCCCGTTCGGATGCTTGCGGTGATCGTCCTGTATA
Organism: uncultured Occallatibacter sp.; assembly: GCA_964414945.1. Lineage (GTDB taxonomy): Bacteria > Acidobacteriota > Terriglobia > Terriglobales > Acidobacteriaceae > Telmatobacter. The sequence goes on from CAYPYJ010000011.1 coordinate 54,386, forward strand.
AAATGAAGCCAAGTGAGTCTGTGACCTTAAATACCCTGCAGAAAGCGATCTCGCGCCTTGAGCACGGACAGTTAGCTATCAAGATTTTTCTGTTTGACAATACACCTGGAGGACAGGACATTGGCGCGCTGCCTGCTTATATGCAATATAAGGCAGATGTAAAAAATGGCGGTGTAGCAAATGCCTATAACTGCGCGCTGGAGATCGCACGTGAGGAAGGGTTTGACTGGCTGATCACTTTGGATCAGGATACTAGCCTGCCAGATGACTTTCTGTGCAAACTCTATCATGCTGTCGCGATTGTGGGGCTCTTGAATACCGTTGCAGCAATTGTTCCATGGGTTTCCGATGATGGGTATGTAATATCACCATTTACAATTATGAAATATTGGATAAGAACAAAACCTTTTCCGAGTAGTTTCATAGGTATTCCATTAAAAAAGGTATATGCGCTGAATTCGGCGTCTACTGTCAGAGTCAGCGCTCTTACGGCGATTGGTGGGTACGATCTTGACTATTATTTAGATTACAGCGATATCGAAATGTACCATCGTCTCCAGGATAATAACTTTAGTGTATTTATTGCTGGAAACATTCACGTAAATCACGAATCATCAATCACCGACCTAAAAAACCGATCTAACCCCATTAGATATGAAGGTCGTCTTCGTGCCGAAGAGGCATTTTATGATGAATACCTCGGACGGATAGAACGTATCGTGTTACTGGTAAAAATGTTTTATCGACCGGTTTACAGGATTTGGAGGATGGGGGGAGACCTTCCCTTCTTCAGGATTTCCTTACTTTGCCTTTGTAGGCGACTGTTTAGTTCGCGTAAACATCGAATGGAGACTCGGAAGTTATCGGCAAAGCGACGCTTGGCTGTATAGTCGGCTCAATGCAGGCTTAGGGCTCATGGCGATTCTTGAGGGTATGATGGGCCGTGTAAGAAGCCGCTCCAATAAATAACCAGAACTGCAAGCGCCCCTTTTGGAAACGACGGCTGAGTTGGCAAGAGAGAGAGTTGCGCCATTGAATGCGGGACACGCGCACGAATTCTCGAGCTTTCATCCCTGGTGGAGGTGAAATTGAAACATAGGCCTCGGGTTTCTGTATGCATTGCTTCCTATAATGGTGAAAGGTTCATACGCGAGCAGATTGCCTCTATTATGGGGCAGTTGGGTGAGGATGATGAGGTCGTGGTAGTTGACGATGCTTCGCAGGATGCATCTGTTGCCATTCTAGAAGCGTTTCACAATGACCGCATACGAATTATCCGGCAACCTAATAATTGCGGAGTCGCGAAAACCTTTGAACGAGCGATCGGTGAAACAGTCGGCGAAGTCATTTTTTTGTCGGACCAAGACGACATTTGGCATCCAGACAAGGTCGTAATTATGATGAAAGCGTTCGCCGCTGACCCGAGAGTGACGCTTGTGCTAAGCAACGGCGAACTTATCGATTCGGATGGGTTGCCGTTGTCGCAGCAGTTGAAGGGTAGCGGGAAGTTTATTCTGGGGGTACTTCCGAACCTGATCAAGAACCAGTATCAGGGGTCTACGATGGCGTTCCGTCGTGAAATTCTTGAAGCTGTACTGCCCTTTCCGAATGATATCCCGATGCACGACTCGTGGATCGGATTAGTGAATGCTATTATCGGGCGCCCCGTGTATCTCTCCGATAGGCTTGTGTTCTATCGCCGACACGAGAGCAACGTAACGGCGGGCAGGCACGGAACGGTCAAGCGCATGTTTGCGCAGCGCTGGGCCTTGACGATAAATCTGATTTACCGAATAGGGACGCTGACGCGCGTGCGAAGAAAGCTGAGGGGACGGGATAGACTAACTCCTGTGACAGGTGCTGAAACGAAGCATCAATCTATCAGAAAAGAAACAGCCCCTCCACGTCGGGCCGTGGTCTTCGCGCCGTTTTTCAATGGGGATGCCCCTGCGAGTCGACCGCGCTTTGTTGGAACTGTCCTAGCGGAGTTGATGCCCGTTGATATTGTAACCAGTGACTTTGATCACACGAGCAAAGTAAAACGCGAAAACCGGTCCTGTCCGCCGTTTGCTCGGACGATCTATCTAGAGGCTCGTCCTTATCACAGTAATGTGAGTCTGGGCCGACTAATTTCGCACCTTTTATTTTCCTTCAAGGCCGCTGCATACTTCAGGAACAATCGTGACAAATACGATGTAATATACGCGACCGCGCCTCTTAATTTGTTGACATGGCTCGTCTTCACGCAGGCCGGATCAAAGACGAAAATCCTTGACATAGTTGATATTTGGCCTGATGTTTTACCATTTTCTCCAGTTACGAGAAAAGCATTGGCGCCGGTTTTCGTTGTGTGGAAATGGTTATTCAAATCCGCAGTCGCAAAAGTCGACATCGTGATGGCAGTCTCGGACAGTTTCATCCAGGAGGCATCTTGCTACGTCAGCAACAAGGCCTGCGTGCGGCGCTTCTATATAGGTCACGAGCGGCTTGTTTCAAAGGTGCGGAAGCAACCGATTTTTACGATAGCGTATGTAGGTAATCTGGGTTACCTCTACGATTTTGACACGTTATTGAACGTGCTCGCAGAAGCTGAACTACGCAATGATGTGCAACTATTCTTGATCGGACAAGGGGACCGGCAAGAGTGGCTCGTTGGCGAACTGAAGCGGCGCAATCTTCATTATTGCGTTTTTGGAACGGTGTTCGATCCAGTTTGTCTGTCAGAGATTCTTCGAAGCTGCCACGCCGGATTTAACGGATACATCAATACGACTGCGGCTTTCTCTTACAAGGCAGCCACGTATTTCGCCGCTGGCCTACCGATAATAAACTCCATGAGAGGGGACCTGCAGTATCTGGTGAAAAAGCATGGGTTAGGCGAAAACTATGAAGGTGGAGATCGTAAGCAGCTAAGCGCATGTTTTTCGCGTTTTCTGAAAAATGGCACGACGGATATGGCCGCTAACTGTGAAAGATTTTTTGCTGCACATCTGGATTCCCGTAAATTAAACGCAGATATGAAAGACTTTCTTATTGCAAAACTAGATACGAGTCGGAACTCCAGCGATACAAGTTTGGCACGGGCGTAAATATAAAAGGAAGATCTCCGGCGAAGATGCGTCTTCTATGAGTGGCGGGAGTTGGTCTTAACTAATGCAAACCAGGCAGCGTGGCTGGCGATTCGGGATCAAAAGGGTATTTGACCGCAGCGTTGCGCTCTGCGGACTCATCGTGCTGTCGCCTGTATTAATAATCGTAAGCGTGTTGGTCTTGTTATCCATGGGACGCCCAATCCTGTTCCGGCAGCAGCGGCCGGGTAGGTTTGGAAAGCCCTTCTGGTTATTCAAGTTTCGCACAATGTTGGAGTGGCGCGATGCGGACGGGAAATTGTTACCCGATAAGGACAGACTCACTCACGCAGGACGTATGCTACGCGCTGCAAGTCTCGATGAGTTACCACAGTTATGGAACGTACTTCACGGCGACCTTAGCCTGGTGGGTCCAAGGCCACTCATGATGCAGTACCTGCCACGCTACTCACCAGAACAGGCTCGCCGACATGACGCAATGCCCGGTATTACCGGGTGGGCGCAGATTAACGGGCGGAACCTTTTGAGCTGGGACGATAAGTTTCTCCTAGATATATGGTACGAGGAAAATTGGAGTCTGATGTTGGATCTTAGAATACTGGCGATAACGTTTTTGCGCGTGCTCAAGCGAGACGGGATACTAAGCCAGGGGCATGTGACCATGCCAGAGTTTATGGGAACCCCAACCCAGTCGCGGCGGGATCGGTGACTTGGTGTTATGGTACGTCGAGACCTATCGCGTAGATCTCGACGACCGCACTCTTCAATCGGTGTCAGAGTTGGGCGTACGCTACTGATCCATTGGTCCAAGCGAAAAACCTCGAAAGATCATCCGACATTTGATACACGGGCCAGCTGCTGCCATAGTATGTGACCGCAATTCGATGAATAGGACCCCGCATAAAGATGAGGCTTGCTGTCTGGGTGCAGTGAATCACCGAAGAAAAAGGTGAGCGTTCCAATATGGATCAGGAATGCACATGAAAAGAAACAGCTAAAGCCGCCGATAAGCGCGATATTTAGTTGGAGGTGGTCATTCATAGAAAAGTAAGAAAATGTTTCGTGATGCTGCTCTGAAGGCAGTTGATAGAAAGAAGTTTTTGCCGCCTTTGCATGGGTCATAATTATCAAAATCTTCACCTTGCTTACCCAAAATAAAACAAACTCGGACGAGAGGGACACCTCATGAAACTCAAACGTTATCTTGATCTGTCTGCTGATGACCTAAACGTCGAATATCAGGTTCACACGATACAGACCGACGGACAATCTACAATCGCAGAGATATTAAAGACAGCTAAGGCTCGAGGTTTAAAGGCGATTGCTTTTACCGAGCATGTCCGGAGGGATACAACTTGGTTCCCAAAATTTTCCGCAGATGTGTGCGCGGCGGCTCAGGACTACGGGAACTTGGAAGTATATGTTGGTTGCGAAGCCAAAGTCCTTGACTCAAAAGGCACACTAGATATCTCTGACGACATCCGCGCGCGGTGTGACATCGTACTCGGCAGCGTTCATAGGTTTCCGGCTGAAAAAGGCGGTTACATAAACTGGGATCAGCTAGAGGATGCTGCATTTGCTTGCGTGGAGTATGAGCTAGCGCTGGGTTTATTGCAAAATGCGCAAATTGATGTGTTGGCGCATCCTGGCGGCATGTTTGAGCGAAGGCGTAACCAATCGTTTCCCGAAGCTTACCTGCGAAATTTGATGATGGTTTCAGTTGAAACTGGTGTAGCTATCGAAATCAACACATCCTATCTGCGTGATGTCGATGGCTTCCTCAAGCTGTGTGCGGAGATTAACCCCTACGTTTCCATTGGCTCGGACGCGCATACGTTGGTAGATATTGGGCAATGCCGAGATGTTCTCCGCAGCAAGAAAGGAGGCCACGCATGAAAGTACTAGTGACTGGTGGGGGCGCGTTGCTTGGGCAGGGAATCATTCGGGCGCTACGAGCGTCGCGATTCCACGTTCAAGTGGTCGCTGTCGATCCGAACCCACTGTCGGCAGGGCTCTATTGGGCTGATTCCGCGCATTTGGTCCCGATGGCAAATGCGCCAGATTATGCCGAACGGCTGTATGAAATTTTAGATACGGAGCGTCCGGACATCGTCTTTGTCGGTACCGATGTTGAACTGAGCATTCTTGCGCATTACCGGTTGGCATGGGAAAAAGATTTAAATACTCAAATCGTAGTCAGTCGATCTGAAGTTATCGCAATAGCGAATGACAAGTGGGAGACCTACCTATTTCTGAAAAGAGCCGGTTTTGCTTATCCGGAATCAGCACTCCCTGGTGACGAAAGCCGTCTTATTCAGCAGGTAGGATTTCCGCTGGTTGTGAAGCCCCGCGTCGGCGCGCGCTCGGTGGGGTTGCATATTGTCAATAGCCAGGAGGAGCTGTCACGCGTATTGACACCGGAAGCCATAATCCAGCAATGTGTCGCGACTGACGCTGATGAATATACCGCTGGGTCACTCACGTTTGGCACTTGCGATGCGACGATAGTGATGCGCCGCATCCTGCGCGATGGCAATACGTACTTTGCTTTTGTTGATAGTTATTCTGAGCTGAATGCCACTGTTCGGGACTTGGCAAGCGCTTTACAGGCCTATGGGCCAGCCAATTTTCAATTCCGTCTGACGCCAGATGGTGAAGTAAAAGTATTCGAGATCAATGCACGGTTTTCAGGCACGACACCGCTGCGCGCCCACGCGGGTTTCAACGAAGTTGAAATGGTCATCGAAAATCTATTGGAGGGGAAGCCTATTCAGCAACCTATCGTCAAGCCGCTCGTTATTATCCGCCACATGAGTGAGACAGTCGTCACTCCAGAGGCTATCAAGCAGATAGTAGCCCCGTCCGGAAGCTGTGCGTGATGCCCTCCTTGGCTATTACCGGAGCCAATGGTTTCATCGGTCGGCATCTTACCAAGGCCGCGCTGGCGCGAGGATGGTCGGTGCGAGCGTTATCCCGCAATACCGACTGGTTGCGATCCCTCGCGCCAAATGACAACCTGAACATTCATAAGTGCGATTTGACCAGATCCTTGGATCCACAAATCTTCGCAGGCGTGGATGTAGTGTGCCATTTGGCCGCTTATGTTCCGCCAGATCATGAGGATCCAAGTTATGCTCAAGACTGCCTTTTGAATAATGCTTTGGGAACACTGCACTTTCTAGAAGCGGCTCATCTGACCGATCGAATCCATTTCATTTATTACTCTGGTGGCAACAGTTACGCTTACCAAGATCGATTGGTGCGTGAATCCGACCCGCTTTTCCCATCGCACCACGCAGTTTATTACCTTGCCAGTAAGATGGTTGGCGAAATGTTTTGCGAGCACTACAGTCTTGTACACGGCCAACGGACGACTACGCTCCGCCTCTCGAGTGTCTATGGCCCGGGCCAGACGACTGGTGTAATCCCCAAGTTCGTTCAGAGGCTGAGAGCTGGTCTCCCCATACAAATATATGATGGAGGTCGATGCACTGTTGATCTCGTCTTTGTGGAAGATGTTATTCAGGCCACTTGGCAAGTCATAGAGCATAGCTCCTCCGGCATTTATAACATTGGCAGTGGACAAAGCCATTCCATTCTGGAGGTGGCGCACATCATCGCAGAATTTACAAGTGCGTGTCCCGATTTGTTGCAGGTTCAACCACGCAATGAAGCAATGCAAAGTGGTTTCTCTGGCCTGGATGTCACTAAAGCGTGCACTAAACTAGGATACGAACCGACACCGTTAAGGGCGGGTCTAAAACGAGTCGTTGAGTCTGTTAATAACCCGAATACAGGTCGTTAAAAATCTGCAATTTGCTTGTTATTAGAGCGATGCCCAGCGGGTCTGAATTAACATCAGAAATGCCCGTTTGATCTAGTACGATTCGAGATGCCAATCCTGGACTTTACAAGCTACAATTCTGACAGCGAGGGGACGCAATGGGGTCGAAAGTAGTTAATGCATCGTCGGACGCACCATGGCCCTTTTTTGCAGAAGATGAGATCGAAGCAGCCGTACAAGTCTTACGCTCCGGCAAAGTCAATTATTGGACCGGTGATCAAGGCAGGCAATTCGAGATAGAATTCGCGAGTTACACGAATCGAAGGCACGCAGTAGCCGTTGCAAACGGATCGTTGGCATTGGAACTTGCCCTGAGAGTTCTCGGAGTTGGCCCTGGAGATGAGGTCATCACCTCGCCGAGGACATTTATAGCTTCGGCGAGTTGCGTTGTTGCGGTGGGCGCGCGTCCGGTATTTGCAGACGTGGACAATGTAAGTCAGAATATTACCGCGGAGTCGGTCCGTGCTGTGTTGACGCCCGCGACGAAGGTTATTATTGTCGTGCATCTAGCCGGATGGCCATGTGAAATGGACGAGATCATGGAGTTGGCGCGGGAACATAGCTTAAAAGTTGTTGAAGACTGTGCCCAGGCTCATGGAGCAACATACAAGGGACGCCCTGTTGGCTCAATCGGAGATATTGGCGTGTTTTCGTTCTGCCAGGATAAGATCATCACCACCGCCGGCGAGGGTGGCATCGTCACGCTGGATTCCGATAAAATGTATGAAGCGGCCTGGGCGTACAAGGATCACGGAAAAAGTTACGATGCAGCGTTTTGTCGCGTACATGGACCTGGGTTTCGCTGGTTGCACGAATCCTTCGGTACGAATTGGAGGCTGACAGAAATCCAGTCAGCTATTGGGAGATTGCAATTGCGAAAACTCCATAGTTGGGTGGAAAAGCGCCGTCAACACGTTGCTTTACTCAGCGCGTGTTTCGCTGAACTGCCCGGATTACGCGTGACAACGCCTCCAGAGCATATCGGTCACTCCTTCTATAAGTATTATGTCTTCGTGCGTCCAGAGACCCTTCGTCCCGAGTGGTCGCGTGATCGAATTGTCGAGGCGGTCAAGGCCGAAGGCATATCGTGCTTCACTGGTAGTTGCAGCGAGATCTATTTGGAAAAGGCATTTCCCGTGGAGTGGAGACCGGAAAGTCGACTGCCGGTGGCACGTGAACTCGGGGAGACGAGCCTGATGTTTCTTGTGCATCCAACTTTAACCAAAGATCAAATTAGCTATACTTGTATGGCGGTGGAAAAGGTCATGTCTGCTGCTACTGACCGGGCCGCCACGCGCAACTATTTGAACAGGCGTACGGTTTCCCTCCGCTAGTCGGCTATCGGCATGTGTGCGCTTAATCAGGAGACAAAGGTTAATTCGCTGACATAAGAGATATGCGGAGTTCGATTAAAAATATAGGTTTGTGTTCATTCTCAAGTAATTTCTGATACGACATTTCTTCTGCAAAAGGTGGAATCGGTGTCATTAAATTTGCCAATTGTGGTGATTGGAAACGTCGGATTCACCGGCCCAATTTTGTTCTGCGATGGCTGGTTCATAAGCATGCGTCTGTGATCGTATTCGAAAAGTTCACTTATGCCGAGAATCTCGAGAATCTGTACTCGGTGCACAGGGCAGCCGCTGCGGCTCCGTGTGCGGCGACATCGTGGATGGCGCGTTGGCTCGCCCCGGAAAGCCGCGTCGTAGGGCAGCAGCACTAGATCAATGTCCAGCTATCCGAAAGCGATAGTGCGGTCGCCAAAAGATGAGCAAATTCAACAACGATGTGCGACTGCAATCAATGCGACAGTAGATGAGAGATAAGGTAGCATCCTGGAAGCCCTGGTGACCAGAATGTCAAGTGAGGGAATCGACATGCTTAAACTAACGTCAAAATTGAAAAAGTCTTTACCAAGACCAATAAAAGCGTTCCTCAGGCGTTGGTATTTAGCATACCTAGGCACTCTCGACTTAATCTTTGCCACTGCGCGACGAAGGGATATGTTGCCGCCTAGCAGCCTGTATTCCGTGGGAGACGGCGACTTTAAGGCTATTGGGTTAGAATTTAGAACTATCTTCGTGGAGCACGGTGGGTTGAAGCCGGACGACCGGGTACTGGATGTCGGATGTGGAACAGGCAGAATGGCAGTGCCTTTGACAAATTACCTTTCAGCAAATGGGAAATATTTCGGTTTTGACATTGTAAAGAGCGGAATCGATTGGTGCCAAGACACTATCGCCGCAAGGTTTGCAAACTTCCAATTCGCCCATTCCGACATCCTGAACATGGCCTACAATCCACAAGGGACCGTTCATGCCTCAAGCTACATATTCCCCTACAAGGACAACAGTTTCGATTTCATTTTCCTTACTTCAGTCTTTACACATTTATTTCCGCCAGATATGGAGAACTACCTCAAAGAAATATCCCGCGTCCTTAGGAAAGAAGGTGTCTGCTTGATTACATTCTTCATGATGAATGAAGAATCAGAGGCTCTAATCAATAAAGGAGTGAGTACGCAAAATTTTTCTTATGAAATAGGTGGCTGTTACACCACCGCACTGGAAAACCCGGAGCAAGCAATCGCGTTTTCAGAGTTAAACATTCGATATCTATACGGCAAGTTCGGGCTCTCGGTTCAAGAACCCATCCGCTATGGTTCGTGGTGCGGAAGAGAAAAATATCTGAGCTATCAAGATATCGTGATAGCCAGGAAGACCTGAGAAACACCTGATTTGCCTGAAGAAAAAGCTTCAACATTTCGTGGAATGGACGGCCTATCGAAGTCGCAACATATCCCTACAAACTTGTTGAAATAGCCGAGTATTTCCGCGCCAAACCAGTAGTCCGATTCATCTAGTCGGTATGCGTGGAGATGAGCGGTTTCAGAATGGGATGTTCCGCAATGTTTCGTTGGAACTGCGGGTTCGTATGGATCATTCGTTGCGTGGGATTCACAAGCTGACAAACGCTGTGTTGGCTTCTCTGGATGTTGAGTTTGACAACCTGTACAAGAACTCCGGCCGTCAGCCGATTGCGGGAGAATCTGGACTCGGCGCACAACCTGTTGCGGCTGCCAAGACTGATCTCGCAACAACAACCTGCAAGGCTGAAGTAGTAGTATGTCTAAAACCTAGTACGGCACCCCCGACAGACTCCAGGAGTCCGTAAAAGCCGCATCATACGGCATAAACCTGCATTTAAACCGATCTTTACTTACTGACCACAGGAAATGGCAAGGAGTTTGCGCAGTATGAGCGGATCGCGCTCGAGCTGAAGATGCGATACAACTTTGATGTTTCTTGTGCATCCGACTTTACCCAAAGATTAATTTAGCTATACTTGTATGGCGGTGGAAAAGGTCATGTCTGATGCAACTACCCCGGCAGGCGTTGGCGAAGAAAACGATGAAATGCAAAACCTTCTCTCCGGGAAGCTGCCTAGCATGTGTACTTTTGAAACTCGCGAACGGTGTTCACCAGTTGGCGAAAAGAAATGGGCGTTTTGGCTGTCATTGTAGATTCGAGAAGTCGTTAACAATTCTCTAATAGTATTGAGAGAGGCGGGAAGGGTTGTCTTTGTATCCTACACTATTGGTAACCGGCGGTGCCGGTTTCATCGGCTCCAATTTTGTGCTGCAAAAATTGACGGAGCAACGGACGGCGGTGACCGTCTTTGACAAGCTGACCTATGCCGGGAACCTGGAGAATCTTGCCTCGGCGGCACAAGACAGCCGTTACTGTCTTGTTTGCGGAGACATCGTGGATGGTGCATTGGTTCGCCGCATTCTCGATGAGAAGCGTCCCGGCGCAATCATTCATTTCGCAGCGGAAAGCCACGTGGATCGCTCCATCCTTGGTCCCGCCGAATTTATTCGCACTAACATCGAGGGCACCTTCCAATTGCTGGAAGCCGTGCGGGGATACTGGTCAGCTTTGCCTGCGGAGCAACAGCGAGCATTCCGTTTTCTGCATATCTCCACGGATGAAGTCTACGGATCTCTCACCCCGACCGCTCCGGCTTTCACCGAAGAGACACCTTATGCACCCAACAGCCCTTATTCAGCATCGAAGGCCGCTTCCGATCACCTGGTTCGGGCCTACCACCATACTTATGGTTTGCCCGTACTTACAACCAATTGTTCTAATAACTACGGCCCGCGACAGTTTCCTGAGAAGTTGATTCCGTTGGTGATTCTGAATGCTCTCAAGGGCCAACCGCTGCCTATCTATGGCGACGGCCAGAACGTGCGAGACTGGCTCTATGTTGCCGATCATTGCGACGGCATCCGTGCAGTGCTGGACCGCGGAATTCCGGGGCAGACTTACAACATAGGTGGAAGACAAGAGATGTCTAATCTTGAAGTGGTACGGCAAATCTGCGCCATACTGGACGACCTCAAACCGACCCCTAAAACTTATGAGAGCCTGATCACTTTCGTCAAAGACCGCCCCGGCCACGACCGCCGCTATGCGATGGATATTGCCAAGATCGAGCGTGAACTTGGCTGGCGGCCGCGCGAAACATTTGCCAGTGGCTTGCGCAGGACCATAGAGTGGTACTTGGACAATCTTGAATGGGTAGAGCACGTGACGAGCGGCTCGTACCGGGAATGGATTAACTTGCAGTACAACCCCATGAGCCCTGTAGGTGCTTCGAAGCGATGAGTGCACGCAAAGGAATCATCCTGGCCGGAGGATCGGGAACTCGCCTCTACCCCATAACTCATGTGGTGTCGAAACAACTGCTGCCTATCTACGACAAGCCAATGATCTATTACCCGTTGAGCGTGTTGATGCTGGCTGGCATCCGCGATGTCCTGGTGATCTCTACGCCGGAGGACATTCCGCGGTTTCAGCAATTGCTTGGGGATGGCTCTGCCTGGGGAATGGCTTTTCAGTATGTCGTACAGCCCAAGCCGGAAGGATTGGCGCAGGCCTTCATACTAGGCCGTCAGTTCGTAGGCGGAGACAATTGCGCCCTGGTGCTCGGCGATAACATCTTCTTCGGTCATCAACTGGTGGCATTGCTCCGGTCGGCAGAGGCTCGGCCCTCGGGAGCGACAGTTTTTGCGTACCGTGTGAAAGACCCCGAGCGTTACGGGGTGGTCGAGCTGGATGCTTCTGGACGGGTCGTCGATCTGGAAGAAAAGCCCACGCACCCAAAGTCGAGGTATGCGGTAACAGGACTCTACTTTTATGACAATCAGGTTCTGGATATTGCGGCTGACTTGCGGCCTTCGCTACGCGGCGAGTTGGAAATCACAGATGTAAACCGCGTCTATCTTCAGAAGGGCCAGTTGTCGGTTGAAACCATGAGCCGTGGTATCGCCTGGCTGGACACCGGTACACACGACTCACTTCTTGAAGCCAGCGCGTTTGTTAAAACCATTGAAAAACGCCAGGGATTGAAGGTAGCTTGTCCAGAAGAGATAGCGTACCGCTCTGGCTTTATCGATGCGGGGCAACTGGATGCACTGGCTGCGGGTATTAAGAACAGCTATGGCGATTACTTGCTCGAGATATTGAACAACCCTGGGTTATAGTTCATGAAAACTCAAGCTACGCAGATTCCAGGAGTGCTGATCGTCGAGCCGGATGTTATCGGCGATGACCGGGGTTTTTTTCTGGAAAGCTTCAATAAAAGAGAGATGATCAATATTGGCATCGATGCGCATTTCGTTCAGGATAACCATTCTAGATCGCAGCGTAACGTCCTTCGCGGCCTGCATTATCAGATAAGTCAGCCGCAGGGTAAGCTGGTTCGCGTGGTAAGTGGCAAGGTCTACGATGTCGCAGTTGACCTCCGCCGCGATTATCCAACCTTCGGAAAATGGGTAGGTGTCGAGTTATCGGATGAGAACAAGCGCATGGTCTGGCTGCCTCCTGGAATGGCCCACGGCTTTGTCGTGCTGTCAGATTTTGCAGACGTTCTTTACAAGACGACGGAGTATTATGCGCCGAAATCTGAGCGAACCATCCTTTGGAACGATCCGGATCTGGGTATCGAATGGCCGTTTACGGGGCAGTCTATTCTCTCGGCAAAAGATGCCGCAGCCATGCCGTTTTGCAAGGCGGAAGTATTCGAAAAAGAGTTTCTCATGAAGGGTACGAATGCAGAACGTTAAAATTCTCGTCTTTGGCCGTATAGGGCAAGTAGGCTGGGAGTTGCGCCATAAACTGGCCTGTCTTGGCGAGGTGACCGCGATTGATTATCCTGAAATCGATTTTTCCAAGCCCGACTCGATCCGTACTGCAGTGCGCTCGGCAAAGCCTGCGGTCATCCTCAATGCCGCCGCTTATACGGCGGTCGATAAGGCCGAAGGCGAACCTGAATTGGCCTCGGCAATCAACGCTAAAGCGCCGGGAGTTATCGCTGAGGAAGCAAAACGGCTAGGCATCCTGCTGGTTCACTACTCGACGGACTATGTCTTTGATGGCTCCAAGCAGAGCCCGTATGTTGAGACCGATGCTCCCAATCCCATCAATGTATACGGCAAGACCAAGCTGGAAGGAGACCAAGCTATCCAGTCTGTTGGAAGCGACCATCTGATTCTGCGCACCAGTTGGGTTTATGGAACTCGCGGAAGTAACTTCCTGTTGACGATGTTGCGTCTAGCTCAGGAACGTGCGGAACTTCAAATTGTGGATGACCAGATCGGAGCTCCAACCTCCAGTGAATGTATTGCCCAGGCTACCGCCAATATTCTCGCGCAGATCCTGGCTCCTGCTGGCCGTGGTCTCGATGGACGCAGCGGAGTCTATAACCTGACCTCCACCGGGGAAACCTCGTGGTATGGTTTTGCCAAGGCTTTGTTGACCAGGTCTTCCAGCGACTTCAGCTTTATAGTTCCTCATCTGATTCCCATCAAGACCTGTGACTTTCCTCGCCCCGCCAAACGTCCGGCCAACTCCTGTTTGTCGTGCCAACGCCTGGAACAGACCTTTGGGGTAGCCTTGCCTCATTGGGAAGACGCTCTCTCTCTAGTCCTCGATACCCTCAGAGAAGGATCTTCGTCAGTTACTTCAAAGGCTTGAATTTTGTTACCGCTTTGCCGCGCGATCAAAGACGAGCCGATTGCAGCGCTGTGCAGGAGCCGCTGAACAACCTTACCAAAGCGTGCTGTTTCTGTGCAGATCATTTATCAAGCTATCCAGTGTGAGGGAATTAGAGAGATGGATATGAAGATGAGTAGACACAAAGTCATATTTTTTATTGTCCAATCTGCAATTGTGTTGGCAGGAGTTCTGCTAATGACCGCAAACCTGATTGCCGCGGAACAACCTGCCGCGCCGGCATGTGCGCCTGCCACACAGGGTTCACCGTATATCCCGGTTGATAGCTGGGTCTACCCCGGCGTGTTGCGTCTGTACTCAATGGGCTATATCGATAATGTCTATCTAGGCATGAGGCCTTGGACGCGCGCCAGTTTGAGCCACATGCTTGAAGATATCGACACTCAGATCCGGGCTGCGGATACTTTCGGAGTTCCAACCAAGGACGAAGCGCAAGATATCTATACAAAGTTGATTCGTTTTTTGCATTACGACGCCGCGATGCAGTGCCTGATACACCAGGACGGCGAGCATGCAGAATCGATATACTCCGTGGCTCGAGCCATCAGCGGCACACCACTTCGTGACAGCTTCCATCTCGGATCGACCATCGTCAACGACTATGGCCGTCCGTACGAAAGCGGATTCAATAACTACTCTGGAGCCAGCGGTTATGCCACCGCCGGTCGGTTTACTCTCTATCTGCGCGGCGAGTTCCAGAGCGCGCCCTCGGTTGTGGGCTACTCCCAGTCACTGGCCCAGGCGCTCAGTATAGTGGACAGTACAACCTATACCGACCCCAATACACTGCTGACGAGTTATTACCTCCCACAAGCCACCATCCCGATGGGACCAATCGCCGCCGCCACGAATGGACGGATCATTGAGGCCTTTGCCTCCGCTCACGTTCTCAACCACGAAATCTCTTTTGGCAAACAGGACGACTGGCTCGGGCCTGGGTTGGGTGGCGGCATGGCCTACTCGAACAACGCCGAAAATATCTATTCTTTCCGTATCAACCGCATCGAGCCGCGGAGCGTTCCGCTACTCTCGCGCCTCACCGGCCCCTTCCGCTACGAGTTTCTGATCGGAGCGCTTAGGGGGCATACCTATATCCCCAACCCAGCGAATCCGGGCGGCTCAAATCCAAATCTGCCGAACGTGATCAATCCAGGCGACCCGTGGGTACACGTCGAGAAGATCAGCTTCCGACCCACCGACAATCTTGAATTCGGCTTTGAGCGCACAGTGATCTGGGGTGGCCTGGGCCACGGTCCGATTACGATTCATACCTTCCTGAAGAGTTTTTTGAGCCTGTCTGCCCCAACTAGTGTTGTAAAGTTCGGCCCCACCGACCCAGGTGCGCGCTTTGGTGCATTTGATTTCTCCTACCGGCTGCCCTTCGTCCGCAATTGGCTCACGCTTTACTCCGACTCGGAAGTCCATGACGACGTTTCCCCCATCGACGCCCCGCGACGCGCCTCCTGGCGGCCCGGTCTTTATCTCTCTCATCTGCCCGGCATCCCCAAGCTGGATATACGCGCCGAAGCCGTAACCACCGACCCGTCCAGTTCAAATGCTGCGAGCCTTTACGGCCAATTCATGTACTGGGAAACCATCCAACGGCAGGGCTATACCAACCAAGGCCAGCTTTTCGGCGACTGGATCGGACGTGAAGACAAGGGAGGTCAGGTCTGGATGACCTATCACCTGAGTGGCAATGAATGGCTTCGGGCTGGCGTGCGTAATCAAAAAGCCACCACATACTTTATCCCCGGCGGCACCACCCTGAACGACATCAACTTCCAGGTGGTCAAGCGCATCGGCAAGGATTTTGAGATTAACGGCCAATTCGTTTTTGAGCACTGGAAGGCTCCCATTTACCTCTCCGGCCAGCAGACCGTGACCACCACCACTATCCAACTAACCTGGTTTCCAGAGAAGAAGATCCACTTTTAAGAGCTTGCCGAGGATTGCGGTTTCAGGCGAACGATTTGATCTTGCGCTGGAGTTTTTAGGTTCCTGGGGGGAGCGTTTGCGGCAACTTAACTTTGTGTTGACTCTTTCGTTGATCGTATTTCAGATGCTGTGTGTACTCTGCGTTCTTGCCCAGCCCGCCTATGCATACGTCGATCCTGGTTCCGGGCTTCTAGTATTGCAGATAATCAGTTCCACCTTTGCAGGAATGATATTTTTGCTCCGTGTACGTCTCCGTAAATTCTCAAAGCGTTTGACCGGCCGCTCCTGGTCGAAGAGTGAGAAAGTCAGTAAGCAGTGACCCAATGTTCATCAGTCGCAGAGGGAACCTTCCGTGATCCTGGCGGTAGGCTTTATCGGGACGGAGATCGTATTCTGCGCGAGATCTATCCTCAATATGCACCAGAGGTCTTGGCGTGCCTTCACTCGCCACTTGTTCAGCGTTGGATTGATCAACGTCGTATGGTGCCAACTCAGATTCTCGCCTCCGAATCCGGGCAGCCGGCTTTGCTTGAGCATGAGCGTATTTTCTTCCTATCCTTGGGAGTGGACACCCAGGGTGCCTCCAATGTCGGATTTGCCTACGACAGCAACGGTCGCCGGACCTCGCTCGCGCTTCCGAATGGCGTAGTCGCAAGCTACAGCTACGACGCTGCGTCGCAGCTCACTGGCATTAATTACCAGGGTGGCGTTCTGGCTCCGGCAAATCTAACGTATAGCTACGATCTGGCAGGCAGGCGCGTCGGTGTGGGTGGCAGCTTGGCCAGTACGCAGTTGCCGACGGCGGTCTCTTCGGCGGTCTATAATGCGAACAACCAGCTTACGCAGTGGGGCACGACCGCGATGACTTACGACGCCAATGGAAACACGCTCGCTGATGGCATGAACAGCTACGTCTGGGATGCGCGGAACCGGCTGGCCTCCGCGGACAACAACGGTGCCAGTTTCGCGTACGATCCGCTGGGGCGGCGCGTCAGTAAGACGGTCCTGAGCACGACCACCAACTTCCTCTACGACGGCGCAAATGCCGTGCAGGAGTTTGGTACGCTGCCCACCGCCAACCTGCTCACCGGCGGCGTGGACGAGCGCTTCACGCGCACAACCGCCACCGAAACCGATAACTACCTGACCGACGCCCAGGGCAGCACCGTGACGCTGACCGATGCAGTCGGCAACTCCGTGGCGCAATATAGTTACGCACCATTCGGCAGCCTGAGTGCGTCGGGCGCGACCACCTCCAACAGCTACACCTACACCGGCCGCGAGTCGGACGGCCTCGGCATCAACTACTACCAGGCCAGATACTACAACCCGACGACAGGACGATTTCTCTCTGAAGACCCGTTGGGGTTTGGTGGGGGAATTAACAAGTATGCCCCTCTTCCCGAGCTTTTTGAGCACGACATGATCGCGGACATGTTGTGCGGCAAGATAAATAACCCTCAAGACTTGGCAGCCCTCCTCGCCAAACGCGGCCCCGAGTGGCGTGACAGCGCCATCTGGAAATGTCGATGAGAACTTAAGACTCTCTGGGAATTTTGTGGGTTGTCGTTGGGCAAAATGGAGTAAAATCCGCTTGGGGATTATACCTATAAGTTATTGAATAATAATGTTATATAGGGAGGTGATATAGTGTAATAAATGTTTGACTCGGGCTTTTAAACTGCGGGTTGTGGGTTCGATGCCCGCCTCGCCTACCACTCTTTTGTAATA
>CAYPYJ010000012.1:0-71861 GCA_964414945.1 uncultured Occallatibacter sp.
TTGCTCTTACCCTTGACCTCAACCTCGTCCTCGACTTCAGGTTCAGGTTCTGGAACTCGCGTGACCCTTGATGGACGTTGCTCGACTGGCGCATAGGGCTTTGAAGGCACCCGAGGAGGAGCGCTGACTGGACGGACCGCCGCTGGCGGCGCAGCTACACGCGCTGGCGCCGGCGGTGTGGCCACCCGTGCTGCGACAGGCTTCGCCTGAGGCCTGGAGATTGCATCGAATCCCTCGAAATCTCCCGGTTGTGTCGCGGGAGGCTCCCCGCTATCCCATTCACCAAAATCCGCGGGAAGCGTTGAGGGTTGTTCTACTTCTTCTGGAGGTACCATTGGCCGTCGGCTCCCTTCTCATAGACAGCGCCTTTGTATGTGCGCGTCTCAAGTTTACTCTGCTGGCTGGGAGCAGTGCCGCTTTGCGGCCCACCCCGCTTTGCAGCCGCCCGATCAGAGCGGTTTGCATCCGCTTCGTCCGTCTCCGGCATCAGCGATAAAATGTTCGGCAACTCTTCCACTATAAGCGATACAGTCGCTTGTGCGGTCGTGTAATCCGCAGTGTCCTTGGCGGTAAAGATCGCTGATAGCTTCTGTGTTCCCGCGGTAAGCACTGTGCCCGCAGAGGGAGTATAGACAAATACTCCCGGAACCAATGCCGTTGCATTGAGTTGCGCGGAACTGAGTTCAGTGCCGTAAGAGACCGGGTCGGGAGTCGGCCATGTGACAATGGGGGTTGCCTTGGAGACTTTCAGCGTTACAGTCGCCTGAGTCTTGGCTATGTTCGCGGTCTCAGCAGGAGAGAAAGTCACCGAGAGTGTATGCGTTCCCGCCGCGAAGACTTCTCCGGCCGCAGGAGAGTAAGCAAAACTGCCCGGAACATCTGCCGTGGCATTGAGTTGCGCAGCGCTGAGCGCGGTGCCATATGTGATAACAGCGGGCGTCGGCCACGTAATTAACGGCGTCGCCTTGGTCACGTTAAGCGTCACCGATGCCTCCGCCACTGGGAAGTTCGAGTCGTCCGGCGTGAACGTGACAGAGAGCGTATGCATTCCCGCATCCAGCACCTCGCCTGAACCAGGAGAGTAAACAAATCTTCCTGAAACCTGCGCCGTGGCATTGAGCTGGTCGTCTCCGAGCGCAGTGCCGTAGGCGATGGAAGCCGGCGTTAGCCAGGTGACCGGCGTGGGCTTTGCCTTGGTCACCGTCAGCGAGACCGAAGTCTGCACCGCTGAATAATCCGTGGAGTCGGTCGGCGTAAAGCTCGCCGTCAGAGTATGCGCTCCTGCTAATAGAACCTCACCAACGGCTGGCGTATAAACGAAGGTTCCCGGAACCGATGCCGCCGCATTGAGTTGCGCGACACCGAGCGCTGTGCCGTAAACAATCGAATCAGGCGCAGGCCATGTGATCTCCGGCGTTGCCTTGGTCACCGTGAGCGAAACCGCCGCCCGCACCGGGGAGTAGTCGACAGAGTCTGTGGGAGTAAAGGTCACTGAGGGCCGATGCGTTCCTGCGCCCAGCACCGCGCCAACCCCCGGAATATAGGCAAATTTTCCTGATATCGAGGAGGATGCATTGAGTTGAGTAGCACTGAGCGCAGTTCCGTAGACAATCGATGCAGGCGCGGACCAGTTGATCGACGGTGTTGCCTTGGTCACCGTCATGGAGACCGTGGCCTGAGCCGGAACGTAGCTCGTGCTGTCATCAGGAGTAAAGTTTGCCGTGAGAGTATGCTCTCCTGCTGTCAACACCTCGCCAGCGGCGGGAGTGTACGTAAATCTTCCCGGAATCGCCGACTTCGCATTAAGCTGCTGATCGCTGAGCGCGTCGCCATACACAATCGAAGCCGGCTTCGACCACGAGATAGCCGTGGCAGCCTTGGCCACGGTAATCGACACAGTAGCCTGCGTCGTCGAGTATCCCGCGGTGTCGGTCGGAGTAAAGGTCGCTGTGAGCGTATGGACACCCGCCGGCAGTTTCTCGCCCGCGGACTGCGCATAAGTAAAGTTGCCGGGAACCGACGCCGTCGCATTGAGCTGAGTGGCGCTGATCTCGGTGCCGTAGTTCATGGCAGCGGGCGTCTGCCAGGTGATCACTGGCGTCGCTTTGGTGACGACGATAGAGACCGTGGCCTGCTCCTTGGTGAAGCTCGCGCGGTCTGTTGGAGTGAAATCCACCGTGAGTGTATGCGTTCCGGCAGGAAGCACCTCGCCAACGGCAGGAGTGTAAACAAATTTTCCCGGAGCTGACGCCATGGCTCTGAGTTGCTTATTGCTGAGCGCGGTGCCATAGGGTATAGAGGCGGGCGTCGACCAGGCGATGACCGTCGCCTCCTGCTCTACGGGGTGAGACGGCTCAGGGGCTCGCGGCTGCTCCACGACGCGAGGCTGTTCCACCACACGGGGCTGCTCTATAACACGAGGTTGTTCCACCGCACGGGGTTGCTCCACAACATGGGGTTGCTCCACAACGTGATCACTGGCACTGGGTTGTTGCAAATGCCATTCGCCATCCGCGCCCTTCACATAGGTGGAGCCTTTATATGTACGCGTCTCTGGTTCGCTCGGCTGGCGGGATGCGCTGATACTTTGCACCACTCCCCGCTTCGCGCCTGTAGAGTCCGTGCGCTCGATGGGCTTCGACGGTGTTTGCGTTCTTTCATCTTCCGGTTCCGCGACGGGTGTATATGCGGACTTCCGATTCGTCATCCCGCCGGAATGAGAGTTATTCTCATCCGGGCTGGAGCCCAGCCCAAGTTGCGTGAAGGCTGACGATGTTGTTTCCTCGTTCGTAGTCTTCGACGAGATGCTGCGGCTGAGACTCTTCAGGCTGAAGCCAGACCTCTTTTCCGTGGCAGGCGGTAAACCGCATGCGGTCCGAGCCATCTGCCGGATCAAACGCGAAATCGGCGAATCTTCAAGCGCCAATGGAACGGCGGTCGTCTGCATGCGCCGCACTGCGGCATAGTCGTTGGGTATCTTCCACTGCGCCGGACGCGTGAGTGCCTTCGTGATCTGGTCTTCCGCAACGCCCATCGTACGCGGCTCAAAGCGGTTGAGAACGATCTCCAGCTTCGGTACCCCGGTCGCAAAATACTGCGAGATCAGGCGATTGGAATTGCGCAGTCCGGCAATGCCCGCTTGGATAACCAGATAGACCGTGGAGCCGTCTTTGAACAGGCTCGTCGCCATCAAATCGAGCCTGGAGCCCATGTCGATAACTACGTTGTCGAAGTCCTGCCGCGCAACCGCAATCAATCTGTCGATGGCGTCATTGGGAGCGTCAAACTGAGGAAATTTGCCCGGCGCCGCCAGCACCGAAACGCCAGAACTATGCTTGACCAGCAACTTGGAGAGGAAGCTCGAATCCAGTCGGCCGGCATTCTGCAGAGCGTTGATGGTGGAGTACTCCGCAACCACGCCCAGATTGAGAGCGGCATCTCCCAGCGGAAGATCCAGATCGATCAGCAGCGTGCTTTGGCTCGATTCCTGCGCCAGCGATACTGCAAAATTGCAGGCCAGAGTCGTTACGCCGTCTCCGCCCTTGGCGCCCAGAAATGTCAGCAACCTGCCGCCTGTCTTTTTCGGAGAACGCGTTGCCGGACGGCGAGCCGAGGCCCGCACCATCGCTTCGGCCATGGTGCTCTGCGCAAAAGGCAAAGTGAGAAATTCGCGAGCCCCGGCGCGCATGCAGCGAACCAGCAACTCGGAATCAGCCTTCACTGAATAAATCATCACCGTCGCCGCGCCATTGGCGCAGATGCTCTCCACCAACTCCAGCGCGTACTCGGGGTGGCTGTCCAGATCGATCATGATGACGTCGTAATGCTGCTCCAGCAGCTTCGGCACATCGTCAAGGCTCGGAGGATACGTGGGAAACTCGCGAATCTCCCCGCTATGGCACTCTGCGAGCGCTGTGGCTGCCGCCCTGCGGCGTCCTTCGTCCGGTCCAATAAGCGCGATCGACAGCACATCGCCGCCGAGCGTGTCCGGATACTGATCATCTAGAAATGAAGAAGAGTCTGAATTCACGGGATCGTTCCCCCCTGCGTGATACGTGTCTTGTGTGTTTGTCGTAAACCGATATGTTGATTCCGAGTCTGACATAATGCTTAACTCCTGGTTCTCAACGAGCGAAGAAGGACATAAACGTGCCGATGGCAATTGCAGGAGCGTAAGGCATCTTGCGCTTCATAAAATCATCGAGCGTCATCTCTGCATCGGATGGATTTCCGCTCGATTCCCCACCAAATGCGTGGTGGAATACGCTTAAAAAAAACTTCTTCAAAAATTTTGCATACAAGATCCAAAACAGCACCATAATTCCACCAGCAATGCTGGTGATAATCAGCGAAAGAAACAACTGTTGCGGGCCAATCCAGGCACCGATCGCGGCACTCAGCTTCACATCGCCCGCACCCATGCCACCCATCCAGAAAAAAAATCCGAAGATCAAAACACCCAGCGCAAAACCGGAGACGCTCTGACCAAAACCATGCCAACCGAAACCGTGGCTATTCCCGCGCCAATCCGGACGCCAGGGTGAAACCACAATCCCCGCCACAAGGAAAGGAAACACCAACCAATTGGGAATGCGACGGCTGCGCAGGTCGGTAAAGACCGCTAAAGCCAGTACGATCAGCGTTGGCCACCAGGCAAACGAGCGCATTTCCTGTTCCTTTCCCTCCCCTGTCTTCTGGGAGAGCCACTTTACAGCGGCGGTACAGGCTCTACAGCAATTCCATGACCAAAGTTCTTAAAGGTCGAATTGGCCCAATTCTAGCCAAAACTACACCAATTGCGATTTGCGTCTGCTGACACTCCAGACGGGTGTACACAGATGTTTACGGGGGGCACACTCCGCAGTGAAGCGCTACGTATACACCACTCTCAGAGTGGACAATCGCGGCTTGCAAGTGCCTCGTTTTCTTGATGTAAAGCACTTTTCGCGTCAGTTGAAGTGACAACCTGGATACTCTTTCAGGGGTTTGAAAAATTACGTACTCGTTAATTTTGTTACTCAGGCGCGAGTTTCGTCGCTACTAAGGTACTCGTAAGGGATTTACTGAGGCTGCTGAACAAAAAGGATTGCATAGTAGCGCCACTCTCTAATCAAGATGAAATTTTCGCGCTAACCGTCAGATAAATAGTCTTATAGCTGCGTTCAAACTGGGATAGAGGTGGGCCGGTTCTCTCGCTCATGCGCCATATTGATTTCGTTGCAGACCATTTCCCAAATTAATTCTCTCTCGACGTCTGGTTACCAAGGTTACCTCGACATGGCCTTGATCTGTCGATAATATTATTGATCTAAGTAACGAATGCCAATTGAGCTTTTGTGGTCTGGCAGGTGGCGTGTCGCCGCGAAGATATGCCGGACATTGGCTATTCTGAGTCGGGTTAGCGTTTTGACCTCGCCTTTGCGTTATAAAGGCGTATCGTCAAGATAATAGGTCCGTAAATGATCAAAGTTGGGCTGTATTCGGAAGATCGAACGCTCCATACGCTGCTTTCCTCAGCTCTTGGGAAGGATTTCGAGATCCTTCTTGAATCGGATGAGGATGGCATCAATCTGCTTCGCGCCGCCGGCGATTGCGATGTGATGATTCTCGATTTGCAATCCCATCAGGATTTATTGCAGGATCGAATCGGTTGCACCCAACGCTTAATAGCGTCCAAGGTTCCAGCAGTGATCCTGGCCGACGACGGCCTGCGATCGACAGCCTTTGAATTGGTTCGGGCCGGGGCCTTTGGCTACTGTCGGCGTCCGCCCTCAATTCGTGATCTCAAGACCATGCTCTGCAGGGCGTTTGAAAACTCTGCGCTCAAACAGCAACTGCAAACCGTTCAGCAGCAACTGGAAATACCCGGAAGTTGCGACCGGCTGATCGGGTCCAGCCCGCAGATGCTCCAGGTTTACCAACTGATTCATCGCGTCGCCAATCTCAACGCCTCCGTACTGGTCACCGGCGAAAGCGGAACCGGCAAGGAATTGATTGCACGCGCTATCCACAATCTTGGCTCTCGCGGCAACCGTCCTTTTGTGGCTGTCTCCTGCGGCGCCATTCCTGAAACTCTGATTGAAGCCGAATTGTTCGGGCATGAAAAAGGCGCCTTTACCGGAACGGTTGGAGCTCGGGAAGGATACTTTGAACAGGCTGCCGACGGCACGCTCTTCCTGGATGAGATTGGCGATTTGAGCGTGTTTACCCAGGTCAAGTTGCTGCGCGTGCTGCAGCAGATGGAGTTCAACCGCCTGGGCAGCAACAAGTTGATTCCGTTGCGGGCACGCTTGATCTTCGCCACCCACCAGGATCTGTCCAAATTGGTGACCGAAGGCAAATTCCGCCAAGATCTTTACTATCGCATCAACGTGATGCAGATTGAATCGCCGCCCCTCCAGGAGCACCCGGAAGACGTTCCACGGATCGCGCGGCATTTTCTGCACCAGTACGGACAGATGTTCCAGAAGCCGATGGAGGGCATTGAGCCAGATGCGATGGCCCTGCTCCAGACACACCGCTGGCCGGGTAACGTCCGCGAACTGGAAAACGTAATGCAGAGGGCCATCATCCTCGCCACAGGGGATATGGTTCGTGTTGAAGATTTGAGCATGATTGCCGACGATGGCGATGTCGATGCGGATCTCGGCGACATTGGCGACGTAGTAGACATCGGCGATTACCATCCCGCCGGTTCTTTTGAACGGCAGTTGCGCGACTACAAAATCAAACTGGCGGTGACCGCCGTACGCGAGAATAATGGCAATAAAACGCTGGCTGCCCGCAGCCTGTGCATCTCTCGCGCCTATCTGCATCGCCTCATCCGGCTTGATGAGCCCGATGCGGTCTTTGAGCAGACCCTCCGCGAAGAGACGGCATAAGTACTGCCCCCCACTCATTCGTATTCAGACACAAGTAGTGTTGGTGCCCCACCCATTCCGCGTATTTTGCGGAACGGGTGGGACAGCACATCTGTCCTTTCGGCGGTAAACACCTGAATAGAAAATTTTCTAGAAATGCTTCTTTAGCTTGAGAATTTGCGACTCGAAGCCATACCAGAGTGCGCTTGCGACGACCGTCGTGGCCGCCAACCGAAAAACCACCACAGCCAGAATGCCTGCCGCGCCGTGGCTCTCCATGCTTTTGTCAAACCAGCCGAAGAAGACGAAAACAATGATGTGCGTCATATACAGGCCGTAGCTGATGCGGCCATAAAAGGCCAGCGGCCCACTTCTCAGCAGCCCATTTAACGGATTGTGCGTGCCGGTCGAAGCCATTGCCGCCAGCACCGCTCCGCCAAAACCCAGCGCCAGAGCCGAATCCAGCATTGAAGTTCCTCCGGCTATGGTGGCAGCAAAAAACATGCCCAGTACGAACCCGCCCAGGCCCAACCATAGCCAGACACGGCGCGTGATTGGCAGCGTGTACAGCCCCAGCGCCAGTAGGCTACCCATCGCGATACCGTCCAACTTAATCAGCGTGTGCGTCGGCAATCCCCAGAGCCACACCGGATTCAGATGGCGCATCAACGGTGAGCAGATCAGCGCGGCAATCAGCACCGTGAACAGCATCCAAGGCCGCCGCAGCCAGCGAACCGTCGGCGCCCAGAAAAAATAGTACTGCTCTTCCAGCGCCAGCGCCCACGTCGGCCCTAGCGCCGGAGGCAGCGTCAAATGAAAGAGATTTTGCACAAAGAAGAAGTAAGCCAGCCAGGGCGCGGCCTTGATAGCATCGAGAGGCCGCGGGCCAATGAACCAATCCGACTCGGCATACACGACCGCCAAAACCAAAAGGTAGACCGGCCAGATGCGCAGCGCCCGCCGCGCATGGAAGTTGTGAAAGTAATGTGGCTTCTCCCGCGTCCCCAACAGAATCGATGTGATCAGAAAGCCGGAGAGCACAAAAAAGAGAATGACCCCCACCCATCCCCACTCCACCGCGCCATGCAGTCTGGTTCTCTCCAGTTGCATGTAGTCGCAGTGATAAAGCACCACAGCCAGAATCGCCAAGCCGCGCAGGCCGTCGAGTTCCGGCAGATAAGTGGGCAACCAAGTTGGGCGTTGAATGGGCACGAGTTTGTGAGTGGAGTGAGTTGGGTTAGCAGAGTAAATGGGTGCCCCAGGTCTGGATTTTCAGACCTGGGAAACGACAGCCTTAATTCAGCACGAAAAACCTGTTCCCTGTTCCCTGCCTTTATCCCGCCGCCAGTTGCTTGGCTCGCTCGGTGGCGCGCATTACGGCCTTGATCAGCGTAACTCGCAGCCCACCCTCTTCCAGCGCCATAATGCCGTCAATCGTACTGCCGGCTGGCGTGGTCACAGCGTCTTTCAGCAATGCCGGATGGTAGCCGGTTTCCAACACCATCTTCGCTGCGCCAAAGGTAGTTTGCGCAGCGAGTTCCGTCGCAACGTCGCGCGGCAATCCCACCTTCACGCCCGCCTCGGCCAGCGCCTCAATGATGATGTAAATGTAAGCTGGTCCAGAGCCGGAGAGGCCGGTTACCGCGTCCATGTGCTTCTCGTCCACATTCACGGTGCGGCCCACGGTCTTGAAGATACGTTCGGCCAGTTCCATCTGCGCTGCGGAAACATAACGTCCTCTGCACAATGCAGCAGCGCCCGCGCCCAGTGCCGACGGAGTATTCGGCATCGCGCGAATCACGCCAATCTCAATTCCTGCTGCTTCTTCAATGGAGCGCGTTTTCACCGCAGCGGCAAAGGAGATAATCGTCTTGTCCTTGGTCAGCGCGGGACGAATCTCCTCGATCAGAGCAGGCACCTGAAATGGCTTCACGCCCAGCAGAATCAAATCCGCCTGCCGCGTCGCTTCCAGGTTGTTGGTCGTCACATCCACACCCCATTGCGTGCTGAGTGCGATGGCCTTCTCGGGATGATTCACAGTGGCATGAATCTGTTCGAGTGCAAAGAGGTTCTGCTTGAGAAAAGCCTGCAATAAAATGCCGCCCATCTTGCCTGCGCCCAAAACGGCGATGCGAACCTGCGGCAACTGCGCGGGTACTTCGGTGGCCTCAACGGCTATCTCTGCCATGGTTTTCCTTGTCTTGAGTGAGAGTGGTGCTGCATTCAAGAATACGCGCATTTGCCCTGCTGGCGCACAACAGGCCAAACACGCGTATCGATTTTCCAGTTAGCGAGTCAGCAACTCTTCATCGCCGAGAAAGCCCTTGATTCCCGTATCGATCGCTTTCTCCTGCTCCGCTACCGTCCATTTGTTGTTCCACACCAGATTGCCGCCGGGCATGGTCAGGGTTTTCAAACGACTCGCAATTGCCGCCAGAGCCGCATTCTGCGTTGCGTAATAGGCAAAATCGTAATTTCCCATGTAACTTGCGACGGCCTTCGGATCGCGCAGGTCGGCGATCAGCGTTCCCTCATAAGCAATGGCGATGGACAATGCGCTGCCCTTTAGCCTGTCCATATTCATCTTGCAATTGAAGAGCACGCCATCGGGAGATTCCTTTTCGCCCTTCGCCTCATCCTTTGCTGATGCCAGGTTCGGCGCGCCAAAACTTATCGTCGCGCTATTAGGTTCGTTGGGCTTTCCAAAAACCGCAGCAGCGCGCTCCAACTTGTCTCCAAATGGGCTGCTCGCGCCAAACCCCTTCGCCATCTTGTGCGCATCGCCCAGAGGGTCAGGCACCACGACGGGAGGTTCGGGGAGAACATCGCCCTTGGTAACCGGCGCGCTCTTCGAGTAGTCAATCTCCTGCTGCGCAACCTCACTCACAGATTGCAGAACCAGCCGCGCGCTATAGGCATTCAAATTCCCAAAGCCGCTGATCGCCACAATTTTTCCCGTCTTGTCACGCTTTATACCAGCCTGCACGCCGTCCAACCGGCCCACTAACGTGGCCTTCACCATATTGCGCACGCAGCCCAGGCACACACCGTCGCCCCTGAAAGGAACAGTGAGCAGCGATTCAAATTGCTTGAAATCCTTGCTCTTCTCCAGTTCAACCGGCTTCCGCTCAACCGTCGCCACTGGTCCGGCAAAGTTCTTCGCAGGCTGCAACTGCAACACAGCCGCCGCACCCGACTTCGCTTTGGTTCCTTCCGGATAAGAGAGCCAGATTGCGTCAACCTTCTCGCCGCAGTCTGCGCCCTTCAGCGCGAACTGGTCGAAACCGGCCACAACTGTGCCTTTCACGCGCACAATCTTGCCGTCAAACGACACAGGATTCTTCAGAATCTCGCAAACAGTGGTATCAACCGCCTGAGCATACAGGCAGCAGGAAAATGCGCACATCAATGCAATCGCGAAAAGCCGTTTCATATGAGTCTCTCTCGTAGGTGGAATCGCCTGCGCCAGCAACCCCGCTCATCCGGGCAAGCCGTCAGGTCTTCAATGGGAACCTTAAAGATTATAACGCCCCGGCAATTCCCTTCCAGCGCTCCCCGTCACCGCGCCGCCATTGGCTGCCAAGCCCGCCCTGAACCATATGGGAAGAAAGACCCGCATTCAACGCACCGATCCAGTCGATCAGCAGGTTCCGAGGCCGGTTGCCTCAGTTCTCGCTTCCGAGAGCTAGGGCAACCGGCGATCCGAACAGCAGTTTTCTAGTTACTAATTCCTGTTCCCGGCTTTTCCCGAGTTCCCTGCCATTGAGGTTCTTCCGCCAACCGCTGCGCCTGACTCAGTCCACGCCTCTTCTGCACTGGCTCCTGAACGGGCTTTTTGCTATCCGCGAGTCCAACCATCACCTTGACGGCGGCCAGATCCCCCTTCATGGCCTTTTTCGCAATGACATCGGCAAGCTGCTCCGAGTTCTCGCCCACTCGCCGGTCCACCGCCTGACGCAGCAGCTCTGCGCCGTCCTGGCGTGCCGATCTTTTCCGACCATCCTGTTTAGGTACGCTGTCTTTGGTTGTACTGTCCGTTTTACTTCTCGCATTTACTGTTTTCAACTTCTGCTTTGTTGCGTCCATCGTTCCGTCATTTCCGGCCATCACCCCACGGACATCCACGCACGCGCGCCGCGGAGGTGGCCTAATAAAATCAGAAAAGCTCTCTCCTGCCTTTCGTCATTTTCCATTCGATTGATTTGTTCTGAGCCTACCGGAAAGCAACATAATTTTCTGCAAATCCATATCCTGTATTTTCCGTGCCAACGTTCGTTCTCTCTGCCTTATTATTCCTTTTATCGCATCACTGGCTATTCACTCAAAGTTAGAAAAAATGGCCTAAGTATTTTAACGGCAGGGCGCAAAAAATAGCCAAAACACGCCTTAAACTGCCACTCTTTTGAATATTTTCGCAGGATACATTCGGACCTATCAGGAGAATAAATATATCTATATCCGGACTTTATTGTTCACAATCCTTATTCCATACAACTGCAGGCATCCAGGCGGACAAAATGAACTTCTTTGCCGCCGGGATGCCTGCACAAAAACACTATTGCGCAACAACCGCCTTTTGACTCGCGATCCACGCATCGATGCGGTCGCTCAATACATCGAGCGGCAAAGCTCCTGTATCCAGCACCTGATCGTGAAACGTGCGCAGGTCAAACTTTTCGCCCAGCGCTTTTTTGGCTCGCTCCCTGAGTTCCAGAATCTTCAACTGACCAACCTTGTATGCCAGCGCCTGTCCCGGCCACGCGATATAGCGATCAACTTCGGTCTGGATGCTGGTCTCTTCAATTGCCGAGTGATCGTGGAAATAATCGACCATCTGCTGGCGGGTCCAGTGCTGGGAATGGACGCCGGTATCGACCACGAGCCGAATGGCACGCCAGATATCCGCTTGCAAGCGACCGAAGTCGGAATACGGGTCTTGATACAATCCCACATCCTTGCCCAGCCGTTCCGAATATAGCCCCCAGCCCTCGACATACGCCGTAAATTCCATGTGTTTGCGGAAGGTGGGAACATTCTCCTGCTCCTGCATGATTGCAAACTGCAAGTGATGGCCGGGAACTCCCTCGTGGTATGCGATGGCCTCGATGGAGTAAAGGTTGCGGTCGGTCGGGTTATAGGTATTCACATTCAGGCGGCCGGGCCTGCTGCCGTCTGGCGTGCCCGGTTCATAGTAAGCCGGGTACATTGTTTTCTCGATGTATTCCGGAACTGCAACCACCTCAAGCGGTGCTTTGGGCAAGTGGCCAAAAAGCTGCGGCAGACGCGCCTGCATCGGCCCAACATAGCTGCGATAGGCATCCATCACCGACTGCCTTGTCGTCGCTTTCATCTTTGGGTTGCTGTTGAGGCTGGCCCGGAAGCTTTTCAAATCGGCGAAGCCCAGCTTCTGCGCAATCGAGAGCATCTCCGTCTCATCGCGCTTCACTTCGTCGAGGCCAATCTGATGAATCTGCTCGGCTGTCAGGTTGGTCGTTGTCTGTTGGCGGATGCAGTATGCATAGTATTTTGCTCCATCCGATAGCGAGGTAATTCCCGGCTCCGTGCGGCCTGCGGGAACGTAACTCACTTCAAGAAATCGCGCAAAACGCAGGTAAGCCGGAAGCACTTCTTTGCTGATTGCCGCCAACATTTCCGCTTTGATTCGTTCCTGATCGGCGGGCTTGATGGAGGCGGGAAACTTCTTCAGCGGCATGGACAGCGGCGAGTCTTCAGGCTTTTGATTGGCGAGTTCCTTTACCTGATCCAGCGCTTTGGCAAGTAGATATTTTGGCGGCACGCGATGATCCTGTATGCCGATGGACATATTCGTTGTTACCTGCTCAAGGGCTTTGGGCATGGCGTGCAGACGCGCAATCCAATCGTCGTAATCCTTGACGGTTTCAAAGCTCAGCTCGGCCACCAGTTGCGGATAAGTGGTGTGAATTCCGCCCATCTGGTTGAGCGGCATCTCCCATTCTTTGAAGCTGGCGCCTTCCATGTCGTCGGTAAACTCGCGCAACAGCAGCTCGCGGCTGACTGTCTCTTGCTCCGTCAATCCGGTGGGATCAATCGCCGCCAAGCGCATGAGGAAGCCTTCTTCGCGCTCCAGTGCCTCGTTGACCGCCTTCACCGAGTAGTCGTCGATTTGATCGTTGTAGCGCTTGTCGCCCTGCATGGAAGCATACTCGGGATCGTGCTTGAGGCGGTCTTGCCAGTATTCCTCAAAGAGCGCACTGAGCGCCTTGCGATTGGCTTCGATTGAGGCTGGAGTCACCGGAGGATTGGCCGGAATTTGTGCCGCTGGGCTGGCCACGCTCAGCGCGCCGAGCGCTGGGACAAATGCGAGCAGCGAGATTGCTGTAACAGCAAGTGAGGGAAGCAACATTTTTCTCAACGGAATGGAACCTCGTGGTGAAATCTTACCTTGGATTGAGTGTAGAACAACAATGCAAATCATTGCTTTTCACTTGGGAGACAGGCCTACAAAAAACGTAGCATTGTCAGTCCATGACGCGACAGAATCAAGAATGAATATCCTGTCCTCTTAAAAACAGTAGGCCTGCGGTTGGATATTTACCGCGGAAATGCCCGATACAAGGCCGAGCTGAAGCTACAAGATAGGCTGTTATTCAGACGATTTTGGCAGTATTTTGTGCATTTTTGCAGATAATTAAGGCTGCTTTTTCTACCCTTGAGTCGTAGGTCGAAGATCAGGAGGAAGAAGCGATGCGGCATAGAGATAGAGAATTGGCGAGGAAGAGGCTGGATTTTGAGATGCGGTCCTTTCGGCGAGCGGGAACTGCGATTCATCCCGGGAACGGTTTATTGAGGGCAGTGCGGCAGGCATTGCGGGTTCCGGTGGCGGAGATCGCGGCGAAGATGGGCGTGGCCCGTTCAGTGATCTTCGATCTTGAGGCTAATGAGCGGAAAACCACGATCCAAATGAGTTCGATTTCTCGTATGGCGCAGGCGATGGGCTGCAAGGTGGTGTACGGGATTGTGCCGGCGGAGGGACAGACGATGGATGAGCTATACGAGCGACGGCTGTGGGCGAATGTGTTGGGAAGGGATAGGGACTAGCAAAACGCTGCTCGGACGGCCGACTGCTCCGGTTCTCAAAATTGAGAGCTGGGGTTGCTAGTACAGGTAACTGCCGAAGCGTTGATAATCCAGGCACGACCGCGATCCTAGACCCTGCGGCGTTTCAGAGGAGCGATCCTGAAAGAGGCTATTTCTTCAATCCCCGGTCCCCAAATGCGAGGGACCGGGGGCACTCTCGGTGTGGTTTTTGGGGCGTTGAGACCGGGGGCACCCGCCGTTGATACGATCTGGATACAATTGCTTAGAAAGACAGATTGACCTAATGAACGTATGTAAGCAATGCGGCTCAGGCTCGCGTGACAGAGACGGTTTTTGCGCCGGATGCGGCACGCCGTGGCCTCTAGCTATGCCGGATCATGCTGCAGACCGAGCCGGGAACAAGCATGTTTCACCGCTTGCAATGCTGCCTGCGCAGACCAACTCAATCGGGCTCTTCGAAGTGGGGCCAAAGAAGGTTTGGGCTGCGGTTTTTCTTGCTCTTTTGCTCGGTCCGTTCGGTCTTCTCTACTGTACGATCACCGGCACGATTGTTATGATGATCGTCTCTGTTGCCCTGACACTTATACTGGGCAACGCGAGCTTCCTGATCATCCTGCCAATCTGCGCCATCTGGGCATGGCGAGCCGCGCGGGAATGCACATCCGCCTTCGACTGAATACAATGTGCCCAGTGAGCGCGACGTCGTCGCGTGGGTTGGTTTCTAAAATCTTATGGATAGGCGCGGCACGACTGAACTCCCACCCCATCGACGAAGACCTATCGATGGGGACCCCGATGAAGTCGTGCCCTGACACTTCTTGCTGCTACAAAGACATTGTCCGGGCGTTTGCGGAATTGATGTCGGGGTTGATATCCGGCATACCGGTTGCGCGATTCTAAGCGCCAGCTGTTAGGGTTCGTGCTATCCCACCCTTGCGGCAAAAACAAGAACGCCACAAGGATGGGGCACCCAGCATCCAGTCTGAATCCCGGATATTTGACGTGGGCCTTCCGACGAATTGGCCGCATGTAATTCTCAGGCAGTAAACTACTTGAATGCCAAGTAAAAGCCAAGGGTCTATCCATCTTTCTACAGTCTTTCTGGATCGGTGCGATTGCCGTCTTTGTGCTTCTGAACTGCTGGAACGGATTCAAACAAGCTAAGGAGATGATTCGCCTGTCAAAACTTCCTCGCCGGCCTGGGTTTATATGCCCCAACTGCCGGACAGCGCCACTGTTGGGAGAGAAATGGCAGTGCGATCTTTGCATGCAGCCATTCGACACATTCCAAAACCAGGCCGTATGTCCGAATTGCGCAAAGCATTTTCCGATGACGATGTGCGGAGACTGTGGAAAATGGTATCCAATGAGCGACTGGATTGTTGGCGCCACACCTGGAATCGGAATTGTGAGAGGCTGAAGCATGGTGAGGGACGATGCCACTTGATTGGAGTTGCGGGGCTCTTGCGGAAGGGCTGCGATGCTACAAGAACGGGGAATATTTTCTCGCTCATGAGCATTGGGAAGGTGTCTGGCTAAAGCGCGAGGGGCAGGAGAAGACATTCTTGCAGGCGTTGATTCAAATTGCGGCGGCGTTTCACCACTTCCAGCGGAAGAATTTTATAGGCACCGCATCGCTACTGAGGGATGCATTGCGCCGGCTTGAATCATTTCCTGCTGCTTATGAAGATATTGCGGTTGAGGAGCTTCGCGAAAGCATTCAAGGTTGGATGCAGGCGCTTGATCAGCAAGGGCCATCTCCGGAGCTTCCTGTTCCGCAGATTCGATGAGGTTGGGAAACTAGAGCATTTTCGGCTCGGGTGTTAGCTGTGGAAATGGACAGGCGTGCTATCCCACCCAGAGTTTGAGAGTAATCCAGGAGTGGCTGCCCAACAGGCTATAACTCCATTTGAACAATGATTGATAAGCGAATTTTTTATTTACAAAATCGGCAAGTTCGCTTCCGCTTTGCGGAAATTGCGAGTTGGCGAGATAGCAATAGCTCATTCACAGCGCGACTTGCCGAGGCAAGCCGCAGCGCTCAGGAAGACAGCAATCTTGAGGATATATTTTCGCTGAACTATGCGGCGCTCAGTGGGCGAGGATGTTTTCGTTGCCGAGGATGCGGTAGAGGGTGGAGCGGCTGATGCCGAGCTGGCGGGCGGCGCGGAGTTTGTTGCCGCGATTCAGATCAAGGACGTATTGCACGTGATGCTGAATCACCGAATCCAGATTGAGGCTGTCGCCATGCATCCCGGGTTGCGCATCGGGCTGAGATTCAAGGCCGGTGGGCAATGCCAGATCATCGGGCCGGATAACACCGTTGACGGCTTCGAGGAGTGCAGTTTCGAGGACGGCGGCTAGTTCACGCACGTTTCCCGGCCAGCCGTGTTGCAGTAGGCGGGCGAGCGTGCCCGGACCAAGAATTACGGGGCGCTGCTGATAGAGGGTGCAGATACGGTCCAAGAGAGACTGGGCGAGCACTGTAATGTCTTCACGGCGCTGGCGCAGTGGTGGAACAGCAAAACGAACGGCGGTGAGCCGGAAAGCGAGATCAGGCAGTAGCAGCCCCTGAGCGGCCATTTGACGCAGAGAAGTCTGCGCGGTAGCGAGCAGAATGAAGCGGCCCGCCGGACGGTCTTGCAACGCCTTGAGCACACCGAGAAGCAAACCCTGACCGGGTGCGCCGAGCAGGTCTACGCGATCCAGATAGATAACGCCGGAGAGTGAAGCGGGGTCAGCGTCGGTGGCGAGCCATTCACGTGCGTCGCGACGCTGGAAGCTTGTACCGGCTAGCGGGGAGCGGCTGAAAAGATAGCGGGCCAGCGTGTGCTTGCCGGTGCCATGCTCTCCCTCAATCGCCGCCACTTGCACATGGGGCGCCGCCATGTCCGCCTGCACCAACAACTTGCGCCATGCCGCACTGACTCCCACTGGCTGCATCTCAGCGGGCGAACCCGCTTCCACAAGGGTCAGACGAGAGGCCAAGGGCTGGAGCGGGGTCTGATACTGAGCGGAGCTGAACATGGCTCTCAACGTGCCTTGCCTCCATGGCCTTAATGAAGATTCCAAGGCCAATGTTGGTTTCATCGGCGTTTGGGAAAAAAACATGAACCGAAAAGACTAAGGATCTTTCCGGTTCGGAATTGGGCTGGATTTTAGGACTATTTCCGGTGGCCAAGCGCCGGTATTTCCCCAGCTGGGAGGGCGACTGGGGGAGAATCAATGAATTGAAGCCAGATTACTGGTTCCCGTTTTTGCCGGCTCCGAAGATCTTTTGAAGGAGATTGCGATGCTCGGCGGGGTGGTCGCAGGTGTCAGTGGGCGCAGTTCCGGCGAGGAAGGCCGCCGAGAAGCTTGCCGGACAGGCGGTGTCGCTGAGCAAGTTAGTGACACTATCAATGTTGGTAATATCAACGCCTACGGGCGCGAAGAATTCGTTCGTGTCAGAGTATTGGGGCAGTTGGACAGCCCGCTTCATGAACGCTGCCCAGATGGGCGCGGCGGCGTGGGCACCTTCGATTTTGACGTCGGTATAGTCGTCGTTGCCCACCCAGACGATGCACAGCAGGTTGGAAGTAAAGCCGGCGAACCATGCGTCGTGGCTGGTTCCGGTTTTGCCGGCGGCGGGTGAGGAGAATCCCATGTTGCGCACGCCAGCTCCGGTTCCGGTGCCGGTCACGTCGGAACGGAGCACATTCTGCATCAGGCTGACCGTCAGATAGGCGACGCGCGGGTCGAGAATCTGTTTGGAGTTGGGCGAGTAGTCGTTGACTACATCGCCGGTGGAGGTGCGCACGCTGGCGACCATCCAGGGGTCGATGTGGAGGCCGCCGTTGGCGAAGATGGTGTATGCGCCAGCCATATCCAAGGGCGTGGCGTCGTAGGATCCGATTGCCATTGAGGGGGTTCCGCGGGCACTCTTGATGCCGGAGTCGCGAGCCAGCGCTGCAACACGATCAAAGCCGACCAGTGAGGCCAGCCCAATGGTGGCGTTGTTCAGAGAGCGCATGAGGGCGTAGCGGGCGGTTACCTCACCGTGATATTCACCCTCGAAGTTTTTCGGGGTGTACTCATTGGGCGTTCCCTCGCCGTAGGTGGTCTGCTCGTCTTTCAATATGGTGATAGGCGAGAAGAGCTTGCTCTGACCGGGCAACATGGTGCCTTCAGCGGCGGTGGCGAATGCCGAGGCATAGACGAACGGTTTGAAGATGGAGCCGGTAGGCCGTTTCGCGACTGCGTGATTTAACTGCGAGTTGCCGTAGTTGCGCCCACCCACCAAGGCCAGCACCTGGCCTGTGTGTGGGTTGAGCGCAACCAGCGCCACCTGCGGATAGGTGTAGGTTTTGCCCAGTTTCTTTTCACGCGCATGCAGCTTGTCCACCTGCTCGTCGATTACGTGGACGGTGGATTCGACAGCCGCTGTGGCCTCACGCTGGAGGTCTGGATCGAGCGAGGTGTAGATGCGCAGACCCTCGCTGTTGAAGTCCCGATCACCCAGCTTTTGCGTCAACAAGTCATGCACCAGATCGACGAAGTAGGGCGCCTCACTGGCGTCCACGTTCTGCCCGGTCAGATGCAGCGGCTCAGTCTTGGCATGCTCGGCCTGTTCCTTGGTGATGGCACCGGTTTCCACCATCGAATCCAGCACCAGATCGCGCCGGTCGAGAACACGGCTGCCGTGGCGGAAGGGGGAAAAATAATTTGGACGCTGAATCATGCCAGCCAGCATTGCGCAGTCAGAGATGTCGAGCTGACTGACGTCTTTGCCCAGATAAGAGCGCGCCGCCTCGCCAAAGCCGTCGATGGAGAAGCTGCCTCGCTGGCCGAGGGGGATTTGGTTGGCATACATCTCGAATATCTGCTGTTTGTTGAAGCGGTGTTCGAGTTGGAAGGCAACCGTGATCTGAATAATCTTGTATTTGATTGAACCCCTGTCAGAGAGGAAGAGCAGCTTTGCCAGTTGCATGGTCAGCGTGGAGGCTCCGCCTTTGTGCTTGCGATCACCGATCAGATCATGCCATGCCCAGCCGATCATGCTCATATAGTTGACGCCGTTATGTTCAAAAAAGCGGCGGTCTTCGATGGCGAGCACGGCCTGAACCAGATTCTTCGGGATTTCGTCATAGGTTAGGAGGCGGCGCTTGCTGCGTTCGGCATCATTGCTGAGGCCGGTAATCAGCAACGGTTCCAACTCATAACTTGAGAGCGTCTGACCGCGATTGTCGGTGATGGAGCTGACTACCCCGCCGCTGACGCGGATCACAGCGCTATCTTGCGAATGGTAAGATTGCGGGCCGGGGCGCACGGTGATGGTCTGCACGCCTTGCTTGTAGGTTCCCAGTTGCGAGAACTGCGACGCGCCATCGGCCGAGTAGCCAGCATCGCGGAGCTCGTCGGCGATCAGCTTCACGCTGAGTTTTTGCCCTGGGCGCAACTCGTGCGGCGCGGCGTAGATTTTTGCGGTGTTGGCAAAGATCGGCTGCTTCAGACGTTCGTCGACGATGTGCGAGTATTTGATGTAGAAAAAGCCGAAGACAGCAAGAAACAGTAAGCCGACTGCCACAAACGTCAGCAGCCCCACACGCAACAGCATTGATGCCACGGGATGCTTGCCGCCCGTGGGCTTTAGAAATTTGATCTTCAATGCCATCGTCGCTCCTTGAACAGCTATCCGTTTTAGTTGTCAGCTAAGGATTTTCGTTATGATCCGACGGTCAAGAGTAACGCATCTTCTGATACTCGCTCTTTGACCAGCGCCACGACTTCATTGATTGCCACATCCACACTGGTTGAGGTCGCTCGCGTGACTAACTCAACTTTGCCTTCGGCTGCCTTCTTGCCCACGTTGATGCGGTAAGGAATACCGACCAGATCCGCATCCTTGAATTTGACGCCGGCACGCTCGTCTCTGTCATCAAGCAAAACATCAAGTCCTGCTGCTTCGAGGTCAGCGGCAAGTTTTTCGCCGGTCTCGGCGAGCAATGCATCGCCCATGTTGGTGACGGTGACTACGACGGTGAACGGCGCGATGGAGGGCGAAAGCCAGAAGCCATTTTTGTCGTTTGACTGCTCAACAGCAGCGGTAAGAATGCGCTCGATGCCGATGCCGTAGCTGCCCATGATGGGCGTGACTTCCTTACCGTTCACATCGAGCACGCGCGCGCCCATCGCCTCGGAGTACTTGTAGCCAAGCTTGAAGATGTGGCCGATTTCAACGGCCTTGCCGACCTGCAACTTGCCGGAGCAATTTTCTTTAGGGCAGTTTTCGCCTTCGTTGACTGTGCGAATGTCGGCGGAGATAGTCCATTTGAAATCGCGGCCTGGCGTGACGTTGCGGAAGTGGTAGTCGAGTTTGTTGGCTCCGGCGACCATGTTCTTGCGGCCCTCCAGAGAATTATCGACGACGACCGTGAGACCTTCTTCAAGAGGCTTTACACCAACTTTGAGTCCTACGGGGCCGAGAAAGCCTGCGGGAGCGTTGAAGAACTGCTGAAGCTCGTCGGCCTGCATGGTGCGAAGTTCCGCCGCGCCGAGAGCGCCTATGAGTTTGGTTTCGTTGACCTGGTGATCGCCACGCAGGAAGGCCGCAATACCGTGCCACGTATCTGGCGAACCAGCCGCGCCGTGCTTGAGAGCCATATATGCCACGCACTTGATGTCCGAGGACTCGGCCATCTTGAGGAAGGCGGCGATGTCGGCGATTGCGCCCATGCCGGGGGTATGAATCTCCTCCGGAGTTCCATCTCCCGTAGCTTCCAACTCAACCAAAGAGTCAAGCCGCGAAGTGGCCTTTTCGGTGTTGGCTGCGTAGCCGCATACCGGGCAGCTTGCGATCAGATCTTCACCGGCGTCGGTATAACACATGAATTCCTGTGATTGGGAGCCGCCCATCGAGCCGGAGTCGGCTTCGACGGCGACGAATTTGAGTCCGCAGCGGGAGAAGATTTTGCGGTAGACGGCATCGTGCAACTCGAAGCTTTTGTCGAGGCCGGCCTTATCTATATCAAAGGAGTAGGCATCCTTCATGGTGAACTGGCGCACCCGGAGCAGACCCGATTTGGGCCGGGGTTCATCGCGGAACTTGGTTTGAATCTGATACCAAATCTGCGGCAACTGTTTATAGCTGCGCAGTTCATTGCATGCGATGGTGGTCATAATCTCTTCGTGGGTCATGCCCAGGCAGAGCTCAGTGCCTTTGCGGTCTTTGAGGCGGAACATATTGTCGCCCATTCCGGTCCAGCGACCGCTCTGCTCCCACGGCTCCTTAGGAAGAAGGGCCGGCAGAAAAAACTCCTGGCCGATCTGGTCCATCTCTTGGCGAACGATGGCGATGATTTTATTGATGGAACGCTGGGCGAGAAAAAGATAGTTGTAAAGGCCCGCGCCGAGCTGGCGGATGTAGCCGGAGCGAATGAGAAAGCGGTGGCTGGCCACTTCGGCGTCTGCCGGGGCCTCGCGAAGGGTGGGAATAAAGAGTTTAGACCAGCGATGCATAGGGATGAGAGCGCGCTTTCTGGCCGGACGACCGGCGCAAGGCATTTTTTCGATCTTGTCCATTCTAAATGTTTCAGGCGCTGCGAAGGCGAAGAGGGGTAGGTCGAGGGGATGCATTCTGAGAACCTTTTTAGAAAATTTCACGAAAAACCTCCGGTTGATTGCTCCGGTTTTGCCGATGGATCAGGTGTCTGGCATAGAGATTCCGCAAGTGCGCCGGTGAATCAGGAACGACCGTTCTTTTCGCAATAACAGATACAAGGTGAATCAGAGGTGGCCAGGAAAGAGAATTGGCTACCGGTGGTTTTGCCGGTTTGGGGCAGGTACCGCTCTTTCAGCGCGGCACGGGGGAACGGAATTGAAGCAAGAGATCGCTTTTAGTAGTGAGGAAGGGATCAAACGTGGGCATCACTCTGGAACAAAGTGAATTGTCGGACGTGCTTCGGCTGGAGGGGGTCATCGATATCTCCAGTGCCGGAGAGTTGAAAGAAGAACTGCGGAAAGCGTTGGAATCCGGACACCCGGTGCATCTCTCTTTAGAGAGCGCAACCGATCTGGATGTGACGGCGGTGCAACTGCTTTGGGCGGCGGAACGCAAGGCAAAAGGCGCAGAGGTGAGTTTCGTGCTCGACGGGACCATACCGGAGCCGGTGTCAACTGCTTTGAATCTAGCGGGATTTCAGACCTTTCTGGTTCCTTTGGAAACCAGATAAGCACGCGGGATGGGGTGTTTGTCGATGGCAAGAAAGACCGACCAGTTTAAACAGGCATTTAGGGAAGAGGGCCGCGAGGTTCTAGTCGATCTGGAATCTGCTCTGCTTGAGTTGAACGACAACCGAGCCGACCAGGAACTGGTGGGACGGGTCTTTCGTGCCCTGCATACGCTGAAGGGGTCGGGGGCGATGTTCGGCTTCGAGGATATGGCCACCTTCACTCACAACCTGGAGACGGCCTTTGACGAAGTGCGCAATGGACGGCTGCAAATCAGCTCGGAGTTGATTGATCTGACGCTCTCGGCTCTCGACCAGATCAGGGCGATGCTGGAAGAGGGTGAAGCCGGAGCCGCCGAGGCAGACCAGGATGCCTGCGCCCAGATATTAGTCAAGGTGCGGCATCTGACCGGAAAGCCGGAAAAGCAAGCGGTCAAAGAAAAAACCGCGGTGCCGGAGACAACTTCTGTAGAAGCCGCGGGTCCGGTGCGGGAGTGGTCGATCCACTTTGCTCCTGGCGCGGATTTCATGATGAACGGCACCAATCCCCTGCTGCTGTTGCAAGAGTTGAGGCAGATGGGAGGCCTCTCGGTCAGAGCCAGCATGGCGGCGATTCCGCCCTTTGGCGAACTGGACCCGGAGCGCTGTTACGTCAGTTGGGAGATGGTGCTGGCAACCTCTGCCGAACGCGATGCGATTCGCGATGTTTTTATCTTTGTGGAAGACAGTTGCGAACTGAGTATTGCGCCAGTCAAGGATGCGGTCTTGTCTGTAGCGGCATCAGGGAAGGCATCAACAGGGGCCGTGAGCGCCGCTGACCTGACGGCTCGCGCGCTCGATGACAAGCGCGCCGTTTCTGGCGGACGCCGCACCTATGACAAAGCCGACAATGCGACGAGTTTGCGAGTTCCCGCTGAAAAGCTTGATCAATTTGTCGATCTGGTGGGGGAGCTTGTGACGGTGCAGGCACGGCTGAGCGAACTTGCCGCACAGCGCGACGATTCGGAGATTGCGTCGGTCTCCGAAGAGATCGAACGGTTGACTTCATCGCTACGCGAAAACTCGATGAACATTCGCATGATGCCTATCAGGGCAACGTTCGAGAAATTCCGCCGTCTGGTGCATGATTTGGCGCGCGATTTGGGCAAGAACGTCGAGTTAACGATTGACGGAGCGGATACGGAGCTGGATAAAACTGTCATCGATCAATTGAGCGATCCGCTGATGCACTTGATCCGTAACAGCATGGACCACGGCATCGAATCGCCGGACACACGCACCGAGCTGGGCAAGAGTCCCCACGCGACGATTCATCTTTCCGCGCGGCACTCCGGGGCGAGCGTGCTGATTGGCGTCTCGGACGACGGCGCCGGCATTAACTCCGAGGCGGTGCGCAACCGAGCCATTGAGCGGGGACTGATAACTGCCGATGCGTCGCTGAGCGAATCGGAGATTTTCTCGTTTATTTTTCAGCCGGGATTTTCGACAGCGAAGCAGGTTACCGATGTGAGCGGACGCGGGGTGGGCATGGACGTGGTCCGGCAGCGGGTGGATAGCCTGCGTGGATCGATTGACGTGGCCAGCAAGCCCGGTGAGGGAACCACCGTAACACTGCGCCTTCCACTGACTTTGGCGATTATCGACGGCCTGCTGGTGAGCATTGGCGAAGCCTGCTTTGTGCTGCCTTTGGCCAACATTCTGGAGTGCATCGAACTGACCCAGGCGGATATAGAGCGGTCGAACGGCAAACACATGGCCAACGTACGCGGGGAGATCGTTCCCTACATTCGCCTGAGAGAGCACTTCAACATCCGCACACAAAGACCGGAGATTGAGCAGATCATGATCGTCCAGACCGAACAGGGTCGCTACGGCTTTGTGGTGGACCAGGTGCTGGGTAACTGCCAGACGGTCATCAAGAACCTGGGGCGCTTTTACCGGCATGTGCAGTTGGTGAGCGGGGCAACCATTCTGGGCGACGGTACAGTCGCATTAATTCTCGATCCCGAGCGGCTGGCGCAGGACGCGGTGCGCGCCGTATCGGTTGGCACACGACAGATGGGCACGCCTATCGGTGCGCGATCCGCTTCAATTTCGGCACGTGAACGGCGAAGCCGGACAGCACAACCTCAGAGGAGCAAGCCATGTTGAAAAACATAAAAATCGGAATGAAACTGATCGGCGGATTCGTAATTGTGGCGCTAATTGCAGCCGGAATTGGGGTGACAGGTATTCTCTGTCTGCATTCCCTGGCGGGCGCCAACGTCGCGCTCTACGAAAAAGCAACCGTGCCGGAAGGTCAACTGATCGGCATGACCGCGACCCTTCAGGGATTGCGCCTTGCGTCGAGAGACGTCATTCTCAGCCCAGAGAAGCAGAAATACGCAGCCAAAGTCAGCAGCCTCAAAGACGACCTCACCCGGCAATCGGCAGCATTTGAAAAGACAATCACCTCAGCCGATGCCCGAAAGCACTTTGAGGAGTTCAGCGCGGACAGAAAAAACTACGAGACCTACCTCGATCAAATGGTCTCTCTCGCCGTGTCTGGAAAGGAAAAAGAGGCCTCGCAAATCATGTATCAGGGCGATGCCCTGAAGGCGGTTATCGCCGTGCAGGATTCCTTCAACAAAATGCGCGACGACGTGCTGGCCTCGGCCGAAAGCAGAATGCAGGATAGTTCAAGCCTGGCCTCCAAAGCTTCGACGCTGATGATTTGTGCAACGGTGGCGGGTTTGGTGGTGGCGCTGGTCTTCGGCTGGATACTTACCAGCATGATTGTCAAGCCGCTTACGCAGGTGGTGAAGGTTCTTGAAGCCATGGCAGGCGGGGATTTGAGTCATCAATTGGAGGCGAACTCCGGAGACGAGATCGGCCAGATGGAGCGATCTCTGGGCACGGTAACCGCCAACCTGACGCGCACCATAGCTGAGATTCGCTTGATTGCCAGTGAGGTGGCGGCGGCCAGCCAGTCCATCTCGACAGCCTCGGTGGAGATGTCGAA
The DNA here is from genome assembly GCA_964414945.1 of uncultured Occallatibacter sp. Taxonomy (GTDB): domain Bacteria; phylum Acidobacteriota; class Terriglobia; order Terriglobales; family Acidobacteriaceae; genus Telmatobacter. The sequence goes on from CAYPYJ010000012.1 coordinate 25,149, forward strand.
GGGCGCGACTGCGCAGGCAGCGGCGGCAGAGGAGGCCTCGGCCTCGATGGAGGAGATGGCTTCAAACATCAAGCAGAATGCGGACAACGCGCAACAGACCGACAAGATTGCCAACAAGTCGGCTAAAGATGCACAAGAGAGCGGCCAGAGCGTACTGGAAGCCGTATCCGCGATGAAGGATATCGCCGACAAGATTTCGATCATCGAGGAGATTGCGCGGCAGACCAACCTGCTGGCGTTGAATGCAGCGATTGAAGCGGCGCGCGCCGGCGAGCATGGCAAGGGGTTTGCCGTGGTGGCGGCAGAGGTTCGCAAGCTGGCAGAGCGCAGCCAGAAAGCGGCTGGTGAGATCAACCAACTGTCGAACACAACTCTCAACGTCTCGGTCAAGTCTGGAGAGATGCTGGGGAAACTGGTACCGGATATTCAGAGGACAGCAGAACTGGTGCAGGAGATTTCTGCCGCCAGCCGGGAACAGGACACAGGCGGAGAACAAATTAACAAGGCGCTGCAGCAACTGGAGAAAGTGATTCAGCAGAATGCCTCCGCCTCGGAGGAGCTGGCTTCCACCACCGAGGAGTTGACTGGCCAATCCGATCAACTGGTCAACGCGCTGGCATTTTTCCGCACCGGAGACGATGGCTATGCTTCAGGTCACCGGTCGAGCACTGCGAAGAAAGCCGTGCGCGCCGCAACAGTCAACGGGAACGGTCACGCTGCGGCGAACGAAACCGAAACATCGGTCTTGTCGGGCGTGAATCTCAGGCTCAAGGAAAAACATGCCGACCTGGATGCGGAGTTCGAGAGATATTGAACGGCGGGAAAAAGCACTGCGCGTTTGCAAGAGTGTTTTGGAGAATTTCGTCGGCGTTGGCTGGTGGCCAGCGCCTGTCAAATAACGATTTAACTGCTGAGTCTCGCGTTCTTCCGGCTCTGGACCTTTAGCAAATCAATGCGAAGTTTCATGAATTCTGAAGAGAACGAGCTCACGCGAAAGGGAGGGGCTAATTACATGCCAACTGCATTGGTAAGTGAAGGCCGGAAGCTGCATGGCGCAGGTTCTGGAAACGGCGGAAACGGACATGGCGTCCGCGAACGAGCGAGCGAGAAAACACAACGGGCCGAAGACGACGACTCGATGCTGGTGTTGCAGGAAATCATGCGGTTGGTGGACTGCTCAAAAGAAGGCCGCCTCTCCGAGCGCGGCACGGCAACACTGTTTAACGGCACACACCGCGAGATTATTCAGGGTGTGAACGAAATGCTTGACGCGATTCTGCTGCCGATTGGCGAAGGCAACCGGGTTCTGGCGCAGATTTCCGCAGGCAAGATCGACGAACTGATTACTGCGAACTATCAGGGCGACCACGAGAAGATGAAAGTGGCCATCAACAATGTAGCTGTCGTGACGCAGGGACTTCAGAAAGAAATGGTGCGGCTGATCGAAGCCTCCAAAGAAGGCCAACTTTCCGACCGCGGCAAGCCGGAGCAATTCCAGGGCGCGTATGCGGAGATTGTGCGCGGCGTGAATACCATGCTGGATGCGATTCTTCTGCCCATTGGCGAAGGCAACCGGATTCTGGCACAGGTATCGAACGGCAAGATTGACGAGCTGATTACTCAGACCTACAAGGGCGATCACGAAAAGATGAAGGTCGCGATTAATAATGTCGCGCAGGTTTTGCAAGGTTTGCAAAAGGAATTGGTGCGACTGACAGAGGCATCCAAGGAAGGGCAGCTTTCTGACCGCGGCAAGCCGGAGCAATTCCAGGGCGCGTATGCGGAGATTGTGCGCGGCGTCAACACCATGCTGGACGCGATTTTGCTGCCGATTGGCGAGGGTAATCGCATTTTGGCACAGGTATCAGCCGGTAAGATCGACGAGCTGATAGCTCAGACATACAAGGGCGATCACGAGAAGATGAAGCAGGCGATCAACAGTGTTGCCACGGTACTGCAGGGGCTGCAAAAAGAAATGGGGCGGCTGATCGAGGCTTCCAAAGAGGGACAACTATCAGACCGCGGCAAGCCGGAACAGTTCCAGGGCGCTTATGCCGAAATTGTACGCGGCGTCAACACTATGCTAGATGCGATTCTGCTGCCCATCGGCGAAGGCAACCGCATTCTGGCGCAGGTTTCCAATGGCAAGATCGACGAACTGATTGCACAGACGTATAAGGGCGATCACGAAAAGATGAAGCAGGCTATCAATAACGTCGCCACCGTTCTGCAAGGACTTCAGAAGGAATTGGGGCGGCTGACCGAAGCCTCGAACGCCGGCAAGCTGAGCGAGCGCGGCAAGCACGATCAGTTCAAGGGAGCCTACTCGGAGATCGTTCGCGGCGTGAACGCGATTCTCGATGCAGTGATCTTGCCGCTAAATGTCTCAGCCAACTATGTAGACCGGATCAGCAAGGGTGACAATCCGCCTCCGATCACCGACACCTACAACGGCGATTTCAACCTCATTAAGAACAATCTGAATACGCTGGTTACGGCCATGAACGACATCACCACGGCGGCCGAGGAAGTGGCCAACGGCAACCTGACTGTAGAACTTCGTGAGCGTTCGCCGCAGGATAAGTTGATGCAGGCGCTGGCTTCGATGGTCAGCGGTCTAACACGGACGGTCTCCGATATCCGAGGAATTGCCGGAGAGGTGGCAGCTGCTTCGCAGTCCATCTCGACAGCTTCGATCCAGGTATCGAAGGGCGCCAGCGCACAGGCGGCGGCGGCTGAAGAAGCCTCATCCTCGATGGAGGAGATGGTTAGCAACATTAAACAGAATGCTGATAACGCGCAGCAGACTGACAAGATTGCCAACAAGAGCGCCAAGGATGCAGCTGAAAGCGGCAAGAGCGTTCTTGAGGCAGTGGCAGCAATGAAGGAGATCGCCAACAAAATCTCGATCATTGAGGAGATTGCGCGGCAGACCAACCTGCTGGCGTTAAACGCAGCGATTGAAGCGGCGCGCGCAGGCGAGCACGGCAAAGGCTTTGCGGTGGTTGCGGCGGAAGTTCGCAAGTTGGCAGAGCGCAGCCAGAAAGCGGCGGCTGAAATTAACCAGCTCTCCTCGACGACGCTGAGGGTTTCGGAGAAGTCGGGCGAGATGCTGGACAAATTGGTACCTGACATTCAACGGACTGCGGAATTGGTGCAGGAGATCACGGCTGCCAGCAAGGAACAGGACACCGGAGCAGAGCAGATCAACAAGGCGCTGCAACAGTTGGAGAAGGTGATTCAGCAGAATGCCTCCGCCAGCGAGGAGATGGCTTCAACGACCGAGGAGTTGACCGGGCAATCCGATCAACTGGTCAGCGCTCTGGGCTTCTTCCACACCGGCGACGAAAACGGCGGGCGGAAGAGCAATGGCGCGAAGGCCGTTCGGTCTGTGCCAGCAGCAGTGCATTCCGCGAAGGCGGCGGGGTCATCGGGTGGGAAGAGTGGCGGGGTCAATCTTCGGCTCAAAGACAAACGGGACGAGCTTGATGGGGATTTCGAACGTTACTAGGTAGCAGCGTTTTCGGTTCTGGTGTTTGCGGTTGAAATCAAAGGTTGTGCTATCCCATCCTTTCCGCAAAGAACGCGGATAGGATGGGGCACCCACAACACGCGGTCAAAGCACCAGTCTTCACAGTTAGAGAGGAGTTGCAGTATGAGTGTTAGCGAAATCACAGAGACGCGGCAGTACCTCACCTTCAAGCTCGGCAACGAGATCTTTGCCACCGATGTGGCGAAAGTAAGAGAGGTGCTCGACCTGACCACCATTACGCAAATACCCCGGACGCCGGACTTCATGGCTGGGGTGATCAACCTGAGGGGCAGCGTGGTCCCGGTCGTCGATCTCAGGCTTTGCTTTGAGATGTCGAAGACCGAGAGCACGCGCAATACCTGCATTGTTGTTGTTGAGGTACTGCTGGACAACGAATCGACCGTTATCGGCGCTCTGACCGATTCGGTGGAAGAGGTGATCGATTTGGAGCCGGATCAGATTCAGCCGGCACCGAAGATCGGAACCCAGATACGGACTGACTTCATCAAGGGTATGGGAAAGCGCGACACGCAGTTCATCATGATTTTGGACATCGATCGCGTATTTTCAGCCGAAGAGCTTGCAGTGGTCCGAGGACAGGAAGTTGTCCGGCAGGAAGTAGTCAAGCAGGAAGTGACCAAGTCTGCGGAGAAGGCAGAGAAGAAGGAAGCAAACAAGCAGCTCGCTGTAGCCGTTGCATAAGGAGGAGAATGGGGCGGTTTGCGCCGCCCCGTTCATGAAATGGGTGTTCACGAAGAGACGATTAGCGGAAGAGATTATGCGCGGCTATGCAAGCTGATTTATGCCGAGGCAGGAATTAACCTGGGCGCGGAAAAGATGACAATGCTTGAGGGCCGCATCAAGCGGCGGCTGAAGCCTCTCAATCTTCATTCCTATAAGGAATATTGCGACTACGTATTCGGACATGAGGGGCTCAAGGATGAGATTGTTCATCTGATCGATGTGGTGACAACCAACAAGACCGATTTTTTTCGCGAATCGGGACATTTTGATTTTCTCGTCGAGAAGGCGTTGCCGGAGTTGGCGGATCGCATTGCCGGACGGAATTTTGTAATCTGGAGCGCGGGCTGTTCGACTGGTGAAGAGCCGTATACGATGTCCATTGTGCTGAGCGAATACGCCTTGACTCACCCAGGGTTTCGCTTTCGTATCTTGGCCAGCGATATATCGAACATTGTTTTGGCTAAGGCCGAGCTAGGCATTTATAGCAACGATGCTGTCGCTCCGGTTTCGCCAGCGCTGAGGCGCAAGTACTTTATGCGCAGCCGCGACCCCGACTCGGAAAAGCAGCGGGTGGTGCCGGAGTTGCGGCGACTAATTGAGTTTCGACGACTGAATTTCATGGATTCGGACTATGGTATCGCGGAAAAAGTTGACGCGATCTTCTGCCGAAACGTGATCATTTACTTCGACCGGCCAACGCAGGAACGCATTCTATTGAAGCTTTCCAATTGCCTGTTACCGGGCGGGTATATGTTTGTGGGTCACGCAGAAACCCTGCACGATATGAATCTGCCGCTTGTGCCAGTCGCTCCGGCGCTGTACAGGAGGATCGATGGTCGAAGCTGAGGCAGGATTGCCTGAAATCTACTTGCAGCCGGGTGAGTCGCATCTGGTCAGGGAGCCGACGATTCTGCGGACGCTGCTGGGGTCGTGCGTGGGCATAGCCTTTCGAATTCCGCGGCTGGGCGTGGGCGCACTCTGCCATCCGATGCTGCCGCATTTCCCTGTAAAGCAGGCCCTTACGATGCCTCGTTCTGCCGCACGCCGTTATGTGGACTATGCGATTCGCGATTTGGCCAAGCAGTTTGATGCGCTGGGCGCGCGACGTAACGAAGTGGAAGTGAAACTATTCGGGGGCGGCGATGTCCTGGTAATGATCGATGAATCCGCACGACCCACGGTGGGCAGATTGAACATCGAAGTCGCGATGAAAGTGCTTGAAGATGAAGGCTTCGCTATATCTGCGTCTTCTTTAGGAGGCAAGCGCGGCATCAACATTTACTTCAACACACAGACCGGAGAAGTTCTGCTGCAGCGTCACACCTAATCGGGATTGACGCGGCAGACTGACGGTCTGACGGAGGCCGCCGATAAAGATAAAGAGGCGCGGCACATGGGCACATCGAAAATTCGGGTTCTGATTGTGGACGACTCCGCTGTGGTTCGCCAGACGCTGCGCGAGGTGCTTGAATCGGACCCCGAGATTGAAGTGATTGCGACGGCGGGCGATCCGTTTGTGGCCGCCGACCGGATTGCCGAGCAGGTGCCGGACGTTATCACGCTCGACATCGAGATGCCGCGCATGGATGGGCTTACTTTTCTGAAGAAGCTGATGAGCCAGCATCCGATTCCGGTGGTGATTTGTTCGAGCCTGGCCGATGAAGGCGCGCAGAGTACCTTTCGGGCGCTGGAGTACGGCGCGGTGGAGATTATCACCAAGCCGAAAATGGGTACGAAGCAATTTCTTGAAGACTCGCGCATTGAAATCTGCAATGTGGTGAAGGCGGCAGCAAGCGCACGGATGCGCCACCTGACGCCCAGCCATACGGTTGAGCCCAAGCTGAATGCCGATTGCATTCTCTCGCAGGGCACACACGCCATGGCCGAAACGACCGAGAAGGTGGTGGCGATTGGGGCATCGACGGGTGGGACGGAAGCGCTGAAGACAGTGCTGGAAATGCTCCCTGCGGACACCCCAGGCATCGTAATTGTGCAGCATATGCCGGAACTTTTTACGCGCGCATTTGCGCAGCGACTGGACGGTCTTTGCGCCATCACGGTGAAAGAGGCCGAGACCAATGACACGGTGATTCGCGGCCGGGCACTGATTGCTCCGGGAAATCACCACATGCTGCTCAAGCGCAGCGGGGCGCGCTATTACGTCGAAATCAAGGACGGACCGCTGGTGTGCCGTCATCGGCCATCGGTGGATGTGCTGTTCCGCTCCGCGGCCCGATATGCCGGGAGAAATGCGATGGGCGTGATTTTGACCGGAATGGGCGACGATGGAGCACGCGGAATGCTGGAGATGAAACAGGCGGGAGCAGTGAACATTGCCCAGGACGAAGCCACCTGCATAGTCTTCGGAATGCCAAAAGAAGCAATAAAGTTGGGTGGTGTGGACAAGATTCTGCCATTGCAATCGATAGCCAGGGCGATTCTCTAGGCACCTGCGGTGCAACTAACTGCCTTCAGTCGGCTAGTCAAGGTTCTAGGTATCCCACCCATTCCACGATGAGGCTGTGGAATGGATGGGGCACCCCGGCACCTGCGGTGCGGCCAAACGCTCATTGGTCGCTCGCACAGGCTTCTGCGATGGGGTCAAGCAAAATACCTGCGGTGTGGCCAGCGAATATAATGCGGAGATGGTGTTTCGCGTTCGTTTGACGGGTCGGACGGCATGAAAAGATTTTTGCGCCTGCTGCGCTTTGGGCTACCCTTTTGGTTCCAATGGCTGCCGGGAGTATTGCTGCTGGCCATGGTTGGCCTGCTGGAATCTCTCAGAATCGTTTTGTTCGTGCCTATCCTGGGCGTGGTGCTCAATCCCAACAATCAGTCCAACGAACTGAAGCTGTTTCCCATGGCGCCGCCGGGCTGGCAGTTTGATATTCATCGCTTCGTGCCTCATCAAATGCACAATGTATTAACGGTAGTGGCCTTTGCATTGGTGGTTTCTACGATGCTTAAAGGCCTGTGCGATTACACGGGAACCTATCTGGTGAACTATGCCGGATTCGGAATGATCCGGGATTTGCGCAATCACTTGTACGAAGTAACTCTGCGGCGTTCTTCAAGCTTCTTTCACAGGCATCCGACGGGCAGCATTCTTTCTACGCTCATCAATGACGTGGACCGCGTGCAAAATGCGGTGAGCTCTGTACTGGGCGATTTTCTGCAACAGTTCTTTACTTTCGTCTTCACCATGGCGGCGGTAATTATGCTGGGCGGACGGCTCAGTTGGCTGTTACTGCTTTTTGTGCCGGCCATTATTGCTTCTTCGCGGCGCATTGGCCGCTCAGTTCGCACACGCACCCGTACTGGACAAGACAAGCTGGCAGAGATACAGAATATTCTTCATGAAACGGTGACCGGCAACAATATCGTCAGGGCATTCAACACTGAGTTGTGGGAGATTCTTCGCTTTAAAAATGCGGCGACACGCCTCTTTCGCGCCAATCTGAGGAGCGTTCGCATTCAATCGATCAGTTCGCCATTGATGGACACATTTGGCGCGGTGGCCATCGCGTTGCTATTGTGGGTAGGTCGCACGGAGATTCTGCACGGACGCATGACCTCCGCAGTATTTATTACATTCATCATTGCACTCTTCAAGCTCTACGATCCGGTGCGCAAGTTCGCTTTCTACTACAACAGTTTTCAGCAGGCGATGGGTGCCTCGATGTCAATCTTCAGCTTTTTCGACGCCGAGGATGACGTGAAAGAGCAGCCGCATGCAAAGACGCTGCCGCCGTTCCGCGAGTTGATTCAGTTTGAAAATGTCGGTTTCTCTTACTCGACCGAAGAGGGCGAGCATCAGATTTTGCACAACGTCGATTTAGAACTGCACATGGGCGAGGTGGTTGCGTTGGTGGGCCCGAGCGGCGCTGGAAAATCCACGCTAGCCAAACTCATTCCTCGCTTTTTCGATGCGACCAGCGGGCGGATTTTGATTGACGGGTGTGACCTGCGCGAGTTTACGCTGGGCTCACTGCGCAGACAGGTTGCGCAGGTGACGCAAGAGACGATTCTCTTTAACGACACGGTGCGCAACAACATCGCCTATGGGCATCCCGAGGTCGATCTCAAATTGGTGGAAGAGGCGGGGCGCAATGCGCTGGCGCACGATTTTATTATGGGGATGCCGCAAGGGTACGATACGGTGATCGGCGAAAAGGGCTTTCGGCTCTCTGGCGGCGAGAGGCAGCGGCTGGCCATTGCGCGGGCCATATTGAAAAATGCGCCGGTGCTGATTTTGGACGAGGCTACTTCGTCGCTGGACGCGGAAAGTGAATCGCTGGTACAGGCTGCACTGGCGAACCTGATGCAGAACCGCACGGTGCTGGTGATTGCGCACAGGCTGGGAACGATTCGCCGCGCCAATCGCATCGCCGTGCTGGAAGAGGGACGCATCACTGCGATTGGAGCGCACGAGGAATTGCTGACGACATCGCCGACTTATCAACGGCTTTATCAGTTGCAGTTTATGGATATGCCGGAAGAGCAGGGATCAGGGACTACCTAGACTTGCAGCAATGAGGACGAAAGTATGCCGATTTATTCGATGACGGGATTTGCGCGGAAGCAGGTTTGCGTGTTGCTTCCGAATGAGGGACAACTCAGTTACACGCTGAGCGTGAAGAGTGTCAACCACCGTTTTCTGGATGTGCAGATGCGGTTGCCTTCAGGGTTGGACGCTCTGGAAGTGGAACTGCGCAAGGCGCTGAAAGATACCCTGATTCGCGGGCATGTTGACCTGACTCTATCGGTGGATCGCAGCAGCCAGCAGACGGCTGGATACAATCGCGAACTGGTGGCTGGCTACATTGCGGCCTTTGCGGCGGCGCGTGCGGAGCACGGACTGGGCGGCGAGCCGGATCTGAATTCGGTCTTGCGGCTGCCGGGCGCATTGCAGAACGACAATCGCTCAAACGGTGACGAGGACCAGGCTGCGCTTACCGAAAGTGTGCAGCGGGAGATTGTGTCACTGCTGGATGAGTTGAAGACGATGCGGGCACGAGAAGGCGAGGCGCTGGAGGGAATTCTGAACGGCACACTGGACCGGCTGGCCGAAGCTACAGAAGGCGTGTCTGAGATGCGGACCGAGGTGGAAGCGCGCTATCAGGATCGGCTGAAACAGCGACTGGAGGCGGCGGTTGGGCCGGAATTTAACCAGCAGCGGCTGTTGGAAGAAGTGGCTGTGATGGTGGAGCGCAGCGACATTGCCGAAGAACTGGAGCGCATGGCGACGCACATTGGTCACTTCCGCGAGTTGCTGGCGGCTGGCGGCGAGATCGGCAAGAAGCTCGATTTTTTGTTGCAGGAGATGAACCGCGAAGCCAACACTCTGCTGTCAAAGACCGGCGGTGCGGGCGGCAAAGGAACGCGGATTACCGAACTCGGATTGGCGATGAAGGCGGAGATTGAGAAGGCGCGGGAGCAGATTCAGAACCTGGAGTGACAGAGGCAGTGGGTGGTGGGTACGACAGAAGTCATGCCTTGATACAAGGCTTCATTTTGGGAGTTACAGCGTTTTCAGTTCTGATGTCTACTGTCGAAATGTAAGTTGTGCGTTCCCACCCATTTCGCAAAGTACGCGAAATGGATGGGGCGCCCAAGCATTTTGTTAGCACTTGATTTGAAGACGCTCTGGTTCGTAGCTTATGAAGTCGTGCTTTGACACTTCGGGCTGTTGCAAATGAGTTTTTACATTCAGTAATGTTACGCTCCTTTGATCCGATGATCGGAGGAAGGGTTCTGCGAGGATAATGGCATTATGGCAGGAATTCTTTTTATTATTTCGGCGCCCTCGGGCTCGGGCAAAAGCACACTGGTCAACGAGGTGCGTAAGCAGTTGACCGAGATTGAGTTTTCCGTCTCGTGGACGACGCGTCCGCCACGCGGCAGCGAGCAGCACGGGCGCGAGTACAACTTTACGACGCGCGAGGAGTTTGAGCGCAGGCTTGCCGCCGGTGAATTTCTGGAACATGCCGAGGTTTTTGGCAACTACTACGGCACGGCGCGGGCATCACTGGAGGAAGCATGGCGCGAGGGCCACGACCTGGTGATGGACATTGATGTGCAGGGGGCGGCGCAGGTGCGAGCCAAAATGCCGAACGCTGTGAGCATTTTTGTGATGCCTCCTAACCCTAAGGTTCTACGGACACGATTGCGCAATCGGAGCCGCGCGGAAGGGGTGGAAGACGAGGCGGAAGTCTATCGGCGGCTGAGCGAGGCGCGCAAGGAGATTGAGAATTATCGCGAGTACGGCTATATTCTGGTTAACGACGTTTTGGACCGGGCGGTGGCGCAACTGGAAGCCATTGTGAGAGCTGAACGCTTTCATCGCAATGGCGAGCCGATTACTTTCCGGGCGGAGCGAGTGTTAGAGGTGGCCGCAACCTGCCTGCAGGTCAACTCGCAGGAACGGCTCAGACCTGTGCTGGAAGCCTTTCGCATCGGGCATCCCGGCCAGCAGCAACTGCCTTTTGAGGAGGATTCCGATGACGATTGAAACCGGATTTGACTCGAACTATCGCAAGGTACTGGTGGCGGCACGGCGCGCTCGCCAGTTGCAGAGCGGTTCTCACGCGTTGGTAGCCTCACACTCCACCAAGCCCTGCCGCATTGCTCAAGAAGAGATCGAGGCTGGCAAGATCGGCTACGTCAAGGCCGACGTTCCGACAGTCAACCCGTTGGTGGACGGGCCAGCGATTCCGATTCTGCTGAGTTAGCGGTTCGCGCCAACCACATACGAAACCAGATACAATCGAGCCATGAGAGTTACGGTTGGAGTCTCGGGCGGCATTGCCGCGTATAAGGCGGCGGAGTTGGTGCGCGCGCTGCAACGGCAGGCCGTGGATGTCCACGTTGTGATGACCGAGGCAGCTTGCAAGTTTGTTCAGCCGCTCACCTTTGCCTCGCTGAGCGGGCACAAGGTCATCACCAGCCTTTGGGACGACGCGGGAACGGGCGACAGTGCTTACGATTCATCCAACGGACAGAATGGGATTGAGCACATCGGCGAAGCGCAATGGGCCGATGCGCTGGTGGTTGCCCCGGCCACTGCCAATATTCTTGCTAAATTTGCACACGGCATTGCCGACGATTTTCTGACCACGATGTATCTGGCAACGACCGCGCCGGTACTGGTGGCTCCGGCAATGAATGTGAATATGTGGGAGCACGCGGCGACGCAGGCGAATCTTGAGACACTGCGCCAGCGCGGCGTGCGCGTGCTTGAGCCGGGTACGGGCGAGCTGGCCTGCGGCATGGTGGGCACAGGGCGGATGGCCGAGCCAACGACGATTGCCGATGCGGTGCTTTGCGCGATGGGCCGTTGCCACGATCTGGCTGGCGAAGTGGTTTTGGTGACTGCTGGTGGAACGCGCGAGGCATTGGACCCGGTGCGCTTTATCGGCAACCGATCGAGCGGCAAAATGGGCTACGCGCTGGCCGATGCGGCGCAGTGTCGCGGGGCCCGGGTTATTTTAATCAGCGGACCTTCGACGCTGTATCCTCCGGCGCATTGCGAGTTGGTGAAGACGACCACTGCCGCAGAGATGCGCGAGGCAGTGCTGACGCGCATGGGCGAGGCAACACTGGTGATCAAGGCCGCCGCAGTGGCCGACTACCGGCCGGTGAACTTCTCCGAGCAGAAGCTGAAGCGCAGCGGTCCTTTGACGGTGGAACTGGCGCCGACAGAAGATATTTTGGCGGAGGTTGTTCGCCGCCGCCGTCCTGGGCAACTGATTGTTGGATTTGCCGCTGAGACACAAAATACTATGGAAAATGGCCGAGCTAAACTGCTTGCCAAAGGCGCGGACGCCATTGTGGTGAACGACGTGAGCGGCGATGGCACGGGCTTTGACGTGGATTCCAACGCGGCTACATTTCTCACTGCCTCGACGGCTATCGAACTGCACGAGATGCCCAAACGCCAACTCGCTGACCGTATCCTTGACGAAATTCTTACGCTACGCCGGCCTAGCTCGATGCTTCTGGAACTCGGCGCGCATCAAGACGTGAAATCGCGCCCAGACGTAAAGTCGAATCAAGACCGCGTGCTGAGTGAAGCTCTTCCGCCCGCCGCGCGCCGACAATTGATTGTGGAGTAAGCTACCGTGGCGCAACCGTCCGCAACCCGCGAAGATCTGTTGACCCGCGTTCGCTTTTATCGCGATCTGGGGCTGACGGAGTTTTATCGCCGACCGGTGGACCCGGAGTTGTTGGCGCTGTTGGCTGCTAGACCGGTCGAAGCTCCATCAGTTCCCTTCCTTCCGACAAACCTTCTAGAGGATCAACTCGGCCCCCCCCTTCAGGCCGTTCATGGTTCATCGGAGATAGCGGTAGCTGTCGAACCGACTGACCGGGCCGCTGCTTTGCAACTGATTCGCGACGAGATTGGCGAGTGCACCCGCTGTGCGCTTCATGCGGGCCGCAACAAGCTGGTCTTTGGCGACGGCTCACCCAATGCGCGGCTGATGTTTGTGGGTGAAGGGCCGGGCGCTGACGAGGATGCGCAGGGCCTTCCCTTTGTTGGCAAAGCGGGACAGCTTCTGAACAATATGATTGCTGCAATGGGACTGAAACGCGAAGAAGTTTACATTGCCAATGTGGTCAAGTGCCGTCCGCCGGGAAACCGCGTGCCAGAGCAGGAAGAGGGCGCGACTTGTTCGCCATTTCTCTTTCGGCAGATCGACGTAATACGGCCACAGGTGCTGGTGGCACTGGGTGCGACGGCAGCAACGTGGCTGCTGGGCGCGCGTCAGCCGCTGGCTGGCCTGCGCGGGCGGGTTCATGCCTTTCGCGGAATGCAACTGATTGTGACCTATCATCCGGCTTATCTGCTGCGCGATCCCCGGCAGAAGAAAGAGGCCTGGGCCGATTTGCAGATCGCGATGAAAGAGTTGGGATTGAAGCCGCCTGCGAAGAGTTAGAGCATTTTCGGTTCCGGTGTTTACGGTCGAAATGGACAGTTGTGCTATCCCATCTTTTCCGCAAAGAACGTGGAAAGGATGGGGCACCCGAGCAACTTGTTAACACTGGAGTTGAAAAGGCTCTAAGTTGTAGTTTCTGCAAGTTATCGAGTGGAGTTCTGCGGCAAATAAAAATCCCGGATTTGGGAGTTCCCCATTTTGGGCCTTAGCGCCTGAGAAACGATAAGCCAGTTGTTGGATTGCCGCTGCTTATAGCGCCCCATTCGCTGTACCCTACAGCCGAGAGATTGTCTTCAGCGAGAATTTCGCGCTGTATCTTCAGGGGGACGGCATGAGAAATTCTCCAGCGAAAATCCTTTTTTTGATTGCGGTTTGCAGCATATTCATGATGCTGACAGGCTGCATCTCTACATTTGAAAATGGGCATAGTCATCATGGCGGCACTCAGTTGCTCTCAGTGGTCGCGATCAGCCGCCACGGGATTCGTTCTCCAACGATTCCTCAAACCGCCGTCAATATGTTTACCCTGCAACCAGAGGGTTTTCCGCTGTGGCCCTACCCGGCGGATACTTTCGGCAATCTAAGCACAGTCGGCCAGCAGAATGCGGCACTTTTGGGAGCGTGGTATCGCGATTTCTACGCCGCGCAAGGAGTTCTGCCTGCGAAAGGAAGTTGCCCGGCGGCGGGGACGTTCTACATCTATGCGGATACCTTTGAACGAACGTTCATGACGGCGCAGGGTTATCTGAGCGGGTTGTTCCAGACTGAGGCATTACCCGACTGCGGGTTTCATGTGGTGCAATTTAGTCCGTTGGTCACAGTGTATGATCCGTACATCCAAACACTGCGAGCCGGAATCCCAAACTGCGCGATCAACACGACGCAGGATCAGACCGCGTTCTATGCCAGGATAGGCGGAGTCAACAATATCCCCGCGCTGATCAACACCTACACGTCGCAACTACAGACGCTTCAAACAGTTACTCAATGCTGCCAGCCCTCGGCCTGTACCCCAGCAAAAAACCCGTGTACCTTGCTGGATCTTCCGACCACGGTCAATACGATTGGGGCGGTGATGTTTGCTCCCGGAAGCCTGTTTGATACCGCCGACTCGGTCTCGGAGGACTTAGAACTCCAATACGCCCAGGGGATGCCTTTGACAGGCTGCTCGACGACCCTGGGTGCTCCGTGTGTGGGCTGGGGCGCGATTCCGCCGGGCGAGTTGCAGGACCTGACCAAGCTGCATGTGTTGAACCTGGCGGACCTGACCAGCCAACTCCCCTCCTTTGCGAAGGTAGGCTCGACGAATCTGATGTGGCAGACGGTGGGAGCGATGGATCAGACGCTGAGCGGTGTGGCAGGTCCAAATATACTGGTGCCGGTTGGAAGCAAGTTCACTCTGTTTGTGGCGCATGACGAAAATATCTCCGCGATTGCCGGATTCCTGGGAGGCGTGAGTTGGAAGGCGGAAGGCTTTGCGGCAAATGATCCCGGCCCGGCGGGTGCGCTGGTCTTCGAGCTGCGCAAAGAAAACGAGAGCGGAGATCTGATTGTGAGGCTTTACTACGTGACCGCGTCGCTAGACCAGATGCGAAACAACACAATACTGACGCTGCGCAACCCGCCGCAGCGCATTCCACTGGCGATTCCGGCATGCGGCGGAAAATTTGATTGCCCTTACAGCCAGTTCAAGAGCTTCATCACCGCGAATGTCGCGCAGGAGTGCATTTATACGCCACCTTCTCAGCACTGAGCTCGTTTGGCAGCGACGGCTTTGGCGACTAACTCCTCCAGCACCTTTGGGTCAATATCGATGAGCTTTTTGATGTAGAGGCATCCTTTGCCGGTGGTGTGCTTGCCGAGCCTTACGAGAACGGACGCCGCCCCGTCGAAACCTGTAACACCGTAGAGCACGGTTGCAGCCTTGCGCGGTGAAAATCCGGCTATCGGCGCGTCGCCTTCGCGGCCACTGTCATAAACGTAGTGGTAACTGCCGAAGCCGATGATCGACGGTCCCCACATCTTTGGCTTTTCACCAGCAGCGCTCTGCATGATCTTCACCAACGCCTTGGCGTCTGCGCGTTTGGCTTCGTCGGGGAGCGCATCGATGAAGGCTGTGACGCTTAGGGTGGTGGGTTTGGTTTTATTTTCCGCCATTCAGTTCACCTCCAGTTGTTACCCCTGATCGCGCCATAAATAGACGCCACCGAGTAAGCCGTTTTCGTTGGAAACGATGGTGACATTTTTGGCTGGGGTGAAGAGGATTTTTTTGGTGTTGCCGCCGCCGAGGTATAGGTGTTCCCAGTTGAAGAGGGCTTCGGTTTGCGCGATGGCTGCCTCGAGAAAGTCGTTCCAGCGAGCTTTGCCGTACTTGTCGAGGCCGCGGCGACCGAGGTAGTCCTCGTAGGTGTTGCCTTTTTTGCGCCAAGGATGGTGGCCGATCTCAAGGCCGGGGACTAAGTGGCCATTGGTAAAGAGCGCGCCGCCCAAGCCGGTGCCGAGAGTGAGAACCAGTTCGACGCCTTCGCCTTTGATGGCTCCGTAGCCGGCAATATCGGCGTCGTTGCCGACGCGGACCGGCTTCTGCCAGCGCCTTTCGAGCTCGGCTTGCAGCGGAAAGCCAGCGGCCCAAAGGGGATGGAGATTGAATGCGCCGTAGGTGGTGCCCCGCTTGACGATGCCGGGAAAACCGACTGAGACGCGGTCGAATTCCGGCAACTGCTTGCGCAACTCATCAAGGCCCGCGAGCACCAGCACTGGCGTTGGCTCGGCGGGTGTGAGGACGCGTTTCCGTTCACTGACGGGATTACCCGCGGCGTCGAGCAGCATGGCCTTGAGGCCGGAGCCGCCGATGTCGATGGTGAGGGTAATAGGGGCAGCGGGGTTAGTGCAGGCGGCGGATGAGGGCGTGGTGGCTTCGGGAGTCATCTGGAGGAATTGTAGCTTGCGGAGCGGGGATTGCGTAGGGTACGAATGGGGATGGATTATATTGTCGGCTGGAGTAGGTTGTTCCTACGCCCGTCGAGAGGTCCGACTGGCGCTGCGGGCAACGTAATGCTGATCCAGAGCCTGACGAACGAGGGTCTTGATGAGGGCCTGCCGACTGATATTCAGGTCTTTCGCGGCGCTGTCGAGCTCGCTCAGCATTGGAGCGGCGAAATCAACATTGACTCGCTGGATCTGAGATTGAACCGGCGGCATCATGCGGCCTGTGCCAGTAAAAAAGCGGGAAACCTCCTGGCCACTGTCGGCAAGCTGGGCGATCTCTTCCGCTGCTATGGTCTTGCTACGGCTATGCGTGCTCTTCATACAGTTTCTGCTCCTCTCGTGTGGCTTTCCACAACGTCACCAGGTGGTAGTATTCGCCTTCCTCGTCTTCGCGAATCTCAAAGATCAATGAATAAAGCAAAGGCCCAACCCATCCGATTGCCCTGTACTGTTCGGGGAGATCCGAACGCTGATCTTGAAAGTATGGCCGTGCAAAAATCTCTTGAGCCTCTTCAAAACCGATCCCGCGTTTGGGATTCGTTCGCAATTACCTGCTTTTGCGTGGATCGAAGTGGAATCTCATAAAGTATAACAGTTATACCATATTTCCGGCAACCAAGTCGATATAATCCACACTCGTTCCCCCCATCCCCTACACTGAGTCTTGCCTACTATGCCTGCTTATTGCGAAGTCGCTTTGCCTGTGCCGCTGGAGCGCGTGTTCACTTACGCGGTACTCGAGGGGCAACTGCCGCTGCGCGGGGCGCGGGTGATTGTGCCTTTCAGAAACGAGAAATTGATTGGAGTTGTGATGGGGCTGAGCGCGAAGGCTCCTGTGGATTTTGAGGTGCGGACTATAGAGGCGGTGTTGGACGAAGAGCCTTTGTTGAGCGAGCCGCTACTGAAATTGGGCGAGTGGATGGCGCAGTACTATTTGGCGCCGCTGGGCGAGGTGCTGCGGGGGATGCTGCCGCTGATGGCCGAGGTGCGGCGGACGGTCTATTACAGGATTACCGATCTGGGGCGGGATGTGCTGGCGGCGAGTTTGGAGGGGGCTGATTCTCTTTCCGAAAAACGTGCCTCGGGGGCTAAAGCCCGGAGTGGCGAGGCTGATTTGATGTACGGGCTGAAGCCCGTACCCTTCACCGAAGCTAGTAGTTCGTCGTTTTCCCAGGTCTCAAAAGTGAGACCTGGGGCACCCAAGACTGGATTGAGAAACAAGGGCGAGTCGCGGCGGAATGGGAAACTTTCTGCGGAGGAGCAGGATCTGGAGCGGCGGGTGCTGGCGCGGCTGGCTTCGGGCGAGCCGGTGAAGGTTTCGACCTTGCGGACAGCCACGGCGGCGACGCTGCCGGTGCTGGCCAGCCTCCTGCGCAAGAAGTGGATTGCGCGCGAGACGGCGGCGGTGGAGCGCGATGCGCGGCGGATGGAGCGCTTTGCGGTGCTGATTCCCGAGGCGCGGCTGCCTGCCTTGACCGCGAATCAGCAGGCGATTCTGGCCGAGCTGGCGGCCTGCGATGGCGAGCTGCCGCTGGCCGAGCTGCGGAAGAAGGAGCTGCCTTCGTCCACGCTGCAAACGCTGGTGCGGCGCGGGCTGGTGCGGATTGAAGAGCGGGCGGCGGTCTTTCATCTGGGCGGCTTGCAGAGCCAGCCGGGGCCGCTGAGGCTCAATGAACCGCAGATGGACGCGCTGGCCAGCCTTGCTGCGTCGCTGGGGGCGTTCCACGCCTTTTTACTTCATGGAGTGACTGGTTCAGGGAAGACGGCGGTTTATCTTGCGGCGATGCAAAGGGCGCTGGATCAGGGGCTGTCGTCGATTCTGCTGGTGCCGGAGATTGGCTTGACGCCGCAGACGGTGGGTCTGCTGGACGCGGCCTTTGGGCAGAAGGTGGCGCTGCTTCACTCGGCTTTGACGCCGGAAGAGCGCAGCGAGCAGTGGCGACGCATTCGGCGGGGGGATGCGCCGATTGTGGTCGGCACGCGCTCGGCGATCTTTGCGCCTGCGCCCAGGCTGGGGCTGATTCTGGTGGACGAGGAGCACGACCAGAGCTACAAGCAGGAGGAGACGCCGCGCTACAACGCACGCGATGTGGCCGTGATGCGGGCCAAGATCGAAGGAGCAGTGGTGGTGATGGGCTCGGCGACGCCTTCGCTGGAAAGCTGGCAGAACTCGGCGGCGGGCAAGTACACGCGCATCCAGATGAAAGAGCGGGTGATGAACCGTCCGCTGCCGGCGGTGGAACTGATCAACATGAGGCGCGAATTTCAGGAGACGGGGCACGAGCAGCTTTTTTCTCGCGCGCTGGTGGCTGAGACGCAGGCGGCTCTCGACCGCGGCGAGCAGGCGCTGATTTTGCTCAACCGGCGCGGCTACTCCTCCGCCGTGCTCTGCCGCGCCTGCGGAGCCAAGCTGGAGTGCGAAAACTGCGCGATTGCGCTGACGCATCATAAACCAGCGACCGAGGACGGGGAGATTGCGCAGGCGGGCCAGCGGCTGGAGTGCCACTATTGCGGCTATCGGCGCACGGTTCCGGCACGCTGCCCGCAGTGCGAGAGCGAGCACCTGTACTATCTTGGCGCAGGCTCGCAGCAGGGAGAGGAACGGCTCAACGAGATTTTTCCCACGGCGCGGATTGGGCGCATGGATCGCGACACCGTGCGCGGGCGATCCGATCTGGAGCGGCTGCTGGCCAGACTGCATTCCGGTGAGATCAATCTGCTTGTCGGCACGCAGATGATCGCCAAAGGCCACGACATTCACGGCGTGACGCTGGTCGGCGTGGTGGGCTGCGACCATTCGCTTTCCATGCCGGATTTTCGCGCGGCGGAGCGGGTGTTTCAACTGATGACGCAGGTTTCCGGCCGGGCCGGACGCGGGGATTTGCCGGGGAAGGTGGTGGTGCAAACCTACTACCCCGACCACTACGCAATTCTGGCGGCCAGCACGCACGACTACACGAGCTTTGTTGAGCGGGAGCTGAAGTACCGGCGATGGATGCACTATCCGCCGTTTGGCGTGCTGGCCAATGTGCTGGTGCAGTCTGAGAAGCTTCCAGACGCCGTGGGCTGGTCGAACGTGCTGGGCAAATGGCTACAAAAAACAGCACCAGAGGGCGTGCGCGTGCTGGGGCCTTGCACCGCGCCGATTGCGCGTATCAAAGGCGTTTATCGCTTTCATCTGATTCTGAAGGCAGCATCTCGCAAAGCATTGAACGCTGCTCTGCGGGGGATGCTGGCGCATGCCGATGAGGCGGGGGTTCCGCGCAGAAATCTGATTGTGGACGTGGATGCACTGCGCCTGATGTAGCCACCTGCGGTGGGGCCAAAAGCTCGCTATTCGCACGCAAAGGCAGTAATCCCTTGCGCTAGAAAAAAGCGCAAGGGATAAAGTACAAATTATTGTGCGAACACGGTCCGCTCATCTGTGGACGTAACTCGACACAAAGAGTTGGTGCATCTCGGGGCGCAGCAAGGCAGAGAATAGCTATTCTGCCGCTGTGTTACTTCGCGGGCTCGCCGGTCTCGATGGTATGCAGTTCCTTGCCAGGCTTGAAGCGCACGGCCTTGCCGGGGGTAATGCTGACCTCGGTGCCGGTGCGGGGGTTGCGGCCAATGCCGGTTTTACGGGCGCGAACGCTGAAGACGCCAAAGCCGCGCAGTTCGATGCGTTCTCCAGCGGTCAGAGCCTGTTTGAGGCCCTCGAAGACCGTATCAACGGCCGCTTCCGCTTTGGTACGGGGCAGGCCTGTGCGTTCGATCACATGATGGACGATGTCTTGTTTAATCAAAGGAGGTACCTCGCTGGCTCAACTGAATTGACTTTACTACGGCTTACAGCAATGATGCTACAGGTTTTAGAGCGTTTGGGAAAGGTGTCGGATGCAAGCAATTGTGATCTTCGCTTTTTTCTCCAAAAAAGAGTCGTCATATTCAGCAAACCGAGCTTCTCACGGAGATCACAGGCAACTCCTATTTCCTGTCAGGAATCATCTAAGCTTAGAATTTTCTAATAATTGAATATTTTTTGGATAATTTGTAGAATATATTCAAGTGAATTTTATTTTCGACTAAATGCAAGTGCGGCGTGGCCAAAGCCGGTGACAGGAGATCTTTGCAGTCAAGAGTGACCATTGAATCAAGTGACAAGGCCTATACGGTCGCGATATTGCCGAATTTATTAGCAGGGCTGTTCTTTCGAGATTTCCTATCCCAGAGGATGTATTGACGATTAGTAGTGTTGAACCAATCCGCATAGGTGTGTTGACAGAGGAGCCGCTCCGTGTGGAGGGCCTAACGAGCATTTTTGAACACGCTCCCGGCGAGGGCTCCGCGACGCTAACTCCGGTCATCGGGAAAATCGAAGAACTTCTGTCGGAGTCTACGTTGGGGTTCTTGATCGTAGACCTGAATTCATTCCCCGGCAGCATCGATATTCTGGATGTCATTCGCCGCCGGCGACCCGATATGCGGCTGATTGTGATTGGTCCGGAAGACGATGATGATCTGGTGATGAGGTCGATCATCGCCGGTGCCCGCGCTTATCTGGATTTGAAAGCGAGTCCGCGGATTGTGCGTCAGGCCGTCGAGGTGGTCACAAATGGCTCGATCTGGGCCTCACGCCGGTTACTCTCCGCGCTGATTGACCGGCTGCTGGTGACCTCAAACGCCAGCCTGACCAACGATCCTCCGCGCCTGACCGAGCGCGAACGGCAGGTTCTGGATCTGCTCCTTACTGCCCGCTCTTATCGCGAGATTGCCCGTGAATTGGGCATTGAAGAGCGTACCGTCCAAGCGCATGTAGGCCGCCTGATGAGGAAGACGGGCTCGGATAATCGAGTTGATCTGCTGATGCGCTCATCGAATCCCGCACTTCTAGATGCCGCAGGAATCAAGGAACGGCGCCGAGGCGATCGTCGCGCGGGTGAACGCCGGGACCAGCAGGAATCTGATTATGGCCCAGTTTACTGATCAGTAAACATACACGGTTACTTACCTACACACAGCATCTGTAATCTTGTGCGTTTTCCAGAGTTTCCACAGAATGGTCTACAGAAACAACGCAGATCTGGGGAAAGGAGTTCCCAGGCAGCATATTATCCATGAAGCCTGGGAACTCCTCTTTTTTCGCTCTTTGCTTTCGTTGAAGGGCGGAACCTGCACTTGAGTTGTTTAGCCCTCCCCCTATTACCTCCCAATACCGAAAATCCACACCGGCTACTCCCGCACAATTGATTCCTGCCTATCGATGTATCAATCGCAATTTTTGTATTGGTTGATATTGATAGCACAGGAATCGTTGAGCGATTTAAGCACGTCTTGAAACTATTTACTTATCAGTTAATAGATACGGTTACTTTCCTCTCTACACCCTTCGTAACGTCATGGTTGATCATTAGTGAACATATTCAAATACGACGTTCGTAACAGAATGCTCTTAGAAACAACGCAGATCTGGGGAAAGGAGTTCCCAGGCAGCATATTATCCATGAAGCCTGGGAACTCCTCTTTTTTTGCCCTCCGAAAAGATTCTCCGCGCATAACCCGTGCCCTCCCCCGCCTTCTATTCCAAGATGCTTTGAAGCCCCGATATCATCACAAGCGGTGTTGATGGCGCTCCTTGATCCCTGGTCTCTATTTGAAAATGAACATGCACGCATGGGCTGGAATGCTGTAGGCTGTCATCGGAGACCCTTGGCAGGTACACCGCGCGAATGGCCGGGGCTTTCCGGGTTCCTGTATGCTTCAGGACCGTGATGCCGTGGTTGTTTGGCTCCAGGTCTGACGGATGACTCAACTGCAACGACTTAACAATCCACGCTGCCACGAGCAGCGGAGTGGAAAGGACACTGAAATGAAGAAGACACTTGCATTGCTCTGTCTCAGTTTGATGCTTTCATCAACCGCCATCGCTGGCTCCACGAAAGAGAACTTGCAGGCGCGCATCAACGCCGCCAAGGTGGTTCTGAACCAGATCATGGCTACCCCGGACAACAGCATCCCAATGAATATTCTTGAACAGGCCACCTGCGTTGGCGTAGTGCCCGGGATGAAGAAGGGCGCATTCGTCTTCGGCGGGCAGTATGGGCAAGGCGTGGTTACCTGCCGGACAGGCCACGGCTGGAGCGCGCCGGTATTCATTCGCATGGAGGGCGGCTCATGGGGCTTGCAGATCGGCGCCCAGTCCACAGACCTAGTACTGGTGGCCGTCAATGATCGCGGCTTTCAGGACTTGTTGAAGAGCAAATTCAAGATTGGCGGCGATGCTTCTGCGGCTGCTGGTCCCGTAGGCCGCAGCGGACAAGCCGCTACCGACTGGAAGATGAGCGCCGAACTGCTCAGCTACTCGCG
This sequence comes from uncultured Occallatibacter sp., assembly GCA_964414945.1. Taxonomy (GTDB): domain Bacteria; phylum Acidobacteriota; class Terriglobia; order Terriglobales; family Acidobacteriaceae; genus Telmatobacter. The sequence goes on from CAYPYJ010000012.1 coordinate 47,697, forward strand.
CAACAAGGGTGTGTTTGCCGGCATCAGCCTGGACGGCACCAGCGTGAGCCAAAACTCCGAGGACACCGAACTCTACTACGGCCAAGCGCATCACTTTTAGTCGATTCTCAAAGGCAGTGTCGCGGTTCCCAGTGGCGCAGTACCGTTTGTCAGCACCGTGGCGCATTACTTTGTTGAGTCCAAACACCACCAGTAGTTTTTGAATAATGCTTATAGAGGGTTCGAGGTATCCCACCCTAGCCACAAAAACAAGAGCGTGGCGAGGATGGGGCACCGATCTAGAGGGGTTGCCCAGCGGGCCGCCCCTCTTCTGTTTTACGGCGTCGAATCCGGGGCGAGAGACTAAACTAGACTTTGCCTTCGACGATGCGTAAGAATCTTGAATTTTGGCTGGTAGTGGCCGTGGCGCACACCCTGGGGTGGCTGCCGCGCGGTTTGGCGCGTTGCTTGGCCGACGGGATTGCCTGGGGTGTCTATCGCCTGCATGGAAGACTGAGGCGGGTTGGTGAACGTAATCTGATGCTGGCTTTGCCGGAATTGACTGCAAAAGAACGCAAGCAGATTTTGTTTGGAGTCTTTCGGCATCTGGGCTGGCAATTGGTCGAATTTTGCCGCATGACGAGGTACACGCCTGAGAACACACAAGGCTGGATGCGCACGGAAGGGCTGGAGCACTACGTGGCCGCCAAGGCGCGAGGCAAGGGTGTGCTGGTGGTTACGGGGCACCTGGGTGCATGGGAGCTATCGAGTTTCTATCACTCGCTGATGGGCTATCCAATGGGCATGGTGGCGCGGCGGCTTGACAATCTCCGCCTGGATGCGTTTGTGAACGGCATCCGCTGCCTGCACGGAAACCGAGTGCTGAATAAGGATGACTTTGGGCGGGGCCTGCTGACCGCTATGCACAAAGGCGAAACCGTGGGCATATTGATGGACACGAATATGACTCCGCCAGCGGGCGCATTTGTGGAGTTTTTCGGGAAGCAGGCTTGCACGGGAACCGGTGTGGCGCACATCGCGCTGAAGACGGGTGCGGCCGTGCTGCCGGGGTTCATGCTGTGGGAGAAGGCGGAGGGGCGCTACGTGCTGCATTTTGGGCCGGAGCTGGTCTTCGAGCGCAGCGGCAACACCGAGGCCGACATTCTCGCCGCGACGCAGCAATGCACCAGCGCGATTGAAAGCTGGATTCGGCAGTATCCTGACCAGTGGCTGTGGATTCACCGCCGTTGGAAGACGCGGCCCGCAGGGGAGCCGGGGCTGTATTGAAGGAGAATTTCATGAAGCTGAACGCATTGATTGAGACACTGGGCGGCAAGCTGGCCGCAGGAGGCATAGACCATGCGGTCGATGGCGTGAACTCCGTCGAGTCGGCTGGAGCTACGGAATTGGTTTTTGCCGAGGATGCGGTTTCGGCGGCGAAGGCATTGGCAAGTAACGCTGGCGTGGTGGTGCTGCGCGGCGGGCTAGTCGAAAGCTATCCGAAAGGCAAGAGTGTAGTTGAGGCCGATCAGCCGAGGCTGTGGTTTGCTCGCGCTGGCCAACTGTTGGCACCGAAGCTGCCCGCGACGGGCGTGCATCCGGCGGCGGTGGTCGGAACTGATGTAAGGCTGGGCGAGGGCGTGAGCATTTGGGCTTGTGCGGTGGTCGGCGATAACGCCGTGATTGGCACGGGAACGCGGATTGAGGCGGGAGCGGTGATTGGCGAGGGCGTGCGGATTGGCAATGATTGCCGCATTTATCCGCGCGCAGTGCTCTACCCGGGAACAACGCTGGGCAATCGCGTGATGGTTCACTCGGGCGCGGTGCTGGGCGCGGATGGCTTTGGGTATGTGCGCGACAACCGAACCGGCGCGTACACGCAGTTTCCGCAGCAAGGAACGCTGGTGATTGAAGACGACGTGGAGATCGGCGCGAATACAACGATTGACCGCGGGGCGCTGAAGCAAACAAAGATTGGCCGGGGAACCAAGTTTGACAATCTGGTTCACGTGGGGCACAACTGCGAGATCGGCGAAGACGTGATTCTTGTTTCCGGAGTGGGCATCAGCGGCTCGTGCACTGTAGGCAACGGCGCGGTGATTGCGGGGCAGGTGGGCATCGGCGACCACGCGCACATTGGCCCTGGCGTGATTCTGGGCGGTCAGGCTGGTGTGCTGAGCGGCAAGACTGAAACCAACGACGGCCTCAAACCGGGAACCGTGCTGTGGGGAACGCCGGCGCGTCCGCTAAAGCAGGTGTTGCGCGAACTGGCTGTTGTGGCGAGGCTTGCGAAGCAGGGGTCAGGGATCAGGGGTCAGGGATCAGGGGCTGTTTGAGGTTCGAGGTTTCCAACCCAGAATTTTTGTTAGCACTTGAATTGAAAATGATCTAGTTTTGCAGCTTGATGGCTCGGGCGTCATTGTGTGGACCGGGAAGGTGAAGCTCTGGCACTACTGGCCTTGGCGCTTCCGGCTGATCGTTCCGGAGCAGAATCGCGAGGCCGCGAGCACCGTCCATCTGGCTTTCGACGAGCAGTTGATAGGCCAGATCGAGAAACTCCGGGTGATGCTCGAAGTGTTTGCTGGTGGCCTGCACCGTATGAACCACATGCTCCGCAGAAAACTGCTCGCGATGAAAACCTGCGACGCCGATCAAAAATCCTTTTGTCAGTGCGAACTGGGCCGTCAGTATGGCGTACTCCTTTGCCATGGATAACGATTGCGCGCCTTGCCTGCCAAAGGGAAAGCGGGTGCGAATGATGGTGTTGACGAGATAGTTTTCCAGGATGTGTGGCTGGCGCTCAATAAACGGAGCGAAATAGCGGTTGTGCGCCAGGTCGAAGTGAGAGGTCAGGCTCTCCAGAGTCGCTCCGGGCTCGTTCCCGATACCTGACGTGAAAGCTTGCACACATTCCACAAAACGCGGACGGATGTTGGAGCGGCGCAGCAGCATCCCGGCCATGCGCAACACGACATCAAGTTGGGAGGCACGATCTACGGGCAGAGCTTCCATGGCCGTACGCAGAGTGTTGGCGGCAACTGATGCTTCAAAATCTTTGAGAAAGGCCGGAACGCTCCGGTCGAGTTCGCCTTTTGCAATTGAGTCAAGCCTGCGGCAAAAAACACCCAGCAGAAAAAGTCTTTGCCAGAGCGGGTAAACGCGATTCGCGACCAGATCTAGCACTGCCTGCCGGATAGAGCGGGACCAGGGAAGAAATGAAGACGCACCATCCACGGAAAATGCTTCCGGGGCTTCGTCGCGGGAGTTTTCGACAGCAGACTGTCGCTGAGTTAGCAGCCCCGGATTGAGAAGAACGAGCCTCGCCGCTTCTGGGCAAGAAAGCGTGAGTGCCTTCTCGTGAACGCCGCCAATTGATTGAACAGTTCTGGGATACGTGGCGCATGCGTGCGAAAGATAATCCTCACCCAACTCGGAATGAATTGAACAGAGACGATCCGCGGTAAGCAGAGGACACTGGTTCTCCCCATTCATCTGAATTTTGGCGAAGTTGGTGGAAGTTGCACCTTCGGAAATCGCCAAGAGGTTTGCGCCGATCAACGAATGCAACTGGCCTGCGGGAAGGTTCTGGTACTTTTCGTAGGCTGCCTGGTCGATGAACACCCCCCAGCCCTGGCAACAAGTGTCTTCACAGGCTGAGCCGATGCAATGAAAGTTTTCAGCATACGAGGCATGAATCGGCAAAGTATTTGGCACGAGGCGCTCCTGACGGCGGGACAGCGCCAATCAGCAGCCTCCGCAAATGCAAACTGTCCAGAAACGAGGCACTCTGCGGCCCGGAGATGAGGCAAACAGATTGGAAACTTCAAAGCTGGCAGTAGGCTGGACCATGGAACACGGCGAATTCGCACTCTGGCTCGCGGACAGATGGCGAGAAAGCGCAATCGATACTAGTTCCGCAAGAGCATCGTGAGGCCACGCACGTCGTCGAGCTTTTGTTCTGCTAATAGTACACGAGCCTCGGCCATAAACTCGCGATTGTGCTCAAAGTGCTTGAAACCTGTTTGCACAGTTTGGATCACATGTTGGCTTGAGAACTCTTCTTGGTAGTGACCGGCGACTCCGATCAGCAGACCCTTGATTAGAACAAAGAGGATGGTCATCTCCTCAATTTCCTTTTCCGGCTCGAAGATAGTATCCGGGCCAGCGTTGTTGAGGCCCAAGGGATACCGTCTGTAGAAAATCATGTTGAGCAGATAGTTTTCCAGGATGTGCGGATTCTTGAGAAAAAAAGGCGCGAAGTAGCGATCATGCGCGGTTGCATATAACGCAATCTGGTCTTGCAGCGAGGGTTCGCGCTCGTAGCCCACTCCCTGGATAAAGGCATCGAAGGTTTCGATGAGGCGGGGGTTCCGGTTGACGCCTGCCATATGCCGGACAACCAGTCGCAGCAAAAAATCAAATTGCAGTGCAGGATCGGCGGGGATCGTCTCCATGGAAGAGCGCAGAGCGCCTGAAGTGATGGCGGCAGAAAAATCGCGCAGCAAGGCGGGAACGCTTCGATCCAACTCGCCGTGAACAATCGCACCCAGGCGGCGGGAAAAGCTGCCCAACAGAAAGATGCGCTGCCAGAGCAGGTAGGAGCGATTGCGGATCAGGTTAATTGCAAACTCACGCAGAGGCCAGAAATAGTATGTCAATGGCCGGGCAGAGGTATGCGCATCATCCCAAAGATAGTGGCTGAGATTCGCGTCAAAGGCCTCCAGGAGATGCGGGTTCAACAGAACCAGGCGGGCGGCTTCTGGACAGGAGAGCGAGAGCGGCGTTTCATCAACATTTTCGATGGTGAGGATGCGGCGCGGATAACCGGAGCAGACCTTGGGAAGATAAGATCCACCGAGCTCCTGATGAATCCGGCAGAGGCGCTCATTGGAGAGCATCGGACAAGGAGAGGCGGTAGAGACCGAGATTTGGGCAAAGTTATCCGGAGTCGCTTCGTTTCTGTCTTCAGGTGAAAGAAACACCGCGGAATCGATCAACGAGTGCAACGGTCCGGCAGGAAGGGTCTGGTACTTCTGATAAGTGTCGCGGTCAATCTCAACCCGCCAATCCTGGCTACAGCAGTTGTCTTCGCAGGTGGGACCGATGCAACGAAAGCTTTCGGCGTAGACAGGATGAATGATTCTGGTTTTGGGCAAGTAGCTCTCCCGCAAGCAAGGCAGGTCTCCTCTGCGGCGTCTGCCGGCCGACATACAGTCGAAGTTAGCAAACCCCTGCCCCTTACACTGAGGTCATCATTGGAGAATCTTGATATTGAGTGGAGAACGACGGGAACTGACTGCGGACGGGTGTTTTCAGGATTGCTTCTCGGTCAGAAACGGCTCCGGCTTGAGCGAGCCGTCGCGCTGCTTGACGAGCATCTGCACCTTGCCCTCGGCAGCGTCCAGCTCGGCTTTGCAGGCAGCGGAAAGACCCACGCCCTGCTCGAAGAGCTTGAGCGACTCTTCCAAAGCCAGGTCGCCCTTCTCCAGTTGGTCGACAATGGCTTCCAACTTCTTCAGCAAATTTTCAAAGGTGGCCATGAGGATAACTCCGATTCCCGCAGAAGAACTCTCGCTACAGTCTAGCTTATCCAATCGTAAAGTGACGGGGTCTTTTTATTGCCTTTAATACGCGCCTGAAATTGCACACGAACGCAATGTCGAACGCATCCAAACAAACCTGTGACGGGTTGAGCCGTCTAAGATCATAAACAGTAGCAATTGTTCATATCGGGGAGGAGATTGGATGCGCTATTTGATAGCAGTGCTGGCTCTGGCCGGCGTGGTGGTTTCCGGGCTGGCATTGCAGGTGCATTATTCAACCAACGTCGAGTCCTGCTCTATTAACGCTACATGGGATTGCGGGATTGTGAACCACAGTCCTTTTGCCGAGATCCACCACGTTCCCGTGGCGTTGATTGGAATTTTGGGCTACCTGGCGCTGGGCGGGTTGGCGTTGACGCGGCAGCGCTTTCTGGTGTTTTTGGCGGCGGTGGTGGGGCTAGGCTTCGCGCTGCGTCTGACTACTGTGGAAGAGCTGGTCTTGTGTGCATGGTGCATCTATTGCGTGATTTCGCAGGTGGTGATTGCGCTGATTACACTGCTCAGCCTTGGGTGGTTTACGCAGGAATATCTGGTGCTAAAGCGGGCGGCGAAAGAGGCGTGATTTCCGGCTTCGATTTGGTTCACGATGCCCCAGGTCCCAAGAGCGGGATCTGGGGGCACCCGGCTACGCTTTTTAGGCTCTGGACCGGCGATACTCACCGACCCACGAAGGACTTGGACATGGTTGGATGTTGACGTCGAACTGCCAGGTGCAGAGATGGCCACAGCCCACACCATCGACACTGCTACCGGTAACGGCACGGCGCGCATCGTCAAACCCGCCAATGGTAAGATCCACCTTGAATTCTTTACTGTCGCCGTGGTCAGCTGGTAGTCCTGACTCTGTCTAAAAAGAGGAAGAAGAAATGAGTAACGATCGTTCTTTGCGCGTCGGCCTTTGCGGTATTGGTCTCGACATCTATTGGGGCCAGTTTGCCGGCCTTGAGGATCGCCTCAAGGGCTACGTTGCCAAGGTGGCGCAGCACCTCACTCGCCCCGGCGTTGAGGTCGTGAACCTTGGTCTCATCGACACATCCGAACGTTCGAGGGAAGCCGGTCACCAATGCCGCCGCGAAGACATTGATGTACTCTTCCTCTACGTGACTACCTATGCCCTTTCGAACACTGTGCTCCCCGTCGTCCAGCGTGCCGGGGTACCAGTTGTCGTCCTCAACCTGCAGCCTGAAAGTGCCATCAACTACGCCTCCTTCAACCAGCTCGAAGACCGCACCGCCATGACCGGCCATTGGCTGGCCTACTGTTCGGCCTGCCCAGTGCCGGAGATCGCCAACCTCCTGCTACGTGCCAAAATTCCCTTTCACCAAGTCACAGGTGTACTCGACGAAGCTGCTACCCGTGCTGAAATCGAACAATGGCTCACTGCCGCCCGTGTTCGCAGCGCGCTGGCCTCCACGCGCCTCGGCCTGCTCGGCCACTATTACAGCGGCATGCTTGACATCATGACCGATGTCACGCTCGTCTCCATCGCTTTCGGTGCGCACGCTGAGGTGCTCGAAGTCGATGAGCTCAGCGCGCTCTGCTCGGAAGTCACTCCGACCGAAATCGATCATCGCGTTGCTGAGTTTGTCTCTGCCTTCGACGTCCAACCCGACTGCCCGCCCGAAGAGCTGCGCCGCGCCGCTCGCACCTCCGTTGCTCTCGACGTCTTCGTTGCCCACTACCAGCTTGACGCCCTGGCATACTACTACAAGGGCACAGGCGTCGTCGCCAACGAGAACGTAATGAGTTCGATTATTCTCGGCACATCACTCCTGACCGCCCGCCACATTCCCGTCGCTGGTGAATACGAGGTGAAGAACGCGCTGGCCATGAAGATCATGGACACTCTTGGCGCCGGCGGCTCCTTCACCGAGTACGTCGCCATCGACTTCAACGACGACCTTGTTCTGATGGGCCATGACGGCCCTGGCCACATCGCCATTTCCGAGAATAAAACCAAGGTACGGCCGCTGAAGGTCTATCACGGCAAGGTTGGCCGCGGCCTCTCGGTCGAGATGAGCGTTCGCTACGGTCCGGTCACCCTGCTGTCGGTCGTCGAGGACGCCGACCATCGCTTCAAGCTCCTGGTCGCCGAAGGTGAATCGGTCTCGGGTCCTATCCTCGAGATCGGTAATACCAACAGCCGTTATCGCTTTCCGCTCGGCGCGCGCGGCTTTGTGAATGCCTGGAACGCTCAAGGACCAGCCCACCACTGCGCCGTTGGCGTGGGCCACCTGGCCGGGACTCTGCGCAAGACCGCTGCACTGATCGGACTCGGCTTTCATCAGATCTGTTAATGAGCACCGTGGCGGGTGGCCCCGGCCTCAAAAGGGATTCGATCAAGTTGAGGGTGGCTGTAGATGATCATCTACAGCCACCCAACAGCGTTAATCCGCAGCGATCCTTATGCAGGTCTTGGCAGAAGGTTGGCGATGACTTCGGCGGCGATGGTGTAGCGGCCGGAGGGAGCACTGACCTGCACGCCTTGAACGAAGGGTCGCACGGACTCCAGCATCTCCTGGGCAATGCGGACGCCTTCCAGCGACGCGGCCTCAGGGGTGTCGGCCTGGGCCATGCGCAGCATGATCTCCTCGGGCATGGAGATGCGCAGATCGTTTTTGAGGTACTCGGCGTTGCGCAGGCTGACCAGTGGCCAGATGGTGGCGATAACCGGAATACGATGGCCCTCAATGCGTCGAAGGAAGCTCTCCAGAAGGCGCAGGTCGAAGACCGGCTGGAGGATGACATATTCGGCGCCAGCTTCCACTTTATAAAAAAAGCGGCGCAGCTCTTGCTCGATGTCTGGCACGCCGGGGTTGGCGGCGATGCCGATGGTGAAGTTGGTGCTGGCACCGATGGCATTGGCCCCAACGTCTAGGCCGTGATTGAGACGGCGAAGGATGTTGACCAAGCCGATGGAGTCTACGTCAAAGACAGCAGTGGCATCAGGATAGTTTCCCAGCCTGGCCGGGTCTCCAGTAAGGCAGAGAATATTTTTCAGACCGATGGACGAGGCTCCGAGCAGATCTGACTGGATGCTGAGGATATTACGGTCACGGCAGGTGTAATGGAGGATCGTTTCAATGCTGGTGTGCTGCTCGATCTGAATGCAGAGGCTCTGCGCGCTCATGCGGGCCGAGGCGCGGGGCGAGTTGGGCACGTTGATGGCATGGACGCCGAGCGAAGCCAGCAGGCGCGCGCCTTCTATTTCTTTGGAGCAGTCGATGCCGCGCGGCGGGACAATTTCAACCAGCGAAATGAAGGTTTCCTCGGCGAGCAGCGCGCCGATGCGCGAGCGCTCACCCAGCGGCGCTGGCGGCGTTTCAGCGGTCAATTCAGGTACTGTGCCGGTAACTTGCACGCGAGCCTGCGAATCGATGGCCCGCATGGCCGAACGCATGGCGCGAATGTGGTTAGGCGTGGTGCCGCAGCAACCGCCGACAACTTGCACGCCGGCCTGGATAGCTTTGCGGGCAAAGCTGGCCATATATTCCGGCGAAATGAGATAGATGTTGCGACCTTCAACGGCGCGGGGCAAGCCAGCGTTGGGCATGGCGGCGAGAGGCAGCGTAGTGGCCGGGCGCATGGCTTCAATGGCGGTGAGCACGGTGGCTGGACCGGTGGAGCAGTTGACGCCAATGGCTCCTGCGCCCCACTCGGTGAGCAGTGCCGCAGCCTGAGCTGGCGAAGCGCCGTCGAGGCAATTGCCGTCGTCGTCAACGGTGACCATGATGAGCACGGGCAGATCGGGCGCGGTTTCGCGGGCCGCGGCCAACGCTTCGCGGGCTTCGTTCAACGCAGGCATGGTTTCGATAATCAGCAGGTCTACGCCTTCAGCCACCAGAGCGCCGATCTGTTCGGCAAAGGCAGCGCGAGCTTCATCAAGGCCTGTCTTGCCCAAGGGCTCCAGGCGCACACCCAGCGGACCCACCGTGCCAGCTACCCATGCTTCTCCAGCCTGCTTTTCCTTGAGATGCTCGACCGCCTGGCGAGCCAAACGCACACCGGCGGCGTTGATTTCCGCCATTTTCCCGGCCAAACCATGGCGCGCCAACCGGAAGCGATTTGCACCGAAGGTATTGCTCTCGATAATCTCAGCGCCTGCCTGGAGGTACTCCTCGTGAATCGCCAGGACCATGCCGGGGTCAGAGAGGTTCAGTTCGTCGTAGCAGCGGTTGATGAAGACGCCGCGGGCATAGAGAACCGTGCCCATGGCGCCGTCGGCAAGAACGGGGCGGCTGGCGAATATGTCGGCAAATTGCGGCATTCTCTCCACATGCTAAGTCATGCGGGCCAGCCGCGCCAACTAAAGACTGTTGCAAACGCCCGGACGGCGGGAACCGGCCCTTAGGTTGCTTTGCTATACTTCGGTAGTCAACAACTGGGGCTGCACCGGCTCCGGGCAGGTTGTTTTTATCCGCCCGTAGCGCATTTCAGCCATCAATTTCTTCACGCCGCGGCTGTTGCCGCGGGCAAGCTGCGCGGCAAGTTCCGCGTCTTCTGTCGAGGTAAGGGATTTTGAACAAGAGAAGTCTTTGGATGAGCGCCGCCGGATCCCTGGTGGTTGCAGTTGCCCTGGCCGGCTGTGGCACTACCACCTACTTTGCGGGCCGCACGCTGCCGCCCAGCGGACTGGCGAATCGCGTCCTGATCGCAATCCAGAATCCCAGCGCGCTCAGCACAGGCGGGTTGGAGGTGGTGGATGCCTTCTACGACATCCGTTACAAATACAACAGCACCAACACGGGTCCGGCCTTTTCCATCTCTGGAGCTTCGGTCAAACTGCCCATCTCCATTCAGAATTTGCCGGATGAGCAGTCGGGTGCAGTTTACAGCTCAGGAGACGGCAGCTACGTCATAGTCAATTATGCGAAAGAGACTGGTTCCGGCGGCACCGTCTCCGGACTGAACGGCGCGTCTTCCAGTATCGTCATTTCGCGGAGCCTCTCGTTTGTCTTCTCCGCAAGCCAGCAGTCCCAGGTACTGACGGTGCTCAACCGCTCGAACGGCAGCGGCTATCCTTTCAGCCTTCCCGGTGTTTATCGCGTCAGCGTGAATCGCGGCGGTTCCGTGGCCCTGGCCTTCGTTCAAAACTCACCCTACGTCTACTATCCGCGGCAACTGACGGCCGCTCAGACACTGGCTTACTCTGGCGGGCCCACCACGTGGCCCAAGGCCGCAGTTGACTGCGAACCGCAGACTGGGCCGGGATGGTGCCTCTTCCAGGCGCAAAGCCCAGACCACACCGATGCAACCGGCAATTACTATGGCGCCCCGCTGGCCTTTGACCATCCGGTCAAGGCTGTCTTCTCCGCAGATGGAGGAACGGCATACATTCTCAGTTGTGGACCGGAGTGTGGTGGTACCGCAGCCTCGGTTTCCGCGCTGCCCGTCGCTCCCATGATCTTTCTTCTCGGACAGCAGTCGGGATCGCTGCCCACACAGGGCGCAATCAGCAGTGTCAATCTTCCTGGCGGGGCCAGCAATGCGCTGGTCGATGGCTCGGCGATGTTCGTCGTGGGCCAGCAGAAGATGTCTGACGGCCTTTTCGGCGGCTACTTGTCCGTGGTAACTCTGCCAACAAGCACGGGGACAGCCCTGACGGCTTCGGTTCCGATTTCGATTAGCGATGGAGCGCCCGGCGCGGTCAGCCGCATGGTGCAAGGCGACGACAACACGCTGTGGATCGGTATGCAGCAATGCACCAACGGCGAGCGTGCCAATCACAGCTTGCCTTATGGCTGCCTCACCATGGTCAATATCGCCACCCCGACCAGCCCAACCGTGAAACTGCTGCCTTACATTGGCAACGCCACCGGTATTGCTCCGGTCACAGGCCTGCACAAGGTCTATACCGCGGAGAATGGGCAGATCTACATTCACTCGTCCGTGGACGGCTCGTTGCTGGACAACCAGTTTGTAACTGTGACTGGCACGGCCTACGATGTGGCCTACATGGACGCGCTCTCAGACGACAACAACACCGTCTACTAGTTAGCGGTCAGTTTTCTCGCGGAATCCCGGAGCCATTGCAGACAAGCTGGGATTCCGCGCCTCCATTCTCAATTGGTTGATCGGGAGCTATGCCAATGATCCCCGATTCCGCGCCTAATTCTCCCCTGGCAGACGTGCTGGCCATCGCCGCTCACCGGGACGATGTGGAGCAGACCTGCGGCGGGACTCTTCTGCGTATGGCCTCGCGTGGCCTGCGCACCGCTATCCTGGACCTGACACAGGGCGAAGCTGGTACCCGAGGCAACGCTGAAGATCGCGCTCAGGAAGCAGCTGAAGCAGCACGACTGCTGGGAGTGGGCTGGCGGCAGGCTCTCGATCTGCCCGATGGCGCGGTCGAAAATACTCTGGAAAACCGTCTCAAAATTGTCCGCATTCTGCGCCTGGTTTGTCCCCGCGTGGTCATACTTCCCTATTGGCAGGCTCGCCACCCAGACCACGCCGCCGTCGCCCAGCTCGGCTACGAAGCCTGCTTCCTCTCCGGCCTTTTGAAAGCACCTGCAGGGCGGCCAATTGCGCCTGCGGCGCGAGCAGTGGAAAATGAGGCGGAAACAGAACTCCTACCTCACAGGCCATTCAAGATCGTCTATGCCAGCCTTTATGCCGACGTGCGACCAAGCTTTATTGTGGACATTACGCCCTTCATTGAGCAGCGCCATACGGCGCTGATGGCTTATCGTTCGCAGTACGCCAATCAGGCAACGGGCAGCGGACTTTTTGTACCCGAAGAAGAGATTCGCGAGCGCACCTTTGCCGAAGCACGCCACTACGGTCTGCTAGCCGGTGTGCGTTATGGCGAACCATTTGTGCAGAAGGAAGTGGGGCTGGTGGACGACCTGACACTGGTTCCTGTTCAGTCGATCTGACCACCTGGCACCTGTGGTGCGGCTAAACGCTCACTATCCGCTCGCAGGGGCAACGAGACCTGGCAGCCTGCTGATCGGCCATCAGTCGGATTTGCGTGTCAACGATCATTGCTATAGTACAGGGAATCAATTTTTCTGGAGGTTCTGGTGCGCTATATCTCTCGCACTGCCTTGGTTCTCGTTGTAACCGCACTCTCTGTTCTGACTCTCACCGCACAAACTCAGGTTTCTGCCAGCCAGGATGCCGCGCCGTCCCTCATTGGAATACCCGGCGCGTTGACATGGCAGAATCCTCCGGCGCAGTGGAAGATCACTAACGGCGATACTCTCTCCATCACTGGAGGCAAAGGAACCAACTGGTTTGCATCTCCCATGGGGAATGGGCAGAGCGACAATTCCCCTCGATTACTTGTCAGGCCCGCCGATGATTTTGTGTTGAGCGCGAAAGTAACGGTGGATTTTCACTCGCAATGGGATGCTGGCGCTCTGGTGCTTTATGTGAATGACGCGCTCTGGGCCAAGCTGTGTTTTGAAATGACGGTAGAAAAACATCCAGCGATTGTCTCCGTAGTGACACGAAACCTCTCGGACGACAACAACTCCATTGCGATTCAGGGCTCATCGGTCTATCTCAAAGTTGCCAAGGCCGGTCAGGCGATATTCTTCTATGCCTCGGAGGACGGTGAGAAATGGACGATCATTCGCGCCTTCAGCCTGGGAGCAAACCCTGATCTGCGGATCGGCTTTTCTTCGCAGTCGCCTATTGGCGAGGGTTGCACATCGGTCTTCAGCGAGATTCATTACCTGCCGAAGAAAGTGGATCTCTGGTCAGGAAAATAACGATCCGGCGCATTCGATTTTTTGCGTTTTGATTATCCTCCCGTCACACTGAGAGAAGAGGCAGCTGATGACGCAGACCTGGGACGCTAAGGACTATGGGAAGAACGCGGCATTCGTGCATGGATTGGCGAGCGGAGTGCTGGAATGGCTGGACGCTAAAGCCGCTGAGGACATCCTTGATCTCGGCTCCGGCGACGGCCAACTAACACAACGTATTGCCGCCACTGGCGCACGCGTCGTAGGCGTCGACATTTCGCCGGAGATGGTGGCTGCGGCGCGTACAAGGGGAATCGATGCACGTGAAAGTAGCGCGGAGCAACTTACCTTCGCCGATCAATCTTTTGACGCTGTCTTCTCCAATGCCGCGCTGCATTGGGTTCGCGGCCAGGATGCGATGATGGCCGAAGTACGTCGCGTGCTCAGGACCGGCGGCCGCTTTGTCGCCGAGATGGGCGGCCACGGTAATGTCGCGGCGATTCGCGTTGGGTTCATGGCTACGCTGGCAAAGCACGGTTTCAGTGACCGGGAGGACGGCGAAAATTACTATTCCACACCAGAGGCTTACTCTCGCAGGCTCGTCTGTCAAGGCTTTCAGGTGGAGCGAATCGCGATGATTCCGCGACCCACGCCGCTGCCTGAGAGTGGTATGGAAGGCTGGCTGCGGACCTTTCGTCGCGGCGTCCTCAGCACTCTACCGGAGGCGGTCAGGGAGGCGGTTGTCAAAGAGACGGCTGAACTGCTGGCGCCGGTTCTCCGCGATGAAGATGGAAACTGGACTGCCGACTACATTCGTCTGCGCTTCGTTGCGCGTGTCTGACAAATTTACTGGCTGAACCACATCCGACCGCCCACAGCGACCAAGGTCACAGCAAAGATGCGGCGCAGCCAGAGCTCGGGAACATGCACTGCGCCCGCGGCCCCGAAGTACCCGCCCACAAGAAAGCCTGCCGCCAAGAGCAGTGCCACGCGCAAATCAGCGTGGCCCCGGCGATGGTATTCGAGGAAGGCCAGCAATCCCACAGGCGCCAGCAGCGCGCCCAGCGAGGTGCCTTGCGCCTTGTACTGGTCCATTCCCAGGAAGTAGACAAGCGCGGGAACAAATAGAACTCCGCCACCGATACCCACAACTCCGGAAACCATGCCCACAACCAGCCCGATCAGCAGAATCAACCAAGTCATGCAAGCCTCCTCTATATGCAAAAGCCATGTGCATTCAGCGTAAATCAGGACGGATGGCCGCGCTGCAATGTACTGCCGCAGGAGGCGTTTGTGCCGCTTGCGTATGGGGAAGTTAGATTACGCCGTCATCGTTCCAACCCTCGTAGTAGTCGAGTCCCGTCACGAGGAAGGCGCGCCTGACTGGCAGCACACAGGCCTAAATGGAATCAAGGCCGATTCGATCATTCATTTGTCTGCCTTCAGGCATTGCGACCCGAACCGAATTTGCCCGCATAGAGCCTGACCAGCAGCTTGGCGTAATCCCAGCCGACTTTGAAGTTGGCTTTGCTTGCGCCCTGAGAGCGCAGGCCAAAGGCCAACGGAACCTCCGCGACCGAACGCAGGCGGCCGCGCACTAGAATTTCCAACAATAATTTGAAGCCGGAGGGTTGGAAGGCGATTCCGTCAATGCACTCGCGGCGGAGCATAAAGAATCCGGTCATTGGATCATGAGCGCGGACGCCGGGGCGCTGTATGGGCCACGTGGCCCAAACAGCTACGGTGGAAAGCCATTTCCGGAGTGGGTTCCATGCGCCAGTTTGTCCGCCCGCGGTATAGCGGCTGCCAATCGCGAGGTCGTTGCCGCTCAAAATGGCAGAAATCAGCTTCGGCAACAATTCCGGCGGGTGCTGAAGGTCGGCGTCCATCACTCCAAGGATCGTCGCGTCCGTCTGCCGCCAGCCGTAGAGAACAGCACCGGACAAGCCTCGCTCTCCTTTGCGAACCAGCAGGCGCACACGCGCATCTTCACGGCCCATTGCGGTAACAATTTCCTCGGTGCCATCGCGGCTGTCGTCATCGACGACGATGATCTCGTAGCGGATTCCCACCGGATCAAGCACGGCGCGCACATCGCGGAGCAGGCCGGGGAGGTTTTGCGCCTCGCGCAATGTGGGAATAATGAGCGCAAGCTTTTCCTGTGCGGGCGTTTCTGCATTCGATGTTTTGACGGAACGCGTTGCCGCGTCTTTGGCCGGCGTGTAGGATGAATCTATTGTTGTGGGCAACATACTGAGCTAAAGTATACGGGGTTTATCCACTTGAAACGAGAGTTCGTGGTCAACATTCTGCTGATCTTGTTTTTCAGCACGATGGGCCTTGCCGTCATGGGCTACCATCCCGGTTTCGAGGACGACGGTATCTATTTGTCAGCAGTGAAAAGCGACCTGAACCCCTCACTTTACCCCCACGATGCCGACTTTTTCAAACTCCAGGTCCAGGCCACGATCTTTGATAATGCCATTGCCGGCTTCGTGCGCTGGACCAGGATTTCGCTGGCAGCGACAGAGTTTCTGTGGCAGTTTGCATCGATCATTTTGATACTTTTCGGCTGCTGGATGATTGCGCGCAAGCTCTTTCTCGAGATGCGTGCGCAATGGGCCGGAGTTGCCTTGGTGACCGCCATGTTTACGCTACCGGTAGCCGGTACGGCGCTCAACCTGATGGATCAGCACCTGCACCCTCGCGCTTTGGCCACTGGCTTTATTTTGCTGGCAATTTCAGCCATCCTCTCCGGTAAAAAATTGTTGGCACTGCCGCCACTGTTGCTGGCGGTGTTGCTGCATCCCTTGATGGCAGCCCTGGGCATCTCCTTTTGCGTTTTCCTGAACCTGACGACCCTGCTGGAATCGGCGCCCGCCTGGGGGCTGAACTGGCAAAAGGCTAGTAGCGGATCGATGGTTGCAGTCCCGCTGGGCTGGGTTTTGCAGCAACCATCACCTAGCTGGCGCGCGGCCATCGATGCACGCCGGTACCTTTGGCTTTTTCAGTGGGAGTGGTATGAGTGGCTGGGCGCGCTGGCTCCTTTGGCGCTTTTCTGGCTGCTCTGGCGCATCGCCCAAAAGCGCGGAGATACCCTGGTGGCCCGCTTTGCGCTGGCTGTCCTGCTCTATGGCGTCTTTCAGATGGTTGTGGCCATGGTCATTCTGGGTACTCCGTCGCTGGTTCGGTTCACCCCACTTCAACCGATGCGCTTTCTTCACCTGATTTATTTTTTCATGATGCTGATTGGTGGTTGTCTTGTGGGCAAATATCTGCTGAAGAGCCGCATTTGGCGCTGGGCGGTCTTTCTTGTGGCCATTAACGGAGGAATGTTTATGGCACAGCGGCCGCTGTTCGCCAGCTGCGAACCTTTGCTGCTGCCCGGATCATCCTCGACAAACCAGTGGTTGCAGGCCTTTAGCTGGATTCGCCAGAATACTCCGACCGACGCCTATTTTGCTCTCGATCCGGAGTATTTGTCCTCGCCAGGAGAGAATTATCACAGTTTTCGCGCACTGGCCGAGCGCAGTCAGTTGGCCGATGACATCAAGGACGGTTCGGTGGTGGGGCTGGTTCCTGAGCTCGGGCCGGAATGGGCGCGGCAGGTGCAGGCGCAACGAGGCTGGAACCATTTTCAGCTTGCTGACTTCGAGAGGCTGAAGTCGGAGTTTGGCGTGGGTTGGGTACTAGTAAATTACCCTCAACCGGCAGGGCTTATTTGCGATTGGCATAACAGCAAACTGGCTGTTTGCCGTATCCCGTAAAAGCAGGGATCAGGGGTGGGAATCCGTCCATTGCCGGTAATACCAGCACTCGGAATCTATCGGATTCTAGATCAGGTAGTACCCGGTACAATTAGTACATCGATTCATGCTAGTTTTGAGAAGTATGCAGTCATCGGTTATTGATGGTTGGAGAGGGTACAGCAGCACTAACCCCTGACAACTCAACCTTAACCCTTGGCATCTGATTTCCGGCCTGGAGGCCGGTCCATGCTCAACCTTTCGCAACGACTGATTCTCGGTATTGCACTGCTGGTCGGCCTCATGGCGGGTCTGGTGATGGTCACACACCATGCCCTGGCGGCTGCGGGCCAGTCGAAGATTGCGTGGATTTTTGTGGCGACTGCTGTGATGGTTGGGGCGGTCACTGTCTTTTTTGTGCTGCGACCCATTCTTCTGCTGGCACGCGACACCCACAGAATAGCTCAGGGCAATTTGGAGCATCGCGTGGAGTGGAGCAGCCGCGACAGCTTCGGCGTGATTGCCAGCGAGGTGAACCGGATTGCGGTCCGTCTGCGCGAACTTAGAGACACCGAAGCCGGACGCCGTCAGATGGAGTTTCAACTCTCGGACGCCGTTCTGCAATCCATCTTTGAACCAATCATTGTGACCGACGGCAAGGGGCACCTATTGAAGGTGAACCCTGCGGCTGCCGATCTACTGGGTGAAGCCGCCACCGACCGTATGGCGCTGACGAATACGCCCGGCGGCGACAAAATTCTGAGCGCAATCCGCGATGCCATATCGATGCAGAAGACTGTGGCCACCGGCGACGATGCGTCGATGCTGCCTATGCGAATCGGCAAGCACGAGCGCAGCTATCGCCTGCGCACCACGCCTATGCGCGACTCCGAGGGGCGGCTGCTGGGCACCGTAACCACGCTGGAAGACGTAACCAGTCTTCAGGATACCGACCGCTTCAAGACGCAGTTCATCAACGTGGCCAGCCGCAAGCTGCGTAATCCGCTTTTGCAGTTGCGCCGTGGCCTTTACGCTCTAGGACAGGGCTTTGGCGGCCCGCTGCTTCCCTTACAGGCGGAGCTGGTGGCCACGGCCAGCAACGAGTCCGCAAAGCTGGACGATTTGATGAGCGACTTGATTGAAGTGGCCGAGTTGGACGCAGGCCGCCGCCAGTTCACGCTAGAAGGGATTCGCCCGTTGCAGGCTATCAACGATGTCAGCGATTCTTTCTGCGACGAAGCTGCGCAAAAACATATTCGCGTCGAGGTCAGAGCTTACGCCGATCTAGCACTTGTCCATGCAGACCGCAGAGCGCTGCGCTCGATTCTGGAAAATCTGCTCTCCAATGCTCTGCGCTATACTCCTGCGGATGGCGAGATTCTGATGAGTGCCGAAGAGGTTCAGGACTTTGTTCAGTTCACGGTGAGCGATACAGGCCGCGGCATTGAGGCTGAACGACTGGGCACCATCTTCGACCGCTTTAGTACTTTCTCCGAAAAGGGTTCAGGGCTTGGTCTGGCACTGGCTCGCAGGCTGGTCGAGCAGTTGGGCGGTCAGATTGCCGTGGAGAGCCGCCTGGGTCACGGAACCACTTTTCGATTCACTCTTCCCGTAGCGGCCGTCACTGAAGTCCGCCATCCCGTCGAGGTCGGCTGAGCTATGCCTGAGATCGTGCTGGAACGCAAAGAAGAAGCCGCCAAGCTCCGCGTTTACATTGGAGCTGCGCCAGGCGTGGGCAAGACCTACCACATGCTAAACGATGCTTACGTGATGAAACATCAGCAAGGCATCGATGTGGTCATTGGGCTGGTGGAGACTCACGGACGCAAAGAGACTGAGGCACGCATCCGCGACCTGGAAATCATTCCGCAGCACGAGATTCCCTATCACGGCGTCACCCTGAAAGAGATGGATGTGGACGCGATTCTCTTTCGCCATCCGCACACGGTGGTGGTGGATGAGCTGGCCCACACGAATGTTCCCGGCAGCAGAAACCGCAAGCGCTATGAAGATGTGATCGAACTTCTTGACGCCGGCATCAACGTGATGGCCGCGGTCAACATCCAGCATTTGGAAACGCTGAACGACGCCGTGAACCGCTCTGCCAACACCATCATCCGCGAGACGATTCCAGACAATTTTCTGAAGCGCGCCAACGAAGTGGTGAACGTGGATGTGACGGTGGATGAGTTGCGCAACCGACTGCGCCAGGGAAAGATTTACGCATCGGAAAAAGTTGAGCAGTCGCTGGCTAACTTCTTTCGCAAAGGCAATCTGAACATGCTGCGCGAGCTGTCACTGCGCACCACCGCCGAGCAGGTGGGCAATCAGGCCTCCGCCTACCGCCGTACGCAGGGATTGGAACAAGCGCCGATTCCGGAGAAAGTAATGGTCTGCCTTAGCACGCGGCCCGGCACTGAGCGTCTGCTGCGCGTGGGTGCGCGTATCGCCGGCCGACTCGCCACCAATTGGTACGCCGTCTACGTCACCCGACCTGAGGACGACCAGGGTCACGGCGACCCCGAAGCCTTTCACCGCATCGAGGAGTATCAGCGGATGGCCCGCGAGCTGGGCGCAAAAGTGGTCACACTCAGTGATCGCAATGTTTCCGACGCCCTGATCCGTTTTGCCCAGCAGGAGAACATCTCCCACGTGGTCTTCGGGCAATCAGCACGCTCGCGCTGGAATATCTTTCTGCACGGCTCCATCATCAATCGCTTCCTCTCTGAGGTTCGCGACGCGACGGTGCAGGTGGTGCCAATGAATAAACCGCTGCGGCGCGGTTGAGCCGAATATTCCTTCCATCTTCGCAAAACTAATTCCTGATGAGCGGGTTTATCTCTGCATGGGCTTTTACGCTGGCTCGCCCGGAGGATGAATCGGGAGCTAGACTCAAAGCGCAGAAGAGTAAGAACCATGACGCGTTCTTTTCGCAAGAAAGTTTTTACGCACGTGTTGGCTGCCGCAGCCATAATAGCTCTCGTGCTGGGAGCCTTCAGCGCCGCTAGCTTATTGGCTCAAACCACCCCGCCGAGTGGTTTGGACGGCGATTGGAAGAACGTCGATCCCCACACGCGCGGCATCGACGTGATTCTCATCAAAGGCAAGAAAATTCATCCCTTCGGCACATGCCATCCAACCGATTGCGACTGGGGTATGCTGAGGGCCAAAAAGGTTGTTACCAGTGCCGGTTTCACTTACACCTGCAAGCGGCTGGTGTACCATTACACCGCCACTGATGCTACTGACCCTGCCACCGACCAAACTTACACAATCAACTGGGCAGAGATCTACGAAACAGTCGAGATCACGATTTCGTTGTTGCCAAATGGCCAGCTGCGCGTGGAGACCTTTACCCACTTCACGCACAAAAGCGACCGCACAGATGCGCATTCGCCCTATAGCAGGGCGCCATCAGATCCCGTTACCAATTTTGTCTATTTAAGACCCGGCAGTCGCCCCCGCGCCGATTACAGCGCAGTTTACTACTTCAGTCGTGCCCGGAACCCCTTTTAAGCCGCGACGGATGCGATTGATCTGCTTCGTTACGTTGGTCCTAAGCAGCAAAGGCGTGCTTGTGATAATTTTGATAGAGTGGCTTTTTGTGAGCTCGTAGCTCAGTTGGTGGAGCAACGCCATTTTAATCCGAATCCTACCAAAAATTCGATATATTTAGAAACAACAACTTCGCTCTCTTTCCACTGAAAAAAACGGTTACGTGATAAATGAACGATGCACACGGCTGCACATTAGCGCACATAATACGGTACACACTGGCTACAAATTGGATACCAGAATCCGTGTGCAAAGCTATGCAACAAACATAGACTAGAGCAGGAAAAGGCTGAACGTTCGGAGATACTCGGCATCGATTCCGCAGCAGCGTAGCCGATGCCCTACTATCCCAATTGCCCAGACGTGTCTGGGCAATTCTTGCGGAATCTAGTCCCAATCAATGCCGAAGTCACCGCTGGATGCACGGTCAGGGTGCCTGGCAATCTGCCTGAGCGCATGTGCATCTCCGTTTTGGAGCACGCAAATAGGGACGCGCACTATTTGCGTTTATCGTGTATAACGCTAATAGAGGCAGGGCGCTATTAGCGCCTGTGAAACTTATGAGCCAACGCAAAGTAATTCCGGACCAGAAGGTCTCCCAAGACACCTACAGCGCGTTTGTCCCTGCGGCTTTGCCCCCAGTGTTCGATTGGACGCCTCGGCTGATCCGCTCGCTCTCTGATGCGGATCGCCTCATCGGGAGACTTGCTGGCGAAGGCGGACGGCTGCCCAACCCTCATATTCTCATTCGCCCCTTCATACGCCGTGAAGCCGTCCTGTCGAGCCGGATCGAAGGCACTCAGGCCACCTTGGGCGAACTGCTGGCTGCGGAAGCTGGGGCTGTGGTTGATCGCAGCCCGGAAGATTTGCGCGAAGTCGGAAACTATATCGTTGCGCTGGAGCATGGAATCGCCCAGCTTCACAAACTCCCTCTGTGCGTCCGGCTCATCCGTGAGCTGCACGGCAAACTCATGGCGGACGTGAGAGGAGACCAGGCAACGCCGGGTGAATTTCGCAGATCGCAGAATTGGATTGGCAAGCCGGGGAGCACATTGGCGACGGCCTCTTTCATTCCGCCGCCGCCCGGTGAGATTGAGCCGTGTCTCGCGGCCTGGGAGAAATTTCTCTACGCTTCCGAACTGCCGCCGCTGGTGACCATCGCCCTGGCCCACTACCAATTCGAGGCCGTGCATCCGTTCCTGGACGGCAACGGCCGCGTAGGCCGCTTGTTGATTGCGCTGTTCCTGATTGAGCAAAAGATTCTTCCGGCTCCGCTACTTTACCTGTCGGCGTTCTTTGAGGCGACGCGGCGCGATTACTACGAGGGATTGCGCGGGGTGAGTGAGCGCGGAGCGTGGAACGATTGGCTGGAATACTTTCTCCTCGGCGTTGCCCGCACCTCACAGGACGCCCTGAGCAGGGCGACTCGCATCAACCTAATTCTTGCCCAATGGCAACGGCAGGTGGCTGGCGAGTCCTCCAACACTCCGCTGCGGATTGTCGATCTGCTGGCGGCCAATCCATTCATCTCCGCCACGGGCATTGCTGGCGAATTGGGCATTGCTTTCACGACCGCACAGCGCGCAATCGAGCGGCTGGAGCGTATCGGAATTGTGAAGCAAGCGACGGATGCCAAACGCAACCGCGTCTACTGCGCGCAAGCCTTGCTCGACATTCTCGAAGAACCGGCCAACCTTACCGGCTCTCTTTCCGAATGAACAAACCAAGTTGAACGCGGCTCTTCGTTGAATGTCGCTACGTCAATATAGTTCTATCCTGGGATGAAACTGACGAAATTGACCCCGCTAATCGCGGAAATATTTCAGGGTTCATTTTGGTTGGCAACGGCATCGCCAAGGTAACAGCTACGACCTCGGCACAATCTGATATCCCGCCCAAAACCTGTGAGCAGAATTGCTCGGCACTCAATATCTCGGAACTGCAATATGTATACAGATGCCCACACCAAATGCGGGGGCAGTGATGCCAGATCAGACGGCTATATCCCCATGAAGGCAGCACCCCTTCTACACTGTCTCCGCCCATTTTCTTGGCGTTTGAAACACAGAATCATATTTGAAGTGAGCAAGAATGCGCATAATCTTTCAAAAGGAGAATCTCTCATGGCTCAGATTTTGACCGCAGGCACTCCGGCTCCCGACTTCAGTCTTCATGTAACACCCGATCAGACGCTTTCGCTCAATGAATTGCGCGGAAAACCGGTGATTTTGGCCTTCTACCCGGCAGACTGGAGTCCGGTCTGTGGCGATCAACTGGCTCTCTATAACGAAATTCTGCCAGAGTTTCAGAAGCACGGGGCTGCGCTTGTTGGCATTTCGGTCGATGGTGTTTGGTGCCACGAAGCCTTCGCAAAATCCCGGAATCTCCATTTCCCCCTGATGGCGGACTTTGAGCCGAAGGGCGCAGTTGCCCGTCTCTACGCGGCATATCGTGAAAAGGAAGGCATAGCCGAAAGGGCTCTCTTTGTGATTGATAAAGATGGCGTCATTGCGTGGAGTTACTGTTCACCGGTCGCAGTGAATCCAGGAGCGGAAGGAATCCTTCAGGCGCTTGAAGAATTGGCAAAATAGGAGATTTACATGAGCAAGCTTTCAGTTCCCGTTAATTCCGAGGATCACAAACAAGGTCAGGAAGATGCGGTATGCGTCCTTGTGGAATACGGCGATT
This sequence comes from uncultured Occallatibacter sp., assembly GCA_964414945.1. Lineage (GTDB taxonomy): Bacteria > Acidobacteriota > Terriglobia > Terriglobales > Acidobacteriaceae > Telmatobacter. Next base: position 70,962 of record CAYPYJ010000012.1, read on the forward strand.
ACGAGTGCCCTACGTGTGGGGATGCTTATCCGATCGTCAAGCGTCTTCAGAAGCACTTTGGGAAGCGTCTGTTACTTGTCTTCAGAAATTTTCCTCTGAGCCAGATGCACCCTCATGCTGAATCAGCCGCAGAGACGGCGGAGTTCGCCGGCTCCAACGACAAGTTTTGGGAGATGCACGATCTGCTCTTCGAGAACCAGGATCGCCTGGAAGACAACCTTTTCGTGGAACTTACTCAGAAGCTTCACCTGGCGCCCGCCAAGTTGCAAGACGCATTGGAGAACAAATTGTTTCAACCTCGTGTTCGGGCAGATTTTGCTGGCGGAGTCCGCAGTGGTGTCAATGGAACTCCCACATTCTTCCTGAACGATCAACGCCATAATGGTGCGTTCGATTTTGATTCTCTAGTCGATGCAATCGAACGAGCGACCACTTCGCGGTAGATTCATGTTGACGCTCAATGGAGTTGCTGATCGCCGAAAAGATCGGCATGATGGAAAACTCTTCCGGTAGCTATGGCTTCCGTACATTGGCCAAAAGCGCCTCGATCCGCTCAACTTCGAGTCGCCGAAGTCTGGCAGTACTTGCCCACTGGTCCATCCGGTCGCCCTCAGAGGAGAACTCAAGGGACATTCCAACCCACCTGTTCTCGTTCTCGCGGGCCACACGAAGAGCAGACTGAAGAGCGTCGGCGCTTTGTTCTCTTGGAATATCCATCAAAGATGAGTTTACAACCACGCCGCCATTCCTCAAATGTGCAAAGCTTTCAAGCCCGTCAGTTGGCATAATATTGTTCTCCGACCTTGAAGAGAGAAATTCTGTCGGCGGCATTCGTCCAGCAATGCCGCCGGCCGCTCGATCACGAACAGGTGGTTGAAAACCACTCAACTACTCCCGAAT
>CAYPYJ010000013.1:0-19362 GCA_964414945.1 uncultured Occallatibacter sp.
GCCAACAATCGAGTTTGTACTGGGCACTGATATCTGACCACGGGTGTTTCGCAACTGGAAGAATCCACTGGTAGTAGGCATATGGTTAAGATGAAGATGGTATGCGCTGGTCCACTGAGTCTCAAGGGATGAACGCGGTGGTGGAAGAAGCGCGGTATTAGAACTCGGCACCGGAAATGATGCATCTAGCTTGGAGTCCAGGACATATACCGTCGAATCTTCGAATATCGGTTCTACCGAGAAGTCGGATAGTAAGCTCACTACGGGAGTGACACGTAATCCCTCGTCTGCTCCCGCCTGGAGTAGGCCCTGTTCGGCGGTTTGATCTTCTCCTGCAGCATTGGAAGCCTGTGCAAAGGAAGTGAGCGCCTGGTCGCCATGGTGTTGCTGACGAAAGACGTTGGCCTCTGCGAGAAGATACTGGTATTCGGGAACGCTATCAGCTGCAGCGTTGACCGCTGATAGCTCGGCCTGTGCCCTGACTGTGTCTCCTTCTGCGAGATAATTGTTGGCCATTCCAATCCTGATCTTTGCATCAGACGCACCTGCAGCCTTAGCGCGTTGAAGGTACGTCTGTGACAATTCGTAATTGTGCAGGACCCGAAAAACGTCTGCTGCGGCTATGTACTGGGTTCCGGTTGGCGGTGCCGTATCTCCTGCCTCAGCCTCCATCAAAGCCAGCGCAATCTGTCTTTCGGCATCTTGTGGATGACCCTGCTGCGCGTCAAGCTGCGCGATTGCCAAACGCACGCTAACGCGATTGATGCCTGCTGTTTCGAGCGCTTTCCGAAAACGTTCCATGGCCGCTTTAGTGTCCCCAATAGCGCTCAAGGCCTGTCCGGTGGAGACGAATACTTCGCTTGGCCCCGAGCCCGAACTGCTCGCCGCATTTGGCGTCGGTAGGGCGTGCAACTCTGCCAGTGACACATATCGAAGCGTTTGATCTCGATCTTTTAGGTTTGCATAAGAGCGTGCAAGAAGAGCATAGATTCCAGCGCTTTCAGGAGAGAGTTTCTCCGCGATTTCGAGTTCACCGATTGCGTCATGGTACCGCCGCGCTGCAAAGAACGTATTTCCAAGTCCTAAGTGAAGCGCTCCATCATTGGGCGTGAACTTCAGGGCGGTCCTGTATTCGGCGGCGGCTTTTGCCAGCATGTCTTCACTCCCGTATGCGGTTGCGCGAATCACATGGATGTCTCTTGAATCGCCCAGCGCCCGTTCTGCCAGGTCCGTTTGTTGAAGAGCTGCTTGAGGCTTATGCAAATCCAGGTTTGCATAGGCAAGTCCCAGATGCGCCTCACCGTCGTTTGGTTCGCTCTTGAGAGCTGACTCAAAGTCCGCTGCGGCGGCCGCTGGTAGGTGAAGGTCATTTAACATGTATCCGCGGTTTACGTATGCTGTTTCCACATTGGGATCGCGATTCAGTGCTTCGGTGAAGTCTTGACGCGCCTGCTCGGGCTGGTTTTCATGCTTGTGCACATATCCTGCCAGCAGCGGTATGTCAGGTTCTTTCGAGAAGACGTTGAGATATTTTGATGTCAAATTCAACAGTTCGTCGTACTTTCCGAGGTGGAGCAGGTCGTAACCGAGATAGACAACGACATCTCTGTCTCTGGGCAGTACCTGTATCGCTTCACGGCCAACGTCCGCCGATTCCTGATATTCGCCCTTGAAGCTCAGATACCTTTCCTTTTCCCGAAGGAGTTGAGGTTCCCTCATCATTTCGTTCGTAACGCGACTTAGCCACATCCCAGCCAGAATCAGGTTATGTGCCTCGATTGCTGCGTTCATTCCGCCCGCCAGAATCATGGTCTTTCGCGGAGCGAGTGCATATCCCTTGCTATAAGAGTCTTCGGCTCTGCTGTAATCTCGGCGAGCGGTGTAGAGATCTCCAAGCGCAAGGTAGGGTGCGTACGACTTAGGATCCGATAGCGCCAGGCGCTGAAAATACTTCTCCGCATCTTGGTCGCGCCCCGCTGCGCGTGAAGAATACCCGATAGAGGTGAGCGCATTCCGGTTGTCCGGATCCGTTAAGAGAATCCGCGTATATACCGCGACCGCGTCCTCGGTACGTCCCATCTTCATCAAGATGTCTCCATTGAGTTGCAAATCATCGCGATCCTGAGCGCTGTTTGCAAGTGCTTCCTTGACGTCGCTGAGCGCACCATCGATGTCGCCAGCGTTCATCTTGATCAAAGCTCTCAGACGCAAGAACTGCGCACTACCAGACATCCGATCGCCCAATCTGATAATTGCGGTTTGCGCGATTTCGAGCTGGGAATGAGCGGCGTTTTCGTCTGCCAGCCCCTTATAGAGACCCATCAGATCCATGTGCAGTTGGATCCCATAAAGAGGTCCCTCGACTGGTTCTGCAGGCAGGTTAGCGACGGCCGCATTATATTCTCGTACAGCATCCTGGTCGCGATCCTGGAACTTCGCAATCTCTCCGCGGATTGCATGCAACCGATAATGATCGGCATTAAGTCCAGTGGCACGCTTTAGAAATGAATTCGCTTTTTCCATGGAACCGGCGGTGATCTCGGCCTGCGCCGCAGAAAGTTGTAAGCTCAAGTCCCTAGGCGCCGCGTTGGCGGCTTGCGCGTACAGCTTAGCAGAGTCATCCGACTTTCCATCGAGCTGGTATGTATATGCGAGCTCAGCCATTACGTCCGGTTTCGGATTGCGAATTGACCTGAGCGCCGCAATTGATTCGGAATAGTTCCCGCTCTCGCGGTAATAACCTGCCATCGATCGCTGAACATCAGGGTTGTTCGGGGCATGTTGTCTAGCCATCTCCAGATAACGACTTGCCATATCCTTTTGCTTCAGATGTTGGTAACAGATCGCCATAAGCAGTTCCGAACGTGCGCCAGACTGAATCCGTTCCGCTCTGCTTAGCCAATCGAGTGCGGCGGTGTAGTCTGCTGATTTCATGTAAAGATCACCGAGCAGCAGCGCGTCGCTTCCACGTTTCGGATCAGACGAAACCACCTGTTTGAGGAGACGCTTCGCGTCTTCAACCCGGCCCATCAGGCTGTAGGTCTGCGCAAGCCCAGAAAGTCCTTCGAGTGCGGAAGGGTTAAGACGAAGGCCCCTACTATAGGCATCTACCGACACCTGAAGCTTCGCATTGAGCCGTGCCGCATAACCAAGCAGAAACCAGAGCTGTGGATCGTTTGGCGTAGCTTGTGCAGCACGTTGCGCAAAGTTGAGTGCGAGCGCATGGTCTCCATGCTGGAGAGCCAACTGTGCGGCACGCGCAAGACGCGCGTTTTCAATGTTCGATCCCCAACCAAGCGGTTGGTCTGAATGTTGCGCTGGCTTCGTTTGCACCTGAGAGCTCTTTGATGCGTCAGACCCAATATTGTACGTCTGTGCGCCAGCACTACAAGCCAATGCAGCGAATACGAACACCAATGCAACATTCAAGACTGTAAGTTTAGCAAATAATGAGACGCCAACGCGGCTTTGCGTTTGGCTCATTGATCCAGAAAATGCTCTCGATGTTGGCTGCAGGTACATTTTCAGCTCCTGGCACACTTCCAGTGAATGCAAAACTTACGGTATGTGTTTGAATCCGGATGTGAACATTGGGTAAACTGCGATCATCCGCAGTGCTCTACAATTTCAGCGCATCAGTCTGACTCCGTTGCGTCTCGCCTTCAATAGAACTACACCTGTTCCACTCCTGAAGTGGCACGACAAACGAAGCCCATTTCCCGTTGCGTCTCAATCTTCACGCCTCCAGTGAAACTTATGGATTCACATCATTCAAGAGATGAAGTATCTGCTTGAGCGCGCCTTGCGCAACTCATGGAATAGAAACGAGGAATACAGTCCAAATGTTTCCCCGTAGTTCTGAATAGCAAACGTCAATGGATCCTCGATCTTTGGTTACGGATTCATAGCTGACCCACAACCGTAGTCCGACCCTACGCTGGTGACCATGTGAATTCTGTACGATATTGACCACGGACAAAGCCTGTCCAAGAATGAGTTTTGAGTCAATTGAACCAGTCCACCCATCAAAGTTGAGGATTTAGCAGCACAGGATCGGAGCTACGTTGGGTTTCCATAGAGGGTCAGCGATGCGGATTGCGTAAACCTTTCTGAGCAGCCTCCTCAATCAAGTCAACTATGCTCATTTTCTTCGCTGGGTGAGCGCTATTAGAAGTCAATTGAGGAGTCCGGGCTTGGATTTATCTTACTCAAAGGGTTTCTCACGAAAAATCGTGATGAGAACTGGCGCGTGGACTCTGATGCTCCCGTTGTGTTCTATGAGCATACGTGTTCCATATTGGTCAGACTTGAGATTAGCTTGCTGAAAGACTAGCGGTATTGTTGCGTACTAAAGCATGCTACGGGTTGATACATGTCACGAAGAGTGTATTGCTAAATTTCCACAAAACTTTCGAGAGGCCATTGTGCAAAACCCTGAGTCGATCACACCGACAGCGCGGCCCATACCGATCATCCTCGTTCTGATGGCGGTTGTTGTGGTTCACTTGCCACTTTTACTCATGAAATTGCCTCTGAAATCGTACGACGCAAACTTCCACATTTTCTTTGCCTCTCATTATGTCCACCATTGGTTTGAGCCATGGAATTCGAAGTGGTATGCGGGCTTTTCCCAGACTACATATCCTCCCTTGACGCAGCAGTGGGTGGCACTTGCCTCTCATATTTTCGGCTTGGACATGGCATATATGGCGGTGCAGCTCGTAGCCATTTTGCTCCTTGCCGTGGGTGTTTATCGGTTTTCCATGCTTTGGGTTAGTCCGCGTGCCGCATCGATCGCTGCTCTGGCAAGCGTATTTCTCGGTTCGGAAAGTTTTCTTATTTATTCAGCAGGTCAATTGGGCACCACGTGTGCAGCGCCAATTTATTTGAATGCGCTTCCGTTCCTGTTCGAGTGGGTCCGATATGGAAAATGGCGATCTTTTTTTACAGCAAGCGTGCTTTTTATCGCCGCCGCTGCCGCTCATCATGCCACGCTGCTCTTCGGATCAATTTTCTTTGCAGTTCCAGTATTGGCCATGGCGCATTTTCATCGTCAGGATGGTGAGCGGATCTCAACGCCGGTCTTTGTCGGCCGGACCATCGCGATCGTCACAGCAGTGGGAGCTGCAATTGCGATCGTACTTCTTCCCTTTTGGATCGCACTGATTCACTATCCTGTCACGCAAACTCCCATCCCGCACCCCAGTCGCGCAAATTACATCCTGAGCCCTCAGTGGGGCCTTAACTATTTCATCATTCCTTATGGAGCTTTGATTCTGACCCTTCCGTTCATCTTCATTCGGGGCTCCGTTGTACATCGGCTCCGTCCGTTGCTGCTCGGCTTCTGGGTGGCATTTATGGTGGGCCTTGGCGGAACGACGCCCTTGGGCCACCTTCTGCTGGGACGAGCTTTTGACGTGCTAACCATGGAGCGTTTTAGTTATTGGGCATCGTTGCTCGCCCTGCCGTTTGTGGGACTCTTAGTCGCAGAACTTGTCGATCAATATCGAATGAGGGCAGTTGCTGGTTTGACCATGCTGGCAGCTTTCAGTTGCGCGTTGGCCGTAGGCTGGGCAACCTATCGACCAGCTGATGCCGAGGATTTCAACGTCGATCCAGTTGCATCGTGGCTCAATCGTGACGGTCACGATCAGTACCGCTACGTCACACTCGGATTCGGTAACAAAATTGCTCGACTGGCAATGATGACAAGTGCCAGCAGCGTTGACGGCGAATGGAACTCCGGGAGAATGCTGCCGGAGTTGACTCGTTACGGCGCGGGTGCACTCACTAGTTCAAAATATTTCGGTGAACCAGGTCTTGACGCACTCCGCGGAATGTTGGTGCATGCAGATCATTACGGACTGAAATGGGTATTCGTGCGGGATCGCTACTACGATCCCCTTCTGTCCTTTGCCGGCTGGCGCCAGGTCGACAACCTTGAAAACAGGACCATCATTATATGGAGTAAAGATGGTGTTCCACCGGCTATGCCTGTGAATGCACCACAGATCCCTCCACACTGGCAAGGCCTCATGTGGGGTATTCTGCCATTCGGCAGCAGCCTCTTGGCTATCTTGGTGGTTCTGATTCCTGACAAGAGGCGTCAGAAACTCCGAGTGGAGCAATCAATTGCCACCGATGAAGATATTGTGCAGGAGAGGTTGGTCTCATGAACAAGGGATATCTATTAGCGGTGTCTCTGGCAGCCGCGACCGTGGCATTTGTCGTGATAGGAATAGTGTGGCCTGTGCCGTCGGCGGTGGCCTATGCCGGCAGGGGAGCGCTACTGCGTTCATCTTCAACCCCAGAAGCAGCAGTTGAAAATCTAGGCGAAGACATCCGCACGCAAGCCTGGCAAAAGGCATATACCGGTCTCGCCAACAGAGCTCAATTCACGGAGCCGGAGTTTGTGCATGACTTGACCGGATACTACCCCAGCCTTCTGACCTACTCGACTCTGGACAAATTCGAGGTGCGGCCGCTTCACGCTTCCGGCAATGAGGCGGAAATTGAGCTCAAGTTGCAATGGTCTACAGTTGTTGGCGCCTCAGTAAGCACGCGCAACTTGCGTGTCGTAAAAAATGGCGATCGCTGGGAACCGGAGTGGCCTATCGTCAAGGAGCCCATCGTGCCCCCTCAGGTCATTCCAGTAAATTATCTGCGATGGGATGTGATCTACCGCGGCGCGGGAGATGATTGGGGCGCTCAAGATGTGGAAGCACCTCACGTGCGCATTGTGGACATGCATCCTGTGGAGCGAGCCGACGGAGTGGTGATCCTCGGTGAGCTTCTGAACGAGGATGTTGTACCTGCCTACGTATCGGTCACTGCGACCCTGCTGTCAAAGAACCAATCGCCAATCGCAACCGAAGGCAGCTTTGACAAAATCTCCCACCTTTTGCTACCGAAGCAAGTCACGCCGTTTCTCATCAAGTTTCCCAACGTGGAGCTCTCCGAGGTCGGTAGTGTTAGAATGGCGCCTTTATCGACACTCGTGTCAGCCTCGGCAGACCCAGTGATCGAGATCGACAATGAACAGTTGCATCCGGCTCCAGGAGCCTCATTGACCGGCCAGTTGATTAATCAAAGCGGCCAAGTGGTGAACGTCGCACACGTTCTTGGGACGTTCTACGACAAGTCCGGCCAGGTTATTTGGATCGCTGACGAGTATATCGACCGCGCTCTTTCTCCACAGAACCCGGTACCGTTTGAGATTCATATTCCCGAGGATCTTGCAAGGAGCGTCAGCAGCCAGCGCACGGTCATTGCGACATACTCCTCTGGAGGTTCCCAATGAGCACCAGAATGGCATTCCTGCTCTGCGGCATGGCAACGGTCTTGATGCAGATGGCCTTTGCAGAGAACGGAAGTCTGCGCTTGCCTAAAACCGTCGAAGCCGGCAACTCGTTCTCGATTCAGAGCACTGGGAGCGGGAAGGCAACTTTATACATCATAGGCCCAGAGCAAGTATTGAAACGCGATGTACAGCTAGGAGAGACGGCGCTGTTTCCTGCCGGGTCGCTCTACAATGCCGGCCACTATATCGTCGCCCTAGCAGCAGAGTCGTTCACTGAGAACGACTCTCTAGATGTTGAACCTTTGAGTCAACCTGCGGACTTGAGTTTCCTCGCGAGACCCTCTCGGCTTCAGGTTAGCCTTCAGGATGGGATTACCGGAGCTGTATATGTCTTCGATGCCTATCACAATCTGATCGCGGAACCGATGCCGATATCCTTTGAACTGTCGAATCCAACTGGCACAGTGCAGAAGCGCGTTGTTGTGACTCGTAACGGCGCTGCTTGGACCGGGATGGACTCCACAGCCCAACAAGGCATTGATAAATTTGTAGCCCGGACTGGCGGAATTCTTAGCACGCGTGTCGTAGGGCAGGTACCGGGCGATCCCTGCGGGTTGAAAATGAGCGCTCGGGAGGCGGGTAAGCAAGTTCAGTTGGCAACGGATCCGGTACGCGATTGTAACGGCAATGCCGTACCGGACGGAACGATCGTGACATTTACTGAAGCTTACAGCGGTGCTCAGTCGACAGTCGACGTACCTCTAAAGCACGGATTTGCCGAGGTGCAAATGTCTGTACATAGCGGGGCAATATTTTCGGTTGCAAGCGGGGTTGTCTTGGGGAACCAGATTCGATGGGGGAAGTAGCCATGCTAAGGTTCCTTCTAATTCTCTGCGCGGTTTTCGGAGCAACCCCGGGCGGCATGTTTGCTCAAGCCACAGTGCGCGTGGAACCATCGAATCTGCAGGGTCCCCGGCCTCTTCCCGAACAGACCGAGACAGCCGCGGTTCGCGATTATCTGCAATCCTGGCAGAGTTTACAAGCTGCGCTTAAACAGAATCGCACGGACTTGCTCGATCAGTCTTTTATAGGAACTGCCAAAGACAAACTTACGGACACAATCCGGCAGCAAGCCGCGCTGGGGATTCGTACGCGTTATCAAGATCGTGCGCACGACATCCAGATCGTTTTCTACTCGCCGGAGGGGCTTTCCATTGAGCTGATTGACAAGGTTGAGTACGACGTACAGGTTCTCGACCATGACAAGGTCAAAACGACACAGCATGTAAGCGCACGGTACGTCATAGTCTTAACACCCGCTGAAGTGCGATGGAGAGTGCGGGTCTTCCAAGCGGCGCCCAGATAATGCAATATTTCGAATTGGGAGGTAATACCCACCACTTTGGGTGGCAATGAATTTGAATAGGCCGTTCAACGAAAGCACAACTCGGAACCCTAGGAGTCAACTATGATCTCTATCGTTACACCCATATACGATTCGAATATGATCTCTGTCGTTGTACCCATTCATAACGAAGAGGAGCTGATCGTGCGGTTCCACGAGGCTGTGGCAAGCGCCTTGGAAAGCGCTCACATAGGATGGGAAGTAGTTTATGTTGACGATGGTTCCACGGACTGTTCGCTTGAGCTATTGAAGGCGTTGCAGGCTGTAGATTCACATATAGTCGTTGTAGAACTCTCGCGCAATTGGGGTCATATGGGAGCGATCACAGCTGGAATTAAGACTGCACATGGCAACGCGGTGATTCTGATGGATGGCGATTTTCAGGATCCGCCAGAAGTTCTGCCCCAACTGATCAAAGCGTGGCGGGCCGGTGCCGAGGTCGTGGTCGCGGTAAGAAGGAGCCGGCAAGAACGGCGCAAGATCCTGGCCAAGCTTTTTCCTCTCTTCTATCGCGTTTTGGGAGCGCTCTCCGACTACCCGATACCTCTGAACGCAGGAATATTCAGTCTTATGGATCGGAAAGCCGTGGATTCGGTGAATGCCATGGAAGAGAAGAACCGGTACCTGCCTGGACTACGAGCCTGGATTGGTTATCGGAACAGTGTGGTCTACTATGATCGCCAGGACCGGTTAGCTGGCGAAGGAAAGCTCTCGTTCTTAAGCCGGATCAAATACGCAATGGATGCGATTACGAGCTTCAGCTACAAGCCTTTGCGACTCAGTTTCGCGCTTTTTTGTTTCTCAAGTTTCATGGCTGCGCTTATGGCGTTCTTTCTGCTCCTTTCGATTTCTAGGCACTCAGCGAACGCTCCAGGGTTCGCTGTGGCGGCTACGGTGTTTTTCGTGGGAGGTCTACTACTGTTTTGCTTGGGTGTGCTGGGAGAGTACGTTGGACGTGTGTATGATGAGGTGCGTAGTCGTCCCCTTTCGATCATCAGCACAGTCCATCGTAATCCAGCTGTGACTCAACCTCATTTCGGCATCACCGGCGTGCTAGAGGGCCGTGAAGATAACAGTGAAGTTACCGATGCCGCGTAGAGTTTGGGGCCATCCCGGTTGGGCGCTAGGTGGTATCAATTACCGCACATTAAATTGTCCGGTAGAGCTGCTTTGACCGAATATGGTTGGCTCCTTTAAAAATCTTCACGGCCCGGGTATTCGTGGCGATTCTGAACCAATCCGGTCAGGCGCGCAGGTCGAAGGGGAAATCCTCCTTGCTCTATCGTTTCTCTTTATAAGCCGGAGATTTCCCTGCGGGAGTGGCAAGAGTGTATCCCAGTTCCACTGAAGCGCAGTTGGGAATTCCGTCCTCAATCGCCGTCCCTTCTTCGTGGTCGTTCCATGTCTCAATCATTACAAAGGGCAGAAGATCATCAGGCGGGAAATACTTGTGCCACAAGCTGGAGGTATCTGCAAACGTCTGACCGCACCTTGCGGAGATGTGTCGGTTCAGTCCCCAAGAGGCTTTGCTGTCATCGAAGCCGGACCACTCACCTCCCACAATAATTTTGTCGGGATACTTTGAGTGCATCGTCTCGTAGAACTCACTCAGGTACTGCTCTCCCCAATTGCTGCCATCTGACGCCCACCCTTTCTCTCCGGGACTAATCCAAGCGTAGAAGCCGTCGAAGGCATCAGCATAAGGGCCGGGCAAATTCTCATAGATCAATATCGGCGGAACGCTCCACCTGTTTACCAGGGTACGAATCTTGCTCCAGTCAGTATGTTTTCCAGTTGGGAAAATGAATATTACAGGACGTCCTTCGAAGGTGAGATAAGCCTGATGTCCCGGCGCCTTTGAGGAAAGGTATGTATCATGGAACATCGTGAAATTTGCAAGAGCCTCCTCGGTCGCCCCATCATCTTGGTGTGTTTCGTCATACATCATTGCTACCCGAAAGTTCTCCTTGGCAGCCTCGGTTTGCATCAAGGAGTAGCTGCGATCGATGAACGGCTCCCGGTCTCCATACCAATCCACAACAAACGCAGAGATTCCCATGGATTTCGCTTGACGAATCTGCTTGGCTATCACGGTAGGATCTTGTGAAGAATAGCCGACAGAGATGTGCTTGGGATGTCCGAACCAGGCCTCGTACAAAGCGATTGTCTCCGGCAGGTTCCCCGTTGCCCCATGCTTCAATCGCAGCGCATGGCTCAAACCAGGTCCAAAACATCCGTGGGGTAGCAGCAAAAGAAAGATAAATGTACTCTTTGCATTGTTTAGCATTGGTCCACCCGTCAGAAGAGGCCAGAGGAATCCTCTGGCTTGCTTATATCAAACGGCCGACCCAAACACTGATACATTTTGACCAGTCAGGCCGTGAGTCGGCACACGATACTGATCTAGTGACACCGAGAATAGAGTTGTATTTCCAGTTTGAGTCACATTCCTTTTGGAACAGTGAACCGAGGATTTACCTCTGGGGTGAATGGCTTGGCCCAACAAACAACGACGTTACAGGCAAGGATTATCTCGGGTAGTGTTGTATTGCTCTCAGGCTCGAGCCTGGCGACTGCAATCAGCCTCGCCTACAACATTGTTCTTGCCCGGTTCCTGGGCCCGCAAGGCTTCGGTCACGCTACAGCTGTGTACACTATACTCACCCTGGTTTCGGCTGTAACTCTTTCCTTCCAGATTGTCTCTGCAAAAATGGTGGCACAACGGGACTCCTCAGAGGAGAAGTCCGCGGTATACCGTGGGCTGCACATTAGCGGATGGGGATGCGGAATCATTGTTGCGCTCATATTGCTCTCTTTTCAAAAAGATATTGCGAACTATCTTAATCTGCCCACCCCCGTTCTTGTCGCGATTATGGCGATAGGCGCCGCTTTCTATGTCCCTCTGGGAAGCCGTCGAGGTTACATTCAGGGCACCTACGGATTTCGTCGTCTAGCCACCAATGTTGTTTTGGAAGGAGCGGTTCGCCTCGGAGGTTCGTTTATTGCGATCTCGGCAGGTTTGGGCGTCGAGGGAGTGATCGCGGCAAATGCTATAGCGGTTGCAGTAGCCTATCTTACCATCACGCCTAAACTTACCTCGCACATTCCAAACCCTCTTTATTTTTCGCAATCCATTCGCGAAATATCTCAGGCGATGGTTTTCTTCTCAGGGCAGGTTCTGATCAATAACTGCGACATTGTGCTTGTCAAGCACTTCTTCTTCGCGCAAGAGGCGGGACTCTATGCAGCCGTGGCGATGGTTGGTCGAGTGATCTTCGCCTTTTGCTCAGCGGTTGTGAATAGCATGTTTCCTCTTGTGGCGGGTACGCGACATGATGAGAGAAGGAACCTCAAGGTCATCGCGACTTCGCTTTTGCTTGTCTTGGGTACGGGTCTTTTCTTGGCTCTAGGTCTAGGCATCGCACCTGCAGGAATCTGGACAAGTCTCTTTGGATCCGGCTTCGAAATCGCTGGAAAGTACAACCTTCCTTACCTTCTGGAGTTGTATGCCGTCTCGACAATCGTTTATTCGCTCAGTGTTGTGATTATGACTTTCGAGATGTCTTACAAGATCGCGAATACCAGTTGGATACAGTTGGCGTTCAGCGGCGCGGTCATAGCAGGCATTTGGCGGTTCCATTCGTCTTTACGTGAAGTCATCTTCGTACAGCTGATCCTGATGACCGCTCTGCTTATCTCAGTTGCATTGCTGTTCCTCATCGATTTACTAACCAATGAAAATGAAATGCATACTGAGGACTGCCATCCGGTCAGGTTAATTCGTCTCGTTTCTGAAAACGAGGTCATTGCAGAATTCCTGAAGAGTGACTTTTATTCTCCCCAGTTTCAGAAATACCGGGAGAGTCTAAGTGACCTTGTTAGCAACCCTAACCTAAATGATGCTCACGAAAATGCCGCACGGCGAGCACTGCTATTCATTCGGCACCTTGCACTATGGAAGGAGATTCCCACCGGGACGGAATGGTATGAGGTGGAGATCAACGAAGCTGGGCTCAACCAAGTTAGGCTATTTCCACGAGCGCAGTGGCGAAAGCTGGCGCAAGGCAATTTCTCGGTTACAAAAATCGTCCAAAGCTGGCGTGCTCGCCAACACATGGTTGACGCTCTTTTTCTCTCAAAGATCGCCGCGATTGGCGATCAGCTTCACCGGGAAAGTCCAAATCTTGGCCCTGTGATCCTCATTGGTCTTGACGAAAGCAATCCACTTAGGGTTCTGGATGGGAATCATCGGTTGGCTGCCGCAATGCTCACTGCGCCGGACAAGGTGAAGAAGCTTCGGTTTTTATGTGGGTTGTCGCCTAAGATGAAAAATTGCTGTTGGTACAGCACGAACCTCATGACACTTTTCCGCTACGGGAGAAATGTAATGGGACGAGCGCTACGTAATCCCGAAGCCGAGCTTGCGCACATTTTGCATGATCTCGGATAAACGAGACGCAATGCAATATGCGTGAATCGACCAATTGTCAAGCCTTTGCAGAGTCGTTCATGTTGGCTTTCAAAAAACAACGAGCAAGAGTACGTGAGGAAAGGATGTTGAAATGACACTTCTGGCTAGCAATGTGGAGGTAATGCGGTTACCAGAAGTAATGAGCGCCAAACGTACGCGGATTTTCTTAGCCGAAATGGCGAGACGTATGAGTGTTGACAGACCCTGCATTGTTCTCGACTGTTCCAATGTGCGCGAAATGGATCGGTCTGTAGTTCATCTGCTACTACGTTGCCTGGAAGAGTCGATAAAACGCAATGGCGACGTCAAGCTTGCTGCGGTCCCTAAAGCAGCGAGGGCGATTCTCGAACTCACTGGAGTGAGCCGTCTTTTTGAAATGTTTGAGACGAATGCTGAAGCGATGATCAGCTTCCATCAACTTCCGACAGTTCCGGCTCTGCAGATAACTGCTCCGAACAGATCATATCGGGTCGATGAGAATACCGCTTAGCCACTTTTTTTGAGGGGCATTCTAAAGCAATGGATATCGTCGGAGGAGGGAACTAATGAGAATATCAAGTAGTTGGGTAAAGAGACAGATTGCTGGTGGCCTCGTAATGCTACTAACGGTTTCGCTTGCCGAGGCTGCACCTGCGTCGCTGCAAGAACCAGTTAGTAACCAAGAGGCGCAAAGTGTGCCAACCATCCAAGACAAAACGCAAAACACCGATGGTCAAGCCAAGAAGCCGGACTCAAACACAACCGAGCCAGAAAAACAAATCCCCGATGGGCCAGACCCTGTGCGCCAGCAAGTCGGCGATCAGAAAGGACATACCAGTGCTCCACCGTCCGGCTCGGAGCAGCAGCAAAATGACCTTCCGAAACCAGTTGGCACAGCGGCGGCTCCATATCAGAAGACAACCGGTGTTGCCGCATCCAGACCCGCCGGAGCGGTAATTGCGCCAGCGAAACAGCGTCGTGCGCGCACCATTCTGATTCGGGTAAGTCTAGTCGCGGGTGCCGCCGTCGCCATCGGTACAGTCGTTGCGCTTTCCCATGGAAGCCCAAGCCGGCCATAACGAGGTCGAACCAATACGTATTCAAAGCAGATGCGGAGCTTAACATGATTGCACGAGAACATAACAGCCGTCCTAAATATGTAAGTTTCTCCGGCATTGATGGCGCCGGGAAAAGTACTCAGATCGAAGCTCTTTGCGCGCGTTTACAACAGGATGGTCTAAAGGTTCGCTTGATTACATTCTGGGACGACGTCGCACGGTTGACCAAAATCCGTGAAAAGACTGGGCACCGCATCTTTAGAGGCGACATAGGTGTTGGAACTCCGTTGGCGCCGATCAACCGACGAGACAAGAATGTCCGGTCATGGCTTATGACGGGTGTGCGGATGTTTTTGTACTTCATAGATGCTATCTCGCTCCGGAGCGTAGTAAATAAAGCACTACGCTCAGAAGTGGACCTTGTGATCTTTGACCGATATACCTATGACGAATTGGCAAACCTGACATTACGCAATCCAGCCATGCGAGTATATGCCCGATTAATCATGAAGGTCGTTCCGAGGCCTCATATCAGTTATTTGCTCGATGCGGATCCGATTCAAGCGCGTGCACGAAAACCTGAATACCCCATTGAGTTTCTCCATGTTAGTCGCCGCTCTTATCTGGATTTGAACGAATTAGTCGGCGGAATGACTGTCGTAGCACCGATGTCGATTCGAGCGGCAGAACTGGCAATCCTCGAACACACCCGAATGGAGCTATCATTCAATGTTCCTCTAATGACAAACGACAACGCTATGGCTTCGTGAGATATGCAGTAAGTCTGCGGGCGGGGTTGAGCCGTCCACTGCCAATCCAAAGTTGACTGATGTTGATTAAGGCTGAATGACATTTACGGAAGGATGACATTATGCGACTGAGAACTCAAGTCAAGCCACGTGCACTTTTGTTGCTTTTAACTCTTGCGGGTGTGCTACTGCCCCTGAGCGCAATGGCCGCTTCCTGCAAAACTCAGTCAACAATGAGCGCTGCAGAACGGGATGCGCTATCCAGTGCAGCTCGCACCATGGTTAGCGAGGTGCAAAGCGGGGATGTGCAGGCTATTCGGACGAACACTATACCTGCTGTAACGGCAGATTTCGGCGGGATAGCGGATTCGATCGGCAGACTAAAGCCACTTGTGCTGGGAGCGGCCATTACAGTAGATAGCCTGTATTTGCTGGATGCGTCCGCCGAGACTATGGGTGCACCTCGAACCGATTTCTATTGTGGAATACCGCTCGTAGTACTGGACTTTACAGATCTTCCGCCAGGGATGTACGCGATGGTTATTCTTCACGCCACAGGCGTATCAAATCCGCAGCAGATTTCATTCATTCTGTTGGAAACAGTTGAACATCACTGGATGCTTGCCGGCCTGTTTAGCAAACCCTTGATAGAGGCAGGTCACGAAGGCCTATGGTATTGGGTGTCAGCGCGTAAATATTCTGAAAGGAAGATGAACTGGAATGCCTGGTTTTACTACCGAATAGCGGCCTATCTTCTGGATCCTGTGGAGTTCCTGTCCAGTCCCAATATCGAGAAACTGCAGCATGAGGAGGACCGAATACGCCCTGAGACTCTACCAGGCACTAAGCCTATGATGCTAGATGCGCATGGCACAGCTTTTCAAGTGACCGCAATGGACACCACGACAGCATTTGGCGCTTTAGATCTAGAGGTTCAATATGTCCCTGACTCTATTCAGGCTGCCCAGTTGCATGATCCCCCAACGGCGCGGAAGCAGGTAACCGAGCTGATGAAGGCGTTACTGGAGCTACATCCTGAACTGCAAGAGGGATTCCATGGCATCTGGGTACACACCGATGAAGGATCTGCTTCTGCTTTTTCGTTGGAATTGCCGATGGACTTGATTGTCGCGGGGATACAGCTTCCGGCCGGAAGTCCAAAGTCGGTTTCTCAACAGTAAATGAGAAAGTTATAAAGAATCAGAGAGACAATACCATAGTTTGCCCCCAAAATTTCGAGTGCCAAAAGCGAATTTATGAAGATTTGGTGGGGCTTATCGTCTTAAAAATTGAGAGAGTCCACAGATTCAGCTTGCGTGCCCACGCTTTTCCCATCTTATTTGGGGGGCGGGAAGAACCATAAGTGTAGTAAGTACCACGCACCCGAATTTTTTACCTTGGATATGAGCACAATTTACACTTTCTAGAAGATATTGGCATGTAAACGATATTTACAAATTCTTGTACACAAAGCCGATTCTGTGCCGAAGAGGAATATAGCTATGCTTTTACGCAAAGCAGGAGTATAGATTTGCTCAGACACTCTTTTGGCCTTTTGCATGCTTATCTCCAATTCGAGCCTGTCGCGAAGGCTTGGGGGAAGAAAATCGCATATTTGCGGAAAATGCAAATAACCTCCACGGTTTCTGTCTGAGCAATTTAGGACAAGACTTGTTCTTTATCTGCCTTAGAGCATACTCATGAGGCATCACAAGTTGGCATTAGCTGCTGGGAAAGACGCACGGAGAAAGTTCAATATCCTCTTTGTCCGCTGCAAAAATCTGGGATTGAAGTAAATACTTGAGGACATAACGATGAAGGCTTTTAGCTACACAACATTGATTCTATTATCATTCTCGGTGCCTGCGTTCGCAAACGTCACTGTCAGCAGTCCAGCAAATGCTGCAACGGTCAACTCACCGGTCCAGTACGCAGCAGTTGCTACCACAAGCACTTGTTCAAAAGGTGTAGCATCCATGGGGGTGTACGTAGACAATCAATTGCTTGTCGTCCAGAATGGAACTAGTCTAAATACTGCTGTTACCCTCGCTCCGGGCAAGTACAACACCGTCGTCGAGGAGTGGGATTATTGCGGAGGCGCCACATTCACGCCGGTGGCAATTACGGTTACAAGCCAATCCGGCATTTTCCTAACCTCGCCTGCAATCAACAGCATAGTCAACTCACCGGTGAATTATGTGGCGACAGCCACTACTAGTACCTGCTCGAAAGGCGTAGCCTCCATGGGAGTCTACGTGAATAACAAGCTGGTCATTGTCCAAAATGGAGCTAGCCTAAACACGCAGGTGAGCCTAGGCGCGGGTTCTCAAAATACGGTCGTAGAGGAGTGGGACAAGTGTGGCGGAGCCTCCTATGTGCCTGTGAACGTGACGATTCAGCAGAGCGGGACAAAACTTTCCAATCTTCAGGCCAGCCAAGGATGGAACAGTTGGGGCCAAGGACCACCTAATTACGTTGATTGCTCGCCTTCACCGTGCAATGGATTTCAATTCTCGCATACACCGAGCGTGTCTTCACCTTCACTTAGCGGTAATGCGACAGCATTTAATCTCGGGGGCGCCAGCGGCACTTCTCCCTGGGGCGATGTGTTGTTCTCTCTACCGGTAATAGGCCAATATTCAACACAGAATCTCCCTGACATTAACCGCACGCTGATTCCGACTCTTCATAACTTTACGTATGATGCCTACTTCTACGGATCGAACCTCGCGCTTTCGCAGGCTCTGGAGTTTGACATCAACATGTATGTGAACAGCGTGGGAATGCTATGGGGGACCCAGTGCCGCGTCGCGGGTGGAAACGAATGGGATATTTGGGACAATGTTAATGCGGCATGGATTCCGACAGGTGTAGCATGCAATCCCATTAGTGGCGGGTGGAACCATGTGACCATCACTGGGCATCGGGGATCTGATAATTCAGTTATGTACGAATCGATCACGCTGAATGGTGTAACTGCCGTCTTGAACAAGACTTACCCGCCCTTTTACGTTCCTGCTAGCTGGTACGGTGTTACCGTCAATTACCAAATGGACGGTAACAGCAAGCAAGCGCCATATACCACGTACCTGGACAATTTCAGTCTTAACTATTGGTAGAGCGAGCTTGACTCTCTCGTTTTGGCAGGGTGAATTTCTCCCAAGGAACATGCCTGATGTTCTTTGGGAGCTCCCATCACTGTTTGGCTTCTTGCACCGTTTCCCTATTCTGCAGCACTCGTTCCTTAGCAAAATACCCTTTCCTAGTCCTTACGATCAGCTTGGCATGGTTCGCAGCCCTTGCCTCGACGCGCACAACCCGGTAGCCTTCAAGGCTAGCCGGCTTGCTGGAATGATAACCGATCGTGTATTGGTTTCGAATATCGCGTGCGACCTCTACTGCGATACTATCCACTTCTTGCAGCGACCGCGGGAAGTAAGCGATCCCGCCCGTCTCCTGCGACATCAATTCCAGTGCCTGCCTAGCTTGCTGGGATTCTTCCTTGTCTGTGTCGAAAAGGAGTCCAATGGAATAAACCACTGGTCCCCCCAGGTTCTGGACGCGCCGAATGGTCTGTTCCAAGTTCAGCCTTGACGCATTGTCCGCTCCATCCGTAATGACCAATAGCACCTGCTTTGGATGTTTCCTGTGGTTTGCCAATTCGTCCGCCGAGGCGGCAACCGCATCGTACAACGCCGTGGTGCCCTTGGAATCGAAGTGCGAGAGTCCCCGATCCAGTAAGGCGACGTTTGTAGTGAACCCTTGGTCAAGGATTGCACGATCGGAAAAGTTCACGATAAAGGTCGCATCTTGAGGGTTTGACTCTCGCAGCAGGTTCAGAGCGGCTGCGTTGACCGCCGCGCGTTTATCGCGCATTGAACCCGAATTATCGACGAGGATACCCAGCGAAACGGGCAGGTCCCGATGCAAAAACGACATTGTGGTCTGCGGAGACCCATCTTCCCAGATGTGGAAGTCGCTTTGACCCAAATCAATGACCGATCGTCCTCTCTCGTCCACCACCGCACAGTTCAGCAGAACCTCATCCACATCCGCGTGCATGGTGTACATTCCGTCCTGCCGCTTCTGAACTTCGCCGGGCCGGTCTGGTAGAGGCATTTCCGGACTTACAGGCGCCTTGCTTTCAGGATCGGGAGATGGAACAGGATCGCGATCAACATTCAGATTCTGCTGAATCTCAGGACGCGTTAAGTCGCGTATGGCGGCTGGGGTTGCTGGTTGTATTTCCGGAAGTGGTGCGGGCGGCGGCTGAGGGAAAAGTGATGATCCGCCGGTGCCAAGCAACACTAAAACCACTGGAAGAGTGGGTCGGAGGATACGCGATATTGAGAAAATCTTTGGGCGCATAGAAGGATGGTCGTACGCATTCAATTCGAATT
>CAYPYJ010000013.1:19372-71246 GCA_964414945.1 uncultured Occallatibacter sp.
TGTGCTAGGGCTGTGAAAATGTGGAGAAAGCATCACCAAATTTCACAGCGATCTTGTCAATCAATGCAGATGGAAGTTCACGTCGATCACGATCTGCACCGATACCGGATGTCCTTGATACATGGCCGGCCTAAATTTGTACTGTTTTACTGCTTCCATAGCCTTTTCGTCCAGACCCATGCCAAGATGACGAATAACCCGAATGTTTTGCGGGTTACCTTGTGAATCGACGATGAGCTTGATCGAAACGCTGCCTTGAAAATTTGCTTGGCGAGCTTCTTGTGTGAATTCAGGCTCAACGGAGTGGATGACCTCTGGTGCGGCTACGCCTCCCCCCACGCTCATGAGGCCGCCGCCGTAGCCGCCACCGGAGCCCGAGCCGACTCCACTGCCATGACCTGCACCAATGCCGCCGCCGAGACCCTGACCAAATCCTGAACCGCTGCCTCTTCCCTGCGAAACCAGTACTATATTCGCCGACTGAGAAATACCGAGATGGGGCAGGTTGGTGTCATCTGGAATCCTAATCTGTTCTGAAGGCTCGATTGCCAGCTTCGGCCGATCGATTCTGCTCGGCTGCGGGGGGGTGATCTGGAGTGCTACTATCGTCGGCAGATGCCCTTTGTTCGCCTCTACCACCTCATGCGCACCTCCACCTCCGCCACCTCCCATCGGTTTTGCAACCGGCAACGTTATCGGAGGAATATAAGTCTTAAAGTCCACCTGCGTTACAATCGTGTCCGGCGCTTTTGTGATCACGGTGTGAGCTTTTAGAACCAGCGATAGTATCAATGTGATGATGGCAGCATGGATGAAGAACGAGATCGTGCTCGAAGATTTGTCGCGCTTAAATACGAACGGGTCGATCGCGAATATAGGCCGTGAATCCAACTCCAACAGGGGCAGCTTCTTCGAGGAATTCGAATCCTCATCAGAGGGCCCATCGCGTGAGATCGGTTTGAGAGTCGTCGAAACAAAGTCGCCCATAGAATTTTGCCGGTATCCCGGCATCTCCAATCGTGGTTGACTACTGATTGAATACAAGCGAAAGCTTTCTGATCGCTCGGCTCTTATTCAGACTTGCGAATCTTACATTCTCGAGTTACCAGATGCCCTTATCACTTCCACTAAACTTTTGCGCGACGACAGCCGCTGTGGCAAGCCACGGTAATAAACTGAGCCGAGCACTGTTGTGCAATTCCCGCTTCTGCAATAAACCGGCAAGTTGGGAACCGTAGAGTTTGGCAGATTGCGGCATGATCGGAACACGCAGAAAACCATTGCCGTAATGGACGTCTTTGCCACCAAAGCGTGCTGAAGCTATCACGAACTGCGGCAAATCAAGTCCGTATCCTCGGTACTGAGCCACGTAGTCCGAAACAATTGCAAGATAAGTCGCAACTCCTTCCCATATATCGGCACTACTCGCCGAAGAGCGCAGATCCTCGTAGTCAATATCGCCCGACTCCACCAGCGCTGCACTATCAATGACGTCGCACAACCGAAAATAGAAATGGCGATACATTCGTTGTAGAGTTGAAATCATAAGACGATCCGACGCTGATGGAACCCGAAACTTATAGTCGCCGATTAAAGCGAGCCGGCTGCGCCTTGCCAGACGCGAGGCAAATGCAACCTGTTCACCCGTCTGCCCCAGGCGGCCCATATGAATCTCGACTGCCTCAGGCAGTCCAGGTATAACGAAATTCCATTTTCTTGCCAGACGGTCCCCCCAGCTTCGCTGGGCAACTTGCGCGTCAAAGTGCGCGCTCATAAATTTGACTACGTCCCCCGAATTTGCATCCGTATACAGATCAAGATCGCTGCCAAGATCGGGCCAGTGATCCAGCGATTTAATCACCGTAAGGTCGTACCTGTGATCCGAAAACGTTTCGTAAATGTCCGCCAGGAACTTCAGCGCCGTTCTGATACGCCCGCGCTCAACTGCAAGAGCGTTTTCCGCCCATTCAGTGCGACTCCTATCTTTTGCCTCGCGCACCATGCCAGAGAACACTTCTAACCCACGCACAACCACATGGTTGGAGTTAGCCAATGTAACCAAATTGTCGAAGTCATCCCGGCTGATATTTCTAATCTCCGACATAAATTCTTCCCTCTTGGACGCAGATGCGTTATTGCCATCGAGCGGCGGCAGAAGGAGGCGCGAAAGGATAATCATCGATTTATTGGACTGCGACTGTGCGGCCAGATTCATCATGTTAGGGTGTTCCTTTTTGCAACTAGTGAGCGTTCTGTGGCAGGGAGGATGTGGATACTGTTGACGAGTCATCCGTGGACGAGTGCTTTGCTTGCGGCGCTCCGGAATCCTCCGCCGGCACGCTGTCTCGTGGTGTAAGTTCGATCGGGCCAGTTTGTCGGCGGCGATCCTGACTGTATTTGTCAAGCTCGCGATCTACCTTGTGGTGGCTGTCTGTTGCGACATCAGAGAGGCTTTTGCCCTCGGCTAAACGGTCGGTTGCCAATCCGACGCGGCTGTTCGAATCGCCGGCTTTTCGTGCTTTGCCGTAATAAAACTGTGCCGTCTCCAGATCGCCATCTTTCTCCGCAACAAATCCGCGATTGTTAAGTGAAAACGCACTGACTGGATCGAGCGAGTAGGCATCGAGAAAATCTTGTTTTGCCGCAAGCCAATCGTTTTGGTTTGTCGCGGAAACCCCACGGACTGCAAACATCGCGGCATGCGCCTCCGTAGGGGCCATTTTCATGATCCGCTCCTCCAATAGCCTTCCACTTTCAGCAGCCATATCGCTAACGGATCTTCCTCTCCACGCGCGGTTCAGCGTTACGACAATCAGCTCCGATGAGTGCAAATCAACAGCTGCGCCGTATTCCTTCAACGCATTGCCGTAGTCTTCGATGGCTTCATAGGCTACCCCCAGATTGTTCGTTGTGAAGGGATTGAGTGGGTCAATGGAGAGCGCCTCCTTCAGAAGAGCAACTGCTTCAAAATCCCTGCTGTCTGATAGAAGGGCCATGGCGTCCACATTCATGCGATTCACCCGCATAGGAACGTCTTGAAGACTCCTGAAGGCATAATTCATTGGTTTGCCTTCTAACTGCTTCGCGCTGCTCCGATCGATGTTTGCATTGCAACCTTGTTCCGACGCCAGGGCATAGAACTTGTGAGCCCGGTTTAATTCTCCTTGAACCTCAAAAGTGTATCCCAAGTTATTTAAGGTGAAAGGGTCGGCAGGATCGTAAAGATATGCTTTGTAGAAAAGTGCCTCGGCCTTTTCGAACTGGTGTTTCTTCACAGCATCGACACCTTCACGATTCAAACGCTGCACAGGGGTTAGCTCGCTGCGCTTTGGAATGGTGATTGCCAGACCATCTCGGGCCCAAGCATCAAGAGATCCAGAGCATACGGCGATCGTAATGATTGCAACGATTTTTAGTGGCGTTTTGAACATTGTGCTCTTTTGACCTTTCGATGCGGCCCATGCAGGGTAGCATCAATGATGCAAGCTCATATTGATCCGCAACACCGGACTATGTTACAAGTTCGCAGGCCGCTCAAACTCGCTGGATGCCATCGAACCGCTTGTTTAGCCAAGGTAGCATTGAGTAATTGATGAGGGATGTGCAGAATGGATCATGTCATCGCAGCAATAGTTCTCGTGGGTGTGGCAACTGCCCAAATATCAGGCATAAATGCAATGTCGGGAAAAATTGCGGTACTGCAGTCGGCATCAATATCCGAGGCTACATCGCTTAATTCGACGGCATTGCCGCCCGCGCCCAAAGGGAAGAGCACGATCATGGGCGGCGACATTCAAGATGTAGATTCCGTACATGATCGATTTACGCTGAGAATCTTCGGCCAGCGGCCAGTGAAAATCCTGTTCGACGAACGCACGCAAGTCTATCTTGATGGGAACATGATTCCTTTACGCGATCTGCATGCCCATGGTTACGCGTCAGTCCAGACCGTGTTGGATGGGACAGACTTGTTTGCTCTCAGCATCCATTTATTGTCGCGATCGCCCGAAGGCGAGTACCAGGGGCACGTTCTGAACTACAATCCGGCGACGAGCGAGTTGACCTTGAGTGCCACTCTGTCCCGTCAGTCCCTTAAGTTGTTCGTGCCAATAAGCACACGCGTAGTTCGTGAGGGACAAGACGCATCTTCCTCAGCGCTATCCGGACCGTCAGATCTTGTTAAGGGAGCTCTGATCTCGGTTCAGTTTGAATCCGACAAAAAAGGTCGGGGCGTTGCCAGCCAAATCACGATTTTGGCCACATCAGGATCTGCGTTTGTGTTCAGCGGGAATCTCTCCTCCATTGATCTGCACTCCGGGTTATTGATGTTGGTCGATCCAAGTGACGAAAAGAGCCATGAAATCTTCGTTGATTTCGCTAGATTTCCAATAAGCCAAAATCTTCGTAGTGGGGACTACGTCAGAGTTACGACGATTTTCGACGGCAACCGCTATTTTGCGAGCGCGATTGATGTTAGATAAGGTCAAAACGCAGGCGCCAAACGTATCGGACTGTTCGGTTGCTCAGGTTTGTAATGACCAACCGTGAACGGTTGGGGGTGTGCTGTACCTTCGCCTGCGCTACGCTCAACAAGGCTTGCCTAACTTCATCTCCATTTTCAAAACACTTACCTCCCAATCGGCCATTCAACGAACATCGCGCAGAATGGCCGATCCGAATGCCTGAAACAGTTCGTTCCAACGTCAGGATTATTTACGCAACGCCCTCCGTGCCGCCTCCGGCGCGCTCTCGCTAACCGGGCCCATCTTGGGAAGAGGGTAGCTCCCACAGTCCACTGGATCAATGTCTAGCAGGCAGAGTTGCAGAACCGTGGGGCGGACAAAAGGAGGGCAAAGGGACATTTTCAGTGTTGAACTCCATTGATTACGCGAGGTTTAGAGCGATAATAAATACTCTGCAAAACCTTTATGAGCCGGTCCAATCGCGATTTGGAGCAATATGGGGCAAGGAGAAACGGGAGCCATGGGAAATACGGGAGCGGCGGCAATGTGTTCTCTGTAAGTTACAGATTCTACACGACTAATACGAGTTCGAATCCCACTCTTTCCGTCAATTTATATTGTTGATACTAAACAGCTTATAAACCATAAATTCCTTTGTGGATAATGATTCTGGCAGGTTGCACTCTCTCTGTCAGAATTCCACCAGTTTTTATAGGCTTCCTAAGTGAGATTGTTAGGTTCAGGTACCGTCTATTACCCTGGGAAGGCCAAAATCGGATAGGAGCCGAGTGGCCGGTGATACGTTCGGAACCCGGAATCTGCCTCTCAGAGGCTCGATTGCGCCTCTGAGATTGTGTGTGAATCCAGAATTTCTCTCGGATGAATAGGTTTTGGAGGCAATCCGGCTGCAAACAATCAGGAGGACACATATACAAAAGAGCTTATGCACCTCTCCGCTATAAGACTCCAGTACAGAGTCAGATCAGAGACTACTCCGTCGTCCGGAGATCAGATTGATAACCAAAACGATCAACGCTACAACCAGGAGAAGGTGAATCAAGCCGCCGGCGATATGGAAGCTGAATCCCAGCAACCACAGAACAAGAACGATCACAAATATTGTCCAAAGCATAGTTACTCCTTTGATGTGTTGCGGGCGCATGAGAGCCGCGACTTACAGGCGCCCGCAAAGGTTCATCTACGACTGTTATTTGGAGGCGACTGCTTGCGCTTTCGCAGTTCTTACTGCATCGAGAAAAGCGGTTGCGGAGGCCGGCACGGCAATTTCGCCGGTCAGAATCCGGCGTGTGGAAATTTCATGGCCATAGATAGCCTCTGTGGAATCATCGTCGCGGCGAATTGAAGCGCCTGTCAGCGTGAGCCCGGCAAATGCACCTTTGGCGCGCGAGTAAGTGAGAATCTCGGTATTCAGCTTCCAATCGGTATCGGCGGAAGCGTGGCGTCCCACCGGTCCGGCTGCAGCGGAAGCATCCCCACCCAGCTGAAAATTGCTGTTGATCAGATGCTGCATACCTTTGTCGTCCTGAATAATCATGACCAGATCGACACCTTCAACGCCGATCTGCAATCCCCAGCTGCCGCCGGTGATAGCAAAGAACGCCGGTGCGGACCAGCCCTTTTCCGTGCGGCAAGTGGCCACGCCCCGGCCATTTTCCGCGCCAAAGACAAAGCCGCCCTTAATCATATGCGGCACAACAGCCACGCACTTGGCGTGCTCCAGCACTTCCTCGGGAATACCTCTATCCGGCGCGGCCATGACTTCGTGCAGCACCGCTGCGGCGTGATCCAAACGTTCAATTGTTGCTTCACGGCCGGTTCCAGCCCAGCCAATGCTCGTCATACCGAGTACTGCCACCAACGTCACTAGTTTCTTCATGCATCTCACCTTTTCTACCCATGCGCAGCGTCACTTGCTTTACGCGCACTTGAGGCGCACAAGGTAATTTCCACACTAGAGGCATAGCAGGGCAGCGTCTGAGCAAGATCGCACAGCCGATGAAGAATGCGGACAGATGTATTGTGCAAATCTCCGGTGGTCCAAACTGCTCAGACCATGATGATATTGGCCACTAATCTAAAAGTATTAAGACAGACCAATTAACCTTTAACAGCTGAATCCACGGAGGTGGGCCATTGAATCAAGATCGAGTGAAGGGCATGATAGACGAAGTTGCAGGAAGCGCTAAGCGCAAGGCAGGCGAACTGACGGACAATCCAAAACTCCAAGTTGAAGGCATGGTTCAGCAGGCGAAGGGCAAGGTCGAGAATGCTTGGGGCAAGACAAAAGATGCGGTCCATGATGCCATTGAGGATACGGAACTGCACCTTGATGCGCATGTGAAGCTTGGTTTGCAGAGCTCGACAGCGAATGCTGACAGCAAAAAGCGTAAGTAGGTATTTTGCCGCGTAATGCCCCTGACAGACATTTAACTTCGATGTCGCCATCCCAATGGATTCGATCTCTATTGAGATCGCTCGGCCCCGGAGTGATCACCGGAGCTGCGGACGATGATCCTTCCGGCATCGCTGCTTACTCCGTTGCCGGCGCGCTGCTTGGAACCAGGCTGCTTTGGACCGCTCTTATCACATGGCCGCTAATGGCCGCGGTTCAAATGATGTGTGCTCGCATCGGCAAGGTTACGGGGCAAGGGCTGGCCGGAAACTTCAAACAACGATTTCCGCGATGGCTTTTGCTTACTTTTGTTATCGCCCTTTTGGCAGCAAACACAATTAACATAGCCGCTGATCTTGCAGGCATGGCGGATGCGTCTGCGATGCTGTCGGGGATCAATTCACACTGGTTTGTGATTATTTTTGCGGTCCTTATTTCGTGGGCAACAGTCCGGCTGCAGTATCGTCAAATCGCGAATGTGCTCAAGTGGCTGGTCCTTGTACTTTTCGCATATCCCATCACTGCCTTTGTTGTTGGAGCAAACTGGGGGCAGGTGATGCGCGATACACTTGTGCCGTCGATGCCACGTAGCAGAGATGAATGGGCAATGCTGGTTGCCATCCTCGGCACCACGATTAGCCCATATCTGTTTTTCTGGCAGGCGAGTGAAGAGGTTGAAGAGGAGAAATCGGCAGGCCAGAGCACACTGGCTCAACGCAAAGGAGCTACACAAGCCGAGCTTGCTCTGAGAAACATCGACGTGGGAGTGGGCGCCTTTTTCTCAAACATGGTCATGTTCTTTATCATCCTCACCACCGCCATCACCCTTAACCGACACGGCATCACGCAAATCCAAACCTCTCGCCAGGCTGCCGAAGCATTGCGACCTTTTGCCGGCAACTTTGCGGCATCCTTATTCACGTTAGGAATTGTCGGCGTTGGGTTTCTCGCTATCCCTACGCTGGCAGGATCGGCGGCATACGCCTTTGCGGAAACTCTAGGATGGCGACAGGGGCTGAACAAGAAACTAAAACAGGCGCGCTGGTTTTACGCTCTCATTCTGGTTTCAACCGCAGCGGGCGTCGCGCTGGACTTTATCGGCATTAACCCAGTAAAGGCGCTTTTCTGGACAGCTGTCATCAACGGATTGCTGGCGCCCTTTCTTCTAATTGCAATCTTGATTGTTGCGGCAGACAAAAGGCTGATGCAAGGGCAGCCGAGCTCACGCCTGGGATGGATTGTCGTTGCGGCTGCTACATTAGCCATGTTTGCAGCGGGTGTAGCTATGTTTGTTGTGTAACTCGCAAGAACAGGAAATGCAAAGGATTCCTCTCAAGAGGCACTAGTTACTTCGTTCTGTGCAGCGATGTTCTCTGCGGCATCGATTTTGCGCAGACCGCGAACTTTCCAGATTCCAAAACATACACCAGCCACCAGCAGAACCATAAACACGCAAAGCAGCGGTGCGGACCACTTCTGGAGGCTTCCTGACCACAAGCGAACGATCCCGCGCCCGTAAGTCACGCCGAGCCATGCGATGAATGAGTAACGCAAACTGCGCGCCGCACCAAAGACCGCGAGGAAACGCCTGCGCGAAACACCCAGCGCTCCAGAGGCGAGCGCAAATGGCAGTAATGGAATTGGCGGAGGAAGCAAGGCGGGAAGAAAGACTGCGAGGATTCGGTGACGCTCCACCCATTCGACAATTGGCCCAAGAAGGCGGGCTGGTACGTAGTGCCGCAGCGCAGCTTCACCGCCTCTGCGGCCAATGTGCCATGTCGTGTATCCGCCCAGGATGCTGCCAGCGATTGCACAGGGAGCAAGCAGCCAGGGATCTCGATTGTGCGCCACAAGCCACAGAAGCAGGAGGTCAGTGCTGCCGGGCAATGGCAGAGGAACCACCGAGGAATCTACTACTGCAACGGAGAAGAGTCCAAAAGCGCCCAGGTGTGTGAGCCAGTGCGGGGCCAGCGAGTGGTCCACGCGCAGCAATAGTGTTTGTGCCGGGTTTTGAAAGTACACGCTCATACAGGCCTTTTGCTAGACTCTCGTTTGAATGTTGAAGTTTCTGAACAAAAAGCCGTTCCTTATCGAGCCGGTGATGACTTGGATTTCTCGTTTCCTCCAACCCGTGACATTGCTCTGCTCGCAGCCGATGACTTATTACGCATTCACATCATGGAATGCGAACCAGTAGTATCGCCGCCAGCAAAACATGCAACGAACCGGCCGCACCGCAAACATTCTGAGCAAACTATCCAGTGATCGCAACTCGGCCTGTTTAAATTTGATTGAATTGCAGCGCGGGCATTTTCGCTGTAATAAAAGCGAATGCGGCAGCCAATCGGGCCACGTCCAGGTTGTACCACTCATTTTTCTCCATCTCTTACGGCTCAACTGTTGTACAAACTAAGGGTGCGTCTCTCCGGTGTGCCCGAATTCGTATCCAGCCATTCCAGAATCGCGCGAATGCTGCCCGTGGCCAACGCTATGCTAGAATCGGCAGCGCCATAGTACAGATTGATAGTGTCTCCATCAGCGCCTATGGTCTGGCCGCAAGGGAACACAACATCCTTGACATCTCCGCCGCGTTCATAGTTTGCTTCCGGACCAAACACCCAGGAATCTCCGCGCTGCAAGCAGACATCCGGCCTTTCCAAGTCGAAGAGCGCTAGGCCCAGGCGATATATACTTCCCGATGCAGTTTGCCGGACTCCGTGATAGATCATCAACCAGCCCTTGGCTGTTTCGATCGGCGGAGAACACAATCCAATCTTGTTCGCGTCCCACCACCCACCGCGCCGTGCTTCAAGAATGATCTTGTGGCTTCCCCAATGCTTCAAATCTGGCGAATAGGAAATCCACATATGGGCGCCCAGAGCTGTCATTGGGCGGTGAATCAGAGCCCAACGGCCGCCAATCCTCCGAGGCAACAGCGCCGCATCCTTATCTTCCGGTGGCATGATTACGCCGAATCGCTCAAAGTTCTTGAAATCCTTTGTGAGCGCCAAAGAAACTCCAGGACCGCCTCGAGCAAAAGATGTGTATGCCACCGCGTATTGCTCGAGTTCAGGAACATAGGTAATGCGCGGATCTTCGATGCCCCATATCTCCTCCGGATAGTCGCGAGAGTTTGCCGGCAACGTCGGTTCAGAATCAATCCGCCATCCGTCAATACCGTTGGCGGAACGAGCAGCACACAAGTGCGAGAGGCCTCGCCGATCTTCTACCCGACACAGCAGCAAAGTATCCCCATCGGGCAAACTTACTGCGGCTGCGTTGAAGACGCTGTTGATTGGATAGGGCCAATGGCTCTGCGTAAGAAGAGGATTCTCTGCATAGCGCGTGAACAAAGGAAGCCCTGTCTGCGTCTCCACATGAGCTTCAGGGACGAGAGGATCAGTCGATACAACCGTGGAATCAGTCGAATTCAAGAGGGTGTGCTCATTTCCTGTTGCTGTTCGTGTGAGTCTGTCATCTTTGCTTCGTGCATTTCGAGCAAGGACATTAGAAACGAGAGCGTAGATTCAGCTCCCTGGTTTTCGTTCACGCGATCTGGATGAAGCCCATCTCTGCATCCGCCTGTGATTGCATCATACAGTGGAACGCGGAGATCGTTATTTCCGAGAAACCAGCCAAAGACCCTGCGAGCTTCTTCAAGCCATTGGCTTTCTTCTGTAAGCCTATATACCTCAAGGCAGGCAGAGACTGTTGCGCATGCCTCCACCGGCTGTTGATCGAAACGCGCCTTTTCATTTCCTTCGATGAAGAATCCGCTGGAACCAATCGGAACGAATATTTCTTTATCGTCGCGATGTTGCTCGGCGACCAGCCACTTCAGAGAGTCCATACCCGCTTCAATCATCCTATGATTGTTACTGCGCCATCCTGCGAGGATGAGCGCCTGCGACAACCTAGCGTTCGAGTAGGAAAGGCTTTTCTCAAACCATCGCCATGTTTCAGAATGACTGCGCTCATAGATATCAAGAAGATGGTTGGCCAACGTATTGCGCGCGTTTTGAATGGCTCTATCCCCCGGGAACCAGTCCAAATAGGCTTGCATTCCCAGAACGCTATACGCCCATGCACGCGGAGAAGTAAAAGCAAGCGTTGCAGGGACTGCGGCTTCAAAAAGCCTCCCAGCCGCGCCTCTCAATCCTGCATTCCGCGAATGGCCGAGCACGTTTCCAAGGGACCACAATGCACGCCCATGGCTGTCATCTGACCCAACTTTTTCCAGCCACCTGCGGTCGTACCCCAGAAAGTTTCTGAACCTTCCCGTGTCGGCATTAAAAGCTAGCCAAAGAAAGGACAGGTAGCGATGCGAGAAGCTCGAATACTCTCGCCGGTCCGCGTACGCCAAGTCTTCATCCAGATGAATTGACACGATCAGTGCACGTGCGTTGTCGTCGGTTGTATAACCTTCGCTCGTGTTTGGCACCGTGAAGATCGCATGTTGCAAGATACCAGTATCATCCGTCATCGTCTGCATTTGACCGGTATTCAGCGATGGCAATCCTTCCACCATAATTCCTTCCGTTACAGAGTCAATCACTTGTTGGGATGCCCTCGGCTGCAATGAACGCTCAAATCGCGCACGCTGAAAACTTTTCATATAGGCTCGCGCCGTATTTGACCAGATCGTTCCGCGTGAGTACAGATAGGCGCGCTTCCGCATTGCGTGGCGCTCCGCGTCGTTTGCCAGTAGCGCCAGAACTGCTTCCGCGATTGCAGTGGAATTCTCGAATGGAACAATCACGCCCCTGTTCTCCGCAAGCAATTCCTTGGCGTGCCAGTATGGCGTTGAAATGATCGCTTTTCCTGCTCCAAGTGCAATCGCGAGAGTGCCAGAGACAACCTGTGCCTCTTGTTGATAAGGCGTAACGTAAATGTCAGCCGCGCCAACAAACTCTGTAAGCTCCTCGGTGCTTACAAAGCGATTGTTGAGAATCAAGTGATCGGCAACGCCAAGCTCTACAGCAAGAGCTTGCAGACTTTCGCGATAACGCTCGCCTTCGCGTCGACGGATGTGCGGGTGGGTCACTCCGGAAACGATGTAGACCACGTCGGGATGGCTGGCCAAGATCGTGGGCAGCGCACGAATGACATTTTCAATCCCTTTGTTGGGAGACAGAAGCCCGAATGTGAGCAGAACGAACTTGCCTTCCGTCCCGAACTTATCCTTGAAGTAGTTGGGGTCCATGAACGGCAAATCTGGAACGCCATGCGGAATCACATCAATCTTGCCGCTCGGAACCACGTACACTTCGCGCAGCATCCGGGCCGCCAATTCGCTCATCACAACTATGCGATCTGAAAGTTGTGCAATCTCTTCGAGCACCATCCGCTGGTTCACATCCGGATCGCGCAGCACCGTATGCAGAGTTGTCACGAGCGGCATCTTCAACTTGCGCAGCAAGGTGAGAATGTGACTACCTGCGCTACCCCCGTAAATTCCATATTCGTGCTGCAAACAGACAAGATCGTTGCCGTTGAAGTTGAGGAAATCCGCGGCACGCACATACGAACACAGGTCTTCCTGCTCCAACTCCAATCGCACTTGTTTCGGATACTGATAGCTTGAATCGGGATCGTTAACCGGAATGGCAAACAGGCGTTCTTCTCCGTATTCTTTTGCTATTGAAGAACACAGATCGGTGGTGAATGTAGCAATACCGCACTCGCGCGGCTGATAGTTCCCAATAAACGCAATACGGGTTGGCAAAGGCAGTTTGCATGCTTTCATTGCGGCGCGCAACTGTGCTTCCGCATCGGAACCTATTTCTGGCTTATCGATATTCGTCATCTTAGATAGCGACATCATATCCCTCTTTCACACTCATATCCGCCCAAGAACTAGGAGGATGACAATAATCAAAAGAACAAAACCCCGCCCACTGCTCGGGTAATATCCCCAATCTCTGCTATGTGGCCACCGTGGCAAGGCGCCCAATAACGCTAATACCAAAATCACGATCAGAATAGTTCCAAGCATTTTCACTCCTTTTGATTCTGCATGCGTGTGGGATCATTGAACAACCGCCGCGGCCTCTTTCGAGACCGCGGCTACGAAGCGGTTCTGTTAAAGGAAGCAGCCAGCAGTTACATTACGGACTTGCCGATTGCATCACCGGAAACAACCAGTTCGACTCTGCGGTTCTCCTGCCTGCCCGCCGCATTATCATTCGAAGCTACCGGCAGCGTATTGCCAAAGCCCTTGGCGCTCACTGTGTTAGTTGTTACACCTTGCTCAACCAGATAACTGCGCACAGCGCCTGCGCGATTCTCAGACAATTTCTGATTCATCGCATCGGCGCCAACGTTGTCGGTATAGCCACCGACTTCAATGTTGAGTCCTGGGTAAGCGATCAGAATTCCAGCAACCTTGGCGAGTTTTTCTCGTGCGCCGGGCTTCAAGGAGTACTGACCTGTGTCAAATAGAACATCCGACATGCTGACGATCAGTCCCCGGGCACTGTCGCGAGTCTCAAGAACCTTGTTGAGTTGCTCGGACAACTGCTCGCGCATAGCAACCTTGTCGCTGACTGCCTGATGTTCGCTGTTTTGAGCATTCTGCGCTGCGATACGAGCCTGTTCTGCATCGGCCTGGGCCGCAGAGATTGCAGTTGCTGATGCTGCTTGGTTGGCAACTGTATCGGCTTGCGCTTTGGCTGCGATGGCTTGCGCGTCTGTTGCTTCAGCTTGCGCATTTGCTGCGTTGGCTTGTGCCTGATCCTTTAAACGTGTTGCGTCAGCGGCCTGAGCCTGCGCATTTGCCTGTGCATCGACTGAAGCCTGACGTTCATCCGCAAGACGTTCTTCAGCGATTTTTTTGACTGCTATTTCACGCGCATCTTCGGCCGTTTGTACGGCTTCGCGGGAAACAGCAATCAACGGCTTTGTGTCGATGTGCTTGCTGGTTGCATTTGCATCAGCCGAATTCATCAACTGGACAGCATGCTGGTAGCTTGTGCTTGCGTACTTTTCCGCTCCCTCGGATTGTGCGATCCTCAGCGCATTCCGTGCTTCGTAGAATTCCAGTGGAAGACTCGCACTCAGTACCACGGGGTCGAACTTGTAGCCAGTAGGAATATAACCCCCACGCTCCATCAGCTCGTATTTAGCGTCTACCGCTTCGGTGGTTCCCTTAGTGTCGGCGCGAACAACGTTCTCAAGGACAACGACGTTGCTCGGTTGACGGACTGCATAGTACGGCTCCGCTGTAACAATCAATGCGAATGCCTGTAGATCCGTGGTTGCAGTTAGTTTGCTTCGGTCATTGTTACCGACCAGTACTTCACCAAGGTTCACAGCCCGGCCCTCTGGCGAGATCGCCCATAGAACGTAGGTCAGGTATTCATTGCCAAATGTGGTGGGGCTTTGCAGGTTTCCGAATTCAGCCTCAACCTCCATGGTGCCACGCTTGCTTCGGACTTTGGCTTCTCCGTTCGCCGACGGTAACAAAGCAGTGCCGGCGAAATCCACGTTGGAAGCTCCACTGCGATGCTGATAGTTGACCGCCTGAACCGAGCGACTAATCACGATTACCCGGTACGCGGAAGCGGAACCAGTGGATTCGAGAACCATTGCCGCTTGTGGACTGGTTTGAGCAACGGCGCTCAAACTGAGGACACTTCCCATTGCAAACAAAAACATGCGCTTCAAGATTCCTCCTACCGGCAGATTTCTGCCGCATTCGTTAGACCAGCGTTTTGTTGCCCGTACATACTTTGTTCCAAGCGGGGTTGACCTCTCAATGCCCGACGCGAAACTGGTATACGTAGTCGAAAAGGCCGAATATTTTGAGAAGCCACAAAACGACGACTATGACGACGACGCCGTTTAAAATTCCCTTAATCTGACCTTGCATCGGAATGTAGCGATCTATCAGCCAGAGCAGCAGACCTACAACGCCCAGCGTAATGACAATCGTAATGAGTGGCATGTCGTGCCCGATACGGAACTGAGAAAGGGTGTCGAAGAGGCCGACAACCTTCAGGAGCCACAGAACTACGGCGATGACAACAACGCCATTCAGAATTTCTTTGATTTGCATTTGCATGGGGATGAAGCGGTTAACCAGCCATAGCAACAGGCCGACAACGCCGAGCGTGATTACGACTGTGACGAGTGGCATTTCTTTCTCCGTTCATTTGCCGAACCCGATCCGCATATAGCGCGATTTGAAGCAGATCGTTTGAGCTGGGTTGAATTTCTTTTCTCTCCTGATTTACATCTGCTATAGCATTGCGCGAAGGTTAGCAACCGCCAATTATGAACAGCGGTCTATGCATTGGTGTCCACTTATTGCAGGAGGCAAGACTACGTATGTCAGATGGTCTGACCTAGCTCAGGAGCCATAAGGGAGAGGAGAATATTACTCTTCTTCAAGTCAATAATTTCAAAGATATGGCCGAATGTCTGAGCTACACTGATCATTGTGCAACTCCGACAGACGTTGGGGTTGCAAGGCGTAATTAATTATGGAAGCGATTGCCGCGGCTGGAAACGGGGAATCCACGATAAGTCCCCACTTAAGACGTAAATGGAAATCGCAGCAAACATCAGGACTGCGCCAGCCCAGAAGCGCCAGTCACGATGCATACGCCTCCAATATGGGCCTGGATCGGGTTCGCCTCCGTCACCACTGTTTCCCTCGAAGTTGTGCTTGCTTCCGGTCATGATTTCTCCAATCTTGCGGCCCATTTGCCGCACTGAAAAAGTGCATATTACTTCATGGCTATGGTTGATGAGTTGCCGCCGCAGTGGCCTCATTCGATTGTGTGGCATTTGCTGTGGATGAACTGTCTGAAGGATCCGGTTTGTCAGCCGGAACCCCGGTTCCTACCGGAAAGATTAGAATTTGAATCGAACCCCAATCCGCGTCGGAAGTTGAACTTATCTGTTTGCCGCGTCCGAATGTTTTAAGCAGACTGTCATCAAAACCATAGTTCCCGACCAGGTACTCACGCACAACCATGGCCCGAGCCTCCGTAAGAACCATCTCTTTCTGGGAATCGCCTTCCATTCCCGATGAAACCACAATTACGGCAAACCCAAATTGGTTCTGCGCTAGAAACTCCCCTCCATCTTTGAGAGAATTTTGATTTTTCAACCTTGCTGATTCGCGAGTATCGAAAAGTTGCTTTGCCGTATAGGTAAAGGTCTTCATCGGCATCCCCGGTGGAAGTTTGCCGATGCTATTTGCTGCCAAATCTGCGGAGTCACTGTACCCGCGTTTTTTGAAATAGCCACTCAGAAGAAAGTTATGTTTCAGAGCCTCCATATTCTCCTGAAAATTTATCACCCCAACTTGGGCATGGTGCACGGTGGCCTGCAATGCACCTGAAGTCTGTTCCAGATTGCTATAGAGTTGCTTGTCGTTTACCAGTGCTCCCACTGTTCCCTGGCCCGAGTCAATCTTGGCGCTAACCGAGTTAAGATGCTCCACGGCTTGCTGGCTACTATCCAGAATCCCGCTTGCCTTCTTGAACATATCCGCCATTTCCAAGGGCGGCAGGCTTTGGATGGTATCTCCATCCTTCACATCGGCTTGTCCGGCAGATCCAAATGAAATTGCCAGAAACTGACTGCCCAGCACTCCCTCGGTTTCAATCGATGCAACGGAGTCCTGCTTGATGATTTCATGAGTCGATTTGTCGAGATTGATGAGTACAATGACCTTTTCGCCGGGCTTATGTGGTAATGCAATACTCTGCACCGTTCCACTGTGAACCCCACCCACCTGCACGTCTGCTCCTGCTCCCAACCCGGCTACATTGTCAAATTGCGTCTTCAGTTGGTATGTGGACCGAAACAAATACTCCTTGCTTCCGATGATGAAAACTCCGGCCGCTAGAATTGCCAGCGTCGCAACAATAAATGCTCCCAGTCTCGCCACTCTCGACATGTGTCCTCCTACGCTTGCTTCAGAAATTCATTTACAAACCCGATGCCGCTATGCTGAAGGTCCTCAAACTTACCTTCAATCACTACACTTCCCTGATCCAATAGCGCCAGACGGTTGGCAATCGTTTTGGCGCTGTGTAGATCGTGAGTCACAACGATGGATGCCATTTGACGTTCCCGTTGAAGTTTGAGGATCAAATCGTCGATCTCTCCTGAACTGATTGGGTCAAGACCTGCTGTAGGCTCATCTAGAAGCAATATCTCCGGTTCCAGCGCCAGGGCGCGCGCTAGGCCGACACGTTTCTGCATCCCGCCTGAGATATCGGACGGCATCTTATTCTGAGCGTTTTCCATGCTGACTTCCGCGAGTAACTGCTCGACCCGGTCGTTGCGCTCGGAGTTAGACATATTTCTTCGATGGTGCCGCAGTGGAAACGCCACGTTCTCAGCTACAGTAAGGGAATCGTAAAGTGCCGCATGTTGAAACAGAAAGCCCATCTTTTTTCTGATCTCACCCAATCGATCAAGCGCAAGGCTGATGATCTCCTGATCATTGATGCGAATTGATCCCGAGTCGGGTGTATCGAGGCCGATGACAAGCCGCAGCAACACGCTCTTGCCTGTGCCGCTGCGTCCAAGTACCGCCAGGGTTTCTCCACGACTTACACTCAGACTAATTCCATTTAGAACCGTATGACTTCCGAAGGTCTTGTGCAGATTGTCGACGGCAATCACCAGCGTGCCGATATCTTTCTCCGCCTGCTCTTGCTGCATCGCTATGTCATAAGTTGAGGCCATATTTTCTTTCGGGTGCCGGTGACAACCTAAGTGAAAACAACAAGGATGAACTTTACCAGAACTACATCAGCGAGAATAAGAAATAGCGAGGCCAGTACAACCGAGTCTGTGGCCGCGCGGCCCACACCGGCAGCGCCCCCGCGGGTACGCATTCCTTGAAAGCACGCGATAAGCCCGATAATCAGGCCATATACGGCAGTCTTGAATGTCTGGGGCAGAAATGCATTGAAAGTCACACCATGAAATCCGACTTCGATAAATTGGTGAAACGAGAGTGGCTCAACCAGACTTTGCGCAAACCAGCCAGTCAACAAAGCGGTAGCGTCTGTGGCGAGGGTCAACAGTGGCAGCATGAGGATACAAGCCAAGATACGTGTTGCCGCCAGAAGCCTGAACGGGTTGATCGCCGACGCCTCAATAGCGTCGATCTGTTCCGTCACTTTCATAGAAGCCAGTTCCGCGCCCATGCCGGCACCCACACGGCCACTCACAACTAAGCCGGTAATGATTGGACCCATTACTTGGACAACTGAATATACGAGAGTCGCCGGAAACATTGATTTAGCGCCAAATCGAGTTAGACTGTATCGGGCTTCTAGCGAGATAACAACGCCTATTGCGGCGCCTGCCATGGCAACCAGCGGCAAAGACTTTGATCCAACTTCGTCGAGTTGGCGAATTAACTCACGCCACTCATATGGTGGAGTTATCGCCGCGCGCAAGACTTGCCATGAGAAAATTCCCAGTTTGCCAAACCACTCAAAAAAGTCATTGAGAATATTGCTGGAAGTAATTTCAGTCGTAGACACGGATACACTCCGCGACCCAGAGGGTGGTCGATTGAGGCCTGCTGCGGAAGTGGATACGCTATTATTCATTGGCATTGACGCGATTACAGCAAATGTTGGCGTCCGACTTTATCTCTATTGATATTGGAGGAGATTGCGCCTCTTGGATGGTCATTTTTGCTCGCCGTAACAACTTGACATTTGCGATTTATCCAAATCATGCCAAGGTGTGAGATTTCGAGGAGCCATCTATTCGACTATGAACAAGATGCGCGCAAGATAGAATGCGGCTTGAGTAACGATTTGTTATAGCCTGTGCGCATGTACAACAAATCGTTCCGGAGCGGCGCCGATATAGAGAAATGGATAGCAGGTTACGAGGGTTACAGAAGATCCAGATGTCGAAGCCAGAATGCTACCATCGTTTGGAGCTGTAACCTGAATCCAATCTACTGCATATCTGGTAATACCGGATGCGGTCTGAAGTTGAATCACGTCATCGCTGTGAATGGCTTTTAGCGCACGAAAATAAGTATCCCGGTGACCGGCAATTCCGATATTTCCCGGCTCGCCTGGCAGCGCTGTCCCTTCAATATGTCCTACGCCGAGACGCAGTGTTTGCGATGTTGTTCCCTGCAGGACTGCCACCGACATTCCAATTCGTGGAATATCAATGCGACCAAGAATATCTCCTTCTTTGATCGGCGTTCTCGAGAGTATAGCTGTATGTTGTTCTTCAGCATAAATCTGCTTTTCCAGCGTTAATACGGCGTTTTTCTGGTAGATTCTCGCTCCGATCAAGACCAACGAAACATAGCTCAATGCGAGAATGCCTGTGATTGATAAAATGTTTCTGGTCCAGTGCATGAATCGCTGACTTCGAGTTGTGAACATCTTTTGCTCAATTATGCTAATCATGGCCCGACGCTCCTTAACCCCGATGGTGAGCGTGTCACTGGCATGGAATAACCTGCCCGTGTGCGGACCGATAAGCGACCATGTCCGGGCGAATTGGCTTTCACGTCAATTACTCGATATCCGCCATCCTGCCGTATAACCGCTGGAACGTAGGCCAGCGTGTACTGATTACGAATATCATGTGCGATCCCTTCGCAGATTGTGGCGATCTCTTTCGATGATTGCGGAAAAAATGCTTCACCGCCAGTTTCTTTCGCAAATCGTTTGAGTACGCCCGGATTTTGATCGCCGTCCTGCTCGTCAAATATGCCGATAGTGTAGATGATCGCGTCCGACTTTCTGGCCATTTCAAGTACTTGGGCCAGAGTGTGCTTGCTCGCGTTGTCGCCGCCGTCGCTGATCACGATAAGAACTTTCTTGTCGCATGTGCCTTGCTTGAGATGATTAAGAGACGTGGCAATCGCATCGTAGAGTGCGGTTTCCCCGATTGTTCGGATCGCCGAGAGAGCACTTTGCAATTGATCCTGTCGATCTGCGAACGGCATTTCCACTGGAAGGCCAAAAGATACGTGGTCGTTAAAATTGACCACAAACATCTGGTCCTGTGAATTGCTTGAGCGGGCAAAGGACAATGCCGCGGCAATCACATCCATGCGCTTCAACGCCATGCTTCCGCTGTTATCAATGACCAGCCCGACTGTAACTGGAATATCTTCGTGGCTGAAATGCTTGATCGGCCGGAGGGAGTGATCCTCATAAATCTGAAAGTCGTTTTGTTTGAGTCCGGACACCAGTGCGTTATGGCGTTCTACTACGGTCGCGCTCAGGATTACTAGATTTGTATCAATTCTGAGTGTGTAATTTCCACTCGATTGATTTTGCGAATTGGAAACGGATTCTTGAGACCACGCAACTTCAGATAAAGCAGTCGAGATAATCGAAACAATTATGCACAAAAGAATACATTTTTTTGTTAATGCAATACTTGTTCCGGTTCCAGAATGCTTCTGTTCAAATAGGTAAGTTCCATTCTTGAGACAAATCCTGGGCGCGGTCATCTCCGTCATCTGTCTTGTCCTTTGCCGTAGTATTATGCGTCCCCACTGTCAATCTATGCGCAATTCAGTGAACGAAAGAGGCGATACTTGTGCACCGCCTCTTTTATTGACTTGTATTGGCCAACTTTAATGGCCGGGAGGATGCATGGAGCTTGCATTGCGATCCTTAA
This sequence comes from uncultured Occallatibacter sp., assembly GCA_964414945.1. GTDB lineage: Bacteria > Acidobacteriota > Terriglobia > Terriglobales > Acidobacteriaceae > Telmatobacter. The sequence continues at coordinate 39,890 of CAYPYJ010000013.1, forward strand.
TTAAAGGGACTTCTTGAGAAGACCGGAAAGCAGAAATCCGGCGCTCAAGAGCATAAATCCGAACAGTCCGACTAACCCAAGACTGCTGGCAGTTTTCGGCAGAGACGCAACAAGCACGGGTGCTGCTACAGCGGCGGGCGCAGCAATTACAGGGGGCGCTTCAACCACCTGCGCTGTATCAACCGTTTCTCCAGCCGGGTTAACTGCTTCGATAGGTGCCGTCTTCAGAGACTCAACCGGTGCTGCTGTCAATGCTACAGGGGTCGAGAGAACATACCCATTTGTTTCCTTGGCGAGTTGGATGGCTTTGGGCCTATCATATACAAACTCTTCACCCCATTCACGGCCCGGATAGAACCATGCTCTAAGAGCCTCAGGCTCTCCAGCAGGACGCTCCCGGAAGGTAATGACGGTCTTATCCGTTGCCTTCAGGCGGTAGTTCGCAATTGCAAGAATGGTAGTGAAAACGTGGGTTTCATCCGCGTTGAAAATCTGCACGATATGGCGATCCGAGTTGGAATCAAATATCTTGAAAACATAAGTGCCAGCTGGCAATACCTGGGCGCCTACGCCAGGAACTTCGACTGGCCCACTGAAGGTGATGATGGTTTTTCTGTTCCAATCGTCTGCCTTTGCTTTTGGCGCGGCGATCAAACAGAGCACGGTGAGGCAAAGCCCCGTTCCTAAGCCTTTGAGCAGTGTCATTGTTTCTCCATTACATTCTCCGACTCACTCGCACGGCGGTTATTGTGCGACCTCTGTATGTTGTCGGGTTCACCAGAGTTCGCACGCCGGAGACTCCGGCAGCCATCGATTCCGTGGCGTGTACTGATAGCCAGTATTTCCTATCGACGATGCGATAGCTGACCAATATTGACCTCGCCCAAGAAAGTTATGACGCGCGATTTTAGTTACTATGTGCGTCGTATTGCTCAGACTGCGATGAAGGAGATGGCTAGAGTCATGGACGTAAGGGTAGATAGACATTAACCCCGCGGATTACGGGAATCTATGAACGGAATGAACCCCTTATGGTGGCTGCTGTTGCCGGACAGTTTTTATCGGCAGCACAGCATCCAACGCAACACAAGGAACCGCAGATACCTTAAAGGGGGATCACATATGCGCGGACTCAAAACTCTACTGGGTACGACAGCATTGCTTGCGGGCCTGGCCATGACGCCAGCGGCTCAGGCGCAAGTTGTCGTTGAATTGGGCGTTCAACCCGTTTGTTCGTACGGCTATTACGACTATGCTCCTTACGACTGCGCTCCTTATGGTTTTTACGGGCCAGGATACTTCTACAACGGCATCTTTCTGGGCATGGGCCCGTGGGCCGGCTGGGGCTATGGACACGGCTGGGGCGGCCATCGCTTCAGGGAAGAGCGCGGCGGAAGTTATCGCGGTGGCGGCGGCGCCATGGCCAATCGCAGCAACTTTGCACACGGCGGCGGGGAAGTTCGCGGCGGTGGCAATCATTCGGTTCGTGGCAATGCAGCGCCTTCCCATGCAGGCGGAGCGCGTCCAAGCGCGCCCCATGCATCAGCACCTCGCGGCGGCGGGGGCGGCGGACATGCTAGTGGCGGCGGTGGTGGACATGTTGGTGGCGGTGGGCATGGCGGTGGCGGTGGACACGAAGGCGGCGGACATCGGTAAATTTAGCTAACCTACCAGTCATTAAACATCCCTCGGCTCTGCCGGGGGATGTTTTTTTGGCCCAAGAACGTAAACCAAGAACTAAAAGAAAGCCTTTGGCAGCGTTTTCAGCGACAAGGCTGTGCGCAATTCCCATGCAAAGCACTTCATGCACTATTAACGCCCTTGAAGCCATAGCCATCGGCCGATTCGCCCAGTTCCCTCGTCCGATCACGCTCATACATAAATGAAGTAATTTCCGTCTTGTGAGCAAAAGTGAACAGACATGAGTTTTCTTAGCGCATGATAATCAAATGTGCTTGAGTGTGACCTCTCTAGCAAGGGGTAATGCTGCGCTCAATGTGACGTAATTTCAGATAGAACTACACCAGGGCGCATAGCCATCAGCGAGTCAACTGGGACTCCTCCACCGAATCGTCTGTGGCGCTTCCCTGCGATATTTAGTGGATTGCCACACCAATCAGACATTTCAACCAAAAAACTTGCACGTTGACAGATTCATTGTCCGCAAGCAAACTTGGTTCCAGTAAGCGGTTCAGGCAATCTGATTCTTTCGTTTTACGGAAGAGGGCAATTCGTTACGATGGAATACTCGAAATTCAAGTCGCTGCTCAGGCAAATGGTTGTGATTCCCATAGTGGTCACGGCAGCGCTTGCGGGATTGCTCCTCTGGGAAACCTTTGACTTGAATATATCCATGAAGCGGGTTGACCATTCCGATCGAGTTATTGACCAATCTGGGCATCTGCTCAAGTTGCTGATTGACATGGAGTCTGGCACGCGCGGATTCGTCGCAACCGGCGACGAGAGCTTCCTTCATTCTTATCTGGAGGGCACGAAGAAATTCGAGTCAGAATTTCAGGCTGTCAATCTGATGGTTGCTGACAATCCCTCGCAGCAGCAGCGTTTGAAGGACTTTCATGCCAACTATGAGGCTTGGTTGGAGCACTCCGTCCAGATTATCGCCCTGCGTCGTGCGGGAAAAGCTGACCCCACCCTCTATGAGAACCGGCAGGGGAAACTCAGAATGGATTCCCTGCGAGAGCAGATTGCGGAGTTTCAAAGCGTGGAAGAAGGATTGCGAACCGGGAGAGTTGAAGACGCGCATCTGCGATGGACCTTGATGGTGACCAGCTTTCTAGGTCTGGGCTTGGGAGTCGGTGTCTTCCTCGCTCTGTTCACTCGATACAATGTGGAAAAACTTGGCACCAAGCTATTACAGAGCGAGGAGCGATGGACGGCGACTCTCGGCAGCATTGGCGAGGCCGTTATTGCAACGGACGACGAAGGGCGAGTAACTTTTCTCAACCCTATCGCCGCTGCACTCACTGGATGGCAACTGGAAGAGGCTTTAAACCAACCGATCGGGAATGTGCTTAGGCTCATTAATGAAAAATCCGGCATGACCGCGGACAATGAAGTGCTGCGCGTATTGAAAGAGAAACAGATTCTGTCAGTTGCTAATCACGTGGATCTGGTCACGAGAGATGGCCGTGAGATCGCGGTGGAACACAGTGCCGCGCCCATCCTAGCCGGGGGCGGGAAAGTCATTGGCGTGGTGCTGATTTTCCGTGACGTTGCTGCCAGACGGCAGGAACAGATAGAGACCGCCGAACAGGCTGCCCTCCTTGAACTCGCTCAGGACTCCGTCTTTGTGATCAACATGGATGGCGCTGTGATGTTTTGGAGCCGCGGCGCGGAGGCAATGTTTGGATATACCAAAGCCCAGGCTGCCGGTAAGATCGCACACGAACTGCTCCGCACGGAGTTCCCGCGTCCGTTCGTAGAGATCATTGCTGAACTCTTGCGCGTGGGACACTGGGAAGGAGACCTAATCAAGACGGCACATGACGGCAGGCGCGTTGAGGTCGCCGGTCGCTGGGCACTGCAATGGGGCAAGCGCGGTCAGGCACCGCGTGTGCTTGTGATCAACAGCGACATTACGGAGCGCAAGCGGAATGAAGAGTCTCTCATTTTGCAGAGAGAACAGCTTCGTGCGCTGGCTGAACGCTTGCAGTTGGTGCGCGAAGAAGATAGGAAACAGGTAGCCCGCGACCTGCACGATCAAATCGGACAAATTCTGACCGCGATCAAGATGGATATGACCTGGATGACTCGTCATCTGCCGGAGTCGGAAGCCGAGGTTCTCGCACGGCTTAAGGAATCGATTCAGTTGATCAATGATGGCGTCAAGGCGGTGCGCGTTATCTGCAGCGGGCTGCGTCCCGGAGTCCTGGATGATCTTGGTCTGGCGGCAGCCATTGAGTGGCAGGCCAGCGAGTTTGCTTCTCGCAACGGTGTCCTCTGCCAAGTCAATGTTCCACCTGTTGATTTACACTTGGACGGTGACCGGGCCACCGCTGCCTTCCGAATCTTTCAGGAGTGCATGACCAACGTGATTCGGCACGCACAGGCAAAATCGGTGCGCATTGACCTTTGCCAGGAAGAAGAGAATATCCTGCTGGTTGTTGAAGACGACGGAATAGGCTTTCATGAATCGGAATTTTCGAACGCTTTTGGATCTTTGGGACTTCTGGGCATGAAAGAACGAGCGCAATTCTGCGGAGGGGACGTGCAGATTACCAGTTCCTCCGGCAAAGGGACGACGGTCACGGTCCGCGTTCCTGTGGACATTCCACGCGCCGAGAGGAGCAAAGTATGCACATCCTGATCGCGGATGATCATGCGGTCGTTCGTCGCGGCCTGAGAGAGATTCTGGCTGATGCCCTTCCCGGCTCGGAGTTTTCCGAAGTCGGCAACGGGGATGAGGTAATGAGCTACCTGGGGAAATGCCTAGTTGGCTTGTTGGTGCTGGATATCAATATGCCTGGGCGCAGCGGGATGGATGTGCTGCGAGACGTAAAGCAGACATATCCGCGGGTGCCAGTCATCATACTGAGTTGCCAGCCGGAGGACCAGTATGCCGTCCGCTGTTTGCGGGCTGGAGCAGCCGCCTATATCAACAAAGAAAGCGCTTCTGAAGAGCTATCGAAGGCGACAAAGAAAATACTGAGCGGCGGTCGTTATGTCAGTGCTAGCCTCGCGGAGAAACTGGTAGCCAACCTGGATGAATCCATTGATAAGCCCCTGCACGAGCTTCTCTCTGACCGTGAATACGAAGTGATGAGAATGATTGCCGCTGGCGCTCCCTTGACGGACATTGGCGATAAGCTTCACGTAAGTGTCAAAACAATCAGCAGTTATCGCGCTCGCATTATGGAAAAGATGCAGATGAAGAGCAACGCTGATCTTACCCGCTACGCCATGACGTTTAGCCTGATCGATTAGAGCTTGCCTGTGTAGGAATAACCCTACAAAAAGAAAAGTTCATACCTTGCATAAAACACGGTTTTCGCTGATGGATATTCATATTTACCTCCGCTATAGTTGCATTAGGCCGAACTTGAGGCCTGACAAGCGGACACAACAATGAATATCCAGATAGCTGACGATCACGCAATTGTACGCCGCGGCCTGAGAGAGATCTTGGTCGATGCATTTCCCGGCGCGCTGTTTTCCGAAGCCTCCAACGGGGATGAGGTACTTGCCCAGTTGGTCATCTCTCAACCGGATGTACTTTTGCTAGACATCAATATGCCGGGGCGCAGTGGATTTGAAGTGCTGATAGAAGTAAAGAGCATTTACCCTCATCTTCCTGTGATCATGGTCAGTGTTCAGCCGGAAAGCCAGTATGCGTTGCGCTGCCTGCGGGCCGGTGCAAATGAATATGTCAACAAGAACAGCGCTTCAGAAGAATTGGTTCCGGCGATCAAAAGAATACTTGAGAACGTTGCAAAGCTCGCGCGTACATCAAATCTAAACTAGTCGCCGAGTTTGTTGAATTCGCGCACAAACATTTGCATAAAAAGCGATAAAGAGAACTATATTAAATTCCACCAGGCGATCCCCTCGAGTTATCTTGCTAATCCATTATGTATGACTTAGTAATATTTATTGCTTGTTGACGTGAGTTAACCCCTACAAAGCGAGCACATGAAAAGCCTACAGCAATAATAGTTATCGCCGATGTACACCTGCTTTCTTAGTTTGTATCTTGGTTATATCGGGATTGCAAAGGATGACCGTAATTCATCCCATTGCACACTCTCAGTAAGATTGAAAGGTTTCGATCATGGCTACTAGCTACGCTACTATGACGAGTTCAGCTCCCAGAATTCCATTGGGACGCTCTTTCCCTTTGCCTCCGGTTGCGCCTCATCAGTTGAAGATTGTTGCCAACAAAGTTAGCGCTTCGCTGGAGAAAGGGACCGCATTCGACCTTGAGACTCCGATCAATAAATTTATGGTTGGAAAATCGCGGCGCGAATACCTGACCGATGAATCCGTCTTCTCGCAAGGCGATGAGGCCAATGCGGTTTTTTACATTCAGAATGGTAAGATTAAGCTCACTGTCGTATCAATGAGCGGCAAGGAAGCTGTAATCGCTTATCTTACATCAGGCAGTTTTTTCGGCGAAACCGCTCTGGCGAGTGAGCCGCTTCGCGTTTCCTCCGCGTACGCACTTCAAACTAGTATGATTATTCGTATCGGTAAGACAACTATGCTAGACCTGCTCCATCGTGAGCCGCAGTTCGCCGAACAATTCCTCACTTACTTACTCTCTCGCAACAATCGCATGCAAGCTGATCTGGTCGACCATTTGTTCAATTCCAGCGAAAAGCGCCTCGCCCGGTTGTTGATGCTGATGGCTAACTTCGGCCAGGAGTCGAAACCTATTCCGGTAATTCCAAAAATTAGTCAGGAAACCTTGTCGGAGATGATCGGCACCACCAGATCCCGTGTCAGCTTCTTTCTCAATCGGTTTCGCGATCTTGGCTATATCGACTACAACGGCAGCGGAATGTTGATCAATAGTTCACTGGTCAACGTTGTGCTGCACGACTGAACAGCACCCTTCGTCCAAGGCCTACGTTTTTGAAGCGGCCTTGGATGCCATGACGATAGAACAAGTTCCATATCGTAATGTGTAATCCTTGAACTTTGAGAAGTGTGCTTGACCATTGAATTGGGGCAATATGGGGCAAGGAGCAACGGGAGCCCTGGGAAATACGGGAGCCATGGGAAATACGGGAGAAGCGGCATTGTAATCTCTGTAAGTTACAGATTCTACGAGACTAATAAGGGTTTGAATCCCACCCTCTCCGCCAATCTATTCTATTGACATTAAACAGCTTAACTATAAATATTTCCTCCTTGGAGCAATGATTCTGGCAGGCACACTCTCTGTCAGGTGTCCGCTATATTTTTATGCTTAGAACCCGCAAAACCCGCGCAAAGACTAAGTTCTTGGAGGTTCCAGGGATGCGAATTGTTCGTTCAGTCGTAAGTCTATTCCTTGGCGTCCTGCTGGCAATGGCGCCGGCTTTACCCACAGGGAGCAACCGGCACAATTCTAGGGACGGTGACCGACACAACGGGAGCCGGAATTTTCAACGCGCGAGTGGACGTCACTAACACGGCGACTGGGGTACCGGCACTGAAATCGACGCATCGCCGCGGCCGATCCTCAACTCCTATTTGATTTGGGAGGGGCGACTAATATGGGCAGAAGCACCGATGCGGCCATGATGCCTGCTATGGTGTGGAGACCGCTGACATACGATCCGCTTGCCTGGCGAAGGTGGGCGATGAGGAGCGGACCGAATGCGCTGGCGCAACCCCAGGCTGTCAGCATCAGGCCATAGATGGGGCCGACATTTTTGGCTCCGAAGTAATCAGCCGCAAAGGCGGGCATGGTGCCGAAGCCTCCCCCGTAACACATCAGAATGATGAACGAGACAACTCCAAGGACGGACGCGGTGGAGATGCTGGGAAATATCCAGAAGAGGGCGACCTGCACAAGGAACATCGCCACGAAAGTCCATCGGCGTGTGATGGCGTCGGAGGTCCAGGCCCAGAAGATGCGCCCGACGGCGTTGCCGATGGCTACGATGCCGACCATGCTTCCGGCTGCAATCGCGCTGACTTTGGCGATCTCTTGAAACATGGGCGACTCTTGCGAGATGAGCGAGATGCCCGCCGACACGTTGAGAAACAGCAGTGCCCACAGAGCCCACCATTGCCAGGTCTTTAGAGCGTCGCCGAGGGTGTAGTCCTTTGCGGCGCGCTGCGCAGTTTGGGTTGCGCTGGGGACCCATCCTTCTGGCTTCCAGCCGTCGGGCGGGTTATGCATGAGGGAGCCGGTGGCCATTGTCACTATCAAATATCCGACGCCGAGCCATGCGAATGTTTGCAGGACACCGATACTCTGAATGAGGTGGGTGGCGATGGGGGCGGTGACCAATGCGCCGGCGCCGAAGCCTCCGACTGCGATGCCGGTGATTAAGCCTCTGCGGTCGGGGAACCATTTCACCAGTACGGCCACCGGAACGATGTAACCGAAGCCAAGGCCGATTCCTCCGACGAGTCCATAGGTCAGATAAAGCCACCACAGCTTATCCGCGGAAAAGCTCGCCAGAATGACGCCAAGGCCATATAAGAATCCGCCGGTGAGCGCAACGATGCGCGGGCCTTTCTTGTTAAGCCACAGGCCGCCGAAGAAGGCTGAGACGCCCAAGACGAAAACGCAGATTGTGAAGGTCAGTGTAACTTGGGAGATGGACCAGTGAAACTGTTTGGAAAGCGGAACCCGGAAGACGCTCCACGCGTAGACCGCGCCCAGCGCCATCTGCATAAGGAAGCCCGCCGCTGCGAGTCCCCAGCGATTCGTGTTCGACATACGATTCCTCCAAAACAAAGTTCAGGAATGAAGCCGGTATTAGGTGCAGCCTCCTCGCAACTTGAGCTGGTTGCCGAGTGTCTCAAGGAATCGATTAATAAGTGCGATGCTTCTGCGCAGTTCTCTGCGGCGGAACTGGCCGAGAAGCGATAGAAGGCCGGGCGGCTCGATGACTGGATTTTTGGTGCATCCGAGGGTTTCTGAGACCGCTATGGCTACGCCCTGAAGTATGTCAGGATTGATTGAACTGAGCATCTTGGCGAGGATGATGGCGTTGCGCATCGCCCGCACGGATTCATCGGATTTAGCGGCGTCAACAGCGGCTTCCACAAGCTTGTCGCTCGCGCCCAGAGCTCCATGAAAGAGCTGAAAGACGCCGCGGTCGTGTAACTGCTGGAGTAACTCGTAGGAGTCAAGTAACGCTTCGGCGTGCTCGACGGGTGCTTCTTCGAGCCGCTTGCGCAACTCCTGCCGGGCATCGCGTGGCGATCGTTCCAGAGAAATTGGTTGGGCCATCGGAGTTCTCCTATCTGGCTGTTTAAATCTGCACCAGCTGACTGCCGGGTTCGCGATAGTCTTCGCGCTTCCACTTACGTTCTACCTCCACACCATTCTGCGGAGTTGGATTGCCGTGGCGCGAGTTTGTTCGCGGCAGGGGATCTTCGCCTGTCTCGCCTAGCACCTTAAGCTGTACAGAGGTCTCTTTATAGGCAGGCGTATGAGTTACCTTGTCGGTATAACTGCTGGTAAGTTGGTTGACCGGCTCATCGACCGAGTTCATGGGCATATATAACTCGGTACCCTTTACTCGCGTGGTAACCACTGCCTGCGCTCGCACCTTTCCGTAGCGGGAGATTAGCTGGACCCAGCTACCCGTCTGGATACCGCGCTGTGTGGCGAGTTCGGGTGACACTTCTACAAATGTGCATGGCGTTTTTTCGCGGATACCTTTGGTTCGGTATGTCATGTTGCCTTCGTGGAAATGCTCGAGCAAGCGGCCATTATTCAAGTGCAGATCGAATTCCGCATCCTGCTGATCGGTAGGCTCGGTCCAGGGGACGGGGAAGAAAGTCGCTTTGCCTCCGGGAAGCTTGAATTGCCCCGTGTAAAGCAGTGGCTGGTCGCTGCCGTCTTCTGCCACTGGCCATTGCAGCGATTTGTAACCCTCGAGGCGCTCATACGTGACGCCCGCCATCAGAGGGGTAAGCGGAGCGATCTCTTCGTAGATTTGCGAGGGATGATTGAACTTCCAATTTGCGCCCAGGCGGTTGGCGATCTCTTGGATGATCTTCCAGTCGGGACGGCTTTCTCCAAGTGGCTCGAAGACTTGGTAGAGTCGCTGAATTCGTCTCTCCGTGCTAGTGAAGGTTCCTTCTTTTTCGAGACTCGGACAGCCGGGAAGAATAACATCTGCAAAGCGGCAGGTTTCGGTGAAGAAGATCTCCTGCATCACAAAGAAGTCCAGCTTTGACAAAGCACCGGCCACATAATTGGCATTCGAATCCACGAGGCTCAACTCTTCGCCAAAAACATACATTCCTTTGAGGCGTCCGTCGTGAATTGCGTCGACCATCTGGTGGTTATCGAGGCCCGGCTTCGGCGGCAGGGTAACGCCCCATCCTTTTTCAAACTTGGCCCGAATCGCTGGATCGTCTACCTTTTGATAGCCGGGGAAGAAATTCGGCATGGCGCCATGATCGCTGGCTCCCTGCACGTTGTTGTGTCCGCGCAGAGGGTATGCGCCTGTTCCCGGCCGCATGTAGTTGCCCGTTGCGAGCAGCAGATTCGAGATTGCCGTCGAAGTGTCGGAACCCATAACGTGCTGCGTTACTCCCATGGCCCAGAGAATGCAGACACTGTCGGCCTCCGCGATCATGCGAGCAACCTTTGTCAGCGTTTCGATGGGCAATCCGCATCTCTGACTAGCCATTTCCATTGTGAATGGCTCAAGGCTCTTCTTGTATTCTTCGGCGTTATTGACCCACTTATCGATGAACGATTGCTTCGCAAGCCCACTGTCCAAAATGTAACGTGTAATTGCCGAAAGCCAGAAAAGGTCGGTGCCCGGACGCGGATGCAGAAAGACATCCGCGCGGCGCGCCATCTCGTTTTCGCGCAAGTCAGAGACGATCAGTTTCTGTCCGCGGAGTTTATGGGCTCGCTTGACGCGAGTCGCCAGCACGGGATGGCTCTCGGCTGTATTGCTGCCAATAATCAAAACCAGCCCTGCCTTCTCGATGTCGGCGATGGAACCGGAGTCACCACCATATCCAACCGTACGAAAGAGACCGGTGGTGGCGGGTGCCTGGCAGTAGCGGGAGCAGTTATCCATGTTATTGGTGCCAATCACTGCTCGCGCGAGTTTCTGCATGAGGTAGCTTTCTTCATTGGTGCATTTTGACGAAGAAATGAATGCGAGCGAATCGGGCCCGGTGGCCGTCTTGATTTCAGCAAACCTGCGGGCTACCAAGCTGAGAGCTTCGTCCCAGGAGGCTTCGCGGAAGCTGTTTCCTTCGCGAATGAGGGGAGTGGTGAGCCTGTCCGGGCTGTTCATAAAGTCCCAGCCGAACTTACCCTTGATACATGTTGAAACGCCATTGGCGGGGCCGTCGGCCGGTTCTACTTTCAAAATGTGGCGATTCTTGGTCCAGAGGTCAAAGCTGCAACCGACTCCGCAGTAAGTACAAACCGTCTTGGTGCGCTTGATTTGCGACTCGCGCATGGCCGATTCCACTTCAGAGAGCTGAAGAATCGAGCCGTAGCCAAGCTCTGGCTCAATGCCTTTGATTACGTCGATCATGCCGTCAATCGCGGTCTTGGGGAGAGACGTAAAGTAGCCGGCTTGGCCGAGCATTGACTTCTCCATTAGCGCGTTGCAGGGGCATACCGTTACGCAGTGGCCGCAAGAGACGCAACTCGATTCTCCGATTGGCGCACCGTTATCCCATAAGACTCGGGGATGAGCGTCTTCCCAGTTGATGCTCAGTGTTTCATTGACTTGGAGATTTTGGCAGGCCTCGACGCAGCGTCCGCAGAGAATGCACTGGCTGGGATCGTAGCGATAGAAGGGGTTGGACATATCCACTTCATACGGCTTGGACTTGTAGGGGGTGTCTTGATGCTCGACGCTGAGTAGTTTGGTGGTGTTGTGGACAGTGCAGTTGCCGTTGCTGTTGTCGCAGACCGTGCAATAGAGAAGATGATTGCCGAGAATTCGGTCGAAGGCTTCGCGCTGGGCCGCGTCGGCGCGCGGCGAAGATGTAACCACGTTCATACCATCTACGGCAAAGGTGGCACAGGCTCTTGCCAGCCTACCATCTACCTCGACCATGCAGGTGTCGCAGGTTTGGATTGGGCCTAGCTGGCGGTGATAACAGACTTGGGAAATCTCGACGCCGCTACGGTTGATGACATCAATCAGGCGTTCACCAGATTGGATCACCTGCGGCTTGCCGTTTATTGTGATTGCCATGGGAGTCTTCCTCCTATGTGCTTGACTCGAAATATTAGTACGCAAAACGGAGATTCGTAAAGTGCTTTTGTCAAACTTCCGTTAGAATATTTTTCGGCTTGGTCCACGAACGCAGGAGGGCACCTGGCCGGCTAGACGCACTTTTGCCAGATCCCGGTGGGTAGGATTTATTGAGTGCGGCCTTCTGGGAGGCAGCGATATTCGCAGGAATACACGACAAAGCGGCGACCACGCAGGAAGCCCACGAGGGTCAAACCCAGCTCCCGGGCCAGTTTGACGGCCAAACTGGAGGGCGCCGAGACGGAAGCCAGGATCGGAATTCCCATCGCCAGCGCCTTTTGGGCAATCTCAAAACCGCCCCTGCCGCTGACCAGCATCAGGTGCCGGGAGAGTGGCAAATGGCCGTTCAGGAGAGCCCATCCGGCGATCTTATCTACAGCGTTGTGCCGGCCGATGTCTTCCCGAAGAACGATCAGTTGGCCAGTGGCATCGAAAAGAGCTGCTGCATGCAGGCCGCCGGTCCGGCTGAAAACCGCCTGTTCGGAGCGGAGAGCTTCGGGCAGCGTGCAGAGGAGCTCCGGATCTACACGAAGACTGGGGTTCGGCGCCTGCAAGCCGCGCACCCGGATGGCGTTAATGGAGGCCTTGCCACAAACGCCGCAATTGGACGCGGCAAAAAAGTTGCGCTGCATCTCTTCTTGAATGAAATCCGTGTCTTTGAGCTCGATCTCCACCCGATTGCTCTTCACGCCACTTTCCGGCACAACGGAACGGAGGCTGGCAATCTGGTCCTGAGACTGGATGATTCCCTCGGTCAGCAGGAATCCCGCCGATAACTCCAGATCGTGTCCTGGGGTCCGCATCGTGACTGACAGCGGGAAGTCGCCGATCCGGATCTCCAACGGTTCTTCGGCTGCGAGAGAATCCTGAACCAAGCGGACGCTCCCGTCTTCCCATTCCATGACCTGAGTTAGCTCGATGCTACGCTCCGGAGTGTTCATTCGGACCTTGCCTTCAATTCAATTTAGATAGTCGACGCAATGGAAACAATCTGTCAAGGCAGATAGATGGGATTCAAAACTTTATAAAGAAGTTTCAACTAGGCCCGCGCGGATCTGATTACAATATCAAGTGAGTGCCAGATATGAGAATATGTCAACTGTTTGTTTCGCCGGGACATAATTTTTTCGGTCACCATGAACAGCCGCCGGGAGAGCATCCGTTGGTTGAGAAAGAAGAGTTGTCTTGCGTAGCCGGACACGGCATTGAAGGCGACCGTTTCTTCGATTACAAGGATAACTACAAGGGCCAAATAACGTTCTTCTCGTCAGAGGTCTTCGCTGAGATTTGCGGCCAGCTTGGAGTATCCGATAAGTCTCCTGGTTTGACTCGGAGAAATGTCATTACGGCAGGCGTGGATTTGAATTCATTGGTGGACGCTGAGTTCGAAATTCAAGGCGTGCGCTTTGCGGGAGTTTCTGAATGTAGCCCGTGCTATTGGATGGATTTGGCGATTGCGACGGGTGCAGAGAAGTTATTGCAGGGCCGCGGAGGCTTGAGAGCGCGAATTCTGACCGATGGAATTCTTCGTGTAGATAAATGAATCGTTACACTTCACTTCAGTTTCGGACGGAAACCAGCGATGTGATCGATCGCTTCGACGATTGCAGGCATCAAGGGCGGCAGACACTCCGCGATGGCGCAAGGCGTACCCGGGAGATTCACAATTAAAGTCTTGCCGCGTACACCGGCCGTCGCACGCGACAAAATCGCCGTGGGCACCTTTGAAAATGATAGTGCACGCATTGCTTCGCCGAAGCCAGGAAGTTCCTTTTCCAAGACTGCTTGCGTAGCTTCTGGCGTCACGTCGCGAATTGCCGGTCCTGTTCCACCGGTCGTGACAACCAGCGTACAACCTTTATCACACAATTCCGTCAATGTTTTTGAGATTTGCAGTTGTTCGTCAGGCAGCAAAACTCTCTCGAATTCAATCGGCTCAGCGAGCAGATCGCGCAGCAATCTCTCGATCTCCGGCCCGCTGAGATCCTCGTAAATTCCTCCGCTTGCGCGGTCGCTTGCAGTGATGCGTCCGACTCTCAAAGTTTTTCCTTGGATACTAATCTGATGCCTTCGATCACCATCGTTTTGTCCACGGCCTTGCACATATCGTATATGGTCAGCGCCGCCACGCTCACCGCCGTCAGCGCCTCCATTTCCACACCTGTCTTCGCCGTCGTATGCACTTCGGTGACGATATGAACCGCATCTTTCTTCAGAGAAAACGTCACTTCAACCGCGTCCAACGGCAGAGAATGGCTGAGTGGAATCAACTCATCCGTGCGCTTGGCCGCTTGAATCGCGGCAATCTTAGCCACGGTGAATACATCGCCTTTTGGCAAGCTCTTTGCGCGCAGCGCGGTAACCGTCTTTGCCAAACAACGGATAAAACCTTCTGCAACCGCAATGCGCAACTGTGCGGTCTTATGACCGACATCAACCATCTTCGCGCGTCCTTTGTCGTCGAGATGAGAGAATTTATTCATAAGGCACCTAGCAATAACGTGGGTATTATATCTCCGGCTTTGGGCGATTCCGTCTCTCCGGTCATATGCAAGAGTGCATTCGCGCCTGCCAGTCCCGTTACATCGCCGGAACTCTTCCATCGCAGAGCGCGCACCGTAACCTCACCGTTCTTAGCAATCAGCTGCGCCGGCAAGAAATTATCACGTTTGCTCGAACGGTGATAGAAACCCTCCATAAGCCGGACTTTCAACATAGGCCATGATGCTTTTGCTCCCGTAAGCTTCTCCAACGCTAGCCGAACTTCAACGTGGAGCGTCACAAAATGAGAAACAGGGTTACCGGGCAGAACAAAAGCTGTTTTACTGCCGCGCGTAGCGAAGATGAGCGGCTTTCCAGGACGAAGATCTACCTTCTGAAAATGGATTCCATAGCCGAGCGCGCTCAACAGTCTATTTCCGAAGTCATAGTCGCCCACGCTGGCACCGCCAGATACGAGGAGCAGATCGTAATCGCCATCACATGAGCGAGCTTTGTTCAAAAGCAAATTGAAGTCGTCAGGCAGCCGCTCCTGCTTCACAAGGCTGCCGTTATTTTGCCGGACAAACGCCGCGACGAGTGTACTGTTGGAGTCGCGGATTTGGCCGAGCAGCGGAGTTTGCTCTGGCGCAATGAGTTCGTTTCCGGTAACAAGGTGCGCAACCCGAATTTGCGGCGAGACCATCGGCTCTGTGATTCCGATGGCGGCAAGCAATGCGAGTTCTCCCTGGCCTAGCATAGTGCCAGCGGTCAACAGCAGATCACCGCTCCGCGCATCCTCGCCCTTATAACGAATGTACGTGGTGCATGTTCGTTGCACGGGGGTGACGAAATTGTCTTCTACTTTGGCGTCTTCTTGCATCAGGACTTGCGATGCGCCCTTAGGAAGCCGCGCGCCTGTAAAAATCCGGGCGCACTCACCAACTCCAATCTTGAATTCGGGAGTGCTGCCCGGCTGAATTTCTCCTACGATACGGAAGCGCGCTGAGCCATCATCGCAATTGATCGCATATCCATCCATCGCTGCGCGATCAAAGGCGGGGAGATCATCCGTTGTATGCACATCCTCGCGCAGAATACGACCATAAGCCTCTGCCAATGGCTCGGTGTGCGGCGATAGCGAGGGAGTCTTATCCCAGATTAGGGCGCGAGCTTCTAACAACGAAATCATTGAGGCAATTCTATGTTAGACGGATCAAAAATTCCAAGCGCATGTCAAAGACAGATGTCCGGTTAACTGTATGATTGGACAAAGGTCCGCGTTGCGCCTCGCTGGCTATTACCGGCAACAACGATGGGTTTCGTATGACGCTGACGGCTGTTTTATTTGTCGGTGGAGAATCGCGGCGCATGGGTGCGGACAAGGCAACCCTGATGATCGCAGGCACTCCTTTGTGGGTGCGCCAGTTAGAAACATTGCGGGAGTTGCAGCCCGATAAACTTGTGATTTCCGCGCGCGTCCGGCCGTCTTGGACCCCAGCCGATGTAGAAGTAGTGCTGGACGAGCCGCCATCGCAAGGTCCGCTGAGCGGACTCTCCGCTGCATTACGAAATTCGCGAACGACACATCTACTTGCTTTGGCGGTTGATTTACCAGAGATGAACGCCGAGCATTTGATAGAACTCTGGCAGCTTGCACGGCCTGACGTTGGGGTGATTCCGCAATGTGACCGATTTTACGAGCCGCTGGCTGCAATCTATCCTGCAAACGCAGTATCGACGGCTGAGAGCGCGCTGGCAATCGGCGAATTGTCCATGCAATCTCTGATCGAAAATCTTTTGGAACGGAATAACGTCTGCATTTATCCTATTAGAGAAGCCGACCGGCGCTTGTACCGTAACGTCAATTCGCGGGAAGACTTGAAATGAACCAGCTGATCGATCCAAATGGCAGAACCGTCGATTACCTGCGCATCTCTGTGACTGACAGGTGCAACGAGCGGTGTCTCTACTGTTTGACGGAAAATCATTCGGGCTGGATGCCGCGGGCGGGAATCCTGCGCGATGCGGAACTGCTCGCAATCGTTCGAGCAGCGGTGTCGCTTGGCTTTAAGCGCTTTCGCGTTACGGGCGGCGAGCCGCTCATCCGCCCTGGCGCGGTGGATTTCATTCGCGAACTCATTGCCACGCCTGGTGTGGAATCTGTACAGCTAACGACCAATGGCACACGCCTTCCGGAACTTGCACAGCCGCTCTTCAATGCCGGTTTGAGGCGAATGAATATCAGCCTCGACGCCATGGACGCGACAACTTATCGCTCCATTACGGGTGGCGATCTGAATAGCGTCCTGCGCGGTATAAGGCTCGTCAAGAAATAGGATTCCCTTCGGTCAAGTTGAATACGGTCTTGATGCGGGGGAGAAATGAGAATGAAATTCTGCCGTTGCTGTCGTTTGCGGCGGAACATGATTTTGCGATTCGCTTCATCGAATTGATGCCGGTGAGTTCGACGGAAATGATGAACGGCAATATCTTTCTACCTATAGCCGAAGTCATGTCTGTGCTGATGCGGCTGGGCGAACTGGTGCCGCTCGATGAGCCGTTGGGATATGGGCCGGCAAGATATTATCGACTAACTAAGATCGGCGTGACTGTTGGCTTGATTGGAGCAATGAGCGATCTGCATTTTTGCGAGCGCTGTAATAAGATGCGCCTGACCTGCGACGGTAAGTTGCGCCCTTGCCTCGGCAATCATCTGGAAACGGATTTAATGCCGGCGTTGCGTCCATCGGTCAACGAGGAGGAGTTGCGAAATTTGTTCCTCGCGACTCTGGCCGAAAAGCCGGCCGAGCACTCCTTTCGCGATCATTTCGTGCCATTGCGTGTAATGACGGCTATTGGTGGATGATATGCAAATCAACATTCTTACCTTCGCGCTAACGCGTATCGAACTTGGTTTCAGCGAACGCACAGTGGAGGCTTCGGCGACGGAAACTCCACGGGCTATCTTACGGAGGATCGCGCCCGACTTTGCTCCAGATAAAAGCATCCGTGTTGCCGTGAATCGGGAGTATGCGGACTGGGACAAACCCGTAGGCGAGGCCTATGAGTTGGCTCTCATTCCACCTGTAAGCGGCGGTTAAAAAGCATGAAAATTCATATTGAATTTACTCATTCGCAAATTGTGCCTCCCCGGATACTGGCCGGCGCAAATGAGATTGGCGCGCAGGTTGAGTTCTTGGGCATTGTTCGGGAGTTGGAAGATGGTCAGGCCATTGCTGGACTGCATTATGAAGCGCATGAACCAATGGCGCAATCAACAATCGAAAAGATAGTCGCCGAACTCGCTGTTTTGTATCCATGCGAGGCGGTCTGGTTGATTCATCGATTGGACTTCGTACCGGTCGGGGAAACGGCTCTATTCATTCGCGTTCGATCGAGGCATCGACAGTCCGCATTGCGCATGATTGAGGCTGCGATTGATCGGATAAAGGCAGACGCGCCAATTTGGAAGCGTTTCTGAACTCATTTCTGGAGAAAATCAGTGCCTGATTTGATCTATAGCAGTCAAGCAACGCTGAGCAACGAAGAAATCCCCCGCTACTCGCGGCACCTCATTATGCCTGAAGTAACACACGAAGGTCAGAAAAAGCTGAAGGCAGCGCGCGTCTTATGCGTCGGCATGGGAGGGCTTGGATCGCCGCTGGCTTTGTATTTGACCGCTGCGGGTGTGGGTACTCTCGGCCTGGTCGATTTCGATGTGGTGGATTACACCAATCTACAGCGTCAGATTCTTCATCACACCAGCGATGTGGGTCGCCTGAAGCTGGACTCGGCCATCGGTAAGTTGACCGCGATCAATCCATTTGTCGAGATCAAGCGCTTTGATATGTATCTCAACAGCCAAAATGCGCTGGATATTTTCAGCGGCTTCGACATTATCGCCGACGGTACGGATAACTTTGCCACGCGCTATCTGGTTAACGATGCGTGCGTGCTGAGCAACAAGCCCAATGTCTACACATCGATCTTCCGCTTTGAGGGCCAGGCCAGTATCTTTGCCACCGAGGCCGGTCCATGCTATCGCTGCCTCTATCCTGAGCCGCCGCCACCGGGGCTGGTTCCTTCCTGCGCCGAAGGTGGAGTGCTCGGTGTACTTCCGGGGTTGCTAGGCGTTATTCAGGTTACTGAAGTCATCAAACTGATCCTTGGTGTGGGTGAGCCTTTGATCGGCCGCCTGGTGCTGGTGGATGCGCTGGCCATGCGTTTCCGCGAACTGCGCGTGCGCAGGAATCCTGAGTGTCCAGTCTGTGGCACGAATCCAACCATTAAGGAACTGATCGACTATGATCATTTCTGCGGCATTCGCGGAGAAGAGTCCGGGACAAGACCGAGCGCGAAGATTCCCGAGATTCAACCTGAGGAACTCAAACGGCGGCTGGATGCCCAGGAAGATATTTTTGTGCTCGATGTTCGTGAGCAGCACGAGTATCAGATCGCCAACATCAAGGGATACCTGATCCCTTTGGGCGATCTGCCGACACGCGTCCATGAACTGGACCCCAGCCGCGAGATTGTGGTGCATTGCAAGAGCGGAATGCGCAGTGCAAAGGCGGTTGATTTCCTGCGAAAATCCGGTTTCAAGCGCACAACCAATCTGACCGGCGGCATTCTTGCCTGGGCCGACCGGATTGACAGGACGCTGCCAAAGTACTGACATACCGGACGGTTCCTGGAAAACACTTATGACGAAATGAAGGCGCAAAGAAGTCGGACGAACGTGAATGTTTGTTAGAATTGCGGATGATCATGTTACGTGGGTATTCACTTCTGAGTGGCGAGTCTCGAGAGGGAGCCGGAGCCAAGTTTGCGGGCTTCGATCCTGCTACGGGGGTTCGTCTAGATCCAGCCTTTCATTCCGCATCTGCCGAAGATGTCGATCTTGCGACGAATCTTGCCGACGATGCTTTCGCGATCTACCGCAAGTTATCTGGTTGTGACAAAGGCCGCTTCATGCGCCACATCGCCACGGGTATCGAAGGCATTGCGGCCGTGTTGGTAGAGCGAGCGCATCGCGAGACCTCCCTGCCGGAGAAGCGCCTTCAAGGTGAACTCGCGCGTACCACAAACCAGCTCCGGCTCTTTGCTCAGCTTGTCGAAGAGGGCTCATGGGTCAATGCCCGCATCGATCCGGCGCAGCCCGACCGTACGCCATTGCCCCGGGCCGATCTCCGTTCCATGCTGCGTCCGCTGGGCACGGTCGCGGTTTTTGGAGCGAGCAACTTTCCTCTCGCCTTCTCCGTTGCCGGTGGAGATACCGCCTCCGCTCTTGCCGCCGGTAATCCCGTCATCGTCAAAGCACACTCGGCACATCCCGGCACAAGCGAATTGGTCGGACAAGTCATCTGTCGGAGCGTAAGCGAATGCAGCCTGCCTGCAGGCGTTTTCGCGCTGCTCTTTGGCTCGGGCTCTCAAATCGGTTCGGCGTTGGTGAAACACCCCAATGTGAAGGCCGTCGGCTTCACTGGCTCTTTGTCTGCGGGCAGGGCCTTGATGCAACTGGCTGCCACCCGTCCCGAACCGATCCCTTGCTTCACTGAAATGAGCGCCACCAATCCGCTCTTCGTGCTTCCGGAGGCTCTGCGAATGCGCAGCGCGCAGATCGCCGAAGGTCTCTTCGGTTCGTTCACCATGGGCGTCGGGCAGTTCTGCACCAAGCCGGGACTGGTTTATCTGCCGCACAATGGTGATGCAGACAATCTGGTGGCAGGCCTTGTGGCTCGCGTAAATCAGGCAACAGCTTCACCGATGCTTACCGAAGGAATATGCCGGAGTTACAAAGCTGGAGTAACGCAACGGCAAGGGCACAGCGCTGTCGAGTTACTCGCGCAAACTGATTCCACAGACGGCGTCGGCGCTGGCTATGCCCTTCCAGCCTTGTTTCAAGTTAGCGGCAGCGATCTTCTCCGCGATGGCGAACTGGCAAAGGAAATCTTCGGACCCAGTACGCTCATCGTCCGCTATACGGATCGAAAGGAACTCATCGCGCTGGCGCGAGCTCTGGAAGGCCAACTCACTGCGACATTGCAGGGAACCGATGCCGACATTGAAGCCTTCGCCGATCTTATCGATATCCTCGAGCGCAAGGCGGGAAGACTCGTCGTCAACGGGTATCCGACCGGCGTAGAGGTCTGTCACGCCATGGTGCATGGCGGCCCTTATCCGGCCACTAGCGATAGCCGCTTTACTTCCGTTGGCACCCAGGCGATTCTTCGTTTCGTGCGCCCGGTCTGCTTCCAGGATTTTCCGCAAGCCGCGTTGCCTGACGAATTGAAGGACGAGAATCCGCTGGGCGTCTTGCGCCTGATCAACGGCACATTCACTCGGGAGACGGTTGAGACCAAGAAACCGTAGCCATCTGCCCTCTTGCGGTCTGGTATTACTTGCAGGTATTCTGTCCTTCAGTCAGAAGATGATTTTGCCTGCCAGCATCAGAACATCTCGGCTTGTCCGAGTAAAGGGGCGGTTTCTCACCGGCCTGTGGCATCCGGATCAAGATCACGTCATACTTTTCACTCAAACCTATTCAGTGGTCAAATCAGATTATGGAAGTTAACGATTAGACTGTCTCGCCAGAGCAGATGGAGAATCTTTGGAAATCAGTCGCGGATCACGCGGACGGTCCGAAGACGGGCATCTTCGGGCCTTCCTCTACCAGTTGGAAGGTCAATCGCGAATCGGCTTTGTTTCTCGGGGCTGGTCGCGCTGCGCTGTTGCAGTTGGCGCATCCATGGGTTGCAACTGCGCTCGATCAACACTCTAATCTGCGAAATGATCCGCTTGCCAGGTTCCATAATACCTTCCGCGTTGTCTTCACCATGATCTTTGGAACACTCGATCAAGCCCTGGCTGCTTCTCGTCATCTTTATCATTTACACAAGCGAATTCAAGGAGAACTTACCGCGAGCGTTGCCGCTTATACGCAAGGTTCACGCTATCGGCGAATCAGGTGAGCGCGCTTCTCTGGGTCTACGCCACCCCGATTGACAGCGCGCTTCTGGCGTACGAAATTGTGTTCCCTCTGCTTTCAAATAGTGAACGGGAGGCTTATTACGCCGAGAGCAAGAACATGGCTGCACTTTTCGGCATTCCGCCGACAGCGTTGCCTGCGAACTGGCCTGCATTTGAAGGCTACATGCGGTCCATGCTGGCCTCCGATATGTTGAGGGTGGGCTCGCTCGGGCGTGAGTTGGCGCAACGTATCCTGCATGGTCGCGGATCATGGGTGCCGGTTCCGCACTGGTATCGAGCGCTTACCACAGCCTCAATGCCGGAACGTTTCCGCGACGAATTCTCAATGGCATTCGGCAAACCACAAAATCTTGCGGCGGCCAAAGCGCGCGTATGGCTTCCGAAGATTTACCGGCGACTCCCAGAGGCGTTGCGATTTGTGGGACCCTACAGGAAGCGCAGAGCTGCCTGATGGGCCGTCGGGTAAATGCCTTCATCCACGCCAGTAATCGGTTTTGGATTGGACAGCCGCGAATGATGTTTTCGGAGCCTGATCGTTGACGGCGATCAACAGGGTTGGCGGATTTCGCTTGAGGTTCCTCCGGCTGCTGTCACATAACACTTCAGCGTGTAATCCATGACCATGCGGTCAGCACTGAAGCGCCAGCCGAGGGTGCGGATGGTTCTCTTCATCCGCTTGATCCAACCACGCGGCAGTCCATCCCGGTCTCGCTGATAGTAAAGGGGAATCAATTCGTCGCGGAGAACGCGGTACAGGTCTTCGCCGTCGAGTTGATCGTGTATATCCATGTTCGAATGGGTTCTGCCAGTGCCGATGGCAAAGCCATTGAGCCCGTCATAGGCTTCGGCCCACCAGCCATCGAGGACAGAGAGATTCAATCCTCCGTTCAATACAACCTTCTGCCCGCTGGTGCCGGAGGCTTCTAGAGGGCGACGAGGATTATTGAGCCAGACATCGACACCCTGGACCAGATGGCGGCCTACGTTAATGTCATAGTCCTCAATGAAGACGAATTTGTCTCCGAATTCCGAGTCGCGCATCATCTGTGCAATCTGCTGGAGAACCTTCTTTCCCGGTTCATCATGCGGATGAGCTTTGCCGGCGAAGAGGAATTGCACGGGCCGTTTGGGATCGTTGACCATCGAAGCAAGCCTCTGCATGTCGGCCAAGATCAGGTTGGCGCGCTTGTATGTGGCAAAGCGCCGGGCAAAGCCGATGGTCAGCGCATCGGGAGAGAGAATTTTGGTGAGGCGGTAGAGAGTTTCATCGGGCTCGGAGCGGAGTTTAGCCTGTTCGCGAGCACGCTGGCGCACGAAATCGAGAAGCTGAGATTTGAGGCTGAGATGTGTCTCCCAGAGCTCGCCATCGTCGACATTTTCAATCTCCTCCCAGGTCTTTGCGGCTCCGCTGTGGCTCTGCCAACCAACGCCCAGGTGGCGATCATAGAGCCTGCACATTTGCGGTGCGAGCCACGAAGGAACATGGACCCCATTGGTGATGTGGCCGATGGGTACGCCGTCTTCAGTCTTGCCCGGATAAAGACCTCTCCACATTGAGCGGGAGACTTCGCCGTGCAGAGAGGAGACCGCATTGGCACGGCGTGAGAGCTTGAGTCCGAGAACGGTCATGCAGAATTGTTCGCTGTGGTCAGTGGGATTCTCCCGGCCAAAGCTCATCAGAGCTTCGTGAGAAAGCCCCAGTTGGCCGCGTAGATGGCCAAGATGCTCTTCGATGAGATCGGCACTGAAACGGTCATGACCGGCCGGCACGGGAGTATGCGTGGTGAAGATGACCTCGCGCGGTATAGAACTCGCGGCTGTATTGAAGTCCACACCCTCTTCTTTCATGCGAGAACGAATAGCCTCGAAGACTGCGAAGCCGCTGTGTCCTTCATTGAGATGAAGCACTCCGGGCGAGATGCCCATCGCCTTCAGAGCGCGAAAGCCGCCGACGCCAAGGAGCAGTTCCTGCCGAATGCGGGTTCTCCCATCGCCGCCATAGAGACGCGAGGTTAGTTCGCGATCCTCGGGCGCGTTGCCAGCTACGTTGGAGTCAAGTAGCAGCAAGTCACAACGGCCAACTTTGATTTGCCACACCTTGGCGCGAATGAAGCCGCTGCGGGTTTGAATCTCGACAACAACCGGTTCGCCGTTTTGGCCGATAGCCGGTTGCATTGGCAACTGATTGATGTCGGTTTGCAGGTACTCCTCTTGCTGCCATCCACTTCGGTCAAGACGCTGGAGGAAGTATCCCTGACCATAAAACAAGCCGATTCCGATGAGTGGAATATCAAGGTCAGAGGCGCTCTTGATGTGGTCCCCAGCCAGCACGCCTAAACCACCCGAATAGATTGGAAGCGACTCGTGCAGACCGAATTCAGCGGAAAAATAGGCGACAGGCCGCGGCCGCAGCACACCGGCGTGAGCCGCTCCCCAAGTTCGATCAGCGTTCAGATACTCCTGCTGGCGGCGGTAGACGTAGTTGATGCGGCTGTGCAACACGAGTTCAGTAGCGCGTCGCTCAACCTCGGCCAGCGGAATTTCGCTGAGCAGGGAGATGGGATTCTGATTCAGTTGTCGCCAACGGGTCGGATTGAGATCGCGAAACAGGCTGATACAATCCGGGTCCCAGCTCCACCATATATTTCGAGCCAGCGCCCAAAGGCGTTCCTGGGCCGGTCCAATAAAGCGGTCGAGATTTCGGGCTTCGCTGACAACAGGCGCAACCTGATTTGCCGCCTCGACCAACAAGCGAATCTCGTGCTCGCGAAAGATGCGCGAGTCTTTGGTTTGGACAACGAGAACACCCTGTAAAATGCCCCGATCTACGAGGGGTACACCGAGAAACGAATGGTAATTCTCTTCTCCTGAATCCGCAAAATACTTGAAGCGGGAGTGTTTGGTCACGTCATCGACAGCCACCGGCATTACCTGCTCGGCAACCAGACCGACGAGACCTTCATTAAGCGGCATTCGCAACGTGCCGATGCATCGCGGATGAAGACCGAGAGTAGCCGCCAAGACCAGATTTGATCGATCAGGTTCCAGCAGATAGGCGGAGCACACATCCGTTCTGAAGCGCGTAGCGATCAATGCCACAACGTTCATGAGGGTATCCGCCGGCTTGCCTCCATCCTCGGTAAGGCTTTTTACTTCTTCCGCAGTCAGGACAAGAGTTTCATTTGTTACTTCATTGAACAGGGTCATCCGTTTCCCTTCTTGTTTCGTTCAATATCAGAGACTGCTTTCCAGTGCGTCTTCTAATCTCGTCAGATCAACCGACATCCGTCGAAATATCGAAAAAACTGCGGCCTGTAGAGCTGAACAACAGGGAAAAACACCCGTATCGCGTAATTTTGCCGGAAAAGCCATAAAGAACCCATCAATAATCTGCAATTTGAACTGCGGCGATTGGCGTTTCATCGATCCGCCAGATGTGATGGAGCCAATTGCTGTCGCCTTCCCTGGCAAGAAGAAGCGTATAAACAAAATCGATTTTCAACAAAATCTCGTAACTCAATGCATGTTGCAGAACGAGATGCTGGGTAACTAGAGATTTTCTATTTGGCACAGATGCCCTTCAAGATGCGTCCTTTAAAGCCATTTTTGCGACGGAAATCTCTTGGCCAACGCTCGGAAGCAGGTCGCTGCTGGCTGCGGATCGCCGTCTCGCGTCACAGAAGCGTCGTGGAACCTGCTTAAAATTTGCACCGCGCTTCAGGCACACCGCATCTCCATTTCAAGAGGAGAGGTTCGTATCCTGCCGAAAGCCATTCGTTTCAACCAGCTCAGTGGTCCCGAAGTCCTTCATATGGAAGATCTGCCCGAACATCAACCCGGTCGTGGTGAAGTTCTGCTCAAGGTGGAAGCAGTGGGGTTTAACCGGGCCGAAAGCATGTACTACCACGGCTTTTACATGGAAAAGGTGAACCTGCCCTCCGGTTTTGGATACGAGGCGGTCGGAAAGGTCATCGCTGTTGGCCCCGAGGTCGATCCCGCTCTGGTCGGCAAGCGCTTCGGCAACATTCCCGGTGTTTCGATGAACCAATACCCTGTGCTTGCGGAAGAGGCCGTCGTTCCCGCTAGTGTTCTCGCGGCTGTTCCAGGCTCCTTATCCGCGGTCGATGGTCAGCTGTCTGGATGAAGTGCTGCACTGCCTACGGCGCGTCTGTGCCTTTCGGCATATTTGGTAGAACGGTTGCAAGTACCTGTTCTCACAAACCAACGAATTTAACCACTGAAAGGAGAATCCTCATGTCATCCACCGATCAACGCATTGCTCGACAGAAAGCTCCTCTCACAACGCCTTCTGACATCAGACCAAAAGCGGTCAAGGACATTACTGGAGGACTCAACGCTCTCCTCGCAGACGTCTTTAGCCTTTACCTCAAGACGAAGAACTTTCACTGGCACATGAGCGGACCTAATTTTCGTGATTACCACTTATTGCTCGACGAGCACGCAGATCAACTCTTTGCCATGACGGATGATATCGCAGAGCGCGTTCGAAAAATCGGCGGGACAACGGTTCGCTCTATCGGGCATATCGCTCGTCTGCGAAGAATCCCCGACAACGACGCAGACTTCGTGACTCCCGCCGACATGTTGAGCGAACTTCACGAGGACGAAAAGGTCTTGACACTGAGCATGCGCGCAGTCCATACACTCTGTGACGATGAGGGTGATGTTGCCACGGCGAGTCTTCTCGAAAACTGGATTGACCAATCACAGCGCCGCAGCTGGTTCTTATTCGAGGCGACTCGCCGCTGATATCGCCGCGTATCAGCTGGGGATATGCCGTTGACGAGGAATATCCGCTATATAACACGCATGATCACGTTCGGGTGTTAGTGTTCAGTGTCGCCCCCCACGATGGTTGGGTGAAATCTACGTTGCATTTCGTAGTCGCCTGATACAAAGATCAGTTAACGTCGCGGTCGAGCGTTCATGGCGCTCGTCACAAGAAACTTTTTTATTTCGTGAGCATCGAAATTGGAAGAGATGAAAGCGCCTTCGTTCCCCGATTCAGTTGTTTGCTAAAAAAGATGAAAGAGCAGCCCCACTTTGATTGGCTCAAATACCGTTGGCTTGTCCAGCAGGGAGAGGCCTTCGGCACGCCGGGCATGGAACCACGCTGGACCTCGAGCGTAAAGGACGCGGTGGGTACGGCCTATTCAGCTTCAAGTCGGGTGTGGTTCACCTCTTCGCACGGAATATTGAACGAAATCTATCACCCAACAATAGACCGGGCTCAGGTTCGGGATATGGAATTCCTGGTAACTGACGGGGAGACGTTCGTCCACGAAGAGAAACGCGACTTGCTATCGAGCTTCGAGTACATTCATCCTGAGGCGCTTGGCGTCCGTTATGTGAATCGCGACCCAGAAGGCCGGTACGCGCTCACCAAAGAGATTATCTGTGATCCGCATCATTCGGTCGTGTTGACGCGGGTACGCCTCGAAGGACACGAAAGCCTGTTACCCCGGCTCAAAGTCTACGCACTGCTGGCGCCGCATCTGGATGGCGGCGGGGCAGGCAACACGGCGCGTGCGCTGGAGATTGCCGGACACAGAATGTTACTGGCCTGGAAGAACGAGTGGTCACTGGCGGTGGCGGCCAGTTGCGGTTTTTCGCGTTTGAGCTGCGGGTTTGTAGGCGCGAGCGACGGCTGGCGCGACCTGATGGAAAACTTCCAAATGGACTGGGAGTTTGATTCTGCCGTAGACGGAAACATCGCGGTGATGGGAGAGTTGGATTTAGGGGAGAAACCGGCAGGCGATGGGCTGGAGTTCACGCTCGCCATCGGTATCGGCGAGGGGCATCACACGGCGCTGCAGAAGACAGTCAGTGCGCTTGCCACGCCATTCGAGGACCACCGCAGCAGGTTCATCGCACAGTGGCAGCGAGCCGCCAATCCTGAGTGGTTGGCTGCAGAGGCCGGCGACGGCGGCAAACTGATGCGGACTAGCCACAACGTCTTGCTGGCCCATGAAGACAAGACATTTTCAGGAGCGTTTGTCGCTTCGGCTTCGATTCCATGGGGGCAGGTGATGGGCGACGACGATCTTGGCGGCTATCACCTGGTTTGGACGCGCGACATGGTGCAGACGGCCACGGCCTTGTTAGCCTGCGGACGAGTGGAAACGGCACGGCGGGCGCTAGTTTATCTGGCCTGCACACAACGGCCGAATGGAGGCTTTGCTCAGAATTTCTGGATTAATGGGACGCCTTACTGGTCTGGTGTGCAACTGGATGAGGTGGCGTATCCACTGATTCTTGCCTGGCGATTGTGGAAGGCAGATGGGCTGGGCGAGATGGATATATTCCCGTTTGTGGAGCGGGCAGCTGGATTCCTGGTTCGTCATGCACCGATCACGCACCAAGAGCGATGGGAGGAAAATGCAGGCTATTCACCCTCAACGCTGGCAGCGGCAATTGCAGGACTATGTTGCGCGGCAGAGATTCTTCGCACCCGTGAGTCGGCAGAGTTGGCAACATTTCTTGAGGAGTTTGCTGACTGGATCGAACATCACGTTGAGGACTGGACCGTAACCAACGAAGGAGTGTTGCACCCGGAAATCCGGCGGTACTATATGCGCATCCGGCCGCCAGAGAGAGGCGAGGCTTATGCGTGCGAAAGCTGCGGCACGGAAATGATTCGACTGAACAATCGGCCTCCTGGCGAACGCACAGAATTCGCGGCGAGAGAGATTGTGGATGCCGGTTTTCTGGAACTGGTGCGCTATGGCGTGCGACGGGCCGACGATCCACTGATTGTGGATTCGTTGAAGGTGGTTGACGCGGTACTCAAGCGCGAGCTGCCGCAGGGACCGGGTTGGCTGCGTTATAACTGGGACGGCTACGGGCAACGGCCAGACGGCGGGCCTTTTCAGGGATGGGGCCAGGGTCGTGTTTGGCCGCTGCTGACAGGCGAGCGCGCGCACTATGAGCTGGCAGCAGGCAAAGATATTGCCGCTCTCATCAAAACATACGAGCGCTTTGCCACATGTGGACAGATGCTGCCGGAGCAGGTTTGGGACGAGGCTGACCTACCGAATACCAGTATGAGGTTGGGAGAGCCAGCTGGCTCGGCAGTTCCACTGGTATGGGCACACGCCGAATATTTGAAGCTGCTGCGCTCGGCTTTGGATGGCAAAGTATTTGATCGCATCGATCCCGTGTATGAGCGATATTGCAAAACCGAGGGGAGAAGCCGGATGCGGCAAAACCTCGAGATATACAATCTGCGGCGACCCATTCAGAAGATCGCTGCTGGCGACACATTGCGCATTTTGGATGATAACCACTTCGATCTGATTTGGTCCCATGATGGCTGGCAGACAACGCGCGCCGCTGACAGCCGCAGTCTGGGCAATGCAGGATTTAGCGCCGACGTTTCCACAGCGCCCAACCAAGCTGGCTGTTTGTCCTGGACTCTGCACTGGCCGGAACAAGACCGCTGGCTTGGTTATAACGTAGAAGTAAAGGTTGGAGCCGGATAGCTTTTACAAAAGAAAGCTTCTTTCAAAAATCGTGATGACTGTCCCTTTGAGAGGCATTGGTGAGCGACCTTTCCACAACTATCGCTTCATGACTGGAATTCGAGTTAGCTGTCTAGGATTGGGCGCTTAGTTTTGCCACGGTCTGCAAATTGTGCTTGTGCGGCCGGTCTGCGATCCATGACGGCAGCGGCATATAAAGATAATCGGCCAAGTCTTCGCCATGGCCCTCATAAAGCGCACGAATACCGCGAAGCCTCCCGTACAAGTAGCCTTCCCCGAAATTATCACATTTGTTAGCTACTCTGGAATTCTCACGCAAATGATCGGTCACTTCTTTGCCCTGCTGCATCCAATTCTGTTCTCTCCGTTGGCCTTTCCCTAAAATTCCTCGTTGGAACTGCAACGATGTGAATTATTTTGGAAGTGTCCCGCTGCAGATGACGAAAACCTCCATCTCACATGCGTTGCTGTTGACCAGCAGCACTATTTGGGCAATTCTATTCTCCCTTGAACCTCGATCAACGCGGAGCGCGTCGTGGCGTCGCCGTCAGGCTGGCCGCCGCCGATATATACCGAATACGTCCCGGGAATAACCGCTCTTGATCCTTCTTCATCGACAGAACTCATCTGTCTTGCACCCAAATGAAAGATGATCTCCTTCTCCTCTCCGGCCGCCAGATGTACCCGCTGAAAACCCTCGAGAGAAAGACGCGGGGAAACCCGCGTGTGCGGTGAGACCAAATAGAGCTGTGCCACATCATCTCCATCTCGCATACTCGCGTTCCGCACCCTGGCCTTCACTTCAATGTTCTGGCCGGCTTGAATGACATTTGCTGAAGAAGCAGCCGGACTGTATTGGAAAGAAGAAAAGCTAAGTCCATGCCCAAAGGCATACAGTGGCTTGCCGTTGAAATACCGATAGGTTCTTCCCGCCATGGCATAGTCGTTAAACCGCGGAAGGTCCGCCACAGATCGATAGAAGGTGACTGGCAGGCGTCCCGAGGGATTATTCTCTCCAATCAGTGTTTCGGCGATAGCTTGTCCACCTTCTTCTCCGGGATACCATGCCATCAGAATCGCACGAGCATGTTCTTGTGCCTGAGGTGAAACCACCGCACTTCCCGCCGTCATAACCACCACAAGAGGCTTTCCTGTCTTGGCCACTTCCTCGAGTAGTTTTTCCTGTACCTTGGGCAGCATAATCTCCAGGCGGTCTCCTCCATCAAATTCAGAAGAGTGCACGGCCATTTCTTCGCCTTCGACATTTGGCGACAGTCCTACAAAGGCAACCACAAGGTCGGACTTCTTCGCTGCCTCTACCGCGGCATCCAGCAGAGGCTCCGCGGGGGGCTGCCATTCGAAATTTGCAAAGCGGTCCTCACTGCTATGTTGATACTCGATACGAATATCGTGCGGACGAGTGTCCGAAGCAACCAGTTTATAACTTTGTTCGATCATCTGGTTATCGAGCACGAGGTCGTTATCCACAAACATACGATAACGAACCGGAGGGAGATTTCCTCGCTTCTGCGCCAGAACCGGATCATAGGCAGTGTTGCGCTTGATGCAACGAAAACTAAGCAGATATTGCCCGGCTACTGGCGGTAAAAGCTGTCCCGTCCAGCGAACCAAAAACCCTTCAGCGGGCACACCCTTGGCAGGGGAAACTCGGTTCCAGTCAAAGTTGATTCTTTGATCGATTCTGGTTGCAATAGGCGTGCCGCCCGCCGTGCTGTTGTTAAAGAATTCCGCTTTCAAACCCGATAGATGACTCTGCTCGTTCGGGCGGAGATAAATAGATGGAATCGGTGCTGGCGTCCCACCGGCCACAATCGACCCTGGAGAAAAGAGAACCGCATCGTTTCCAAACTGCTGCCGGATGCCGTCCAGAGGTGTTATCGGCGCGGCCGCTTCGCCGGTATAGTTGCCCTCCACCGATTCCAGAAGATCTGCGGTCGGTCCAACGACAGCGATTTTTCCTGGTCCGACTTTCAGCGGAAGCAAGCCATCATTTTTTAACAGAACAATCGATTCACGAGCTGCTTGCAACGCAAGTTGCCTGCTTGCCGCGGTATCGATCTGCTGCGAGTTGATTTTATCGAAAGGAACGGTATTCGGAGGATCGAACATTCCCAACCGGATGCGCGCCACAAAGAGCCGCTCTACCGCGCGATCCAATTCGCCTTGACTAATGCGCTTGTTTTGCACGGTGTCGATGAGCGATTTGTAGGCAGTACCGCAATCCAGATCGGTGCCAGCCAGCATTGATACGGCTGAAGCGCTGGCATTATCTGATGCAAAATGATGCCCGCGATTGACATCGGCGACAGCATCGCAATCGGAGACTATAAAGCCATCAAACTTCCATGCATCCCGCAAATAGGTCTTAAGCAACAGATCACTTGCGCAAGCCGGAACTCCATCGACTGCGTTGTAGGCGCACATGATCGAATCCGC
>CAYPYJ010000014.1:0-71193 GCA_964414945.1 uncultured Occallatibacter sp.
GCATTCCTAACCTTCCGATTGCGATGTACCCCACGCTGGCGCCTCCCACTGTCTCGGTGGACTGCAATTATGTGGGCGCCAATGCCGACACGGTTGAGAAGGCGGTTACCATTCCCCTTGAAGAGGCCATCAATGGCGTAGAGGGAATGCGCTATATCAGCTCGTCGAGCACGAATAGCGGAACCAGTTCCATCTCAGCTACGTTCAAGACGGGTTACGATCTGGACATTGCCGCGGTGGATGTGCAGAACCGAGTAGCCAGCGTGACGGGACGCCTGCCCGCGGCCGTCAATGCTACCGGCATCAGTATTACCAAGGCCAGCAATAATTTTGTATTCGGCGCCGGCTTCTTTACGCGCGACGGGCGCTACTCGCCGGAGTTCATCTCCAACTACCTTGATGTTTACGTGAAGGATGCTCTCAAGCGCGTTCCGGGCGTGGGCGACGTGATGATTTTCGGCGAGCGCAAATACGCCATGCGCGTCTGGCTTGACCCGGCGCGGCTGGCCGCACACAATCTCACGGCCACCGACGTGGTCAGCGCGCTGGTGGAGCAGAACGTCGAGATTCCCGCTGGCCAGCTTGGCCAGCCGCCCTCGAATCAGAAGCAGTCTTTCCAGGTGCCGGTGCGCGTGGTGGGCCGCCTCACCAGCCCGCAGGAGTTCGACAAGATCATCGTCAAGAATTCGACGAATGGACTGGTGCTGCTGAAGGATGTGGGTCACTCGGAGGTGGGTGCAGAGGATTACGGCACCGTGCTGAAATACTCCGGCCACGAAGCGATGGGCATCGGTGTTGAGCAGCTCTCTAACGCCAACGCTCTTGATGTGGACCAAAAAGCAACCGCCGCTCTGGCCGAACTGGCCAAGAGCTTTCCGCCGGGCCTTGAGTACGCCATTGCTTTTGACACAACAACTGTCGTTCGCGATTCGATTGTTGAAGTGCTACAGACGCTGAGCATCGCCGTCTTCATTGTCATCACTGTCATCTTCCTTTTCCTGCTCGACTGGCGCGCAACAATCATTCCCGCCGTCACCATTCCGGTTTCGCTGATCGGAACCTTTGCCTTCATCAAACTCTTCGGCTTCTCAATCAATTCACTGACACTGTTTGGCATTACGCTGGCTACGGGACTGGTGGTGGACGACGCCATTGTGGTCATCGAAAATGTGCAGCGGCACATCGCCATGGAGCACAGCGACCCACACGAGGCCACGTCGCGAGCCATGGGTGAGGTAACCAGCGCCGTGATTGCAACTTCGCTGGTTTTGATCGCCGTGTTTGTGCCGGTTTCTTTCTTTCCCGGAACAACCGGAATTCTTTACAGGCAATTTTCGCTGACGATTGCATTCGCTATCGCCATCTCGGCCTTCAACGCGCTCACTCTTTCGCCGGCTCTCTCAGCGATCTTTTTGCGCGGCGAAGAAGACCGTCCCAAGCAGCTCGACTTTCTGCACATTGCGCCACTCTCTCGCCTCTTTGCCAGCTTCATCCACTCCACTGACAAGCAAATCAGCTGGCTCTCAGATAGCTATGGGAAAATGATTCACGGCGCACTCAAGGTGCGCTATGCTTTGCTGGTTCTCTTCTTTGCCGGACTGGGTGCAACGGTGTGGACCTATCAGCATGTGCCGACAGGCTTCATTCCCCAGGAGGATCAAGGCTACCTGATGGTCATTGTGCAAGCCCCTCCGGGATCGTCGCTGGCTTACACTGGCGCACTGGCCCAGCGGGCCGAATACATCATCGGACAGAACTCCGACATCGCAGGCGCCTTCTCTGTGATGGGCTTCAGTTTCAGTGGTCCTTCATCCAATGCCGGAATGATGTTTGTCTCTACCAAGCCTGCCGATCAGCGTCGCGGCAAAGGTCATTCGGCCGCCGACATCGTGGCTGATTTAGCGCCCAAGCTGCAAATGCTGATGTTCGCACCCAACGGCGGCTTAGTGATGATGGTCCAGCCCCCCGCAGTCTCTGGCGTGGGCAGCTTCGGCGGCTTCCAGTTCATGCTTCAGGACGAGGGAGCCAACACGCTCAGCGACCTGGATCGCGTGGCCCACCAGGTGATGGGCGCAGGCAATGCGGGCAAAGAACTGACCGGAGTGTATACCTCTTTCTCGGCCAACGACCCGCAGGTTTTGGTTTCCATCGACCGCGAGAAGGCCAAGACGATGAACATTCCGCTTTCGCAGATCACCAGTACGCTGGGCGTCTTCATGGGTTCGGAATACATCAACGACTTTGACTACAACAACCGCACCTATCGCGTTTTTGTGCAGGCCGACCAGCCTTTCCGCATGACGGCTAGCGATTTGCACGGCTACTATGTGCGCTCCGACTCTGGCCAGATGGTTCCGCTGGACAATCTGGTCAAGGTGGCAGAGGGCTCCGGACCGCCGGTCATCAGCCATTACAACCTCTTCCGCGCGGTTGAGATTGACGGCTCGGCTGCGCCGGGCCGCAGCTCTGGACAGGGATTGGATTCGATGGAAAAGCTGGCCAAACAATCCCTCATGCCCGGAATGAAATTCGAGTGGACCGGTCTGACTTTGGACGAGATTGAGTCCAGCGGCAAGACGATGCTGATCTTCGGCCTCGGAATTCTGGTCGTCTATCTCACGCTCTCTGCGCAATATGAGAGCTTTGCGCTGCCCTTCATCATCCTGCTTGCTGTGCCCATGGCGGTGCTGGGCGCGTTGGGGCTGGTTGCACTGCGCGGTCTTTCCAATGATGTTTATTGCCAAATCGGTCTGGTTATGCTGATTGGCCTCTCGGCGAAGAACGCGATTTTGATTGTCGAGTTTGCCGAGCAGTTGCGACGCAAAGGCCGCTCCATCGCCGACGCTGCCGCAGAAGCCGGTTCGCTGCGTTTGCGTCCGATTCTGATGACTTCGTTCGCCTTCATCCTGGGCGTTCTGCCGCTGGTCTTCGCGACCGGCGCGGGCGCTCTCGGACGCCGTTCAGTGGGTACGACCATTGTCGGAGGCATGCTGCTCTCGACCGTGCTCAACCTGTTCTTCATTCCGGTGCTGTATGTGATTCTGAGCCGGTTGCTTGGACGTGGGGACACTACCGAAGTTCCCGCACCGGAGCCGACCGAGGTATAAAGCCTGCCTCAACTCTCCGTGCCCCATCCTTGCGCTTTTTTATTGGTGCGAGGATGGGATACCGCGATTCCGTTAATCGCCCGCCGAAGATGTCTGCGGCGCCTTCCTGTGCGCTATCACATAATCTTTAATCTTGTCGTATACTTGGCTGGTCACAATGCCGCGCTCCAGCAGGTCAATTTTGGAGTGGTAAGGACGGTAGCGCACAATGCGTCCGGCCCAGGCTGGCGTCATGCCGGGAATCTTTAGCAGTTCATCCAGGCTGGCGTGATTGATGTCGATGCGTGCTTCAGGCGGCGGTGCCTTCTCAGATGTCTTGGGCACGCCTCGTGTGTCGCGATCATGATACTGCGCCGTTCCTGCCAGACAGACGCCGAGCAGCGCAATCGCCAATAGTATTCGTGCTTGCACGGCTCCATTCTCTGCTCTGTCGCGCCCCATCCGCAAGCGAAAGTTTGACACCTAGCCCTGTTATGCCATAATATTTCAAATAGATGCAGAGCCACCGCCATCACGGTCACCACCATCACCATGGGAACCCCATGTCGGCGGACTGTCATGGCCTGAATTAATCGGCCAGAGAGATCGAAGAAACAAGAAGCCCGCCGGCGACCAACTCCGGTGGGCTTTTTCATGCGAAAAATCCAAAAACAGTCACAATAAGGAAACCAATGAGCAACGTAAATCCAACAATCGACTTTGAAAAAATGGACGGCCTGGTCCCCGGAATCGTCCAGGATGCGCGCACCGGCGAGGTGCTGATGGTGGGCTTTCTCAATTCCGTGAGCTACGCCAAAACTCTTGAATCCGGCTTCGTCACCTTTTGGAGCCGCACTCGCCAAAAGCTTTGGATGAAAGGCGAAACCAGCGGCAACCGCCTGCGCGTGGTCTCTGCCGCAACCGACTGCGACAACGACACGCTGTTGTTCCGCGTCGAGGTTGAAGGCGACGGACTCGTTTGCCATGAAGGAACCGTCAGCTGCTTCACCAAGCCGGTTACTGTGGACGCAAAAAAATAACTCAGCAAGCAATACGGAGGAACTCGTGGCGAACAAACTTAGACTTGGCATTCCCAAAGGCAGCTTGCAGGATGCCACCATCGCTCTCTTCAAACGCGCCGGCTGGAATATCTACGCCGACGGCCGCTCTTACTTTCCATCCATCGACGACCCAGAGATCGAATGCATGTTGATTCGTGCGCAAGAGATGGCGCGCTATGTCGATCACGGCGTTCTTGACGTTGGCCTCACCGGCATCGACTGGGTCGTCGAGAGCGGCCTTGACGTAACTAGCATTACCTCGCTGACCTACTCCAAGCAGAGCCGCCGCAAGGTGCGCTGGGTGCTCGCGGTTCCTGAAGGCAGTGGATTTGAGAAGGCCGAAGACCTTGAAGGCAAGATCGTGGCCACTGAGTTGGTGGAAGTGAGCAAGCGCTACTTCGCCGCCAAAGGCGTTAACGTCAAAGTCGAATTCAGTTGGGGCGCAACGGAAGTCAAGCCACCCACGCTCGCCGACGCCATCGTTGAAGTCACCGAAACCGGCAGTTCGCTGAAGGCCAATCGTCTGAAAATCATCGACACGGTGATGGAGAGCGAGACACATTTGATCGCCGGGAAAAAGGCCATTGCCGACGCGTGGAAGCGCGAGAAGATTGATCAGATTGCTCTTATGTTGCGCGGCGCAATCGACGCGCAATCGCAGGTTGGTCTCATGCTCAACGTCAAGCGCGAAGACCTTGAAACCGTTCTTGCCGTGCTGCCCGCGCTCAACTCGCCCACCGTTTCACAACTCAGCAATTCTGAGTGGGTCGCGGTCAACACCATTGTTGAAGAACGCGTGGCCCGCGACGTGATTCCCAAGCTCAAGGCTGCCAAAGCTACGGGCATCGTCGAATATCCACTCAACAAAGTTGTGCTTTAACACCGGAGATTCGAAATGAAATTGATCCGGACAAAAGGACGCGGCGCTGAGCAAACGGCGGAGATTATTGCCGCTCTTGAACAACGTGGCGGCGCGGCGCTTGATGCTGTGCTGCCCGCTGTTAAGCGCATCGTGGCTGATGTGCGAAAGCAGGGCGACCGCGCTCTGCTTCGTTATGCAACCCAATTTGATGGTCTTGCGAGCGTCAGCACTCTACGTGTCACAACAGACGAAATGGCCGCCGCGTGGAAGGCTATCCCTCCCGCGATGCAGCATGCTCTCTCCACTGCCGCCGATCAAATTCGCAGCTTCGCCGTCTCTCAACTGCCCGCATCATGGTGCGATGAGCCCATTCCGGGCTTGATGACAGGACAGCTTGTTCGCCCGCTCGACGCTGTCGGCTGCTATGTTCCCAGCGGCCGTCATCCGCTGCCTTCCACGCTGCTGATGACGGCGATTCCCGCGCAGGTGGCGGGTGTTGAACGCATCGCGGTGGTCTCGCCCAAGCCCGCGCCGGAGACTCTTGCCGCCGCGCACTTGCTCGGCATCACGGAGTTCTATCGCCTCGGTGGAGCGCACGCCATCGCCGCGCTGGCATATGGCACCGCGGCTATTCCGAGTGTTGCCAAGATCGTCGGCCCCGGCAATCTCTACGTCACT
The DNA here is from genome assembly GCA_964414945.1 of uncultured Occallatibacter sp. Lineage (GTDB taxonomy): Bacteria > Acidobacteriota > Terriglobia > Terriglobales > Acidobacteriaceae > Telmatobacter. The sequence continues at coordinate 5,688 of CAYPYJ010000014.1, forward strand.
GCGGCCAAACGCCTTGTCGCTTTTGATTGCGCTATCGACATGCTCGCTGGTCCAACGGAGATTGTCGTCACCAGCGAACGCGGCAATGCGAACGATATCGCATCTGATCTGGTTGCTCAGGCTGAACACGATCCTGAAGCGCTGGCCATCTTCATCACCACTCGCGCAGACTTGGCAAAAGAGGTCATTGCCAAAGCCAAGTTGCGTAGTCGCAACAATCCTGTTGCCCGCGAAGCTCTTGATCGCAACGGCTTGGTCATCCTCGCGTCGAACGTAGATGAAGCGCGCACGCTGACCAATCGTCTTGCCGCCGAGCATCTCACCGTGGACGCCGCAAGCGATTTGGATTGGGTACAGAACGCAGGCTCGGTTTTTATAGGTCGCTGGAGCGCGCAGCCCATGGGCGATTACATTTCCGGCCCCAACCACACACTGCCCACAGGCAGCATGGCTAGAGTGCGCGGCGGTTTGAGCGTCAACGATTTCGTCAAGCTCATCACCGTGCAGCAGTATTCAGCACAAGCTATGCGCGCACTCGGTCCGTCGGCAGCTTTGCTGGCAGAAGCAGAAGGCCTCGTTGGCCATGCAGAGGCCATTCGCGCTCGTTTCTCAAGAAGGCCACCTGCGGTGGGGCAGACGCGGCTTGCGCCGCAGAAACTCCAAAGCAAAGCAAGGAGGACGCGTGACTGAAGCCGCAACAACAATCAGCCCAACACCGCGCGCGTGTGTGCAGGCGATGATGGAGTATCATCCTCCGCTCGGTTGTCGCGACGCAATGCGCCTGGACTTCAACGAAAACACCGTGGCCTGTTCGCTAAAGGTACGTGAAGTGCTGGGGAAAATCAGTGCAGGCAGCCTCACGCGCTATCCGGAACGCGCGCCCGTCGAAGTTATCGTTGCTGCTCATCTCGGCCTCACGCCCGCGCAGGTTGCGCTCACGAACGGCGTGGATGAAGCCATTCACGTGCTCTTTGAGGCTTTTCTCGAAGATGGCGACGAACTGCTGCTGCCCGTGCCGACATACACAATGTACGAAGTCTACGTATCGGCCACCAATGCGCGAGCGGTTCCCGTACTCGCCGCGGATGACTTGCGCTTTCCCTTTGAACGGTTACTAGCGGCCATCACTCCGCGCACAAAAATTATCGCTATCGCCAATCCCAACAGCCCTTCCGGCTCCGTGGCCACGCGTGCGCAGTTGATCGAGATTGCCCAGCGCGCGCCCCACGCAGTGGTCTTGGTCGATGAAGCTTACTTTCACTTTTTCGGTGAGACAGTCGCTGATCTTGTCGGTAAAATCCCCAATCTGATGATTGCGCGGACATTTTCAAAAGCCTACGGCCTTGCCGGTCTGCGACTCGGATTGCTTGCCGGTCCTGAAGAACTGATGCGCTGGGTCAAGCGCGTGCTTTCGCCTTACAGCGTCAATTCGCTGGCGCTCGCCTGCCTGCCGCCCGCGCTGGAAGATGCGGCCTATCTGGATTGGTATGTCAGAGAAGTGCTTGCCGCGCGCGCAGAATTTGAAGCCGCACTCGATGAAGCTGGCGTACGCCGCTGGCCTAGCTGCGCGAATTTTATTCTGACAGAAATCGGCGCACAGCACAAAGAGTTCACGCGGTTGATGAGCGCAGCGGGCGTGCTGGTTCGCGACCGCTCGAACGACCCCGGATGCGATGGCCGCGTGCGCATCACCATTGGAACGCGCGAGCAGATGCGCCAGGCTGCCATCGCTCTCAAAGAAGTGTTGGCTGCACTCAAGATCGAAGGAGGCGCTCGATGACGCCGAAAGAAAAAACCGGCCTGCGCACTGCAAGCTTTGAACGCAACACAACCGAGACGCGCATCGCCGTTAAGCTGACGATTGAGGGCGGAGGCCACTACAAAATCTCTACCGGCATCCGCTTCTTTGACCACATGCTGGAGCTCTTCACACGCCATGGCGCATTCGATCTCGAACTCAAGTGTGAGGGCGATCTCGATGTGGATCAGCACCACACCGTCGAAGATGTAGGCATTGCGTTGGGCGAAGTCTTTGACCGAGCACTCGGCGATAAGCGCGGCATTTTGCGTGCTGGTTATTTTTTGATGCCGATGGACGAGACGCTGGCGATAGCGGCAATTGACCTCAGCGGACGCGCGGCTTTTGCCGTTGAAACCAAGGTGCGCACACGGCTTGTAGGCGATCTGCAAACAGAATTGGTCACCGATTTCTTTGAAGGCTTCGCGCGCGGCGCACGCGCTAATGTTCACGTGAAGACAATGTATGGCCGCTCCAATCACCACAAGATCGAAGCCATCTTCAAAGCCTTTGCGCGCGCCATGCGAGTGGCCTGCTCGCGCGACAAACAACTGGGCGAGATGTTGCCATCGACGAAGGGACTACTGTGAAACAAGCTTTGAGGATTTTTGTATGCGCGTAACGGTGATCGATTACAAAGCGGGCAATCTTACCTCGGTGCTCAAGGCGCTGCGCCACGTTGGCGCGGAAACGGTTGTTACCGACGGCGATTTATCGCTGGTAGATGCAGCGGAACGCATTGTCCTGCCCGGCGTGGGTCACTTCGCGGCCACCGAGCGGCTCGATGCTACGGGTCTAACAGTTGCAATTCGAGAGGCGATTGCGCACGGCGTTCCATTCCTCGGCATCTGCGTTGGAATGCAGTGGCTTTATGCAGGTTCGAGCGAAGCGCCGTCGCAGCCGGGCCTGGGGCATTTTGCGGAATCCTGCGCGCACTTTGCTGAAAGCCCAGAAAAGGTTCCGCACGTTGGTTGGAATTCCCTCGAAGTGCGCGCCGATTCGAGGCTGCTTGCGGGTGTTCGTGCGGGCGAGCACGTCTACTTTACGCACTCGTACAAGGCTCCCGTCACCGCCGACACTGCCGCCGTCACCTATTACATCGAGCCGTTCGCCGCTGCGGTAGAGCGCGGCAATGTGATGGGCACACAGTTTCATCCGGAAAAGTCCGGCGCAACTGGGCTGAAGATTCTCAAAAATTTTTTGGGGGCGTAAGATGAAACTAACTTTCACTCTATCATTAGCAGATTTCAAAGCTGCATTCCGGCTGCACAGACGTCAGACGCTCCTTCGCCGCTTGAGTATATTCATTTGGCCTATTCTGACCATTGTTTGTTTTGTAATTGCGTTGGCATCTAATGTTCAGTCGGAGTTGTTTTCTCTGAGTTTCGCTGTTGGAGTAGCGGCTTTGTGGCTCTCAATAGTCCTTCCTATCGTTCGGATGATTAGCGTGCGCAGGTCATACAAGCGGATATTTCCGAGCAATCAAACAGATCGTGAGTGTTTCGCTGAGGTTGGTAACGAGCGGGTCGTCACCGGAGTTACCGATTCCATTGAGCTCAGATATGCCTGGGACGCCATCACGGGATTTTCCCAAGATGGAAATACAACACTTTTCTATACAAGCAAATGCTCCTTCTTATTCTTCCCAACAAACGCAATGCTTCCCGAACAAAGGGAAGAACTCAAGACGATTGTTGCCCGCAACATGGTGAGGAAACAGAAATGATTACCAAGCGCATCATTGCCTGCCTCGACGTGCATGACGGTCGTGTCGTCAAGGGCGTGCAGTTTGTCGATCTGATCGACGCGGGCGACCCAGCTACGCAGGCAGCGCGTCATGCCCGCGAAGGCGCGGACGAGATTGTCCTGCTCGACATTACCGCGACGCACGAAGGCCGTGCTACGCTGCTCGACACCGTGCGCAGAACGGCGCGCGAGTTATTCGTTCCATTTTGCGTGGGCGGCGGCATTCGCACAGCCGACGATGCCGCGCAGGTCTTCGACGCCGGAGCCGACAAGGTCAGCGTGAACTCCGCCGCATTGAAAGACCCTACATTGATTGACGCGATTGGCCGCAGCTTTGGCGCGCAGGCTGTTGTCGTTGCGATTGACGCGAGGCGCGATCCTAAAGCTGCCGATCCTGTGCGAGATGCGCAAGTCTACGTGCAGGGCGGACGCAAGCTAGCCGGTCGCCGCGTTGTCGAGTGGGCACGCGAGGCCGAGGAGCGCGGCGCGGGAGAGATTCTGCTCACCTCAATGAACTCCGACGGAATGCGCACAGGTTTTGATTGCGAGCTGACGGCGGCTGTCAGCGAGTCTGTCGGCATTCCGGTGATCGCCAGTGGTGGCGCGGGGACTGTGGAGCATTTTGTGGATGTCTTTGGTCGCGGCAAAGCCGATGCGGCTCTCGCGGCAAGCATTTTTCATTTTGGCGTTTCGAGCGCGCGTTCGCTCAAAGAAGAGCTGGCCAAGGCCGGCGTTTCCGTGAGGCTTCCATGCTGATTCCTTCAATCGATTTGCTGGGCGGACAAATTGTTCAGCTTGTGCAGGGCGAAAAACTGCGTCTTGCTTTTGACGACTTCGAATACTGGATTGAAAAGTTTTCCAAATTTCCGTTAGTCCAATTGATCGATCTGGACGCAGCGATGCGCCAGGGCGATAACTCCGCATTGGTTGCCCAGATTGCCAAGCGGCTTCCGGTTCAGGCAGGCGGCGGCATTCACACCATTGAACGTGCGCGGCAAGTGCTTGAGGCAGGCGCCAAGCGCGTCATTATTGGCTCGGCACTTTTTTCGGCAGAGGGCAAGGTCAATACAGAGTTCGCAGCAGATCTGGCTGCAAGCGTTCGAGCGGAGCGCGTTGTCGCAGGCATCGACACCAAAAATGGCCGCATCGCGGTGAAGGGCTGGAAGGCGCAGGTGGAGCTTACTCCCGACGATGCGATTCCACAACTCGATCCCCACGTCGGCGCATTTCTTTACACGCACGTGGACGGCGAAGGAATGATGCAGGGCTTTCCCATCGAGACAGCCGCGCGTTTACGCAAACTGACTGAACGACAGTTGATCGTCGCCGGTGGCATTCGCAGCCAGCAAGAAATCGATGCACTGGACGCACTCGGCGCAGATGCAGTGGTGGGCATGGCTGTCTACACCGAGTCGTTGACGGTCTGAATTATTTTTGCGCTTCGCCGATAGCGCTGCTGGTTTCAACGCGCGAGGCCCGCAGCAGTCGAGCAATTTGTTTGAGATGGAGCTGCACGGCGTAAGCGCGCAGAATTTCGGCTTGCGTAAACTGGAAGCCGGTATGCCGCACCTCGGCCATGCGCGCTTCCAGTTGCGCAATGTCTTCCTCAAGCAGCAATCCCAGCGGCGGAATATGAAAACGCCAGCCGTGAATGCACTCCGCCACATAATGAAAACCGGTGCGAATGTCGATGGCGAGTCGTCCCATCGCCGGTTCCAATTGCTGCGCGTACCCATCTTCGCGGCTGTCTTTAACGGCCAATTCCAGCGCGATCAAAGCATCGAAGAGCGAGCGTCCAAACTGCGCCAGCATGCTTAATCCTTCGCGCCATCCTGGGCCGCCTGAAGGCTCATTTCGCGCTGCATCCAGCAGTTGGTTGTTGGTACGCATCTGGACCAGAACGCTCTCGCGCAGCGCAGGAAGATTGTCCGCGGGAGTTCCGCGAAAGCCTTCGAGCACCTTCTCGAAGAACGTACCCAGCAAAAGAAACTCCTGCGCCAGGCCTTCGCGCAGCCGCAACCGCGCACGGTCAGGAAAGACCAACGTGGAGATGGCGAGCGCCACAACGATTCCTAAAAAGACCTCCATCACGCGATGCAGAGCAAGCGTCCAGTGAGAGCCTGTTTGCACCAGCATAACAATAGAAATGGTTACCCCGGCCAGTCGCGAACTGGTGCGCAGACCCAGCAATCCGCAGATAATCACCGCTGCCAGCACGGCCAGAATAAAGTTCCAAGGCAACGCGCCGAACTGAGTGAACGAGAAGCCGAGCAGAGCGCCGATCACCGTACCGATAACGCGATCACGCGAAGCGGAGATGGTCGAACCGAAGTTCGATTGCAGAACGATGATGGCGCTGATTGCTCCCCAGTATCCGTCTGTCAGCCCAAATAGCGTTGCTAACCACCAACACAGTCCGGCTGCCAGCGCCGTCTTTGCAGCATGAACCAGCAACCGCCGGCGCTCCCAGGTCAATAAGCCCGGATTCTCCTGCTTTTCCACGCGCAACTTGATTGCAAGCTGCTGCTGCGATAACGTCTTATCGGCCTTCAAACGCATAATTGCAATCCGTAATATGAAAATCTCATACTATAGGATGCCCTATCCAAGTGGCTATGAGCGGTGACCCCTCTCACTTTTGCGGCGATTCGGCAGTTCGAGATGCAAATCATACGAGCGGCAGTACGCCTCTAATTGTGTAGCATAAGAAAAAGGTGAGCAAACCAATGCTGCGAGTCGGATACCCTGCCGTCCTGGCCCCGGAGTTATTCAGCGATTTCCCTGCGGAAGTCGAACTCATTCCACTGCCCGACGATCTCGACCGCAAGGTTCAGATTGACGTTTGGATTCCCGACCCCTATTCGACAAGAGCCATACGCGTCTGGCCGCATCTCAGCGGCGTGCGTCTTGTGCTATCGCTGATGGCGGGTACGGAGTGGATTCCCGGCACGGTGGGGCCGCATGTCACCATCTGCAACGCTCACGGCGCGCATAACATTTCTACCGCCGAGTGGACCGTCAGCACGATTCTGTCCATGCTGAAGTACATTCCATTTTATCTCGACGTGCAGCGCGCAGGAGTGTGGAAACGCCGCTTCGATGCAAGTGCGCAGTACGTGCGCATCACCAGCGATGCCCGACCGATTTATCCGCCCGTGATGCTCGAAGAACTTACCGGCAAGTCCGTACTGCTGATAGGCTACGGCGCCATCGGAAAAGAGATTGAGCGGATGCTCACGCCCTTTCATGTTGAGTTGACACGCGTTGCCCGCACTGCGCGTAGCGAGCCGAAAGTCTACGCAATTGTGGAACTCGACAGCCTCTTGCCGCAAGCCGAGATCGTGATTCTGATTCTGCCTTTGACCTCTGAATCGCATCATCTGATTGGCAGCCGTCAACTTGCACTCATGCGGCAAGGAGCTTTGCTGGTCAATGCCGCGCGCGGCCCCATTGTGGATACCGATGCATTGGTAGAGGCGCTCAACTCTGGCCGCATTCGCGCTGCACTCGATGTAACTGATCCCGAGCCGCTGCCTGAAGGCCACCCGCTGTGGAGCTGTCCCAACTTGCTTATTACGCCGCACGTGGCCGGGTCCAGTCCGCAATTCGCGCCGCGTTCGCTCAAGACCGCCGAGAATGAATTGCGCCGTTATCTTAACGGCGAGCCACTGCATAACATGGTTCAGACTGCGGTCTAACTCGCCAAACTGGGTGCTTTTGGTCTCACTTCAGAGAGCTGGGAAGCCCGCCGCCAATCGCGCAGGCCCAACACAGCCAATACTGTCAGAACTAGGGAGAGTACCGCCAGCGCCTTGAGGTCCTTGCGAAGATACATACCGATGTAGACCAGGTTTATCGGAATCCAGAGTATCCAGTTGGCGATGTGTTTGCGTGCTTGCCACCAACTGGCTACTAGGCTGTAAATGGTCAGGGCCGCATCGATATATGGATAAGCTGCACCATGGCGTTGCATGAATGCGCCCAACAGCAAGCTTCCTACTGCGCCTGCTGTGCCCCCACCTATCCAACCCGTAAGGGAAAGCGGAACAATTCGCACTTCACCCTCTTCGCGCACACCGCGAGCCCAGTTCCACCAGCCGTATAGCGTGAAGACAATAAAGAATACTTGAAGCCACGCGTCGGATTTCAGTTGGGCACGATAAACGACAATTAGACAGGCAATGTCCGAGATCAGAATGATGGGCCAGCAAGCGAGCGAACGCCGCGTCGTTAGCCAGATTCCGATAACCGCTGTGACAGCGCCAAGAATCTCCAGCCAGTGCGCGGCAATATAGTTCGCAATAGTTATCCAGTCCGTCAACTTTCGGCTCCTGCGAATACTACATACTGCTTCCGTCTTTCAACCCAACAGCTAATTGCATTCAGCAGCTTCGTTCCGCCTGCGCCGCGAAACCAGCGCGCATGGCCGACCAAATAATTCTCGCAAGCTACACGCGCCTTTTCTTCGGAATGCAGCACGCCGAGAAAATAATCTGCTTCTGTCAGAGCAAACTCCGCGTGGCATAGCGCGGTCATTGGCGCGAGGGCCGCAGCCTCTTCAACCGTGAGCGGACGCACTGTATCGTAGCCATCGAGCAGAGCATACAGTTGATCGATATGCACTGGAATCTCTTGTTCAACTTCCGATCCAACTCGCAATTCAAGCCACTCGACAATGTTGCGCTCGATGGCGTGCGCCAAATCATGCACAACATTTGTGCGGTCGGCAAGGCCGAAGTCGATCACGGCAACAGTACGGGCATCGTCGCTTGCATCGCTCCACAGCAGATTCGACGCATGAAGATCGTTGTGCGTCCACAGCGGCTTCAGCGCGGGTAACAACGGCCGCAACTCCGCATGAAACGGAGCCAGCAATTCAAGCGCTTCTTCACAGCTACTCTGCACGACCGTATTTTCATTCAGTGCAGGCCGCGCGGCCAAATAATCTTTCATCCCATTGCAAGCATCTTTCGCTGCAAAGATTGTGAAGCCCGCGACCAGAGGCTGCGTCTTGCGTTGCGGTGCGTCGTATCCTTGCGAGACCAGATGCAGTCGTGCCAGCGTCTCTCCTGCCGAACGCGCATGAGCCGTCGAACGAAACGGCGTCCATGAAAGTGCATCCTCATAAATATCCACGCCCGCAGGAGCTTCGTGCACTTCGTAAGTCCATTCACCACTCTCGATTACCGTTTCGCCGGAAGAAGCCGCAAAGACGCGCGGGACCGGCGCGCCGTGGGCACGAAGATGATTTAGGAAGCGATGTTCTTCGAGAAGTCCTTCACGGTCGCGCACGGTTCTGTGATGGCGTTTGATGAAGACCCGGCTGCTGCTTGTACTTACAACGCTGGCAGAGGAAAAGGGCCGTGGACTTACGGACAAAATCTCGATTGGCTCACCACAACCACTAAACTCAGCGAGCAGCGCGCGCACTTCGGCCAGCGCGAGTGACGGCCAATCAGCTTCCACTCTCGTTCTGTCCATACCGTGCGTCTTGGCCATCGTGCTCATCGCTGCTGTGTTCTCCGCATTATTAGAAAGTGTAATGCGCCGAAAGCCTCACTGTCGTGGGCGCGCCAAGGTGGATGAAGGTGTCACCGTAACTTGCACCGGTGTCCTTCCAATAGCGCTTGTCAGTGATGTTATCGGCGTAGAGTCTCAAAGTAACGCGGCCCTTGTCGCCACCCGGTGTGTAGCGAGCGCCCAGGTTGAAAATGTTGTAGCCGGGCACGCTGACCGCATCGTCGCGCGTGGCCTCTTTGCGTCCGGTGTATCCCCAACCCGGCATCAGATGCAGCCCACGTGCGTGAGGCAGCAGCACATCGGCGAACAATGCGGTGTGCAAATGCGGAACGTTGAGTACTTGCTTGTTATCGAAGGCAGGCGTTCCGGTTTCATCAGAGAGCGCACGAATGGCCGCCGCTGAAGCCGTCAACCGCAGCCAGTTCGTCGCCTTGCCTTCTGCGTTCAACTCGATGCCGTCGTGCGTCTCGTGGCCTTGTGAGACGAAACAGAGCGGAGAGTCTGAAGTGGTTTCATTTCCGAAGCAGTCGGCACCGATTCCCAGGTTTTTCGGATAGAAGAAGGGCGCGCGCATATGGAAAAGCGCGGTGGTCAACAGAATCCGCTGATTTGGCTCGTACTTCGCTCCTACCTCGGCCTGACGCGTGAAGAACGGAGAGAGATAGTAACTGCCCGCCCAAAAGGGCGCCTGTGGGCCAAGCGAAAGCAGCACTCCATAGTTGCCGTAGAGAGTCAGATTATCGATCGGATTGAATGTGATCGCGTATTGCGGAAGCCAGACCTTCTTCTCTGTGAAGTTAGGATCTCCCGATGGATTAGCACCTACATAGTTGTGGTCATGCACCGAGTCGAACCGCCCGTCTGCAAGCAACTGAATGCGACCCGGAATGTGAATGCGGTCCTGCATCACTGCTGCCGACTGGTGATTGTTCTCATACAAAATGCGAGAGCCGGAGGATTGCAGAGGATTTTCGATGGAGGCGAGATCGACCGGAGCGATCGGTTGATAGATATTCTCAGATCCCACATCGAAATAAACAGAACTCGACGGCTGCTGCACGCTGCGGCTGAAGAGTTCGCCGCCACCGGTCACATCTTGAGTAATCGGTCCGGTCTTGATTCGGCCAGTGACAATCGCCTCTGCCTGCGCATTGATTCGCAGTTCGCCAGGGTTGCGATAGTCGTAGATGTCATAGGTGCCGTCGGGAGCAAAGAACCAAGGAAAGGGAGCTGCGCCAGTATTACATTCAGTTTCGTTGTAGCAACCATACGCATACACCACATTGTCATCGATTAACGAGTGGCTGTAACTCGCCGCCGCAAATGCCCGCCACGCGTGAGGCAAATCGTAGTCCAGACGCGAGCCGATGTTGAATGTGTCAAAGGTGTTAGGTTTGGACCATGACTGCTCGCCCAACATCGTCGAAGGATAAACCTGATGGTAATCTGGAGCTTCTTTATGTAGGTCAGGAACAACAGTTCCGCCCAGAAGTTGATAACCGCAGACTGAGCGCTCGACCTTGTGCTGATATTCGAAGTCGCCCTTCCAAATCGTCCGAGGATTGAGCTTCCAATCAGCCGAGCCCGCGCCCATAGCGCGCCAGCCGTCAGCGTCATTCACGTAGCTCTTGATCTCTTCGCCAGCCAAATTTATGCGTGCGCCTACTTGATTTTGTTTGCCAAAAATATGTCCGAGGTCGACCGCGCCGTAGGTGCTGCCGCGATGATCGGTAGCTACATCGATGGCTTTGATCGCTCGTGGCCGCTTGGTCACAAAGTCGATGAGCCCGCCCGCCGAGGCAACGCCGCTCTCCACACCTGCGATACCTTTGAGGAACTCTACACGCTCCTTGTTTTCCAGCGGCACGTCTTGCTCGCCAGCGATTGTCATGCCATTGATCTCGAGGCCTGTGGCCAAATCAATCGCGAAGCCGCGAATCTCATAGCCGCCGTAGTAACCCACGGGCGCATAATTCTCACCAATCGAAGCATCGTTTTTCACCACGTCAGTGAGCAGGCGCGCGGCTTGATCCGTGAGCATTTCGCGCGTGACAACCGCGGCCGAGACCGGCATCTGATCGAGCGGCAGACCATCCAGATTGCCCACCGTAACGGCCTCGGGAAGATACGCGTCAGCCGCCTGACCATGCACTACCACCGTTGTAGTCAGCGGCGGAATCTTCTGTTGAGTAACGTCTGGCTTGGTGGCGTTAGATTGCTGAACGGAAGCTGTAGCAGGCGGCGTTGCCGCCGGAGTCTGCGCAATTGAAAGAATAGATAAGGCAAGCCAGACAAAGCACAATACCAGCGTCAAACGTCTTCCAGCCGTGAAGCTGTTGCGTATAAATCTCTGCGGAAGAAGGTCAGCCGGAACGGCAGCAAAACTAAACATGGAATCCCCTGGTTTCGAAATCTCATGAAACAGGAGAGCACGCTCTGATTCGAGGAAGAAGGCTGCCTGAATTGGAAAGCTTCCCACGCCGGTATTATCCGGATCGGGTTCGAGGGTATCTCTCAGCCCCACTCTAGTGGAGCACCCCTGTTTCAATAACCTGATTGAAACACTCTCGACCTGAAATTGCAACTTTCAGGCAGACCGCGATGGGATTGCTCTGGCTGTTGCATCGGCAAATTTTTTACCCCTGGCTATGATTGGTTAAAGCTGGGTTTAAGATCGATGTGTGCTGGAGGGCAACAGTCGTCTATGCGCTATTCTATCTACGTGATAGCTGTCACAGACGATATTTTGGACAATGTTAGTCTAGAAAGCGGCGTCCGGGGGTCTCGAAAGGCACTATGCAATCATTTCCCGCTGTTGATCCAATTCCACTGCCCGCACCGATATGGCTGCTGAAACTGCTGCATATCGTGACACTCAGCTTGCATTTTGTCGCTGTGGAGATGCTGCTGGGCGGACTGCTGCTGGCTGTCCTGCTCAGTCTCTTCCGCTCGTCGCCGCTCTCGCAGGTGACTGCGCGTGCCCTAGCGCGCCGGCTGACCGTCGTGATGACATTTGTCATCAACCTGGCCGTGCCGCCGCTGCTGTTTTCCCAGGTGCTTTATGGCCGCGCGCTCTACACCAGCAGCGTGCTGATCGGCATCTACTGGATTTCGGTGGTCGGCCTGCTGATGCTGACCTACTGGCTGCTCTACCAGTTTTCTGGAAGGTTGCAAGCGGGCAAATCGGCGTGGTTTGCGGGCTTATCCGCTTGGCTGCTAGCGGGTTGTATTGCAAGGCTGCTCTCGACGAATATGACTCTGATGCTCAGGCCCGATGTCTGGCGGCAAATGTACTCCGCCTCGGCGATGGGCGCGTTTCTGCCCCCTCACGATGTGACGATTGAACCCCGCTGGCTGCTGATGATGACCGGCGGCTTTTTCATCGGCGGATTGTGGCTGGTTTATCTGGCCGGTCGCTCGACATTTACCGCAGAAGAGAAGCGGTTTCTCGCTGGATTGGGTGGCAAGCTGGCCGCATTCTTCGGTGTCGTTTATTTGGGGATCGGTTTGTGGGCCGTGAGCGTTCAGCCGGAGGTCGTCAGGAACGGACTGGCCGGTAACGGGGTTTGGGCGGCTACAGGCGACTATTCGTTCTACAAATACTTTGGCATGGCCGGTTACGGCTGGCTGGTTCTGGTAGCCGCCGCTATTCTCGCAGCCGCCGTCGCCGGATTTGGCAAAGTCACTGCGAAGTGGATGAGCATGGTTGTGGTTCATCTGGCGGTGCTCATTGAGATCATGCTGGTTGTCTATCGCGACGGCGTGCGCGACATAACGCTGCTCTCCCGGGGCTACAACGTCTGGGATCGCGCGGTGGCGACGAACTGGTGGGTCGTGGGTCTCTTCCTCATCCTCTTTGTTGGCGGGCTGGGCGTGATTGGCTGGCTCATCTCGGTGGTGGCTCGATCCAAAAAAGTTATGGAGGGCGCAGCTTAAACATGAGCGATCAGACAAATCTTCCTGCCAATATTGTTGAGACGCCCGGCGAAGAGAATACCCGGCGCGCTTTTCTGGTTGCTGCCGGAGCAGCAGGGCTTGCTTACACAGCCGCCCTGGCCTATCCCATCTATCGCTATCTGGCTTCGCCGAATGAGATGGCGATGAATGCCACTGCGGTCACCCAGGTCACGCTCAAAGACGCGCAGAAGCTGGCACTGGGTTCGGTGCTGATGTTCAAGTTCGGCTCTTCCCCTGGTTTGCTCATTCACCACGAAGACGGCAGATGGATTGCGATGACTGCCGTCTGCACGCATCTGGGCTGCACGGTGCAATATGAGCCGCAGCTTGACCGCATTCATTGTGCCTGCCACGGCGGCGTTTACAACCCTTACACCGGCGCCAACGTCAGCGGCCCTCCGCCCAAGCCGCTCAAGCTTTTCAAGGTGGCTGTCGGCGAAACCGGCGTGGACATTTCGCGCGCCTAGTTTTTTCACAATACAGAACGACACTGTTCTAACAAAAAAAGGAGCAATATCATGGCAGTTCTTGATCTCTTCAGCCTCAAAGGCAAAAACGCATTGGTCACCGGATCGGCACAAGGGTTGGGGGCCGGCATCGCCATCGCATTTGCACAGGCTGGCGCGAATGTAACTCTGCACGGCTACGACACGGTACTGGAATCGACAATCGACGAAGTCAAAAAGACCGGCGTCAAATACATCACGCGCACCGGCGACGTCTGCGACAAAGCTGTCGGCAATCAGCTCGTCGAAGATACCGTTAAGGCATTCGGCAGCATTGATATTTTAGTGAACAATGCGGGCACCATCCGCCGCGCACCCGCTGCCGAGCATTCTGAAGAGTTCTGGAAAACGGTGATCGACACCAATCTCAACAGCGTCTTTTTCATCAGCCAATTCGCGGGCCGCAAGATGCTGGCACAGGGCTCGGGAAAAATCATCAACATCGCGTCTTTGCTGACTTTTCAGGGCGGCATTCTGGTTCCGGGTTATGCAGCGGCTAAAGGCGCAGTAGGGCAACTCACCAAGGCGCTGGCCAATGAATGGGCCGAGAAGGGCCTCAACGTGAACGCCATCGCTCCGGGCTACATGGCAACCGACAACACCGCGCCGTTGCGCGCTGATGCAGCGCGTTCCGCCGCGATTCTGACTCGCATCCCCGCCGGACGCTGGGGTGTGCCTTCAGATTTGGCAGGAGCGGCTGTTTTTCTTGCCTCGGAAGCAAGCAGCTATGTCAACGGGCACATTCTCGTCGTCGATGGCGGATGGCTCTGCCGTTAGAGCTTGTCCGGCGCAAAACTCCGGGTGCCCCATCCATTTCGCGTATTTTGCGAAATGGGTGGGATAGCACAAAGCGAGAACGAAGGATTGAAGTATGACTGCAAAGACAATCTACGATTGGTTTGATGAGCGCCTGGGCCTCTCTGAGTTGATGGCATTTGCGCGCCACAAAACTGTCCCTGTCCACTCCCAGTCTTCCTGGTATTACTGGGGCGGCATCTCGCTGTTTCTCTTCATCGTCCAGTGCTTCACCGGTGTGCTTCTGCTGGTCTACTACCAGCCCGGCGCAAGCGCCTTCGAGTCGGTTCGCCAAATCACATTTGTGATGAAGTTCGGCTGGCTGATTCGCTCTGCGCATGCCTGGAGCGCCAGCCTGATGATCTTCTCCATCATGGTGCATATGTTCTCGGTCTTCTTCATGAAGGCCTATCGCAAACCGCGCGAGCTGGGTTGGTTGAGCGGCATGGGCCTGCTGGCTCTAGCCTCGGTCTTCGGCTTTTCCGGGTATCTTTTACCGATGGATGAGCTGAGTTATTTTGCCACCAAAGTCGGCCTGGAGATTCCCGCCTCGATTTATAAGATTGGCCCAATCATCGCCAATATGTTGCGCGGCGGTCCGGAGATCAGCGAATTCACCGTGCAGCGCTTCTTTGCTTTGCATGTGGTTGTGCTGCCTGCGCTCTTTGTGCCGCTGCTCGGCTTCCATCTCTACCTTGTACAGCGCTACGGCAACGCCGCGCCGCCCTCGATTGAAGCTCTGCCGCCCTCCGAGCGCAAATCCATGCCATTTGTGCCTAACTTCCTGCGCAAAGATCTGGCCATGTGGCTCATCTCGCTGAACGTCCTGGCACTATTGGCTTCAGTCTTTCCCTGGACACTCGGCAAGCCATACGATCCGCTGGCGCCCGCTCCGCTCGGCATTCATCCCGAGTGGTATTTCATGAGCCCCTTCGAGATACTCAAGCTGATCGGCAACGTGCTGCCCGGAACCATCGGCGAAATTGCCGGGATACTGCTCTTTACCGTCGGCATTGCGTTGTGGTTCCTGATCCCGTTCTACGACAACAGCAAAGAATCCGGACAACGCGGACGAGCCGCACACTACTTCGGACTGATGGTGATCATCGTATTGCTGACCACCACCGTCATCGGTTACTGGACGATTCGGTAAAGCAGTGAAAAAGTGAATGAGTGAAGAAGTGAACGAGTAAAGAAAGCGGAGGGCAAAGTGATTGTGATGGACGGAACCGTCATTGCAGCTCTCATTACAGGTCCACTTTCATTTACGGGTGGAATTGTCGCAATCATTCTCACACAACGCGGTAGCAAAAAACGCAATCACGAAGCGGATTGGCGGAAGATAAAGCTTGAGCAATATAAGGAATATGTTGCTGCATTATCTGGAACCGTCCATCATCCATCTGATGCCGCTGTCCAACAACGATTCTCAGATGCTTTTAACAATATGGCACTTGTCGCGCCACAAATGGTTTTGGTTGCGATGTATGCCCTCAAAGATGAAACATCAAAAAAGAACCAGGAAATTGATCTTCACAATTACGAGTTTCTCTTGAGTTCGCTGATGCGAGCGATGCGAAAAGATTGTCATCCGAAAAAGCCGAAAGATGACCCCGAATTTATTTTTCAAACAATTAGCTGCTAACTGTTTGCAACACAAAGATGAAGACAGAAAAGAACTGGTGCCATAAGAAGCGAGGGGCATAACAATGAACTATCCATTCTGGGACATTCCGCATCTCGGCTCCGGCTGGGTGATCGGCATCATCGCCATCTTCCACGTCATGATCTCGCAGTTCGCCGTGGGTGGCGGCCTCTATCTGCCGATGGCCGAACGCAAGGCCATGCGCATGCCGGAAGGCCCGCTCCGCACTGCATGGCTCAACCAACTGGCCAGCTATTCCAAATTTTTCCTGATTCTCACCGCCGTCTTCGGAACCGTCAGCGGCGTGGGCATCTGGTTTGCCATCGGCCTCACGCATCCCGAGGCCACCAGCACGCTGATTCATAACTTTGTCTTCGGCTGGGCCATGGAGTGGGTCTTCTTCCTCGTCGAACTGACCACCATCGCCGTCTACTACACCACGTGGGGCAAGATCGACGAAAAGCTGCACCTGACCGTGGGTTGGGTCTATGCCGGCGCCTCGGCTTTCACGCTGATCATTATCAACGGCATTCTCACATTCATGCTCACACCGGGCGATACATGGCTCGCCGTCGCCGGAACCGGCCAGGAAGCCAGCAAATTCTGGTATGCCTTCTTCAATCCCACGTATTGGCCCAGCCTCTTTTTGCGCTCCTGCGTTTGCTGCGCGCTGGCTGGCGTCTGGGCGCTCATCACCTCCAGCCGCATCGACGGCGACAAGCAGCCCGAACTCAAAACCAGCATGGTCAAGTGGAGCGCCAAGTGGCTGGTGCCTTCGTTCGTCGCCACGCCCTTCCTTCTCGTCTGGTATCTCTGGATGGTTCCGGAATCGCAGCGCGCGCTGCTCTTGCTGGGCATGGACACCATCGGCTTCGGGACATTCGCCATCATCACGCGCATCGCCCTGCTGATCATCCTCACCTCGGCCACCATCGTCGGCGTCACATACTTCCTTGCCTATCGCAATCCCACTGACTTCAACCTCTCGCACGCCATCGCCATCCTGCTGCTGGCGCTGATCGCCACCGGCGCGGGCGAGTACTCTCGCGAAATGCTGCGCAAGCCCTACGTCATCGGCGGCTGGATGTACTCGAATGGCGTCCGCGTTCCTTCTGTTGCGCGCATCAACCAGGAAGGCTATCTGACTCACTCGAATTGGGTGTGGAATAACTGTAATTATGAGCATGCGGCATGGAAAGGCTCGAATGGCGATGATCCGGAATTTCTTACTGGAGAAGCATATAAAGCCTACTGGAAGTGTGCCTCAATAGGTTCCAGCACCAGTTATTCTCGCGGCGAAGCCATCTTTCGCGGCGAGTGCGGGTCCTGCCACACGCTCGACGGCTATCGCCCGCTACGCTCGCTGCTCTCAGGGCGCGACCGCGCCAACATCGGCAGCTTCATCACCATGCTGCACGACTACAAGCCGGACTCGCCCTACCATCGCTTCATGCCGCCTATGTCGGGAATCAAGCAGGACATCGACGACCTGACCGATTACCTCAACTATCAGGTCAATCCGCCGCAAACGACTACCCAGCCCGCGCAGACAGCGCAGAAATAGTTTTGATCCGTTCGTTGTTCTTATCAAAACTGAATGCCCCGAGTATCGAGCGATACTCGGGGCATTCAGTATTTTGAGAGATGACAGGGAATAGCGTTAACGGCCCAACTAACTCAACTGAATAATGAATTTGCAATGAGCGCCACCGCGTCGTGGTGACTCAGCCACTTTAACCGTGACCGGTTTTCCGTTCACCGTTTCAAACAGCAGTTGGTTATTGGCCGCCGAACAATCACAGTATGGGTCATTGGGATTAACCGGGCGCTTGGGATTCCAGCCGCAAACGCACTTGCCTGCCGGATAAATCAACGTCACCGTGTTGCCTTCGCGACGGCAATTCTCCTGGCCGACGATCTTTCCCATCAGCTCCACAAGTTTGTCCATGCTGCCTTGGCTGTCTACCAGCAACTTCTGCCGGAACTCCAAATTGCGGCAACAGGCGCGACCCCGCTGCTGCATCAGCTTATGTAGCGCATCCCGGTCAAGAGTTGCATCTTCCGCGCTGAGGAAGTCTGTAAGGAACTGGCGTACGGCACCGGCATCTGACATGCAGGTTCCGCCTTCGCATTTTCCGGTTTTCGTTTCAGCGTCGCTGAAACAACAAGGCAGGGTTGCGCCTGCCACGACAAGGCCTTTCAGGAACGACTTTCTATCCATGACCACGGATTGTAGCATTGAGAATCTGATATTTGCGACTGATAACGGTTACACGCAGGAATTACATGGCTGTCATTTCTGAGCAGAAGCGACGGTCATGCTCACAGCTTGCTCGGCTGCAAAGGCAACCAGTTTCGTACACAGATTCTGATGCAGTCCGCGCTCCTTGAAAGTACGCTGCCCCTCTTCCGTATTGAGAACGCAGCCGGTCAGTTCGCGGCAAAGAATCGCACCATGCGCAGTGCGGAAGGTCTCGGTCAGTTGCGTTGCCCGCACATAGAGCGCGTTCCGGCCAGCGACAGGATCGGCGGCCATCGCCTCTCCGGCAGCCTCTCCCAGAGCCAGCAGCGCGCCGGTGAGGGCTCCGCAAACCTCTCCCTGCCGCGCAATTCCGCCGCCAAAGGGCGCAGACAAAGCCAGCCGCTGTGCCTCGCTCAGACCGTTGCGAGTGGCGCTGGCGGCATACACCGACTGCGCGCAGTTGTAATTCCGCGAGAATAAATCCACTGCTCGTTCCGATTGCTGATTGCTCACGGGGGGCCTCCAGGCAGATTTTCTTGTTCATCTCAGTATAATCAGCCGCCGGATTTGTGCGATCCTGAATGCGTCATGAAGATTTTCTTCGGCATTCTCGCCGTCCTCATCGTCGCCGTTTCCCTCGTCGCCGACTACAAATGGCGTCAATGGATGGCCCATCACCCCACGGAAGAAGACCTGTCCGCGGGGACCCGGCCCGCCCGCCGTCGCGACCGCCATTAACCCACGCGACTTCCAGAATTTTGAAATGGCTCGACAGCTCATGCGAGCGAATAGCGAGCGTTTGACCCCACCGCAGGTGGCAGGTGGTTACAATAATTCAGAGGGAGTCGTCTAATCGCTATGTCTCGATCTTTCGTTCCTGCCCATCGTCCTTCCGTCGTTTGCCCGCGGACCAGCCTTTTGCTGAGCCTTGCCGTCGTGCTTTTTAGCTTCGCAGCCGGAGCCCATGCCCAGTTTGGCGCGCCGTCATCTGGAACGCGTGTGAAAGACTCTTCCGCACTCCATCCGCCGGCCGGCGCGCGCGTGGCGATCATCGAGTTTTCGGACTTTGAATGTCCGGCATGCGGGCACTCCAACCCGACGCTGATGGCTGCGGTAGCCAAGTATAAAATCCCCTGGCTGCGCTACGACTTTCCGCTACCCCAGCACGCATGGAGCTTTACTGCCGCAGTGAATGCGCGCTGGTTTGACACTCACAGCAAGGCTTTGGGCGACGAGTATCGCGATCAGGTCTTCGCCAATCAGATTTCCATCTACAGCCCTGGAGTTCTGACTCAATTCACCGCGAAGTTTGCCGCTGACCACCACATCGCCCTGCCCTTCGCCATTGACCCGCAGGGCAAGCTAGCTGCCATGGTCAAAGCCGATTACGCTTTGGGCCAACGTGTCGGAGTGGAGCACACCCCTACTATATGGATCGTTACGGCCAACTCAAAGGGTGCGCCCTTCATCGAGGTCGAGCGCCCCGACCAGCAGCTCTATACAATCATCGATCAGGCTATCGCCGACACCGCCGCCAGGCCTGCCCCGGCTAAGGCACCAGTTCATAAGACCGCCGGCAAGTAACTCCCATCCAACGCAAAACGGCGCGTCCCTCTATGGGACGCGCCGTTTTGCGCTATTTCTAGTGAAGTTCCGGATAGGTTCTATAGGCGATGAGCTCGGCATTGAAAGAAGCTCCACTCAGGCGAGTGGTTTTGAGAAGCACCTCGAAGTACGGGAAGTGATCCGTGTGAAGCGTGCTGCGAAACGTAGCTAATTTCTCTTCCGAGGTCAGAAAGTCGGCTGCTGCGGCAGTTGCGTCGGAATCCGTGCCAGCCAGAATCAGCGCGTTGCCGGTCCGGCTCGGATTGGGCAAATAAGCAATGACGCTATAGCCAAGTATGCTGTTTGCTTCTTGCGACCCGCGGTAAATTGCCTCCTCACCGGTCTTAGGGTTGAGGTTCTTGACGAACGGCTGAGCATGCTCGTCATCGTAGTCAGTAACAAAGTTCAAACGATCATCAAAGACGTGATCCCAGGGATTTGACTTTTTGCCGCCGATCAAAACAATGTTATTCCGCCTCATGGCATCCGCTGTGTAGTGACGCGAGAGGGTCAGATAACTTGCATGGCTGGCGGGAATCACAGCCAGAATCTCCTGCGCAGCGCGGACGCCACCGAAGGTGATGAGGTTGTGATTGAAAATTTGGTACAGATCCGCTTTTCGATCGGCACTGACATCGGAAGACTGAATCTGCCGCATATAGCCGTCGCTAAGGTAATCTCCCAGTGAGATGGGACGGTGGGTTATGTCTTGAATCACGCTGATGGAGTCGTCTGGGAGAACGATGTCTGTCTGTTGATTGGAGTGAAGAAATTCACCCCAGAAAGCCGCGAGAGCGGGTTTTCCACTCCAGGCGTTCACGGCAGATTGCAGGGAGCGGCTCTGCTGAAATTGCACGACGAAACCGATGGCAAGCAGTAAACAAATTGCACCCCATAGGATGTGAATACGGGCGATTTTCCCAGGCACAATATGCGGCATTACGCCGTCAGAGGAACTTGCTGGCAGGCCAAGAAGGGATCCCGGCTGAGACTCCATCGGGCCTTGGAACTCGGGTCGCCGCCGACGAAAGATGGGTTTATAGCCACCGCGGGGAATCTCGATGATCAGAGGTTCATGCGCGCCGTCAGTCGCAAAGTACAACTCGATGCGTTTTCTCAGCTCGGTCGCGTTGACTCGGACGATATTGTCCTGGCTTCTGTCGTAGGACGCGTCTCTGCCAAAAACCTTGGCCCCAATCTCTTGTTCGTGTATCTCCGGGCAACCGTCCATCAGAGACTGTTTTCCCACGTAAAGAAGAAAATCGCGCAGACGGGCAGAGCGGCTGAAATGCTCACTGGCGGCTACCCGCTCAATCAAAGCGCGTCGCTCTTCTTTGCTAGGCAGCTCCTCCAAGGCATCTGGCAAGGCATCGGGCGCCGGGTTGTACGAGGTAGTTGTCATCAGAAGTGCGGCACCCTCAAGGGAACGCCTCCAAGTCTAGCTCTTGCGCTCCTCCAGTGGCAAGACGGGATTCATGCCCTTTGAATAGCAGCTCCAAAGACGTTGTTGCATTGTGCCTGCAACCGATTACATCTGGAGATAAACTGTTAATCTAGATACACATACGCGATCTCTTACGGTAAATTAGCGGTAATTTTTCCGGTAAATTAACTTGTTCGCTCACTTTGATGTTTAGACAATCCACACTGTTCGCTTCCAGGAGTACACGGGAATGCGATATTGCGAGGCACTGGTCTTTAGAAAGAAGGGCCAGCCGAAGACAACGGAGTTCTGCGTACAGTGAGCCAAGAAGCTCGAGACGATCTTCTGTACTTTGAGCATGGTTTTCGCTTCTCGAACCAATAGACAAACTCTTGCACTATTGAGGCGGGGCGAATCGATTGCAATTCAGGTTTTCAGCGATGCGGCTTCTAATTTCGAAAGTCTTCAACGCAAAATACCTGACCGATGCAAAACACCAACCCTAGGTTCAAGTGTGAGAAATCGTAAACACAACAACCCTTTATAGGAGGCTGTATGAAATTCAGTGAAGCATTTGGCATAGTGACCACCAGACAAAAGGCAGTCATGAAGTATTGCCTATTTCTAGTGGCATTCGTGGTGACAGGCTTGTTGGTCTCGTCACCGATGCAAGCGCAGCAGTACCTTGGCACAATGAGCGGCGGCGTCTCCGATGCAACGGGCGCAAAGATTGTGGGCGCAAGCGTAACCGCCAAGGCGGGTCTGACAAACTTTGAGACCAAGGCAGTCACCAACGGATCGGGCGAATACAATATCCCCTTCCTGACCCCTGACACCTATACGGTGACGGTTCAAGCGAAGGGTTTTGGCGGTCAATCGCGCACCGGTATCATTTTGACAGCCGGCGCGATCGCGCGTGCGGATTTCTCGCTAAAAGCAGCCTCTATCAGCACTGAGATTACTGTCACTGCTGACACCCAGCTACTAGATACAGAATCGGCCAACCTGGCGACGACGATGCTGACAGAGGAAGTCACCGACATACCGAACATCGGACGCAATCCGTTTGTGCTCTCAACGTTGGCAGCCGGAGTCTTTTCGGGCGGGTCGGGCGGATATATTCAGGGTAAGGCGAGCACGTTTACCAACCCATACAGCGGCGTTGCGGTTCAGATTACTTCAAACGGTAACGCCGGCCATAACCGGCTGACGCTGGACGGCGTCCCCGACGATCCTTCCGAACGCTTCTCCGGTGCCAGCTATACGGGCTTTGTGCCCTCGCCAGAAGCAGTGCAGGAAGTAAAAACCCAGACGGGACTTTTTGATGCTGAGTATGGACATGGAGACGGCGTGGTTGCCAACTCCGTGCTGAAGACCGGATCGAATACATATCACGGTGCTGCGTACTATGTCTTCCGCAACACTTATATGGATGCGAATTCCTATCAAAACGTGCACAGTGGCAAGCCGCGTGCCAACGACCAGTGGGCGCAGCCTGGAGGCGTCTTTGACGGTCCGATCCGCATTCCGCACGTCTACAACGGGCGCGACAAGACGTTTTTCACGGTGGCGTACGAATACATTCAATTGCACCAGCCGGTGACGTATAGCTCGTTGGTTCCGACCGTGACTGGCACCAATCCTATTACCGGAGTGGCCGACAAGGGAATGCTGGACGGCGATTTCTCCAGCCTCTGCCCTGTCTACGATGTCAATGGGAAATGCGTAGCCGGGAACAGTGGCGCCGGTGGATACACCTACGTCCAGATCTACGACCCCACCACATTTGCAGGTGGTGCTCGCTCTTTCTTCCCGTATAACGTTATTCCTGCTGGAAAGATTAACGCAGCGGGCAAGGCGCTGATGGGATACTATCCGGCGCCGAACGCCACGATAAACGCTGCGCACACCCAAAATTATGTCTCAACGGATACGTCCAATCCCAACAAATACTACGGCTTTGTGACCCGCGTCGACCAGCAGTTTTCTGAAAAGCATCACTTTGACGCCAAGTTTTTTAAGGCTGTCCTGCATCAGTGGCAGCCGAATGAGGGGTTCCCGTATGCGGAAGGCCCTACCGGTGACGGATATACCGTCTATCGCAACAATGAAGGCGGCAGCATTGAGGACAGTTACGTCTTCAATGCCACCACTGTGTTGAATGCACGTTTAGGCATCATCTATCACCCCTTCGGCCTGGTTTATCCGGGGGCATCATTCAATCTTTCCTCCATCAACATGACAGCAACCGGGCTTCCTTATCAGTCATTCCCCGGCACGACGATGACGGACAGCTACTCGAGTCTGGCGGCAGGTAATGCCGGACAGATCAGCACGGATGCGCTAAGTTCAACCTCTGTTTTGCTCGCCAAAACAGTGCGTAGCCATTCTCTGCGTGTAGGCTTCGAAGGCAATATGAGCCGGTATAACGTACAGAATCCGATGAGCGGTATTGGGTCGTTTTCTTTTGACCGCACATTTACGCAGGCCGGCACTGCCGGCGATACCGGCTCTGGAAATGCCATGGCTGCACTACTGTTGGGCACTCCGACAAGCGGCTCTTATGCCAACCAGATCGCTTTTGCTCTATCGCAGCAGTACATGGCGCTCTTTGCGCAGGACGACGTGCGTGTCAGTTCCAAGCTGACTATCAACGCCGGCCTTCGCTGGGACTACGAGTCGCCCTTCACGGAGCGCTACAACCGGATGCTCTCCGGCTTCTGCACAACCTGCGTTAACCCGCTGCAGGCTTCGGTACCTGGTTTGCCATTATATGGTGGCCTGACCTTTGCCAATAGCTTTGCCACGCCGAGCCGCACCATTGCGCCGAAAGAATTTGGACACCTCCAGCCACGGTTTGGTGCGTCCTATCAAGTCACGCCAAAGCTCGTGGCACATGCCGGCATTGGATTGTATTACTTCAACACGCAGGATCAACCGCAGAGTGCTGGATTCAGCAATTCGACTGGCTATGTGTCAGGGTCAGGCGCTTTTGTGCCGGCAAACAGTCTCAGCAACCCGTGGCCCACCGGAGTGAATCTGCCGTCGGGAAGCGCGTCTGGACTGGCGACACAGCTTGGCCAGGGTGTCACCTTCACCGAACCAACCACCGTGCAGCCGAAGCAATTGCAATATACCGCCGGTATCCAATATCAGTTGCCCGGCCAAACCACACTGCAAATTGCCTATGTTGGTAACAAAGTCTTCCAGCTTCCTGTTAACAAGGCGATTAACGTTCTGCCTGCGTCGTATATGGGCACCGTCGCCGCGCCACTGACAGCTAATCAAATCACTGCCCTCACAAACAAAGTTGCGAGTCCGTTTGCTGCTCTGCCGCAAATGGCCGGATCAGCTTTGGCTGCGGCTTTAGTGCCTCAGTTCTGGCTCTATGGAACTTACCCTGAATTCACCGGTGTCACAGACAACTTTATCCCCGTCGGCAGCGTGCTATACAACTCGCTCCAGGTTACGGTGAACAAGCGGGTGTCCCATCATTTTGATATTCAGGGTAACTTCACTTGGGAAAAGATTATGGATAAGAATGTATTCCTGAATCCTCAGGATACACAACTCTTCCGTTATCAGGACTCGCAACCCAATCTCCTATCCAACGCTTGGGGAACCTATCGCTTCCCGGATTTTGCGGGCAAGTCGCTCGTTGTGCGGGAAGTGCTGGGCGGATGGAGCCTTCACGGTACTCTGCGTGCCAGCAATGCTCCTCTGATAGCCAATCCGGGCAGCTCAGGAGGTAATCCTAATGCCAATGCGAATGCCCCAGGCGCTGGAAACCCCGGCTTTACCTATAGGCAGCTGAAGGTTCCGACCGCGGCGAAACGATCCTATAACACGATGTTCAACCCGTGCTATCTGACAGCAGCTGGTGTTGCCACAAACTGCAACGGCGCCGACACTACGCCAGCCTTCCAGCAGGAGCCCTTGTTCACGCTCAACACACTTGGACCGTACATGAACCTTCGCCAGCTGGTTCACCCGTTGGCCGATGCGTCACTCTTCAAGAAGTTCAAGATTCGTGGTGCTACAAGCTTTGAAATCCGCGGAGAGTTCTTCAACATCATGAACACGCCAAACTTTGGCGGTCCTGGCACGTCGCCAACTGGCTCCGGCTATGGTGTCGTGACGTTGAATCAGGCAAACGATACGCGCCTGACCCAGATAACGGCTCGCGTCAACTTCTAATCAGGGGCCTCTACCCATGGACTTCCGAAGGTCCAAAAGCCTTTCGGAAGTCCATTTTTTAGGGGATGCGGAGGTTTCATGTCACGAACTTTCGAAGCGATTGCAATTGCGAGATCCGAGGATCAAAGTGCATAACTGGATGACTTCAGGATGGAAAAGGCGCGCCGCTCTGGTCGCGCTAACATTTATGTTTGCCGGTGCAATGTATGGACAAACAAGCAGCGCTGAACGGGATGCGTTGCGTCAAGGTTTTGCGCAGCCGCCCGGCGCCGCAAAACTTCGCTGTTACTGGTGGTGGTTGAACGGCAACACGACCGAAGCTACAATCACTCGCGACCTGACCGAGATGAGCCGGAAAGGATTCGGTGGCGTACTTCTGGTGGATGCCAACGGTTCAAACCAGGAGGGAAACGACAATGCCCCACCCGGACCAAAATTCGGCAGTCCGGATTGGGTGCGGCTGTATGTGTTTGCTCTTAAAACAGCGGCGACGCTGCATATTGAAGTTACGTTGAACATTTTAAGTGGCTGGAATCTCGGCGGTCCCGACGTAACTCCAGCCGATGCTTCGAAGCTGCTGACATGGTCGCGGACCGAAGTTGGCGAAAAAGGCTTTGAAGGTGTGCTTGCCATGCCGACTGTTATGAATGGTTATTACCACCAAATCGCTGTTTTGGCTTACCCCTTGGCTCATGGCGCGGCATTGCCTGGAGAAGCGGGTAATGAGCGGGATTCAATCGATCTATTAAGTTATAAGACCGCGTCGAAAGAAACAGGGATTTCGATGGAGCCGTCGGAGCCTCTTCTTGAAGACAGACCATCAAAACAAGGCGAAGAGGATGCAACGCTTCAAGATGTTGTGGACCTTAGCGCGTTAACTGACGCGGCTGGACATATCAATTGGCGTCCGCCATCGAAGGGGGCCTGGGAGATACTGCGCATAGGCTACACCAACTCCGATGCACGAGTTTCTACGTCGAGCGACACATGGCAGGGGCTGGCGATTGACCATCTGGACCGAGGGGCATTCGATACATATTGGACTCATACTGTCGTGCCGTTGCTGAATGTAAGCCGGCCATATCTGGGAAGTACGTTGCTGTATCTTGCCACCGATAGCTGGGAACTCAACGGGATAAACTGGACGGGCCGATTTGCGGATGAGTTTCGCAAACGTCGCGGTTATGATCCAGTGCGATATCTGCCAATTGTTGCGGGGCGCATCATACAGGATCGAGCGACCAGCAACCGATTTTTGAATGATCTGCGGCGCACGGTTGGCGATCTGGTAACAGATCATTACGATCACTTTGCCGAGCGGGCAAAAGAATTTGGCCTTGGGACGCAGTGTGAATCTGGAGGGCCGCATGGCGAACCTCTCGATGCTCTGGAGACGTTTCGCTCGTCGGCGATGCCTCAGACAGAATTCTGGGCACTATCCAAAAAGCACCGCATAAGTGATGAGGAGAGAGTTTTTACAAAAGAAGCTGCAAGCGCGGCAAATATTTATGGAAAAAAGATTGCTGCCAACGAGGGCATGACCAGCATCGGGCCGGAATGGAGTGAATCTTTGGCAACAGACCTGAAGCCAACCTTTGATCAGGCTTTGACCGAAGGCATGAACCGTCTGGTGTGGCACGAATTTACGTCGATTCCCGAGAGTGCTGGCTTGCCTGGTAATGAGTATTTTGCCGGAACTCATCTCAATCCGAACATAACCTGGTGGAATCAATCGGACGCATTCTTTCTTTATCTGAATCGCTCACAATATATGTTGCAGCAGGGCCACGCGGTTGATGATGTGCTCTATTTCTACGGCGACCAGGTACCTAACTTTGTGCGGCTCAAGCTCGATGATCCTGCGCGTGTTCTTCCAGGCTACGATTACGATGTTACGAGTGAAGATGCGCTGCTGCACTCGCTTTCTGTACATTCAGGTGGGATAACTACGCCCGCGGGGAATGAATACAAGATTCTGGTTTTGCCTAAATCGCACCGACTTAGCCTGGCCGCGATGGAACGAATTGCAAGTTATGTAAAACAGGGCGGCAGAATTGTTGGTCAGCCGCCGATTGGCCCCACGGGAATTGTGGATGAAGATACATCGCGACGTTATGAGACGCTGAAACATGATCTATGGGGTGGATGTTCACAGACGCCTCACTTATACGGAGCAGGTCGTGTATTCTGCGATACTGATGCTCGTGCGGCGCTGCGACAGATGAAGATTCAGCAGGATTTTGTAGATACTTCAGGAAGCCTGGACTATGTGCATCGCAGCGATGGATTGGCGGATATCTACTTTGTGCGAAACGGCAGTGCGCATGCTGTGGATACAAAAGCAGGCTTTCGTGTGGCCGGGCGCCAGCCTGAGCTTTGGAACGCTCTTGATGGCAGCATTGAACCGTTGAATGATTTTCAGATTGACAACGACATAACTCAAATTCCACTGCATCTTGCGCCGTTTGGTTCGATCTTTGTCGTCTTTTCGCAACCCATAGATTCGCCTGAGATACCGTTTAAAGCGAGGACACCCCAAGTAACATCCGTCGAGTTGCCTGCAAATCAGTGGACGATCTCCTTTCAGGAGAATCGCGGTGCGCCTTCAGGAGCGCAGAAGCTTCAAGGTTTTACCTCGTGGACCGAATCGCGGGATGCAGGCGTGCGTTATTTTTCTGGCACGGCAACTTATCGCACGGAATTCGATGCCAAACTTGTCGCAAGTGATCGCATGATACTGACCCTTAATGATTTGCGCGAGATTTGTACGGTTCGTGTCAACGGCCAACCAGCCGGTACAATCTGGGCGTTGCCGTACCGTCTCGATCTGACCGGCAATCTCAAGAACGGCAAAAACGCTTTGGAATTGGAAGTGGCGAATCTCTGGCCAAATCGAATCATAGGCGACGCGCAACCTTCCAACTTGCATTCCTATACCAAAACAAACATTCGTACCTATACGAGTGACTCGCCTCTTTTTCTGTCCGGCCTGATCGGGCCGGTTTCCATTGAGACGATTCACGCAGGCACAGCTCAGCCGCAGGGCGAAAGCGCTATGAAGCCATGAACAGCAGACAGCAGCTCTGATCGGGAATTGATTTACACCCGGTCAGAGCGCTTCGGAATTCCCGCACTTTTTTCGCGCTGGATGGACCCTCTCTGGTATCTTGTTGACATGCGGGATGCTCCGCCCTCGTTCGTGAATTCCATCTGCGCGTGATTGCGCTTGGCAGGGGTTGATTGGGTAGGGTATTTCGTATGATGTGTGTTTTCAATGGCTGCGGGAGTAGTTCAGTGGCAGAACGTCAGCTTCCCAAAATGAGTAATCATAGTATTTTCAACAACTTACAGAAATACTAAGAAGCCTAAACGAGCCCTAGAGAATCAAGAACAATATTTACAGTGGTCCCCAAAGTGGTGTTTCCCCTTTATTCATGCGGGTTTAGGGACAACACCATATTTCGCACCATTGAGCCATAAGCTGTTCAGCGTGAGAATGTATTTGAAAATTCTGACGTTCTAGCCTTCCGATTTCAGTGTAAGAATGCGGCGACCACTTGTCCTGAAAGCCAACTATTCGGCCAAGTGCTCTGCGTTCAATGCTCGATGAGCGCATTAGCGATTGTGCATGAAGCGAGAAGCACAACCTGTGGCAGGCGTCTGGACTAATCGTTAGATTGCCTGTATCAAGGCTCTTATAAAGGAAAAATGTGCCGAAATGCTTCACGCTTATTTGCGATAATCGGTGATCTTAACCGGAAGCACGAACGCTGAATGAACCCGTTCACCAATACTGAACATCGAGGACTTTGGGTGGACCAGTGTGATTATCGATGATTTGTGTTGTCACGAGTATTTCTATGTTCCTTTTGACCGCATTCTTACCCGCGCTACGGACCAATTCCCCGAAAAAGCGCTCGTCAGTTGCCATCGAGGTTGCGGCGAGAGTTCCGTTTGCGCCGATCCCCGCGATGATTACGGTTTCTCGTTCCGTAGTCGGGCTCAGAAAGCGAGCAACTACTCCGTAATCCTGGGTGGATTTGCTATACGGTTTGGTCTGATCGATCTGATAAAGGCGCGAATCAGGGTGCTTCGTGTCAACGATTTCGTAAGTTTGATCGGTTGCATTCCGAACAAACTGGTACCTGAGAGGCGCCTGCAAACGCAACGTCCATGGATTATTGAATCCACCGACGAACACCCCGGATGTGATTTGAAGATCTGTGAAATTAGTCGAGGCAGCTCCGAGCACTCGAGGATTGCCCCCCATGCGGCCGAGTACAGCGCTGACCTGGGAAGCCGAGGCAGCATCTCGAACTAAAAGAATGTCTGGTAAGACACCGGTCTCGGTCGGTGCGGCCACTTGAGCTGACTCCGAGGTCGCCCATGGGGTTTGTGAACTGACTTGCCCGACACATATCACAACGGAATCCGTCTTCTCCACTACCGGTCCCCATAAAATGGAAAGGGTATTGGTTTCCGTGGGTGTACGAAGCGCGACTCGCGCCAAAAGTGCGGCGCCAACACAAGCCGCGGCCAGAATCAGCAGGTAAACCGAGGTTCGGCGATTGAGGAGTCTTCCGGCTTGAAATTCACTTTTCTTCGATACGTTCTCCGTCCCGGGCGCCAATCCTGATTCGAGAGTTCGCAAGCCGTTATCTGCATGGACCGCCGTTTCGCCAGGAGCGTGGTGCCTGCCCAACTGGAATTCAGGTGTGTAGGAGCCCAGGGGCAGTCCGATTCTCAACTCATGGTCATGACCCGGTGTATCGTAATACTGCGCTATTCGCTTCCGTACCTCCGAAGCCGCCACCCGAACAATGGAATCAGAATATGTGTCGTAGTCCAAAGGGCGATCGAACACAGCGATGCCGAGCGAGCGTTCCTTAATTCCGCTCGAATTTCCGCTTAGGGCTTCCTCGACAATGAAACGCAAAAAGCGCGTATATCGCTTGCTTCCCTTGAAATGCGGATCCTCCAAGATCCTCTCGAGCTGCCTTCGGACTTTAGTTAAGTCCTCTTCGCTGGCTGGGGTCCATGGCGTTTCCAGATTGTCGTTATTGATGAGTAGCATTCCGATCCTGCATTCAATCCCGCTACAGAAGACAGTCGTCATCTGCTTGCGAACCTGAGTATATCCTACAGCCGATCAGATTGTCGGATATGCTGCCTGTAGCCAAGGTACTAACATCATTGATTTCAAGAACTTTAGATGGGCTAACAAAACCTAACAGGGCAGCTCTCCGTTACGCACTTCACAGCGCACCTGCTTTAAGGAATGATTGGTCACGACCGTCATAACGCTGACGAATTCTCTATCGGCATCGTTCGGAGACCACAAGCTGGGTGTAGCTCCTCCCAGTCCATCTGCGACCAACGGAAAGGCGAGACTTTGTCTGGATTCAACGTATTGGGTCGAAACCGTTGCAATGAGGTTCAATGTCTGGCGGAACCGGGCCACCAATGAAATCATCATCCACTGTCTTGATCCGAAGCCAACCTCCGGACGCTCCGACTCAGCAACAGCCTCCCCTCGCCACGCCCGTCATTTGGCCAATGCGCTCATTGAAACAGGGCGCAATCTGTTGAAAAATCCGATACTGCGCCCCATCGGGATTCCTCGTGGTGGAGCTTGGCGTCGCCACACTTAACCTGGAGATACAACATGAAGATACGCATGACACGAGTTGTTGCAGGCCTGGCCGCGTGGACGGGATCGCTTTTCCTTGGCTTATTGATGCAGTTTGCAGTTGCCCAGGACACAGCGAATCTTCCATTTATGAACACCAATTTGTCAGCCGAGCAGCGGGCTGCTGACCTGGTGCATCGCATGACCCTGGCGGAGAAGGCTTCGCAAATGCTCAACCAATCCGCCGCAGTTCCGCGGCTCCACATTCCTGCGTACCAATGGTGGAGTGAGGCGCTCCACGGCGTCATCGACCAGGGTGTGACGGAGTATCCGGAGCCAATCGGTCTGGCTGCAACCTTCGATACACCCAACATTCATCTCATGGCGACCCAGATCGGTATTGAGGGCCGCATTAAATATGTGCAGGATGCACGTACCGGACGAGCGGCCTTTATTGGCGGAGGCTTGGATTTCTGGTCCCCAAACCTGAACATCTTCCGTGACCCGCGCTGGGGCCGCGGACAGGAAACTTACGGCGAAGATCCCTTCCTCACAGGACGCATGGGCATCGCCTACGTCACCGGTATGCAGGGCGATGATCCAAAGTACTACCGCGTGATTGCAACACCCAAGCACTATGCCGTGCACAGCGGACCGGAGCCAACCCGCCACTTTGCAGATGTCGACGTTAGCAAACACGACGAAGTAGACACCTTCGAGCCCGCATTCCGCGCTGCCGTCGTGGAAGGCAAGGCCGGTTCAGTCATGTGCGCGTACAACTCTATCAATGGCGAGCCGGCATGCGCCAACCAGTACCTGATGCAGGACCAATTGCGCGGCAAGTGGGGCTTCCAGGGGTATGTGGTCTCGGACTGCGGCGCAGTCACAGACATTTCCGCCAATCATCGCTACCGCCCAAGCCAGGCACAAGGCGCGGCCATCTCCGTAATCCGCGGCATGGATAACGAATGCGGCTTCTCTGACCAGCCTGGCGAGCCGGTCGGCAAGGCCTATATCGATGCCGTGCAGCAAGGCTACCTGCCTGAAAGCACGCTGGATACGGCCCTCATTCGACTGTTCACCGCGCGCATGAAGCTCGGCACGTTTGACCCGCCGGAGATGGTTCCCTATACAAAGATCGACGAGAAGGAACTTGACAGCGCTGAACACCGCACTTTGGCCCGTAAGCTCGCCAACGAGTCTATGGTTCTGCTCAAAAATGATGGCGTGCTTCCGCTCAAACCGGGCATAAAGAAGATCGCAGTCGTCGGTCCGCTCGCTGAACAGACCGCAGTGCTGCTCGGCAACTACGCCGGAACGACGACTCATACAGTTACCGTACTGGAAGGACTCAAGGCTGAGTTCCCGAATGCAACAGTCACTTACGTTCCCGGAATCCAGTTCCTTCGCAACGAAGGAAGTCCTGTTCCAGATGCCATGCTGACGACTCCCGACGGCAAGCCCGGCATCAAGGCGGACTACAGCGAGTCGATGGTCCGGTTTGGCAGGGGACCGGAAGCGCCAGTGCTTCTCAGCCGCACCGAGCCGAACATCAATCTCACAGACAGCAACCTGCCTGCGGAGTTTGCCGGCAAAAAGACTGTTGGTGTGCGTTGGACGGGCTTCATCACTGCTCAGGAAACTGGCGACTACCTCATCGGCGTGCGTGCCAGCGGTTTCGGAAGGCTCTCCATTAGCGACAAGCAAGTTGCGCAATTGGGCAGGGTCGAAGGAGTCGATGCAGCCGTTGGTCGTGCCCACCTGTTAAAGGGTGAAAAGGCCGCACTGAGTCTCACGCTCGGCACCATGAACGGCGCCAAGCCGCAGGCGCAACTGATCTGGACCAAAGTCAACGATGCGCCCTCGCCTGATGCAATCGCCGCCGCAAAGAACGCCGACGTCGTGATTGCAATCGTGGGAGTCACCAGCAGGCTCGAAGGTGAAGAGATGCCGGTGACCGTACCTGGATTCCTCGGCGGAGATCGCACCAGCATCGATCTTCCCCAGCCCGAAGAGGATCTGGTTGAAGCTGTTACAGCCACCGGCAAGCCGCTCGCAGTCGTTCTGTTGAACGGCAGTGCTCTCGCAGTTAATTGGATCAACGATCACGCCAACGCGGTTCTCGAAGCATGGTACCCCGGCGAAGAAGGCGGCGCGGCTATTGCTGAAACACTGAGCGGCAAAAACAATCCTGGTGGGAAGCTGCCGGTTACTTTCTACAAGGACGTTAGCCAGTTGCCCCATTTCGAAGATTACGAGATGACAAACCGGACGTATCGGTACTTCAAATCCAAGCCGCTCTACCCGTTTGGCTATGGGCTCAGCTATACAACCTTCAAATACAGCGACCTCAGTCTTCCCACGCAGTCTGTCGCTGCGGGGCAACCTGTAGCCGCCGATGTCACAGTATCCAACACTGGGAAAGTTGCAGGAGACGAGTCCGTCCAGGTCTACATCAAGTTCCCAGCAGTCAAGGGTGCGCCGCAGATCGCTCTCCGCGGATTCCAGAAAGTTCATTTGGAGCCGGGCGCGAGCCAGAAGGTCCACTTCGACCTGAAGGACCGCGATCTGGTCATGGTCACTGAAAATGGCGACCCGATCATTGCCGCTGGTAATTACACCATCAGCATCGGGGGAGGCCAACCTGATACCGGAGCCCCTACCGTCGTCGGACACGTCCAGATCGATGGCCAGTTGGCACTGCCCGAATAGGAATCCCGTGCTTTGGTTCGGAACGCTGCATGAATCAAAACACTACCGCAAAAGAATGAGCGCTCGTCACCAACCGTGCCAAGCGCTCATTACTAAGTCACAAGAGGAACCAGTCGGCACGACCTCTATACAGAAGCCCTTGCAGACTATGGCGAAGGGATGGAGGCAGCGCGTTGGGCTAGGGAACTTGAACACAACGTCAGCAATATTATTGAATGAATGTTGCAACCAGCAAGCGCGTGTAACCATCTCACGGATACGACGCTGCGATTCTCGTTGTCACATTCGCCCTCCCTGGACAGGTACCCCACGAATCCTTAACTCATGTTGAAAGGAGTTTTTGAATGAACAAATATTTGTCATCACTTCTAACTCTGGCGTTGGCTGCTCCACTGGCCATCGCGCAAACATCCACCTGGGTGCCGGATAAAGCGCACAGCGGGGTCGACTTCTCTATCCTCCACCTGAGCCTATCGAATGTGCGGGGCCATTTTGGCAATATAGGAGGCACCGTAGTACTAAACGAAGCGGATATCACGAAATCCTCAGTAAATGTCACCGTTGACGTGACTACAGTGGACACCGGCGTTGCCCCGCGTGATGGCGACCTGAAGGGTGCGAATTTCTTTGACGTTGCACAGTTCCCCACAGCAACCTTCGTCAGTACCAGCATTGCGAAAAACGGTAACGGCCTTACTGTCTCCGGCAATCTCACCCTGCATGGCGTGACCAAGCCGGTGGTCCTGCAGCTTGAGGGTCCGACGGGACCAGTTCCCGGAATGGACAAGAAGCCTCACTCTGGCTTCTCAGGTACCACTACGATTAGCCGCACGGCATTTGGAATCGCGACGAAATTCCCGACGGCTGTAGTGGGCGATGAAGTGAAGTTGACCATCGATCTCGACGTTGCAAAACAGTAAAAGCGATACGACAGGAGATATCCTCACTATGCCGAAAGCAATCCGTTTCAACCAGCTTGGTGGTCCCGAAGTCCTTCACATGGAAGATCTGCCCGAGCGCAAGCCCGGTCCTAGTGAGGTTCTCCTCAAGGTGGAAGCAGTGGGCCTTAACCGGGCCGAGAGCATGTACTATCACGGCCTCTACATGGAAAAGGTGAACCTTCCCTCCGGCCTCGGATACGAGGCAGTCGGAAAGGTCATCGCCGTTGGTCCCGACGTCGATCCCGCTCTCATCGGCAAGCGTTTTGGCACCATTCCGGGTTATTCGATGAACCAATACCCGGTGCTTTCGGATGAAGCCGTCGTTCCTGCCACCGCGCTCGCAGCCGTTCCAGACTCCTTTTCCGTGGTCGAGGGTGCCGCTGTCTGGATGCAGTACTGCACCGCCTATGGCGCGCTTGTGGCATTCGGTAAAGTGGCTGCGGGCGACTTCGTCATCATCACCGCTGCCAGCTCGTCCGTTGGGCTCGCGGCCATCCAAATCGTCAAAGCACAGGGAGGCATCTCCATCGCCACCACACGTACCTCCACCAAAAAAGATCAGATCAAAGCCCTTGGCGCTGACCACGTCATCGCCACGGAAGAGGAGGGCCTGGTGGCTCGGGTGCAGTCGATCACCGGTGGCAAAGGTGCGCGTGTAGTCTTCGATCCGGTGGGCGGCGACTACATTAACACGCTTGCGCAGGCCACAGCGAACGGTGGCACCATCTTCCTGTATGGCATGCTGTCCGGCAAGCCCACTCCCTTCCCCTTGGCTACCTTTGGTCGAACCGTTGGCATGTTCGGCTACACCTTCGGCGAACTGCGTGGCACTCCAGAGTGGGAAACCATGAAGAAGTACATCTACGATCGACTGGCGGATGGATCCTTCAAGCCGAAGGTCGCCCGAACCTTCCCCTTCGATCAAACCGTCGAGGCCTATAGGTACCTCGAAAGCAACCAGCAGATAGGCAAAATCGTCATCACCCTGTAGGCCTTGACTTTGGACTCTTCCGCCTTCTGAGGCGGAAGAGCCTTCGTCTGATGCAAACAGGACCGGGCTGTCTAAGCTGGCCTGGCCATGTGTTTATTGAGGACGTCCACCAGTCCTTGGTTTGGCACACACTGCTTTGCCGAAAAGGAAGATAGGATGTGATCGAGCTCATTCTCGGACAGGCCTTTGAAGAGGCCGGCGTAGAGCGGCTGCATCAAGGTTCCCGTGTAGAAGCACAACAGGGTCTGACTCATGCACCGTACATTGAGTCGCGCATCCAACTGCAGATCACCAACCACTTGACGGATCTGGTCAGCAAGCTGAGCCGTTGCGTCCTTTACCGGCGTTGGCGGTAGCCACTTCATCCAATCGTCGGTACCAAGAGCAACCTTCTTACGAAGAAGGTCGCTGATGCGCTCCATGTACGGA
Organism: uncultured Occallatibacter sp.; assembly: GCA_964414945.1. GTDB lineage: Bacteria > Acidobacteriota > Terriglobia > Terriglobales > Acidobacteriaceae > Telmatobacter. Next base: position 41,824 of record CAYPYJ010000014.1, read on the forward strand.
GATGCCGGGTTGAGTGTCAGCATACCCATCACGCCAACATCTTTGTAATTCCACGTTGTCCAGTGCGTCTTGTGACTTTCAAAGATTCCAATCTGGTCATCTAACGCGCGAAGCCGGTCACCACTCTCATTAGCAGGCCCGTTAAAGACAGACCCAAACTCGCCAACCCACAGCGGAACGTTATGCTGCTGGGTGAACTTCGTTCCCTCGGCATCGAGAAAGTTGCGCTCCTGTTTCGCCAGATCCCAGTCCTGAGCACTGCCCGCCGCAGCCGATCTCGGATGGATGGTGCCAGGGTATCGGCCTGGTCCAAACCCTGGCACAGTGTAGTTATGTGAACTGTAGGCGAGGTTATCGTCGAAGGGTTTCTCCAGCCCCGAGAAGTCCTTTGCGTAGTCATCACCTTCAAGGAAGATAATGTGTTTGGAATCGATCTTGCGAATCTCAGTAACCAGGCGCCGGTAGACGGCGTTCATGCGGTCAAAATTGGGCCTGTAATTGGAACCCACGTTCCAGGGATAGTCGCCCAGGGCGTTGTTCGCACAAGGCTCGTTCAGCACATCGTAGCCGGCGATCACAGCACTGTTCTTGTAGCGCCGCGCAAACTCCTGCCAGAGAGCGACAAAGCGGTCCTGATACGACGGAACCTCCCAAAAAAGGCTGATGCGCGACGCGTTGTCAGAATGCCAGTGGACGTTCTGCCACCCCTGCGCCGAATGAAGGTCCAGAATGACGTAAAGACCATGTCTTTCGCACTGACTCAACACCTTATCGAGACGGGCAAACCCCGCCTCTTTGTATTTGAAAGGAGCGGCATCGTCCTCGAAATGTCGATAATTGAGAGGTATCCTCACGACGCTAGCGCCAACTCCTCTAAGGAAGACCACGTCGTCCTCATTGAAGAAATGGTCGAGCATCCTCTCGAAGAAGAATTGTGCTCTGGCCGGACCAAGCACCTCCGCCATCTGCGCACGGAGAGTATGCTCCGAGCCTGGGTGCCCATTAATGAAATCCTCCATGTTCATCCAGCCGCCCGGACAGGTTCCCCTCAGGCGAACCTTTTGCCCTCTAGAGTCGACGATGTGACGGCCGCTGACACGAAGGAACTCCATCCTGCCCTCACCGCTATATGTGCCCGCTGTTTGTGGACTGGCGTTTTGTTCCGCTGCGGCTGCCGAAACATGTCCCGCGAGCGCTGCCGCGCCGGTAAGAGCGGCGAGTTTGAGAAACTCGCGCCGTGGCTGCATATTGCCTGCTTTGCTTGTCATAAAACCTCTTCCGAGAATTTGGTTTGGCGGTTAACGATCGCGGTGGGTTGGCCCTATTTCAATTCGAATTCTAAGCCTCATTGGCGGAGTGAGCGGAAACCCCACCGAAAATTAACCTAAAGAGCGGAACATTTAAAGGGTTTTCGCATGCGCAGTGGAGTGAGTGGGAATCTATTGATTTGCGTCCACAGCTGGATCACTCCCTGGAACGCCGATTGCACCACCCATATCCATGCGGCGACTCGATCGCCAAATTCCAGTCGCGATGGCGACACATCGGTTCCGATCCGCCCATCGATGACCGCCTTCGGGATCTTTAGTAAATAAAGAATTCGCTATGGCGCAATCGGGATTTTCGGGATCTTCCTCTCCTTAGCGGCTGCCCAAAATTCTGTTGCTAATGAAGAACTCAAGAAGCGACGGATATCACTAACCCTTCAAACCCCAAAAGAAACTGCAGTTGAATAGGCGATGGACTTGCTAGGTGGTCATAGGTTGCAGAGCAAGTCGGAGCAAAGAGATTGTATACGGGTATCTATACCGGTTCTCCTACGTTCAGACTGCGATGCGCGAAAGGTTGAAGGCGGGGACACCGCATGGCGGCGAAATCGCCTTCGTCTTCGGTACCCTGGGTACCGGAGGCTTCGGGCCGCCACCACCTCCACCGACACCTGACGATCAGGCGGTTTCCCGGATGGCGCAAAGCTACTGGATCAACTTCGCCAAGACCGGAGATCCGAATGGCGCGGGTTTGCCGACTTGGCCGCGTTACGACCCTAGCATGGATCTGATCTTCGACTTCCATTCCGATGGCTCGGCCGGCGCGGTTCCTGATCCCTGGAAACCACGGCTCGACGTGATGCAATTGGCCACCGAATCGGGGAAGCGTGCCGATTTCTGACAACGCTCCCGTTCGAAATTTCGGATTGGCAGCGCGTACCAAACAAAGAGCAACAAAGGAGAAGCTAACAACATGAGAACAAGATCTTTCGTCATCTTCGTCGCTGTCAGCCTTTTGTTCGCCTCTCATTTCCAGGCACAAACGGAGGAGCGGGCTTTTCCGAAGGGCGAACTGTCCACCACAAAGAATCACACCAGCGACATCTGTCTGAGTGAGCTCAATGTGGGAGACAGCACCTTCGATCCCAGCATTGCCCAGGCTGTTTATGGTCCCAGCGCCAAGCTCGATTGGCATATTCATCCCGGCGGCCAGGTTCTGCTGATCACCGAAGGCACCGGCTATTATCAGGAACGGGGAAAGCCGATCCGCGTGGTCCACAAGGGAGACGTCATCAAGTGCGCTGCGGGTGTCGAGCATTGGCACGGCGCAACGCCGGGAAGCAGCTTTGCCTATATCGCGGTTACACCGACTCAAAAAGGGAAAACAATTTGGCTGAAGCCCGTTAGCGATGAAGAATACAACAGCGCAAAATGAGAGGCCCCTGTCTCGAGTCCCAATTCATCCCGCCGATCCAATGAGGAAGCATACTCATTCTGATTTATGTTTCCTCATTCCTAGATCACCTTCGTCCACCATTCCACTGACTCGGCCTCAGGATCTCCGAGCGCTACGACCTAGCCAATTACGGGGGTAAGGATTCGCGGATGCGCTTGCCCAGCGATGGATGTGATCGTCCGAAGGGGAGCATCCCAATCGTGATTGGAGATACAGAATTTCGAGTTGTGCACGGGGAGAAAGTGTCTTGCTTGAAGGTCGGCGGCAGCCTGTAGAGTCTCTTCAGGCATCATGTGGATGTATCTCCACGCCATGTCGTACTGACCATCCTCTAAGAGAGCCAGATCAAAGCCGCCAAACTCGTTTCCAATTTCCTTGAAGTGCGGTCCATATCCTCCATCGCCGCCAAGGAATATTTTGTAGCCAGTGGATGTTGTGAGAGCGAACGATACCCAAAGTGTCTGGTTTCTGTGCAGGTTCCTTCCTGAGAAATGCCTGGCTGTTCGTATGTGGGCCGTGAACAGGATCCGGCAAAACGGAAGCCTTTCTCTTACCGCTTTTCGCATATCTCTCGAAAGAGTCGCGCAATTGGGAAGCGCCTGGTCCGCAACCTGCCCATTGGGCTGGTTGGTGGAACGACTCAGATTGGCAAACGGAATGCAAGAACAGGGGCGAAAGCTGCAGGGTTGGGCAACTGCGAATGCGCGTTTTGGAGTTGCCCCTTCTGGATGCCCCTCCGGGCGCTGGCTTTCCAGAGACGCCCCTGGACCTCGCCGGACAGCTGGTCTGAACGCAATGGATTTAATATGAAGTAGTTACCTTCGTCTCTTGGAAGGTTCTGAACCTCCCTAGATGAGACTATACGGGACTATGGTGGATGCGGTAGGAATCGAACCTACAACCTGTCGGTTAAGAGCCGAATAGCAAACGTGGAGTAGATGTTATTTCAATGACATAGATAGGAGCGGTGAGGATAATTTGGATTCTTCTCAGTTCTCAATCGGACCAAATTCGGAGCCAAGCTCGGTTCTGCGAACTTGACGTGAAAGAAACGAAAATCCCTGTAGCCTCGTGCATTTTACTCTCCGGCAGCTCTTATATCGGGACATGCACCTCAACCGGTTTTCGCCACCAAGCTATAAAAGTGCGGAATCAAGCTTCTATCTCTTTCACAGAGGTGCCAAGTAAACAAGCTCTCTCGCCAGTACCTCAAGTTCTGGTTTCCACTCTGCCGGGATTTGGATGGACACTTCAGTAATGACTAGTCACTAACATGAAACTCTCATCCCATCGCAACCTCTCGGATGGTCGCCGAATCCTTACCCCAACTCCGCGCAAAGAGGGCAAAACAATGCTCTGTCCGGATGGCCAGTCATCGGGCAGCATCCGCACATTCGGGGATTCACCGCCCGCTGTAGTGCGGTCAATGCGTGGGTTGGTGATTACGCGGAAGCTCAGTAACTATTCGTCTGGCTGCGGTACTATAGGTACAACTCCGTAAGCACGGAGCGTGATTGCACGACTCAATGGCTTGACATACGAACACTCTGGCTTTAGCCTATGAACAATCGATTGGCTCTGAATGGCAGCCATTCGACTAGAGAAGGATTCGATGGCCCAGTTCTTCACTCCCGCGATGTGTTTGTGCTGCTGTCAGAGCTGCACTGTGCGGGCGTGTATGCAGGGCTAGATTCCGAAGCAAGAATCTCGTAACCCTGTGACCCACCCGCCAGAAGGCGCGGTGGGTTTTTGGTTTTCTGGGAACAAATGTGCTGGAGGCGAAGCGGCTAACGAGAAGGGCTGCAAAATCTGTACTCGCGGGCTTAACTTCCATCCAGCAATCCATCGATCCAAATCAATCAAACGAATTCGGAGAGACAGCATGAGAAGCCTGTATCACAATATCAAAATGTTTATTGTCATCGCCTTTGTCTTGAGCGTTTCGGCGAGCATTATTCATGCGCAGACACATCTGCTTAACGTTTCCTACGATCCAACGCGCGAGTTTTATGAAGAGTACAACCGCCTCTTTGCACAACATTGGAAGGTAACCGCCGGACAGGATGTGGTGATCAATCAGTCGCACGGAGGAAGCGGCAAGCAGGCACGCGCAGTCATCGATGGGCTGGAGGCGGATGTGGTCACGCTTGCACTGGCTTATGATATCGATGCCATTGCACAGAACGGTGGACTGCTGGACAGAGACTGGCAGTCGAAACTGCCCAATAACAGCACGCCGTATACCTCGACGATTGTCCTGCTTGTACGTAAGGGAAATCCGCAGCATATTCACGACTGGGACGATCTAATCCGTCCCGGCGTCAAGGTCATCACGCCGAATCCGAAGACTTCTGGCGGCGCACGCTGGAACTATCTGGCGGCCTGGGGGTACGCGCTGCGCAAATCGGGGAACAACGAAGCTGGGGCGCGCGATTATTTGAAGAAGCTCTTTGCGAATGTTCCGGTGCTCGACTCTGGCGCGCGCGGCGCGACCACAACGTTCGTACAGCGCGGCGTGGGCGATGTGTTGATTGCCTGGGAAAACGAGGCGCTGCTGGCGCTCAAGGAGTTCGGTCCCGATAAGTTTGAGATTGTTGTTCCCTCTGCGACGATTCTTGCCGAACCACCGGTCGCGGTCGTCGATAAGGTTGCACGCAAGCATGGCACGGAGAAGATTGCGCGCGCCTATCTTGAGTATCTCTACTCGCCAGAAGCGCAGGAGTTGGCAGCCAAATATTTCTATCGCCCGCGACTCAAATCGGTTGCGGATAAAAACGTTGGAGTCTTTCCCAAGGTCAACACTTTCACAGTTGCCGAGGGATGCGGCGGATGGCAAAATGCGCAGGCCAAGCACTTTAGCGATGGCGGCACCTTTGATCAGATCTACGGAAAGTAACAGGTGAAGATGCCGGATAAAAAGGCAAAAAAATCCTGGAGTCTACTCACGCGGAGTTCACCCCTTCCGGGCGTTCGTCTCAGTATGGCTTTCACGCTGATTTACCTGACGGTCATTGTACTGATTCCTCTCACCGCGATTCTTCTGCACGGTGCGCGATTGGGGTTCAGTGGGTTTCTGCACACGGTGACGGCTCCGCGCGTGATGGCTTCTTATCGCGTGACACTGGGTTCCGCTGCTGTGGCATCTCTTCTCTCGGCACTCTTTGGGTTGTTGCTGGCGTGGGTGCTGGCGCGCTATAGCTTTCCCGGCAAGCGCATCGTCGATGCTCTTGTGGATCTTCCATTTGCATTGCCAACCGCAGTGGCGGGCATCTCTCTGACCGCGCTCTATGCCGAGAGCGGATGGATCGGGCGCTATCTTGAGCCGCGTGGAATTCATGTGGCCTTCACCCCGTTGGGCATCGTGATGGCCATGTCCTTTGTTGGATTTCCTTTTGTTGTACGCAGCGTGCAGCCGGTATTGGAAGATCTGGACCCGGCGATGGAAGAGGCCGCTGCGAGCCTGGGCGCAAATGTCTGGCAGCGCTTCATTCGCGTCATCGCTCCAGTGGCGTTCCCTGCATTATTGACGGGCACGGCACTGGCTTTTGCGCGAGCCGCAGGGGAGTACGGTTCGGTGATTTTCATTGCAGGCAATATGCCGATGAAGACTGAGATTACCGCGCTGCTGATTGTGACCAAGCTGGAGGAATTCGACTACACCGGCGCCGCTGCGATCGCCGGGGCAATGCTAGCGCTCTCGTTCATGATCATGCTGGTGGTCAATCTCACTCAATGGTGGGTGCAGCGGAGAGAGGGGAAGCGAGTATGAGTGGCCGTCGAGAACACGCCTCCTCCGCACTGCTTCAGCCATCCATGCAGCAGAGAGTTGGTCGCGTCGTATTGATTGCGGCGGCGCTATTATTTCTCGCGGGATTTCTTGTACTGCCGGTTGCGGCTGTTTTTGCGCAGGCGTTCTCGCAGGGCTGGGCAATGTATCGGGACTCGATTCGCCAGGAAGATGTACTCTCTGCGTTGCGCCTGACAGGCCTGGTCGCCTGCATTGCGGTTCCGCTGAATATGCTTTTCGGCATCAGCGCCAGTTGGGCCATTACGCGCTTCGATTTTCATGGCAAGAGCCTGCTGATCACGCTGATCGATATTCCGCTGGCAGTTTCTCCAGTTGTGGCGGGCATGATGTACGTCGAAGTTTTTGGATTGCATGGTTGGCTTGGCCCGTGGCTGAGCGACCACAATTTTCATGTAATTTTCGCTGTGCCTGGAATTGTGTTGGCCACGATCTTCGTGACCTTCCCATTTGTGGCGCGGGAGTTGATCCCTTTCATGCAGGCGCAGGGCAGCGATGAAGAGGTTGCGGCGGTTGTGCTGGGCGCGAATGGATGGAGCGTCTTCTGGCGAGTGACCTTGCCCAACATCAAGTGGGCTCTGCTCTATGGAACGATTCTGGCGGCCTCGCGCTCCATCGGCGAGTTTGGCGCTGTCTCGGTGGTCTCCGGCCACATTCGCGGTCAAACCACCACGCTGCCACTTGAAGTAGAGATGCTCTACAACGAATACAGCTTTACCGCGGCCTTTGCCGCCGCGTCGCTGCTGACTCTGGCTGCAATTGTCACGCTGGTGCTGAAGAAGATCATCGAAGCGACATCCGGAGTTCATCAGCAGATAGAAGAGAAGGAAGCCAAATCATGAGCATTCAGGTCGAACATATCAGCAAACAGTACGGTTCTTTTACCGCGCTTTCAGATGTGAGTCTGACCATCGAAAGTGGCGAACTCGTGGCTTTGCTCGGACCGTCTGGCTCGGGCAAGACGACACTTCTGCGCATAATTGCTGGCCTTGAATCACCTGATGACGGTTCGATCCGTCTGCATGGTGAAGCGTCAACCGGGCACAGCGCATCCAAGCGAGGAATTGGTTTCGTCTTCCAGCATTACGCGCTCTTTCGCCACATGACTATCTTCGAGAATGTAGCCTTTGGAATGCGCGTGCAGTCGCGGCAGTTGAGGCCATCGCGCCGTAATATTCGCGAACGAGTGCAGGAGCTCATCCATTTAGTGCAATTGGATTCTTATGCCGAGATGTATCCCGAACAACTCTCTGGTGGGCAAAGGCAACGAGTGGCATTGGCGCGCGCGCTTGCCGTCAAACCTAAGGTGCTTCTACTCGACGAGCCCTTCAGCGCCCTGGATGCGAAAGTGCGCAAGGAGCTGCGTGATTGGTTGCGCCGCATCCATGACGATTTACATGTGACAACCGTGCTGGTCACCCACGATCAAGAAGAGGCGCTGGAGGTTGCCGACCGTGTTGCGATCCTGAATCAAGGCAGACTGGAACAGACCGGAACGCCGCAGTCCATTTACGACAATCCTGTTTCGCCGTTTGTTTATAACTTCCTCGGGAACGTGAATCTATTTCACGGGCGCTTGCTGGCGGATTTGTCGTCTGAAGGACATGCAGATGGCACGCATGAGCCGATTCAAACCGCGATCGGATTTGTGCGCCCTCACGAACTGGAGCTGTCGCGAACTCTTCCGCTGGACGGGAAGGCAGTAGTGGCCAGCGTCGTGCGCATTCATGCGGCTGGGCCTCAGGTTCGGTTGGAATTGAGCATTGCCGGGAGTGGCAGGCCGGTGGCTGCGGAGTTGGGCAGAAAGCAGTTTGAGGAGCTAGGACTGGTTGCCGGAGACGATGTTTTCGTCTGGCCGCAATCCATTCGCCTCTTCGATGATGCGGAGGCGACAGCGCTTCTTTTGGATCAAGGAGCAGGCATTTGATTTTCGAGGGTTGCGCAACCGCAAGCGATGAAGTTTGTTCTTGCTCTTCAAAAATTCCTGTGTTACATTTCTTCTATGAGTTCTTTTAGTGCCATGACCGCCGCGATGTGTTGTTGTGCAGCGATGTGCTGTACGCAGACGCAAACTGGCGTGAGGAAATGGCTGGGCTAGAGTAACTTACAAGCCGCCGCTTCTTAGAGACCCACCGCCAGAGTTGAACTGGCAGGTGGGTTTTTTATTTGGGATGAAACTGAAGCGGATGCAGCAAACAAGGCGTTCGCCGAACCGATTCAAGGTGAGGAAACCATGGGCGTACCTGAGATTCGTGTAGAAGAGCTGAAACGGCGATTGGATGCAGGCGAAAACCTTTTTCTGCTCGATGTGCGCGATGAGTTCGAGTTTGAGATTTCCAATATTGGCGGGCAGTTGATTCCGCTCGCTGAGTTGCCGAAGCGGATGAATGAGCTGGATGCAAACCTAAATATTGTGACGGTTTGCAAGATGGGACCGCGAGGCGTGAAAGCGGCGCAAGTTTTGCATAAGGCAGGCTTCACGCATGTGTGGAATCTGACCGGCGGGATTCACGCATGGTCTGATCGCGTGGATCGGAGCGTTCGGAAGTACTAGACTTCGGACTCTCTCAAGCGCCGGTGGCGAAGCGGTCAACGCGCAGGTCTGCAAAACCTGTATTCGCGGGTTCAATTCCCGCCCGGCGCTCCAACATTTTGGCAATCGGCTATTTCAATCCTTGAAGGCGTGGAATTTTTGGGTTACGCTCTTCAATGTACGGCGTCCCTCCAATGGCAATGCCGCCCTCTAGCCGTCACAATTTTCATATTCTTGAACCAGAAGGAGATCGACTGTGGCAGAAGACTTAAGTCGCGTTTCATTGCGCGAAGAAGCTGCATTTCAACTTGCGAATGTGACCAAGACTGCTCCTCAGTTTGGAGCCATCACACCGCGCTGGCTGGTACGTCTGTTGGACTGGAAGCCGCTTGAGGCGGGAACTTTCCGAGTGAACAAAGTGAATGAAGGCAAGGTGATCGAGTCTCTTTGCGCGCATGAAGATGAATCGGCGCTGCCGGCCACCTTTGTTGACTATCAGGATGAGCCGCGCGAGTATCGCCTAGGTAGCATTAATGCGGTTCTTAATGTACATACCCGCGTCTCCGATCTGCTCAGCAATCCTTACGATCAGGTTCGCGAGCAACTGCGAATCCTCATCGAGAGCGTGAAGGAAAAGCAGGAGAGTGAGCTGGTCAACAATGCCGACTATGGTCTGCTGAACAATGTTCCCGACGCGCAGAAGATCAAGACGCGCAAAGGCGCGCCGACGCCGGATGATCTGGACGAGTTGCTGGTGAAGGTCTGGAAAGAGCCTTCGCTGTTTTTGGCGCATCCGCGCGCCATTGCCGCCTTTGGGCGCGAGTGCACACGGCGCGGTGTTCCTCCTCCGACTGTCACTTTGTTTGGCACGCCCTTCCTGACCTGGCGCGGCGTTCCGCTGATTCCCTCGGACAAGATCGCCGTTAGAAGCAAGGATCAGAAGTCGAAGATACTGTTGGTGCGCGTGGGTGAAAAGAAACAGGGTGTGGTGGGCCTCTTCCAGCCTGGACTCCCGGGCGAACAGAGTCCCGGCCTTTCGGTGCGTTTCATGGGTATCGATCAGCGCTCGTTGGCTTCTTACCTGGTGTCGCTGTACTGCTCGGCGGCCGTGCTGACAGACGATGCAATTGCCCTGCTGGAAGACGTGGATGTGGGTCAATACCATGAGTACAAGTGAACAGTTGCCCGTTTCGACGGCATCCCCGAATGCGGCTGATTGGGCCGGCGGAGTGCGCGGGAGCGACGCTGTAGCTTCTGGCGTTCTTTCTCCGGTCGAGTTAGCGCGCATGGCCAATGAAATTTTCAACGAGCTTCCCGATGAGCAACAGCATATAGTCGCGACTGTTGCAAGAACAGTGCTGCCTCCTAACTCAACATTCACAGGAAATCCCTATGCGGCGGTACCGAATCCAACAGTACCTGCGATTCCAGGATTGTTGGCCAGCGTGACGGAAGCACAAACAGGGACATACATTGCCACGCCGGAGAGAAGCATTGCGCCGGATACGCGCTCCTCCGCCTCTGTTGCTCCAGTTGTTCCGGGTGGTGGCGTTGTGCCAACAACAGGATCGGAGTTTGGTTTCCTTCAGGATGCGCGTCCAATCTTTGTTGCGCCTGACGCGGAGCCAGCAGATGCGCAAACTCCCACGCAAACCTTTGGCGGCCCTGTGCCTAGCGAAGAGGGATTCGCGTCGATCCCAGCGGCATCGCTGCCGGATATTCAGTCGTCGCCGTTGATTCAGCCTCCCACGCCAACCGTTCCCGGCACATTTGGGGCTGTAGATTCCTCAGCGGTTCCAGCGTTTTCTTTCATGGAGGATGCGCGACCGCTGTTTTCAACCCCGCCTTCGCTCCCCGGTCCAGTCCCGGCTGCGGTTTCGAAGGATCACTCAGGGGATTATGACAATCCTTTTGCGCCGCTTCTTGACCGCGACGCGCCACAGTTGCCAGGTGCGATAACGCACGAGCCGGATTTTCGCGCACCGGCATCGCATGACCCTCAACGGCAGCCTCGCTCGCTTGATGCTTCGAATGTCTTTCCAGTTGTAGTTCCGGGAGCGGGACAACCTGAGTTATTAGGCGATCTCGGACTCTCGTCGTATTCGTTTGACGTGGAGGCGATTCGCCGCGATTTTCCGATCCTGCGCGAACAGGTCAACGGCTGTCCGCTGATCTGGTTTGACAACGGCGCGACAACGCAGAAACCTCAGTCAGTCATCGACCGCCTGAGTTACTTCTACGAACATGAAAACTCGAACGTGCATCGCGCCGCGCATGAATTAGCGGCCCGCTCGACAGATGCCTACGAGTCAGCCCGCGAGAAGACGCGGCGCTTTCTCAACGCTGGAGCGCCGCGCGAGATAGTCTTTGTTCGCGGAGCTACGGAGGCGATCAACCTAGTGGCGCAGAGTTGGGGCCGCCAAAACATACAAAAGGACGACGAGATTGTTGTTACATGGCTGGAACACCACGCCAACATCGTTCCCTGGCAGATGCTCTGCGCGGAAAAGGGTGCGCGACTTCGGGTTGCTCCGGTCGATGACTCTGGCCAGGTCCTTCTCGACGAGTATGAGAAGCTGCTCGGATTAAAGACGCGCTTGGTTTCGATCACGCACGTTTCGAATGCGTTGGGCACGATCTTGCCAGTGCAGGCGATGACCGAAGCCGCTCACCGCCATGGCGCGCGCGTGCTGGTGGATGGCGCGCAGGCGGTCTCGCATATGCGCGTCGACGTGCAGGCGATCAATTGCGATTTCTATGTTTTCAGTGGTCACAAGGTCTTTGCACCGACGGGCATCGGCGTACTTTATGGCAGGTCCGAGGTGCTGGATCAAATGCCTCCCTGGCAGGGTGGCGGCAACATGATTCAGGACGTGACATTCGAGAAGACGCTTTACCAGCCGCCTCCGCAGCGTTTCGAGGCTGGTACGGGCAGCATCGCTGACGCTGTTGGTTTAGGCGCGGCCATCGATTATTTGGATCGCGTCGGAATTGTTAATGTATCGCGTCATGAGCATATGCTCTTGACTTATGCGACTGCCGCGCTGTTGAAGATTCGAGGGCTACGCATCATCGGCACTGCGAAGGAAAAGGCCAGCGTAATCTCTTTCGTGATGGATGGATTGCGCACGGAGGAGATTGGCGATTATCTCAACCGTAAGGGTATTGCAGTGCGCGGAGGCCATCACTGTGCACAGCCAATTCTGCGCCGATTCGGACTGGAGAGCACTGCCCGTGCCACGTTTGCTCTTTATAACACCTGCGAGGAAATAGACGCGCTGGTCGCGGCTTTATGGGATCTCAGGCAAGGGCGCTCGATTGGAATTGTGTAACACGGAGGTAATGATAGTTTCACTCGCCTGGATTCAGCACCACGAATCCACCCGAGTGGCTGATATAGATTCGATGAAAGATGGCTGCAGGCAGCAGACCCACAGCATCGAATGCGACCCCGCGGCGGGATTGAACTACATCCAGGTCTTCGACTGTTGTGGTGCCTACTTTTATTGCGGTGTGCGAACGAATGGTGGTTCCATTCGGTCCGCTGCTGAATGCCATTGAGCCGGCCCAGGGCTGGGATTGAAAGGTATTTGGCCGGACCGGAAACAACTCCGGCATCTTCGCCGCAGTGTCCAACTGCAACTGCACCTTGCCGTCGCTTACATCCATAAATTCCGCATTGATCAGTAGACGGTTGGTTGTCGGCAAGCCATGATAAAGGCCCATTGTCTCGAAGCGGCACCGCTCTCCCGCAGAAGCATCTCCATTAAAGCGCAAGATGCGCTCCTTGTAGTCGATCAGAAAATCGAAATTCGAGAGATAATCCTCGCCTAGCACGCCTCGAATGCCTGGCGCCTTGAGCCTGATCTGGTCCAGTTTATCGATCACTGCACCCAGTTCGGAGACCTCGGAGTCGCCGACCCGTACAGACCTCAAACGCACCAAGCGGTCCTGCCGGACATCTGAAACGGTTGTGAGCGAAGCCTCACCGATAATTGGAAGCCGCAACTGCCGTGCAAGGTCTGGATCGATAACAGTGTGGGTCGCGCCTGTGTCTAGCAGAAAATTGAAGGGACCAACACCGTTAATCATTGTTTGCACAACGATCAGGTATTTGTCATGCAGGCGAAACTTTACTATGTTGTTTGCTTGCCTCACTTGCGCCGCCAGCATTGAGGAAAGGGTAATCGCAAGTGTGAGAAGAAGAGATCGGGCAAGGAGACGACATCGCATGAGACAACAACATCGAACCAGCAGGAGGTGGGCCGTCAGCATGATTCCATTCCTATCGGCAATTCGCTCAAACCCCTTGAGCGATCACTGCCTCAAGAATGTACCTCTTGTCATAAGGCAATGTCTACCGAAAGAAATGAATTCGGCCAGCCGGTCTGCCTTCTGTGTTCTAAATCACCTCGTATGTTCTATTTGTGATGCAGCCCATTTTTCTTTGCCGCTGAAGGCGCCCCACTGCAGGTGGTCAGTACTTTGGCAGCGCAGTGTCAATCCGGTCGGCCCAGGCCAAGATGCCGCCGGTCAGGTTGATTGCATGTTTGAAGCCGGATTTTCGCAGGAAATCGACAGCCTTGGCGCTGCGCATTCCGCTTTTGCAATGCACTACGATCTCGCGGCTTGAATCCAGTTCGTGAATGCGTGTCGGCAGATCGCCGAGTGGAATCAGGTGTCCCTTGATGTTGACGATCTGATATTCGTGCGGCTCACGAACATCGAGCACGAAAATATCTTCCTTGGCATCGAGACGCTGCTTAAGAACTTCGGGCTGAATCTCCGGAATCTTCGCGCTCGGGCTCGTCTCGGACTCTTCTCCGCGAATACCGCAGAACTGGTTGTAGTCGATCAGTTCCTTGACGGTTGGATTCGCACCGCAGACTGGGCACTCAGGATTCTTGCGCACGCGCAGTTCGCGGAAGCGCATGGCCAGCGCATCCACCAGGACCAGACGGCCAATCAAAGGCTCACCAACGCCAAGGATCAGTTTGATGACTTCAGTAGCTTGAATAATGCCTAGCAACCCCGGAAGTACACCAAGCACTCCACCTTCGGCGCAGGATGGAACCAGCCCCGGCGGTGGCGGCTCGGGATAAAGGCAGCGATAGCAGGGTCCGGCTTCAGTGGCGAAAATACTGGCCTGACCTTCAAAGCGAAAAATCGACGCATAGACATTGGGTTTGCCGCTCAGTACGCAGGCATCATTAACAAGATAGCGTGTGGCAAAGTTATCCGTACCGTCGGCGATAATGTCAAAACCACTGAAGATCTCCAGCGCGTTCTGACTACTAAGATATGTGTCAAAGCGCTTGATCTCGACAAATGGATTGATCGCGGTCAACTTGTCGATGGCCGAGTCAAGCTTGAGACGGCCCACATCGCTGGTGTGATGAAGAATCTGGCGTTGCAAATTGGTGTAATCGACGACGTCGAAATCCACAAGGCCGAGAGTACCCACACCCGCAGCGGTCAGATATAAAGCCAGTGGCGACCCAAGCCCTCCTGTGCCGACGCATAAGACGCGAGCGGCCTTCAACTTTTTCTGGCCTTCGAGGGTTACTTCAGGCATAATGAGGTGCCGCGAGTAGCGAAGAATCTCTTCGTTGCTCAGCGTTACATGACTGCTATCGATCAATTCAGACACTGTTTCTCTCCAAAAATAAGTTCGTGATTTGTTCGGTTAACAGGCTTGTGAATTATTGTCCGCCCGCAACCGAGGGCACGATGGTGATCGTATCCGTTTCCTTGACTGGCGTAGCGTCCTTGTTCAGATAACGAATATCTTCATCGTTCAGATAGACGTTCACAAAGGAACGCAGCTTGCCGTCCTCCGAGAAAAGATGCTTGCGCAAATCCGAATGCTTTGCAACGAGATCGCTCAGCGCCTCACCAATGGTTTGAGCAGCTACTTCAATAACGGCTTGCTTCCCGGCGTATGGGCGGAGAGGCGTGGGAACCAAAATTTTGATCGGCATATTCTTCCTTCCTGAACGGTTGTTATTTGCGGTGCTTCGGCTACTTCTCGATTACTTCGAGGGCTTCGTCTTCAAATCGCTTGGCTTCTTCAAGACCCAATAACAAAAATGAGTTGGTCAACACGGCGCGACCGTTTTCAACGCTCGTGATCACGTATGAGCAGCCGGTCCAATGCGCTTCAGAAAGATCGGTTGAGGACCACTGCGCGGGATGATCGGGATGCGAATGATAGAAGCCGACAATGTCACTGCCAGCGAGCATCGCTTCACGCTGGATGCGCACCAATTCCGACGGACTGATGTGATAGCGATTTGCCAGCGAGTCGGTGCGTGTATTGCCGCATTGCACCGCTGCCTTGACTGCTTTTCCGCCAGCTTCGTCAAACTCACCCACCAGCACGCCGCAACACTCGTGCGGATAAGTCGCCTCGCCGTGCTGCCGCAACTGATTGTAGAGTTCAACTGGTATCTTCAACGCCATGCTTGCTTCCTTGCCTTACGCATTCTCTTCCCAAAAGTGTTCGCTCAAGTACTTGTCACCCGAGTCAGGAAAGATCGTGACAATCACTGAACCCGCAGCAGCGTCCTTCGCAATTTGAATTGCACCGACCAGAGCCGCAGCCGCTGAAACTCCGATCAGCAATCCCTCTTCACGGGCAACTCTCCGAGCCATCGTGTAGGCCGCTTCTGTTTCGATGCCCAGCTCCGCGTCCGCGATGCTGGCATCGTAAATCTTTGGGACAATTGAGGTTTCCATGTGCTTTGTTCCCTCGATGCCGTGAAAGGGTGAGTCGGGTTGCAGCGAGATGCAGCGAATAGCAGGGTTTAACTCTTTCAATCTGCGCGAAGTCCCAACAAATGTTCCGCTGGTCCCGAGGATGGCTACGAAGTGCGTGACACGCCCTTTCGTCTGCATCCAGATTTCATCGGCAGTTCCGTTTGCGTAGTGTGCGCGCCAATTGGCGTCGTTGGAGTACTGATCGGCGTAGTAATACTTTTCCGGCTCTGCTGCTGCAATCTCTTGCGCCTTGCGAATCGCGCCGTCCGAGCCTTCGCCGGGATCGGTGTAGATGACGTTTGCACCGTAAGCGGAGAGTATCCGCTCGCGTTCCTTCGATACATTCGAAGGCATGCACAATGTAATCGGAATGCCGTAAGCCGCACCCAACATCGCGTAGGCAATTCCAGTGTTGCCGCTGGTGGAGTCAAGTAGAATTTTTCCCGCTCCCAGCTTGCCGGATTGCAAAGCCTCGGCAACTATCCTCGATGCCGCGCGGTCCTTGACCGACCCACCCGGGTTGGCCCATTCCGCTTTGGCAAGCACCTGAACATTTTTTGGACTGCCCGTAACTTTTTCTAGGCGCAGCAGGGGAGTATTGCCAATCCTCTGTGCGAGGTTGACACCCAGTGATGTCATCATCCGTTCTGATCGTTCCACTATGCCGTTGTCCTTGCTTCCGCCGGGAACCGAAGCGAGTTGTCCATGCTTCGGTAGAGAGCCTCCACTTCATTGAACAGCGCGAAGACTTCTTCTTCCAGTTGGCTGAGTTCCTCAGTATTCTTCTGATGTGCATTGCGGATTACGGATTCAAAGCGCCGGTCAATCAGTCCCGCATGAATGAAATGTTTCGTAAAGTTCTCAAATACCGCAGCATCTGTCGGTGCTTCGATACCGCGTGTAATCAGCAATGCGCGTGCGCTGCGCAGAGTGATATGGTAAAGTGCATCTTCGCTCCGCAGATCGCCGGAACGATACTCTTCGCACAGCTGCCTTGCGTTGTTGAGATCAACCTCGATCAAGTCAAAGAGACCAGTAGAACACTCACCAATACCCCTTCCAACCAGCGAGAATGAATCGTCAGCGCCCCAGTCTTGGTAGTAGCTCTTATCTTCATCGTGGGATGGAATCATACGGTATCGACCTGCGATCTCTTGAATCTCCCGCGTTCCTTCCTCATCCACATACGCAGCAAAGGAGGAATAATCATTTTTCTTGGCAATCCATAGTTTTAAGACATCGTGCACAAACTCGGGTAGGTCGCGTGCACTCACGCGATCAATTTGACGTGCCAGGCGGGCTTTGCCATTGCCGATCTCTGTTCCTGCAACGACCATATAGGCAGGAAACATATGCTGCTCGTTGCGGCCGACATTGCCGTAGAAGCCAAGATCCGCAAGCATATGCTGACCACAGGAATTCGGGCAGCCGGATAGATTGAGGCGAAAATCGGCAATCTGATCAAGATCGAGAGTTGAGTTCTTGAGCCTCTCAACGGTCGCCGACAAAGCGCCCTTGGTAAGACAGATGCCAAGCTTGCAAGTGTCCGCCCCAGTACAGGCGATGGAGTTACCTATCAGACGCGGACCAGAGGCAAGCTCCGTTAGTTCGCGAATCAAATGGAAAACATTCGGAAGATAGTTCTTAGGAATATTGCGCAGTCTCAGATTCTGTCCAAACGAAGCACGCAGCACATAGTCTCCAAATGGCTCAAGAAACTTCGCCAGCCGAATGGCGTACTCGTTCTTTAGATTGCCGAGAAATACTGGGATTCGAACCGAAACCAATTCGGGTTGCTTCAGGTTTTCGACGTAACGATCCTTCCACAGGTAATACTCCGGAGATGTATCGCAATCGGGAGCAAGCGGAGGAAGAATACTGTTTTGCGGTACATCCTCAATATGTAACGACGCTGGTCTTTCATTGCGAATCAGTTGCAACTGTTCTTCGTACAATTCGCGGAAGCGGATTTCGCCGAGGGTCTTCCACAAGAAGCGCAGACGAGCCGCATGGCGGTTCTTGCGGTTGCCGTGCTTGTCGAAAAGGCGCTTAACTGCGCTGGCTACAAGATAAACATCCTCGGCAGTAATGAACTCATGCAACAGATGCCCGACCTCTGGCTTGGTGCCCAGGCCGCCCGCAACATAAACGCTAAACCCTTTTTTCCCATCGCGGAGTTGAGCCACGAATCCGAGATCGTTGAACTCCGCGTAGGAGCTATCCGCGGGTGAGTTGGAAAAGGCGATCTTGAATTTGCGCGGTAGCAGCCATGAATCCGGTTCGGCGATCAATCTGCTGGTTAATGCAAAGGCATAAGGGCTTGGATTGAAATGTTCGTCGATGCCAACACCCGCATCGGGAGAGACCAGTACATTGCGAACTGTATTGCCCCCACCGCCACGCGAAGCAAGTCCAGCCAGCAGCAACTCACGCATGACGAGAAGAACATTCTCAAGAGCAACATCATGAATCTGAAACTCCTGCCGCGTCGTAATATGGATCGCATCGCCGCCGTAACGTGTGGAAATCTCCGCGATCATGCGTAACTGGCGAGGCGTGAGAGCGCCTCCGGTAGTCCGGATGCGCACCATGTAGGAGCCGTCCTGGCGCTGCTCATAGCACCCGAAAGGGACGCGGCGCACTTTCAGTGTTGCGGCATCAATCTCGCCGCGTTGGTAGCGTGCAATATACGAATCCAATTCATCGAGTTCGGCGGGAAGGTTGTCCGGTATTTTGTAAAACATTGGCACGTCCTCTGCGGCAGATTGTCATAAACGCTTTTTGCGGTTCTGTCCGGCAGGATTGTGCCGGACAGAACCTCGTTCATGAGGGGTTACTTTACAAGCTATTGATTCTCACCGGCCTTGGTTACATCTTTAACTGCATCGATGAACGACTTGGAACCTTTGGCGCGGTGGATTCGTCCGTTCAGTACGTCGTCCCATGTGATGTAGGGATAGAGATGATGAGCTTTGGCTTGCTCTTCGAACAGGGCTTTTAGTTCAGCCAGTTTCTCGGGGTACTTTTTGGCCAAGTCAATTCGCTCTGTGTAATCCTCATTCAGGTTATAGAGTTCCCAGGCGTTTTCATCAAAAGTCTGTTTGCTCTGCGCGTTTCCAGTGATAAAGCTGCTCGGGTAAGCCAATTCAGCTTTCCACCCGTCGCGGTAAATCGATCTCGAACCGAAGATGTAGTAATACTGCGACGTGTGGCGGGTCGGCGCTTTGGCATCGTCAATCGAGTATGCCAATGAAGTTCCCTCAATGGGATCCTGCTTGATTCCCCTGATCTCGTCAGGAGTCTTGATGCCCACTAGATCGAGTGTCGTCGGAAGAAGGTCAATAACATGGCTGTACTGGGTACGAATTCCACCTTTGTCCTTGACACCATTCGGCCAATAGACGATGAGAGGATTGTGCGTGCCGCCCTCGCTGTTCGCATCCTGCTTCCAGAATTTGAAAGGAGTATTGGCGGCCTGCGCCCAGCCGAGCGGATAGTTTCCCTGAGTGGCGGCGGGTGTGCCGATCTCCCCAATCTTGCTCAGGTTGTAATTGATGTTCTCCTGCTCCGATAGAGGCTTGTTCCACAATGAGCGATCGATATCCCCGTTCAATGTACCCTCTTTGCTGGCGCCGTTGTCGCCAATGGAGATGAATATCAGAGTGTTATCGAGCTGTCCGATCTCCTTCAGGTGATTGACGAGGCGGCCAACTTCAAAATCCGTATAGGTTAAGTAGCCTGCATAAACTTCGAAGAAACGAGCGTAGAGCTTCTGCTCTTCCGGTGTCAGCTTGTCCCAGGCCTTGATGTCCGGATTGCGATCGGGTAGTATCGCATCGGCAGGAATAACGCCAAGTTTCTTTTGACGTTCAAACACTTCCTCACGGTAAGCATCCCAGCCCTTGTCGAATTTGCCTTTGTATTGATCGCTCCAGTACTTGTCCACCTGGTGCGGAGCATGCGTGGCGCCGGGCGCGTAGTAGAGGAAGAAGGGCTTGTCTGGAGCAACCTTCTTTTGGCGGTCGATAAAATAGATTGCCTTGTCAGTGATCTGGTCGCTCAGGTGGCGACCATCGGGCCGCACATGCGCTTGATCTTCAACCAGGTCCGGCTTATATTGGTCGGTCTGTGAACCAAGGAATCCGAAGAAGTGGTCAAAGCCTTTTCCAGTTGGCCAACGATCGAATGGACCAGAATCGGTCGCATCTTCGTCAGGGGTAACACCATATTTGCCAACTGCGAATGTGTTGTAGCCATTGTCGCGAAGAATTTCTGCAATGGTGCCGTCCGTGGAAGGAATCCTGCCATCCCAACCGGGGAACCCAGCGGACATCACCGTGTGCGAAAATCCAGAAACGTGCACGGTTGCGCTGTTACGTCCAGTCAACAGAGCTGAGCGGGTTGGGGCGCAAATAGCGGTCGTATGGAAGTTTGTATAGCGCAAGCCATTATTGGCTAGGCTGTCGAACGTGGGAGTCTGGATAAGCCCACCGAATGTGTCGGCTGCACCAAAGCCCACATCATCAATGAGTATCCACACTACATTTGGGGCCCCGGCAGGCGCTTTCACAGGTTCCGGCCACCATTCTTTTGATTCGGCGAGAGTTCTGCCAACGACTCCTTGATATGGCTGTGTCGATTGAGCATGCAGTGCGAGTCTCGCACCCGTCGCAAGTATTAGCGTCGATGTTAAAGCCTTCAGTACGCTTTTCTCGTTCATAGGTCTCCTTTTGAATTCAGTCATTCAGAGATGACTCGGTTGATTTGTTTTCCAATTCCATCTGTAAAGTGGCGCTCCGGCGCAGCGAACGCCGTGCCGAAGTTCAGGCGAATAATGGACGCAGAAATCACTTCAACTCGACGGTGACCAAATCGATCTTGCCGGTGAAGTGGTTGGGCGACTTGTAATCGCTGCTGACTGGCGAGCCGAGATCGCCACCGATGTCGAGCGTTTCGCCGGGAGCGATGTTAACGTTGGCGAAGTGGGCCTGGCCTGCAGCCTGGTCATTCACCTTTAACACCGCGTCACCGGCGGATGGCTTGCGCGGTGCGATTGGGTTATTGCTGTCCGCGATCACGTCGGTTGGTGTGACCGCTAACTCGATGTGTGATTTGCCGGGCTTGAGCGGTTCGCTTGACACCAATTTGCCCGAACTTGCGGTGTATGCGTTGATCTGGAAGTACACGACGTTGTCTTTGACGAAGAGCGAGACTCCGCCCAACTCACCGCCCTGCGCGAGAATCACGCCGCTGGCCTTCTCGCTGACCGGAATCTCGACATCGGCGCTGATGGTGTAGGGGCGTCCGGTCAGGCTTGGCGCTGCGTAAGAGTTGAGGCGATCCACACCGTTGCGATAGTTGAACACTGTTTTGTCGAAGGACGGACTCGCGGGATTCAACTTTCGGCCGGGCAGAATGGGATAGGCGTGATTGCGCGTGGCCTCTTCATCGAATGTTTTGATTAGCTCTTTGAGCTTCTCGGGATACTTATCGGCAAGGTTGTGCGCCTGGCTAAAGTCTTCGTTAAGGTTGTAAAGTTCCCACGGTCGGATGTCGATGCTCTTATCATCTTTGCCTGGTCCAGAGAGCCCGTAGGTGGTTTCCCAGGTCCACTGGAATCGATCGCTGGCCCACCATCCATCCTTGTAGATGGCGCGGTTCCCGCTAGTGGTGAAGTACTGCAGGGTGTGCCTGGTGGGCGCGCTGGCGTTGTCAAATGTGTAGACCAAGCTCTTGCCTTCGAGCGGGATCTGCTTGACGCCATCGACCGCGTCCGGGAATTTGGCTCCGGTCAACTCGTAAATGGTGGCCGCAATGTCGTTCACGTGGGAGAACTGGCTGCGCACTCCACCCACATCCTTGATGTGTCCGGGCCAGAAGATTATCAGCGGATCAGTGGTTCCGCCCAGATGAGAGGCATCCTGCTTGGTGCCCACGAAGGGCGAATTCAGACCCCAAGCCCACGAAGCAGCGTAATGGTTATAGTAGAGTTCGCTGCCCAGCAGGTCGTAGACGTTTTCGCGATCTTCAATGGTCTTCTTGTTGCCATTGACGTCGCGGGCATCGGTTCCTTCCAGACCGCCCTCGGCGCTGGCGCCGTTATCGCCGATGATGGTGAGCACAATCGTGTTGTCGGCTTTGCCTTCATCCTTGATGGCATCAAGCAGGCGGCCGACTTCGTAATCGGTCTGTTCCAAAAAACCAGCGTAAACCTCTGCTTCGTGAGCTAGTAAATGCCTCTGCGTTGGCGTAAGTGAATCCCAGGAAGGCAAGCTGTCAGGACGCGCAGTGAACTCAGCATTGGCTGGAATAATGCCAAGCTTCTTCTGCCGTTCGAAGGTTTCCTTGCGAATTGCATCCCAACCCTGGTCGAACTTTCCTTTGTATTTTTCAATCCACTTCTTGTCCACGTGATGCGGAGTATGCGTTGCGCCGGTGGCGTAGTAGAGGAAGAAGGGCTTGTCTTTGGCCACAGCGTCGTGCTGATGCAGCCACTTGATGGCGTTGTCGGTAATGTCAGTGGTGAAGTGATAGCCCTCTTGCGGCGTCTTTGCAGGCTCGACGGGAGTCGTGTCGTTGAAAATCCGGGGATAGTACTGGCTGTCGGCGGCCTGATTGAATCCGTAGAAGTGCTCGAAGCCGAGCCCGGTTGGCCAATGATCGAACGGACCTGCGGGAGTGACCTGCCACATCGGCGTGTTGTGCCACTTGCCGTAGGCTGAGGTGCTGTAGCCGTTCTCCTTCAAGACTTCGGCGATGGTCGCTGCGCTTTTGGGAATGTAGGTGTTGTAGCCGGAGTAGGGCGCCGACCACTCGGCGATGGAGCCGAAACCAACCTGATGGTTATTGCGGCCAGTGAGCAATGCCGCGCGCGTGGGCGAGCAGAGGGCGTTCATGTGGAACGAGTTGTAGAGCAGGCCATTCTGCGCAAGCCGATCGAA
This sequence comes from uncultured Occallatibacter sp., assembly GCA_964414945.1. Lineage (GTDB taxonomy): Bacteria > Acidobacteriota > Terriglobia > Terriglobales > Acidobacteriaceae > Telmatobacter. The sequence goes on from CAYPYJ010000014.1 coordinate 64,586, forward strand.
GGTCGGCGTTTGAACAGGGCCGCCCAGGGTGTGGGTAGCTCCAAAGCCCACGTCGTCGAGAAGAATCAGAACGACGTTCGGCGCGCCGGCTGGTGCTTTCGGTGATTCGGGCCAACCCTGCTCGGTCGTTTGATGTACCGGAGGGGTGGGCCAGCCGGGTTTTGTTTCGTTCTCGCTGGCCCATGCGGAAGACCACGGACTGAGGGCCATGGTTCCACTAAGCAGAAGTGCTATTTGCTGCGAAATCTTCATTTTCAATCTCCGTATAAAGTTAATTCTTGTGAAGGACAGAGAACATGCCGGTCTGCGCGCATTTACGTGCGTAGTTGATGAGGCCGTTCCAAAGAGTAGTGTTATGGCTGGGTCAACAACAACAGAGATTGCTACGAGAGAGAAAATGCATGACGGCCCTCCCTATTGAATGCGTTGGCGCTCTTCTGTTCTCTGTTTCGCGCCCACTCCATCACCCGCGCCGGCGCTCGATTTTGCTTTAGTTCCTCAGCCATGAAACGCATATACGGATCGATGTGATGGAAGAAATGCTTGTAGCCCGCGCAGAGATAGTTCAGTCCGTACTCTCCGGATGCTGTTTGCGTGAAGCGATGTTTAGGGCACTCGCCGTTGCAAGCAAAGCGCACATCGCATTCACGGCAATCAGAGGGCAGCGCAAATTCCTTCGCATTGCCGAAGCGCGCTTGCTGCGGCGAGCTCACCAGGCTCGACAAATGCTTCTGCATGATATTGCCAAGTTTGTTGTCTGGATACACGAAGTGGTCGCAGGAATAAACGTCGCCGTTGTGTTCGACTGCCAGGGCCGAACCGCACTTTGGCGAAAAGACACAAAGTGTCTGTGGCACTCCGTACCACGACTCCAGAGCAACATCAAAGACCTGCACATAAACCCGTCCGACATCTTGAATAACCCAATCGTCAAAAACTTGCTGTAGAAACTTTCCGAATTGCAGCGGCTCGACAGACCACTCCGATACAGCAGACTCTTGCCGTGAATATGGCTTCAATAACACAAGCCCATTGGGATCTGGCTGTGTGGCGACCTGTTCGACGATGGGAATGAATTGCAGATATTTGCTGCCGATCTCCTTGAGAAACCGATAGACATCATGTGCACGATAAGAGTTCAGGCGATTGATGACCGTGAGCGTGTTGAACTCCACGCCATGCTTCTTGAGAATGCCGAGACCGCGCATCACGCGCGCGTGGGTTGGCTTGCCGCCTTTGTCTACGCGAAAGGCATCGTGAATCTCTTCCAGCCCATCGATGGAGAGTCCAATCAGAAATTTGTTGCGCGCCAGGAACTCACCCCACGCGTCGTCAAGCAGCGTTCCGTTGGTCTGGAATGCATTGTCGATGATCTTGCCATTCGCATACTTGTTCTGTAATTCAATAACACGCTCAAAGAATGGAATTCCGAGCAACGTCGGTTCGCCACCCTGCCAGGCAAAACTGACGTGCTCCGCGGGCTGCGACTGGATGTACTGGTGAATGTAGGATTCAAGTACATTATCCGCCATCCGGAATTCACGCCCGCTGCCTGCGTAGAGGTTTTCCTTCTCCAGGTAGTAGCAGTAGGTGCAATTGAGATTGCAGATGGGGCCATGTGGCTTGGCCATGATGTGAAACGGCTTCATCGGCGTGCAGCTCTCTTCCTGAATCGCAATGCGGGCGTGTGCCCAATGAAAAAGCCCACGAGGCAGAGGCTCGTGGGCCGGGATTGCGAAAACTCAGGCGATGCTAATCAGCTAAGATCGCATCTGCGCGGCATTCCCACGAGGCTGCTCGACTGTCGGAAAGGCGACAGGGCAACAACAACAGCGGGATGCGCGATGATGAAGCACCAAAATTTGGTTCCTTTCACTGTACTTCATAGACTATTTCTGAAGCAGCAGCTATTTCGATGATGCACGGGGATTCAATAGCTGTCAAGAGAACATGTAAATAAATTGCTTTTTTTAGGATTGGAATCTACAGTCATGCTTGACATGATTTCAACTTTATGGCTCAATACAGAATATGCAGGAGCGAATCAACATCCAGGCAGCCGTCCCGCCCACTCCCGAGCAGACTCCCCGTCGCTCGTGTTGTTGACACCCGCTTTCTCTCTCGTATAGCCCATCGTAGATATTGCATGTCATCCGCGCAGGGAGCATAGCATCTCGTTGCTGCTTGTGATCGAGTGACATCTTTGGCTGACAATGCGAGATTTCGACGAAAATCGAAGCCCTCACGTTGCATATCCCGATTTGTCGTCCGAATCGAAGCACATTCATCCTGTAAATCCATGAAAAGGAAAACAAACATGAGTATCAAATTGCAGTGTGCTCACCACTCGACGCATTGTTGTCGCTTCACTATCTCCCAGAAGCGGATGCGCCTTGCGTCGTGGGCAAGTGCATCGTTCCCGTCTGACGGCATTGTGCGCATAGCGCGGATTGCCATGGCCCACGAGTACATCGTGGGCCATTTTTCTGTGCGATCTTATGGATCGCATCTTCGGAGGCAAGTATGTCTGCACTACATTTTTCTCTTCATTCTCTAGTGAAGCAAAACATCTCACGCATTCTGCTCATTCTGCTCATCCTTCTAGTATCCTCGGCTCTCCATGCGCAGATTGTCGAGACTGGAACCATCACCGGCGTGGTCAAAGACAATACCGGTGCAGTTATTCCAAACGCCCCGGTGATTGTGCGTAACGCCGGAACCGGGCTCGCTAGCAAAATCTCAACCGACGCTCGGGGGCTTTATGTCTCGCCGCCTCTGAATCCGGGTGATTACGTGATTGAGATCGAAGTTCCCGGATTCAGTAAAGTCGTAGAAAAAATGAGACTGGAAGTTGGTCAGCGGGTTGCTGCCGATGCCGCGCTCGCCGTTGGCACAAACGCTGAAACCATCGAAGTTCAGGCCTCGGGGGATCTGCTGGAAACGGAGAGCTCCAGTGTTGCCAATCTCCGCACCGAGGATGCTGTCAAGAATCTGCCTCTGAACGGTCGCAACTTCGCGGAGTTGTTGGGCCTTGGTGCGGGCGTGATTCCAGCGCAAACGCAGTTAGTTAGTGTTCCTTACACCCAACAGCGCGGACCGTCGTCTTATGCATTTGCTGGTCTTCGCTATCAGGAAAACCGTTTGTTACTTGATGGAATCGGCGACAACGAAAATCACAACGGTCTGGCTGTTGTCATCTTCCCGCCCATCGATGCCATTCAGGAGTTTTCGGAAGAGATTACCGACGCGGATGCGCGTTATGGTCGCGGAAATGGCGGCACCATCAACTTGATCTTCAAATCGGGCACGGACCATTACCATGGCGAAGTCTTCGAGTTTTTCCGCAACTCCGCATTGAATGCTAGAAACTATTACGCCACTAGCATCAAGCCAGCATTGCGTCAGAACGAGTTTGGCGGAACATTTGGCGGCCCGCTCTTCTACAAGCAGGCCAATCCAAAAACCTTCTTCTTTGCGGATTATTCAGGTCAGCGTCTTGCTCAGGGATTCACGTATGTGAATACCGTTCCGGATTTTAAGTTGACTACAGCCGGATACGACTTTTCTGCCTATACGCAGACCATCAAAAATCCGGTGACTAATGCTGTATACACAAATAAGATCATTCCTGTAAGCGACGTGAATGCCACCGGCGCGAATATCTTGAATTTCTATCAGAAGTACGCTTCGCCTAACAGGGCAGGACAGACGACCGCGAACAACTTTTTATTTGTCCCGGTAAAGACACTCATTGAAGACGCCTTCGACGTAAAGATCAATCATAAGTTCACGGAGAAGGACAGCGGTTTTCTTCGCTACAGCCAGGCTCACGACAGTATCAACCAACCCGGTATTCTCCCTGTTCCCCTAGTGGGAGCTGTGATTTGCGGACCGGCGCAGAATCCGGCTTATCAGGCCGTTTTGGGTGAGACGCACATCTTGTCGACGAGCATTGTCAACACAGCGCGCTTTGGATGGTCCCGCTTGTTCGTCAATGCTCAGAACTGGGATGCGGGATTGAATCTTCCCACGCAACTCGGCATTTCCGGCGTCTTGATTGGCGGCGATTCCAGATCCGATGGTCTGCCGGTACTGAGTTTTACGGGCGGCACTTCGATTGGCGACGCGGGCAACAGTCCCACGCAGATCGGAACCAACAACTATCAGACCGACGATAATGTGAATTGGGTGCGCGGCAAGCATTCGCTCGACATAGGCTTTGAGTTTGTTCGTTTGCAGTACGATATGTTCCAGACCAATGCTGAACACGGCTCTGAATCGTATGGCACATCGTACACAGGACTAGCCTGGACCGATCTGCTCTTTGGTGCTCCTAAGAGTGGAACATACGCCTATCCGCGAGGTACGGTCGGATTGCGGCAGAGTGATCTGTCTTTCTATGTGCAGGACAACTACAAGTTCAACAACAGGCTGACAATCAACGCAGGCGTCCGCTACGAAAATTTTCTCGGCTGGCCGTGGACCGAGGTCAACGACAAGGAATACAACTTTATTCCATCTATCTCGAAAACCGCGCTCCAGCATGTCGGAGAAAACGGAATCCCGAGAAGCGGTGCCAACAATAACAAGCTGAACTTTGCGCCACGCATCGGATTTGCCTATAAGATCACCGGAAAAACAGTCTTTCACGCAGGCTTTGGTCTTTACTACTCGGCGCCGAACGTCACCAATTCGACCGGCCTTTCGGCCAACGTTCCAACCGATGACTACTGGGCGTTCAATAACTCCGCCACATATGGAGCAGCAACTAACGGCGCGCCATTCAATTATGCATCGAGTGGGTTTGTTCACACGGCCGTCACGTCGGCCAGCAACTTGCCAGCCAACTTGCCGATTTTTGCGCAAGATCCGAATGCAAAGACACCTTACAGCGAACAGTGGCACGCAACCATCGAGCAACAGGTTCCCTTCTCTACTGTTCTCAAGGTTGCTTATGTCGGAACCAAGGGCGTTCACCTGGACGATCTGCGCGACATCAACGCCGGTTCGCCGGGAACCACGAACGTGGCCGTCAACCGGCCCTATCCGTATTTTGCTCAGATCAATCTTCTGGAAACCCAGCAGATCTCCAACTACAACGCGCTGCAGATCACAGCTGAACGCCGCGCGCATGGCCTGAACTTCCTTGCCTCGTACAGCTACAGTCACGCTCTCGACGAAAGCACAGGCAGCCCCGGCAGCGTCACGAATCCATACGATATTCATGCCAACTACGGAAATTCAGATTTGAATATTCCGAATCGCTTCGTAGCCAGCGGCGGATATGAACTTCCCTTCAAGGCAAAAGGAACGCTGGGAGGCTTTGTAAAGGGATGGCAGGTGAACGCAATTCTAAATTACTCCGATGGCTTGCCGTTCTCAGTCTCCTCGTCGAACGGAGTGGGCGACGGCCTGACTCCCAGAGCACAACTTGTTCCCGGCTATGGCAATGGTTCGCTGCCCAGCAACAAGCGTACGCGTGCACAATGGTTCAACACCTCCGCATTTGTCAGCATTCCACTTACCGGAACGCTAGCAAACGGACAGTGGGGAAACTCCGGACGTAATATCCTTCAAGGGCCCGGTACGAAGACTGTGGACTTTTCACTCTTCAAAAATATGCACATGACCGAATCGAAGGCACTGCAACTGCGCGCCGAGTTCTTCAATCTCTTCAATGCGCCGCAGTTCAATAATCCGTCCGCGACTGCTCCCACGCCTGCTGCTGGCAGCACCACGCTCGTGCCGGGGCTCGCCGCCGGTTCCACGTACGGGACCGTTTCATCTGCGGGTTCTGATTCAACCTTTCAACGCACCGCGCGCCAAATTCAGCTCGCGGCAAAGATTACCTTTTAATCTACCTGGCGGCGCTCATAGCATTGAGCGCCGCTAGACACTCGCAAGACAAACAGTGCACTTCCCATGCACAACCCCCATTTCACGAATTCCTAAAGGAGGTCTTCACCAATGGAAATCACTACTCGCAATCTATTGACTTTGGTCGCGGTGTGGACTTCCCCTTCGGGAAACCGAGTCCGAGCATCCAACGTGTCCAGTGACGACGCTTAAGACAGCATGGACAATGTGCGCACGAATGCCAAGGTGAAAGGCCGCTGGCGCGATAATCGGCACACACTGATTACCGATCTTCCCGAGAGTGGCGCTGGCGATCAAATCATCATGAACATCACCGGTCATGTCTCCAGGCAGGTGTCCAGGCAGTATAGCCACATCCGCATGGAGGCGAAGCGCCGCGATCAATAAGCCATTGTCGCCAGGTGACCAGCAGCGGTGGAATTTGGCCACGAGAGAGCCGATGGGGTCCCCACAAAAGTCCCCACAGGGGGAGCAGACTGGAAGAAAACGGGCCAACAAAATGCGGGTACCGGTGACGAGCGAAATCGCAATCAATGCCAACAATTTTGAGCGGAATTACTCGGAAATACCCATAAATACGCAGCATTTCGATGTAGCGTACCCACAAAAGTCCCCACAGTCGAGCATTTCGGAGGATTTTAGGGAGTTGATAAGAGGTGTAAGTCTTTGAATCTAATTGGTGGACGCGGTAGGAATCGAACCTACAACCTGTCGGTTAAGAGCCGAATGCT